>JBKPMC010000048.1:0-97844 GCA_046731955.1 Pseudomonadota bacterium | reverse complement strand
TACCCATGGGCAAAGCCCCCAGGTCGGCGCGTACATCAACGAAATGCTGCGCGACACGTTCGAGAACTGGCAGTCGGAGTTTCTCCAGCTGATCTGGCAGGTCGTGGGCCTCGCCTACTTCCTGTACCTGGGTTCGCCGGCCAGCCGCGAGAGCGATGACCGGTTGGAGGCAAAGGTCGACGCGCTCCTTCACCTCCAGGGGGCCAAGGGGCGCGAAATGATCGAGAAGCTCGACCAGCATTTCCTGCGCAACGAAGGTCACGCCAAGACGATGAAGCATGACGAGCTGGACGCGATCCTCGCCGGCGAACGGAAGAAGGGAGAGGCCTGAGGCCGTCCTTATGCAGCGATTTCAAGCTGGGTGAAGCGCACCGGCATGATGGCGCGCGTCGTGACCTCGCTGTCGACCCCCTTCTCGACTACGCTAAGCTCCTGGACGTCCTGCCCTCCGAGGGGAATGACCATGCGTCCGCCCGGCTTCAGCTGCTCGACGAGCGCCTCCGGGGGCTCGGCAGTCGCGGCCGTCACGAGGATTCGGTCGAACGGCGCATGCTCGGGCCAGCCGCGCGACCCGTCGCCGACGCGAACTTCGACGTCATACCGGAGCGCCTCGAACCTGGTCACCGCAGCTTCGGAAAACTCCTCGACCACATCGACGGTGAACACCTCGGCGCCCATTTCTGCCATGACCGCCGCCTGGTAGCCGAGCCCGGTCCCGACCTCGAGGACGCGGGATCCGCGCTCGATCCCGAGCAGTTCGATCATCAGCGCACTGATGAACGGCTGCGAGATCGTCTTGTCGAAGCCGATCGGCAGCGGCGTATCCTGATAGGCCATCAGCATCAGGCTGTGCGGCACGAACACATGGCGCGGCACGCCCATCAGCGCGGCGCGAAGGTGCGCGTCGAGCTCGTTTCGACCGATCTCTTCGCTCGACAGGTCGAAATGCATGTCGATGATCTCGACCATGTGCCGCCTGAAAAGGGCCAGATGCTGCTCGTTCATCGGCTTCATGAAACAGCCGAACGGACCCGGCTGGCGCACGTTCCCAATGCTCGTGCGGCTGAACTGGACGCGTGCACCTTAGCCCCTTAGGAGCCGCGGGTTCTCGGAAAGGAATAAGATTTGGGCAACGTCACCGTCATCGGCGCCCAGTGGGGCGACGAAGGCAAGGGCAAGATCGTCGACTGGCTGGCGAGCCGCGCCGACATGGTCGTGCGCTTCCAGGGCGGTCACAATGCGGGCCATACGCTCGTCGTCGGCAACCAGACCTACAAGCTGTCGCTGCTTCCGAGCGGCATCGTCCGCGGCACTCCGTCGGTGATCGGCAATGGCGTCGTGCTCGACCCCTGGGCCTTGAAGGCGGAGGTCGAGCGAATCCGCGAGCAGGGCGTGGACGTGACGCCCGAAGTCCTGATGGTCGCCGAGACCTGCCCGCTCATCCTTCCCATCCACCGCGACCTCGATGCCCTGCGCGAAGATGCGAGCGGCGCCGGCAAGATCGGCACCACCCGCCGCGGCATTGGGCCGGCCTATGAGGACAAGGTCGGCCGGCGCGCGATCCGCGTCTGCGACCTCGCCCGGCTCGACGATCTCTCTCCCCAGCTCGATCGCCTGTGCGCCCATCACGATGCGCTCCGCGCCGGCTTCGGCGAGCCCCCGGTCGACCGTGAGCGGCTCCGTTCGGACCTCGCCGAGATCGCCGAATTCGTCCTCGCCTTCGCTCGCCCGGTGTGGCGTGATCTTGATGTTGCGCTGCAGCGCGGCCGGCGGATTCTCTTCGAAGGCGCGCAAGGGGTGCTGCTCGACGTCGACCACGGCACCTATCCGTTCGTCACGTCATCGAACACGGTTGCGGGAACGACAGGGCCCGGCAGTGGCATCGGCCCGTCGGGCGCCGGGTTCGTGCTCGGAATCGTGAAGGCCTATACTACCCGCGTCGGATCCGGCCCCTTCCCCACCGAGCAGGACAATGAGGTCGGGCAACGCCTCGGCGAGCGCGGCCATGAATTCGGAACGGTCACGGGTCGGCGTCGGCGCTGCGGCTGGTTCGACGCCGTACTGGTGCGGCAAGCGGTCGCGGTCAGCGGAGTCACCGGAATCGCGCTGACCAAGCTCGACGTGCTCGACGGCTTCGAGACGGTGAAGATCTGCACCGGCTACCGGATCGACGGCGAACGGTACGACTACCTCCCTCCTCATGCGGCGGACCAGACACGCGTGGAGCCGATTTACGAAGAGATCGAAGGCTGGCCGGGATCGACCCGTGGAGCGCGCAGCTGGGCGGACCTGCCGGCGCGCGCAATCAAATACGTGCGCCGCATCGAGGAGTTGATCCGCTGCCCCGTGGCCCTGGTTTCGACCTCGCCCGAACGCGACGACACGATTCTGGTACGGGACCCGTTCGCGCGTCAGTGACGCACTTCAAATCGGCCAGTGTTTTCCGGTGCCGCATCCTCGATCGTGAGGTCATCGACCCGGGCATTGGATGGCCCGCGCCTCAGCCGTTCGATCATTCGAGCGACGGCATTCTCATCGCCGTTCAAATGCGCTTCCACGGACCCGTCCGGACAATTGCGAATCCAGCCGCTGATTCCGAGCTCTCGTGCGTGGCCCTGTGCCCACGCGCGGAAGAACACGCCTTGCACGAGGCCGGTAATTCGTACCTGCTTGGCCAAGATCGTCACGGCGCTTTGGCAACCTGCGAGTAGATCACCTGCCAGCGGCCGTTGCGCTTGGCCCAGATGTCGGCGAACCGCAGCCGCATCTCATAACGCTTGCCGCCATCGGTACCACGGATGGTCGCGATTCCGCCCATCACCGCGCCGTCCGTCCACACCCTTTCGACCGGCTGCTCGACGGTGAACGGCTCGAGATCGAAGCCGGGCGCGGTGTAATCGGCGATGAGCTGCGCCTTGGTTTCGGTCGCGCCGCTGCTGTTCACCAGCAGATAGTCATCGGCGAGCCAGCGCTCGAGCTCGGCACGGTTGCTGTCGATCTGCGCCTTGTCATAGGCGGCAACAGCCGCGGCGAGGTCAGGAGGAACATGCGTTACTGCCGCGGCAAGTAGGAGAAGAAGGCTCACGATCAGACCGTGGAAATGTCGGGCGCGTCCTCGGCCTTCATTCCGACGACGTTATAGCCCGCGTCCACGTGGTGGATTTCGCCGGTGACTCCGCTCGCCAAGTCCGACAACAGGTAGAGGCCCGCGCCGCCGACGTCCTCGATCGTGACGTTTCGGCGCAGCGGCGAATTATATTCGTTCCATTTCATGATGTAGCGGAAGTCGCCGATACCGCTTGCCGCGAGCGTCTTGATCGGCCCGGCCGAAATGGCGTTCACGCGAATGCCCTCGGGCCCGAGGTCCGCGGCCAGATATTTGACCGACGTCTCGAGCGCCGACTTGGCGAGACCCATCACATTGTAATGCGGGATGACCTTCTCGGCGCCGTAATAGGTCAGCGTGAGGAGGGACCCGCCGCCGCTCATCAGCGCCCGCGCGCGCTGAGCGACCGCGACGAAGCTGTAGACCGAGATGTTCATCGTCATGAGGAAATTGTCCATCGACGTGTCGACGAATTTTCCGCGAAGCTCATTCTTGTCCGAATAGCCGATCGCGTGGACGACGAAGTCGATCGTCTTCCACCTTTCCTTCAGCGCGTCGAACGTGCGGTCGAGAGCGCGCATGTCGGACACGTCGCAATCGACGAGATGGTCGCAGCCCAACTCCATCGCCAGCGGCCGGACCCGCTTCTCGAGCGCTTCGCCCTGGTACGAAAATGCAAGCTCGGCACCGTTTTGGCCAAGCGCGCGGGCAATGCCCCACGCCAGGGAGCGGTCGTTGGCAAGCCCCATGATCAGCCCGCGCTTCCCTTGCATTAATCCGGTCAAAGTAGCGGTCCCCCTCTCTCCAGCACCGGTTCGACGTCTTCACCGGGCTGCGGTTCCTCGACTTCGAGCTCGTCCGTGTATGGCCCAGTATACACTTCACCCTTTAGCGCCGAGGCGCCGCTCTCCGCCAGCGCGGCGTTGAGCTCGGCACCGATCACGACCCCGAGACCTTCGATGAAGAAGAAGATCAGCGTGATCATCACGCCGGCGAGACTACCGTAGGTCAGGCTGTAGCCGCCGAGTAGACCAAGCGCGACGGGCAGGATTTCCACCGTCGCGAGCCACCAGACGGTAACCAGTAATGCACCAGGCCACTTCCTGCAGTCGCGCTTTCGATAGCGCGCTGGAGTCAGTGCAAAGAACAGGACGTAGAACGTGAAGAACAGGGTCGCCGCCGGGACCAGGCGATAAATGCCGAGGCTGCTGGCGAATCCCTGCGCGAAGGGGAACCATTGCAAGATCACGTGATGAATCGAGGTCAAGGCCACGCTCGCTGCGAAGGCAGTCATCAAGAGTAGCACGGCCCCAAGAATCAGCAGGATCGAGCCGAGGCGATATTCCCAGAAAGGCGCGCAGAACTTCACGCCAAAAGCGCGGCGAAGAATGTCGCGGATGGTCTCGACGTAGCTTGCCGCGGTCCACAGCCCGACGATGGCCCCGAACCAAAGGAGCGGCCCAGTCCGCGCCGTCAGCACCTCATTCACCGGGGCGCGCAAGGTCTCGGCGACGTTCGGCGGCAGTCGGCGCAACACATTGACGACGGTCAGCTGCGCGTCCTGACTCTGCCCCAGCAAATGCGCGACGGCAGCCGCAAGGATGAAGAACGGGAACAGCGCCAGGATCGACAGGTAAGCGAGGTTCCCGGCATGGATAAACCCGTCGTTGTAGACCCCGATTGCGACGCGCTTGACCACCTCCCACGGCGTGAGCCTCGGCTTGAGCTTTTCCTCGACCTCCGTGCCGAATGCGGCCCGCATGCTCGCGAGGCGTTTGCGCCTGGATTCGGGCGATTGTGGGGAGATGTCTCTCATTCAGCAGCGGCGCTGACTATATATCAGACGCGCTAAACACCCAGGGACGCGCGCGGGTTGCCGCCGCCGTTCCACTCTTCCGCAAACTTCTGAAGCTCGGCGTCGTTGGCGGGCACGTCGATTTCGACTGAGACCAGCTGATCTCCGCGCTTGCCCGTGCGGTCGGTGAAGCCGCGGCCCTTGAGACGCAGAACCTTGCCCGATGTCGTGCCCTTCGGGATGGTGAGCATGACCGGTCCCTCGGGCGTCGGCACCTTCACCTTGCCTCCGAGCACGGCCTCCTTGAGCGTGATCGGAAGCTCGAGCCGGATATTGTTGCCTTCGCGCTTGAAGTGCCGGTGCGGCGCGATCTCTACCGTCACGATTGCGTCGCCGCGGCCGCCCGGCCCCTCCTCGCCCTTGGAGGCGAGGCGGATCTTGGTTCCGTCCTCGAGGCCCTGGGGAAGCTTGAGGTCGATCGTCTTGCCGTCCGCGAGCGTGATCCGTTGCTGCTTTAGCGCGACCGCGTCGTCGAAAGGGATCTTCAGCCGATAAGCGACGTCTGCTCCTTTTTGCGGCGCTCTTGCGCGTTGCCGGAATCCTGAAAAACCTCCTCCGGGCCGTCCGCGCGCACCCGCCCCGCCGAACAGCCCTTCGAACAGGTCGCTGAGGTCGGCAGAATCCGCCCCGCCGAAGTTGAAATTCTCAAACCCGCCCCCTGCGCCGGGCTGCGGCCCGCCAGGACCGGCAGAATAGCCGCCGAAGCCCGAGCCGAACGGCATCTTCGGATTGCCCTCCTCGTCGATTTCGCCGCGGTCGTACTGCGCGCGCTTGTCCTTGTCGGACAGCAGGTCATAGGCGTGAGTTACTTCTCCGAAGCGCTTTGCGGCGTCCGGATTGTCCTTGTTGCGGTCGGGGTGGAGCTGCTTGGCGAGGCTGCGATAAGCCTTCTTGATCTCCGTCTCGCTCGCGCCGCGCTTCAGCCCCAAGCGTTGGTAGAGGTCCAGTGCCATTCACACTTCCATGCCGTAACGATGCTCGGCTGACCAGATGGGTTGCGGCGCGAGCGCGTCCAAGCCTAAGCCGCGGCTCACATGGCGAGCGATCCCTTCAAGCTGTTCGACGAATGGTTCGCCGAGGCGCGCGCAAGCGAGATCAACGAGCCTGAAGCCATGACCGTGGCGACAGCCGGGGCGGACGGGCAGCCGTCAGCTCGGATAGTATTGCTCAAAGCGCACGGGCCCGAGGGCTTTGCCTTTTATACTCATGAGCAGAGTGCCAAGGGGGGTGATCTGGCAGAAAATCCGCGAGCGGCCCTCCTCTTCCACTGGAAATCACTTTGTCGCCAGGTGCGCATCGAGGGGCATGTGGAGCGAATGTCAGATGACGACGCGGATGCCTACTTCGCCACGCGCTCGCGTGACTCTCAACTTGGAGCCTGGGCGTCCGATCAATCGAGGCCCCTCGAAAGTCGAGAGTTGTTCGAGGCTCGCTTCGAGGAGATGACGCGGCGATTTCAGGGATGCGACGTGCCCCGGCCGGACGGCTGGGTTGGTTACCGCGTGGTGCCCGAACGGATCGAATTCTGGACCGCCCGGCCGCACCGGCTGCACGAACGCCAACTGTTCACCCGCGACGACAGCCACTGGAGCGAAGGGCTCCTCTACCCGTGACTGAAAGCGTGACCACCCCGGCGGAGCGCTCCAGGCTCACCGCTCGCGCGGCAATGGCGAGCATCGCCATGGCGATCACCTTGATCGTACTGAAATCATGGGCTGCCTATCGAACCGATTCGACGGCGATGCTCGGCTCGCTTGCCGACAGCGGGCTCGATCTCATCGCCAGCCTGGTCGTGCTGCTCGGAGTGCGCATCGCGGCGGTCCCAGCGGACTATGACCATCGCTTCGGCCACGGAAAGGCCGAGGCGCTTGCTGCGCTGGTGCAAGTGATCCTGATCACCGTCTCGGCGATCTTCATCGGCTTTCGGGCCGTGCAGCGGCTGCTGAGCAGCGCCCAGACAGGCGAGGCAGAACTCGGAATCGGCGTCTCGATCGTGGCAATGGTTCTGACGTTTGCGCTCATCACCTATCAGCGCCACGTCGTCAGACGCACAGGCTCTCTCGCAATCGGAACGGACCGACTGCACTATTCGTCCGACCTACTACTCAACGGCTCCGTCATCGTCGCGCTCGTGCTTGATCAGTTTGCGGGACTCACGGGTGCCGATGCGCTGTTCGGGTTGCTGATCGCACTGTGGCTATTGTGGAGCGCATGGAGCGCTTCGAGCCATGCGCTCGCGCAGCTGATGGATCGCGAATGGCCCGATGACCTTCGCGAGCGCTTCCTCGCGGCGACGAAGGAATATCCCGAGCTTGCCGGGCTTCACGATTTTAGAACCCGGACTAGCGGAACGCATTATTTTGCACAGTTCCACGTCTGGGTGCCGGCGGACTGGACGGTGCAGGAAGCCCACGACCGTCTCGACCGCGTCGAGGAGCAGTTGCAGCAGCGTTTCCCGAATACGGAGATCCTGATCCACGTCGATCCGGAGGGGCAGACCGACCGGGAGACCCTCCTTCCGCAGGAAATCACGGAGCGCGCCACATGACCAGCCTGCCCTTCTTCCAGGTCGACGCCTTCGCCGACAAGCCGCTGACCGGCAATCCCGCGGCGGTAATGCCGCTCGAACGATGGCTCGACGACGCGCTGATGCAGGCGATCGCGACCGAGAATAACCTCAGCGAGACCGCCTTCACCGTCCCAAGCGAGCGGGACGACATTGACTTCGACCTCCGCTGGTTCACGCCGGCGAGCGAGGTCGAGCTGTGCGGCCATGCAACGCTCGCCGCAGGCCACGTGCTGATTCACTCGGAGCCGGTGCGCTTTTCGACAAGATCCGGCACGCTGGTGGTGAGCCGCCGCGACGACATTCTTGAGCTCGATCTGCCCGCAGCGCGACTTACCGAAGTTCACGAACCGGAGCTCAATCGAGCGCTTGGCCTGCCCGACACTCCGGCATGGCTGGCCGAGGGTTGCAACGATGCCGCGATCATCGAGGTCGCCGACGAGCCGACGGTCCTGGCCGTGCAGCCCGATTTTACGGCGCTTCGTGACGTCCCGCGCATGGCGGTGATTACCGCGCGCGGCCTGAGCGAGGACATCGTGAGCCGCGTGTTCGTGCCTTATCTCGGCATCGACGAAGACCCGGTGACGGGCTCGGCGCACGCGGCACTTGCGCCTTATTGGGCGGAGCGGCTGGGCCGCAACGAGTTCACCGCCCTCCAGGCAAGCAAGCGGACCGGCGTCCTCCACTGCCGTCTTGAGGGCGATCGAGTCCTGCTCGGCGGCCACTGCCACACCGTGATCGTGGGCAATTTCCAGCTTTGAGCGAACCCAGGCTGGAGCGGCGCATCGGCCTTACCGGCGCGCTCCTGCTTTCATTCAACGGAGCGGTCGGAGCCGCGATCTTCGCTCTTCCGGCGACTCTCGCGGCCGATTTCGGCACTTTCTCGCCTTGGTTGTTCCCGCTCGTCGCCCTTGGGGCCATGCTGGTTATCTGGCCCTTCTCGCGAAGCGCCGCAGCCTTTCCCGAGAGCGGGGGGCCAGCCACCTACGGCAGAGTCTTCGGGAGGTTCGCCGGCTTCGAACTCGGCTGGATCTATTATGTGTCCCGCGCCGCCGCGTTCGCCGCGAACGCGAATGTGCTGATTGCCTATCTCGGCCGCTGGCTGCCCGACATCGGCCATGGCTTCGCGCGTGCCGTCGCAATCATCGCCGTCTGCGTCGGCCTCGCCTTCGTCAATATCATTGGGGTGGAACGAGCGCTGCGGCTCCTCGCAGGGCTCACATTGCTCAAGGCCCTGCCGCTGGTCCTCGCGGCCATCGCGGCGCTAGTTCTGTTTGGGCCAGTCCCGGCTCCCGGCGCCGCTCCGCCGTTGTCGGAGTTCGAAGCTGGCGCGCTGCTCGTCTTCTATGCTTTCGTCGGCTTCGAGAATCTCGTCGTGCCCGCTGGCGAAACGAAGCGCCCCGCGACGACCCTTCCGCGCGCGATCCTGCTGTCGATCGCAGCGACGACCCTGCTCTATTTCCTCGTCCAGCTCGCCTTCGTGACGGTCTTCCCTTCGGGCGGTGCGCATGACGACGCGCCGCTGGTCGATCTCGGCCGGCGCCTGGCCGGCCCGACGGGAGCAGTTGTGCTCACATTCGCGGCAATTGCTTCCCTGGCCGGCAACCTGCACGGTATCATGGCCGCAGTACCGCGCCTGACCTCGGCCATGGGTGAGCATGGTGACCTGCCGCGCTGGTTCGGCGCGGTGAATGCGCAGTTTCGGACTCCAGCCAATTCGATCGCCTTCCTCGCGCTCTTCACCGCGGCGCTGGCAATCAGCGGCGGCTTCGTGTGGCTCGCGGTCGTCAGCACGCTTGCCAGGATGTTCGTTTATGCAGCCACCATCGCCGCTTTGCCCCGAGCACCCGAACGGCTGCCCCTTACAGCGTTCCGCTGGGTCAGTGGCGCAGTCGGGATCGCCGTCTGTGCCTGGGCGGCCGCGCAGGCCGACGCAGAGGCGTGGCTCACGCTCGGCGCCCTCGCAGCTGCGGGACTGGTGCTGTACGGTCTCACGTCCGTTACCCGGAGGCCCGCACCGCGATGAAAGTCGGTGTTGTTTTCGCTCTGGCGCTGCTTCCGTCACCGGTTGCCGCAGCCAGCCCGCGCGGTGAGAGCGCGGAGATCCTCGACACGATCCAGCGCATGGAGGCAGCGTGGAACCGCGGCGACTTTCGCGGCTACATGGCGGGTTTCAAGAACCCCGATGTCGTCTTCGTCTCGGGTGGGAAATTCCAGGACGGGTGGCAGGGCACGCTCGACCATTACATTCGCGATTATGGCGGCTCGGCCGAACGGCGCGGACGCCTGCACTTTTACAATATGAATGTCGACCTGCTCGGCTCCGACGCGGCGATGCTGATCGGCCAGTATCGGCTTGAGCGTGGCACGCGCGTCACCGAAGGCGTGAACACGCGCCTGTTTCGCAAGGTCAACGGCCGGTGGCTAATCACCGTGAACCATGTTTCGGCTCACGACCTGGTTCCGAGCGCGCCAGCAGCGCAATAAGGTCCGCCTTCCAGAACTTCGCCCAGGTGTGCGTGCCGTGACCGCGCGTGTCCGCCGTTTCGGCAATCAGGCGGAAGCGTGCGGTCGGCATGCGCTTCAACGCCTCCTGCGGGAATGAAAAGCCGCGCGGGTTGATGAAATCGTCGGCCGAGTTGATCCACATGAGTGGCGCCCTGATCGCCTCGAGCCTCGGCCACGGATTGTAGTTCCGCGAGGAATCGAGCTGGTAGATGAGATCGTTGGCGTCGAGCTCCTTGAGCGCCGATGCGACCCGCTCCTCGGCATAGCCGCTCGCCGCCGTCCGCGTCGGGTATTGCGCCTGGTAATAAAGCGGGGCCGCGCCCGCGACGAACAGCAGGTTCTGCGCCGCTCGCAGCCCCGACATGGGCTGTGTTGAATAATTCCCCTCCTGCCAGGCGCGGTCGGCCTTGATGCCGTTGATTGCAAGCTGCCGCCACATGCGGTTGAGGCCGGCAATCTCGACCGGCTCGCAGGCCATCGGCATCAGCGCGCTCATGAAGGCAGGATGCGTCTCGCCCCACACGAAGCCCTGCATGCAGCCCATGGACGTGCCCATGATAAGGCGCAGGTGGGTAACACCCATCGTCTGCAGCATTCGGTACTGAGCCTCGACCATGTCGTCGTAATCATACTTGGGGAAGCGCATCCTGAGGCCGTCGGATGGCTTCGACGATTTGCCGTGGCCGATATTGTCGGGAAGGATGATCCAGTAACGGCGGATGTCGAGCGGCTGGCCGGGACCGTACAATTCGTCCGCGAATTGCGGCCGGAGGAACTGCTTGCCGCTGCCGCCAGTGCCGTGAAGCACCATTACCGCATTGTCGATCGCGCCCGCTGTGTTCCGATGGGGCTGCCCCAGCGTCGTGTAATGCATTCGAACGTCGGGCAGGGTCTCGCCCGAGCGGAAGCGGAAATCTTTGAGGACGACGTCGCCTTCCTGCGTTGGCCAGGTCTTGGTCGTGACAGGGGCTGGCGCCCCCCATCCCGATGCCGGAGCCGACGGAGGCTGCATGGCTAATGCAGCGAGTAACAGGAGCATCATTCACCTTTGAGGTTGGCTTCGAGCGCGTCGAGCAGTGGAAGCTGGCTTGGAAGCATTTTTTCGCGCGCGTCCGCAAGGGTCATCCACCGCGCTTCAGCCACCTCGGGGAAGCGTTCGCGCCGGCCGCTTCTAGGTGGCCATTCGACTTCGAACTCGTTGCTCGTGACCGATGCGGGGTCGAGATCACCCTCTACCGCAAAGGCCTCGACCCATTTGCCTCCCGACTGCCGCACTTTCGCCAGAGGGAACGGCACCGCGCTGAGCTTAGTGCCCGTTTCTTCTGCGAACTCCCGGAGTGCCGCCTGGGCCGGTACCTCGCCCGGCTCGACCATGCCCTTGGGGATCATCCACGCGCCTGCGTCCTTGTTGCGCCAGAAGGGGCCGCCGGGTTTGATCAGCAGGACTTCGGTTTCGCCCCGCTGCCGGAAGAGCAGGATTCCCGCGCTAAGCGGCGGCGGCATTCACGAAATTTCGTTCGGTCGGCTGCGTCTCGGCGATCCAGCCGCCGCCGAGCATCCTCGTTCCCTCATAGACGACCGCCGCCTGCCCCGGCGCAACGCCGTATTCGGGGCGCGCGAATCGGAGCCACGCCCCTTCGATGATCGCGGGGACTGCGGCGGCGAGCGAGCGGACCTTCACGCTGACCTCGCACTGCTCCTCGCCAAGCCAGTTCCAGTCGCCGACCCGCATCGCGTCCACAGCGAGCGCGCGTCGCGGCCCGACGACGAGCCGCCGGTCCTCCGGTTCGATGCGCACGACATAGAGCGGCTCGCTCTGGCCGCCGATTTCGATTCCCCGACGCTGACCGATGGTGAAATGGACCACTCCGCGATGCATGCCGAGCACGCGCCCCTCAAGGTCGACGATCTCACCCGGCGCTTCGGTTTCCGGCCGGATCCGCTTCACCAGGCCGGCATAGTCGCCGTCGGGGACGAAACAGATGTCCTGGCTATCGGGCTTGCTCGCTACTTCGAGCCCGAGATCGGTTGCGATTCGCCGCACCTCGTCCTTGGGCAGATCCCCGAGCGGGAAGCGCAGAAAGTCCAGCTGCTCAGGCGTAGTCCCGTAGAGGAAATAGCTCTGGTCCCTCCGCGGATCCGCCCCCTTGTGCAGCTCGATCCGGCGGTCATCCACAACTCGCCGCACATAATGGCCTGTCGCGAGACAATCGGCGCCGAGCTCGCGCGCGAAGGCGATCAAGTCGGTGAACTTCACACCCTGATTGCACAAAGCGCAGGGGATAGGCGTGCGGCCGTGGGCATATTCGTCGACGAACCTGTCGATCACGCCGGTGCGGAACCGGCTCTCATAGTCCAGCACGTAATGTGCGATCCCCAGCCGGTCGGCGACCGTCTTGGCGTCGTAAATGTCCTGGCCGGCGCAGCACGATCCCGAGCGGCGCACCGCCTCGCCATGGTCATAAAGCTGGAGAGTGACTCCGATCACCTCGGCCCCGGTGCGCGCGGCAAGGGCCGCCGTGACCGAGCTGTCCACGCCGCCCGACATGGCGACGACAATCCGGGCCCTTCGGCCGCCGGCCTGCGGCGGCCGCTCAGGACAGGCATCGCCCGAAGGGCGGCCGAGCTGAAAATCTATCCGCATTGGAGATCTCTTGCGCCGCTCTTTACCCGAATTTCACTCATCCCGCCTAGACCGGTCCTGAAGTGAGGGGTGAGGTTCGGATTTTGGCGAAGCACGAAGGGGAGATTCGGGCTCGTACAGAGAAGCCGCTCAGTCTGAGCGAGCTCCTCGAACTGATGGGCACGGGCAGCGAGGCGGAAGAGCGCGCACGGCAGCACGCGATCGCCTGCTATCTCTCGGCCGGAGAGGGCTGGCGCGAGGCCGTGAAGGAGATCGGAGGCGCGTTTGCTGAAGAAGAATCGGGGTTAAAGGAACGTAAGTCGGATTGACCGGACTATTAACCACCACGTTTCAGAAAGTTTTCAACGCGGGCCGCTTAAGGAGCCCAGAGTGTCAATGATTAAGCAGGTGTAACGGAATGCTCGAGAACCAGAAGATTCGTCCAGCCCAGGTCATCGGACCGCTCGGCGAGCCGCTGACGCTCGACTCCCTGCCGCCTGTGAACACGACCCGATGGGTCGTTCGGCGCAAGGCTGAGGTTGTCGCTGCGGTCGCCGGCGGGTTGCTGAGCGTCGACGACGCCTGCAAGCGTTACTCTCTGAGCCTCGAGGAATTCACCAGCTGGCAGCGCGCGGTCGACCGCAGCGGAATGCCGGGCCTGCGCGTCACTCGGATCAAGCAATACCGCGACCAGTACGAACGCCAGCAGCGTTACTGAGAAATTCATTACGGCGGGTAATCAAACGAGCGTTTCAGCCACTTTGAACGCCGCCCGTTAACTAAAATTCTCGACAGACCCTTCCGAATCCGGAACTATCGCCGCGCGTCACGCGTCTGAGATGCCGCAATGACCGCCGAGTAACATGGTGGTCGGATAACAGGAGGGAAAGGCTCATGGGTATCATCATCTGGCTGATCGTCGGTGGTGTCGTTGGCTGGCTTGCAAGCCTCATCATGAGGACCGATGCTCAGCAGGGGATCATTCTCAATATCGTCGTCGGCATCGTCGGCGCCGTGATCGCCGGCCTCATAATGGGGAGAAGCATCAATTCGGGTATTACAATCGAGACGTTTCTCTATTCGCTGATCGGCGCGGTCATCCTGCTCGCGATCGTGAACCTGATCCGCAGAGGCACGGTTCGCTAGGCGGGGCTCCTATCTTCTGATCTTGAAGGCCGCGCGGCTCCAGGCTGCGCGGCCTTTTTCATTCTGAGCGCCGGAACTATTGCAACTCGAAGCTCATGCCGAGCGTCACCTGGAGCTCCTGCTCGCCCGGATCGATCTTGGTGTCAGCGCCCTGCGCCGCCATCTCCGCACGCATCATCACCGGCATCGGCGGCGGAACCTGGTAACCGCCGCTTTCGCTCACTGACAGCAGCCGCACGACCCGCATGCCGAGTGCCCGTGCATAAAGATCAGCGCGCGCCCGCCCGACGGCAATGGCTTTGCCCCGCGCCTCGTCGAGCGCGGCTTCGGGCTTGTCGATGGTCAGCGTTGGCCCGTTGATCTGGTTGGAGCCCTCGGCGACCAGAGCATCGAGGATCTTGCCGCTGTTGCGGATGTCGCGGAAGCGCACGTTCACCTGGTTCGACGCGCTATAGCCGACCAGTTGCGGAGGACGGTTCTGTTCGTAGCGATATTCCGGATTGAGGCTGATGTTGCTGGTCTGGATGTCGCGATCCTCGATGCCCGCGCGCTTAAGGGCGGCCCGAACGCGTTCCATCCGGTCGGCATTCTGCTGAATTGCGGCGACCGCCGTCGTGGCGCGGGTCACGACGCCCGCGCTGATGATCGCAACGTCCGGCACTCGAGTCACCTTCCCGGTCGCGCTAACGTCGAGCTTGGTTCCGGCGATCGCCTGAGTGACGGTGGACGTAGTCTGCGCCTCCGCCATCGCGGGCAACGCCGCGGCGCCAAGCATCAGCGCCGCAATAAAGACGTGTCTCATTTCAAACCCCTCGCTCATTATCGGACGGGGCCGAGGCTCGTCCCCGCGCCATGGCTGCTTGCTGAACAGCCGAGCTTTTAGAGCCGCCTGCGACCTACGATTACGCGGTAGACGAGCAACAGGATGAGGGCACCGACGATCGCCGCGATGAAGCCGGCCCCCTCGCCGGTCTTGTACCAACCGACCGCCTGACCGAGCCAGCCAGCGAGCAGGGCCCCGGCAATTCCGAGGAGAACGGTGACGATGCACCCTCCCGGATCGCGCCCCGGCATCAGCAGCTTCGCAACGGCCCCAGCCAGCCCGCCGATGATAATCCAGCCGATAATGCCGTAGTCTTGCATTGCGCCTTCCCCTTTCGCTTGCGCCGTTCAACCGGCCTTCACCTCGGATGCGCCAACGCGCGCTTGCAAAACAAGTGCCGTCGTTAGTCGAAAACGGCTGGCGAGCGAAACGGGGCGCGGGTCAGTTGCGGTGGGTGACTTATTGGGCTAATACAGCTACCATAAGATAACACACAGATTCGCGAAAAACGGGCAGGGATGATGAACCGCGAGACTTCGATCCATACCTCCGACACGCTTGTCGTGCGCGACCGCTCGCGCCGGCGCCGGTGGGTGATCATCGGTGCCATCATTGTCGCGCTCGTCGTGGTCGGCCTGGCCGTGATAATGGGCCGCGGCGCCAGCGAAAAGACGCCTCAAGCTGCCGATGGCGCAGGCCAGATACCGACAGCTACCGTCATCGTGCCCGGCCGAAGCCAGGTGGGGCGCACGATCGCCGCCAGCGGGCCGCTTGCCGCCAAGCGCGACCAGCCGGTTGGGATCGCGGGCCAAGGGGGCCGCGTCGTTCGGGTGCTTGTCGACGCTGGTAGCTGGGTCCGCGCAGGTCAGGTTCTGGCCGTGGTCGACCGGTCGGTGCAAGCGCAGCAGACGGCGCAGCTCGCCGCGCAAGTCGAAGCCGCAAAGGCGAACGCGGTGCTCGCCCAGAACAATTACGAACGGGCGATCTCTCTTCAGGGCCGCGGGTTCGTCTCAAAGGCCGAAATCGATTCGAAAAAAGCGACGCGCGACGCGGCTTACGCGCAGGTGCGTGTCTCCCAGGCACAACTCGCCGCAAGCCGAGCGGAGCTCGGCCGCCTCGATGTGACCGCGCCGGCTTCGGGCCTGATCCTCGCGCGCAACGTCGAAGTCGGTCAGATTGTCAGCTCCGCGTCCGGCGCCCTGTTCAGGCTGGCTGAAGCGGGCAACATGGAGATGCAGGCCCAACTATCGCAGCAGGACCTCGCCCTCGTCCGCGTCGGGATGCCCGCTGACGTCACTCCCGTCGGATCCGACCGCAACTTCGCCGGTACGGTCTGGCAGGTTGCTCCGGCGATCGATCCGCAATCCCGGCTTGGCGCCGTCAGAATTTCGGTTCCTTACGATCCGGTGATCCGGCCGGGCGGATTCGCCGAGGCGCGCATCACGGCGGGCACGACGACGGCTCCGCTGCTGCCACAAAGCGCCGTGCTCAGCGATGACAAGGGCAATTACGTCTACGTCGTCAATGGCAAGAACGAGATTGAACGCAGGCCGATCAAAATCGGGAGTGTCGATGATTCGGGCGTGACTATCGCCGAGGGACTTTCGGGGAATGAGGCTGTCGTCCTTTCAGCGGGTCCGTTCCTCAATCCCGGGCAGAAGATCAATCCGAGGCGCCAGGCCAGACGCTGAGGCAGTAGAAGAGTCTTAAGAGCATGAATTTCCGCAACATCTCATCCTGGTGCATCCGCAACCCGGTCGGGCCGATCGTCTTGTTCGTCGGACTGATGCTCGCCGGCTTGATCGCGTTCGCCCGGATGCAGGTGAACAACGCGCCGGATATCGATTTTCCCGCCGCGATCGTCTCGGTCTCGCAGCCGGGCGCTGCACCGAATGAGATGGAGACGCAGGTCACGCAGCGGGTCGAATCCGCGATCCGCGGAATCAACGGCGTCGACGAGATCAGCAGCACGGTCGTGGAGGGCAACAGCACGACATTCGTGTCTTTCCAGCTCGGCACTCCGACCGACCGTGCCGTGAATGACGTGCGCAACGCGGTCGCGCAAATCCGCAGCAACCTTCCCGACGGGATCCTCGAGCCTCAAGTGACGCGCGTGGACGCCGAAGACGAGCCAATCTCTTACATCGGCGCTCAGACGACTGACATGACGCTGGAAGAGCTTAGCTGGTACATCGACAACACCGTCGCGAAGCGTCTGTTAGGCTTGCCCGGAATAGCCGCCGTGGAGCGTGTCGGCGGGGTCGATCGCAACATTCGAGTGATCCTGGATCCCGCGGCGCTTCAGGCGCAGGGCATCACCGCTGCGCAGGTCAATCAACAGCTGCGCCAGAGCAACATGAACGGAGCCGGCGGGCGCGCCGAAATTGCGGGTTCCGAGCAGTCGGTGCGGGTGCTCGGCAATGCTCAGGACGCATACCAGCTCTCCCAGACGCAGATTTCGCTGCCCGGAGGCCGCTTCGTCAGGCTCGCCGACCTGGGCGACGTCAAAGACAGCAATTCGGAACAGCGCTCGATCGCCAAGATGAACGGCCGACAGGTCGTCACCTTCATGATCCAGCGCGCGAAGGGTTCGTCCGAAGTGACGGCCTATGACGCTGGCTGGAAGGAGCTCAAAAAACTCGAGAAAGAGAATCCGAAGGTCCGGTTCTCGGAAATCTTCAACACCGTGGACTATACGAAGGCGCAGTACCATTCGGCGATGGAGGGGTTGATCGAGGGCGCGATCCTTGCAGTCCTCGTTGTCCTTCTCTTCCTCCGCGACATCCGGGCGACCGCAATTTCCGCGATATCGATCCCGTTGTCGGCGATCCCCGCCTTTGCGTTCATGAGCATGCTGGGGATCACCATGAACTTCATGTCGACGATGGCGATGGGCCTCGTCGCGGGCGTCCTGGTCGATGACGCGATCGTCGAGATCGAAAACATCGTGCGGCACATGCGCATGGGCAAATCGGCCTACCAAGCCTCGCTGGACGCCGCCGACGAGATCGGTCTTGCCGTGCTGGCGACCACCATGGCGATCGTCGCGGTCTTCCTGCCGGTGGCGTTGATGCCCGGCATCGCCGGCCAATATTTCAAGGCGTTCGGGTTCACCGTCGTTCTATCGGTGCTGATGAGCTTGTTCGTGGCGCGAATGATCACGCCACTGATCGCTGCCTACTTCCTCCGATCGAAGGGCATCCAGCCGCACGCGAACTGGAAGTGGATGGACGTCTACCTCAAGGTCCTCAACTGGAGCCTCGATACCTCGAAAGCGGTCGCAAGGCGCGCCCGCGTGGCGAAGGTCGCGGTCCGGGTACCATATTGGGCCGCCCCGCTCGGGATCGCGGCGGTCTTGGCGCTGCTTAATGTCGTGATGATGGTTCAAAAGGCGGCTCCAGACGCTCAGCCGGGCGCGCCGATGCTGATCCTGGCGTTCATCGGAACATTCCTCGGCGCCGCGCTGGTTGTGCTCGTCCTCACCATCGTCATCGGCCTTCTTATCGGGCTGGCGGTTGGTTTCGACGGCAGCCCGTTCGCCGCCTGGTGTAGATCGCTCGTCAAGCTCGGCTGGGCGAGCATGTTTGACCATCGGATGGCGATGGTTGGAGCCGGCATCGGCACGCTTCTGCTGAGCATCGCTTTGTTCAGCATGCTGCCGCTGTCCTTCTTCCCGCCGCAGAACGACGATTATTCGCGGGTCAACATCACTCTACCGCCGGGAAGCACGCTCAAGCAGACCGAGGGGGTGACTGACCGAGTCGCAGCACTTGTGTCGAAGGATCCGAGCGTCGAGCGTGTGTTCGAGCGCATCAACGTCGCCACCGGCCGGGTCAACATCGTGCTCAAGAAGGACCGGAAGGTCACGAGCACCGAGTTCGAGCGCGCGCTGGCGCCAACCCTCTCAGCTTTCCCGGATGCACGCGTCAGCTTCATGAGCCAGAACGGCGGTGGTCCAGATCCGGACCAGCGCGACATCATGCTCTATCTCGGCGGTGACGACCCGGCGCAACTCACCGCGGTCGCCAACCAAATCGCCAAGGAGATGGAAACGGTGCCGGGGCTTCGCGCCCCACGGGTCGGCAGCAATCTCGCGCAACCGGAGATCACCATCAAGCCGCGCTTCGATTTGGCCGCCGATCTGGGCGTGACCACCGCCGCGCTGAGCCAGACGATCCGCATCGCGACGCTCGGCGACATCGAGCAGAATAGCGCAAAATTCTCGCTGTCGGACCGGCAGGTGCCGATCACCGTGTCGCTCTCGGAAAACTCCCGCCGCGATATTCAGACGCTCGAGAACCTGCCGGTCCCGACCTCGAGCGGCGGATCCGTTCCCTTGAAGGCCGTGGCCGACATCGGTTTCGGCTCAGGCCCAACGACGATCAACCGTTCTAACCAGCTTCGCCGGCTGGCGATCGGCGCTGACCTCGCCCCGGGCGTGGTGGAAGGTGATGTCTGGACCAAGGTCTACGAACTTCCGAGCTTCAAGAATTTGCCGCAGGGCGTGCAAAAGATGAATCTCGGCAACCAGAAGTGGCAGGCCGAGCTGCTGTTCAACTTTGCGATCGCGTTGATCTCGGGCGTGCTGCTCGTCTTTGCGGTTCTGGTCCTGCTTTACCGCCGCTTCCTTGCTCCGTTCGTCAACATGGGTTCGTTGCTGCTTGCGCCGCTCGGCGCGGCGGTTGCGCTGCTCATCGCGGGCCAGCCGGTCTCGCTGTTCGTGCTGATCGGCATCCTGATGCTGTTCGGAATCGTCGCGAAGAACTCGATCCTGCTCGTCGATTTCGCGGTCGAGATGATGAATCACGGGATGTCGAAGAACGATTCGATCTGGGAAGCCGGGCACAAACGCGCACAACCGATCGTGATGACCACCGTCGCGATGGTCGCCGGTATGCTGCCAACCGCCATTTCGATCAGCGGGGACAACAGCTGGCGCGCGCCTATGGGCATTACTGTCATCGGCGGCCTTATTTTCTCGACGGTGCTCACCCTGCTGCTGGTGCCATCCTACTTCTCGATCGCCATCTCGATCGAGTCGCGGATCGGGCGCCTCTTCCACCGGTTCATCGGCCAGGAAGCACACCAGGAATCGCGACCCGTCCCAGCGGAGTGAACCTGAGGCCCAGCTCGGCTATTGAGCGGGCATGAGGCCGATGACCAACGCTGCGTTCGCGCGCTTCAATCCCGCGCAGCCAGGCGCGCAAGGCATGAAGGTCGTGGCGACCGGGCTGCTGGTCGTGATGGCCGCGGTATTCTTCGCCGCGCGCGCTCTCGAAGTGCGGTATCCCTGGGTCGGCTACGTCAAATCCTTCGCCGAGGCGGCGATGGTCGGCGGGCTCGCCGACTGGTTCGCGGTCACCGCCCTCTTCCGCCACCCGCTCGGCCTGCCGATCCCGCACACCGCGATCATCCCGCGCAACAAGGACCGGATCGGCGAGACGCTGGCGAACTTCCTCAAGGAGAATTTCCTCATCCCGTCCGTCGTCGCCCGGCGGATGCAGAACATCGACGTCGCCGGCACGGTCGGACGTTTCCTGCAGACCCCTGCCGGCGAGAGCACACGGATCCGCGCGGGCGCGTCGCGCCTGATTGCCGACATTTTCGAAAGCCTCGATGACGAGCGGCTAGGTGGAATCGTCAAAAGTGCGATCTCGTCACGCGTGCGAAAGACCGAGATCTCGCCCCTGCTCGGCCATGCATTGGCCTCGGCGATCAATGAAGACCGCCACGTGCCCATGCTCGAAGCGGCGATTCGCTGGACCGCGCGCGCGCTCGAGGCGAACGAGCAGTTGATCCGGGAGATGGTGCACAAGAAGGCAAATTGGGTGCTGAAGCTCGCAGGGCTCGATGCGAAGCTCGCCGACGCAATCATCGACGGCCTCAGGAAGCTGACGGTCGAGATGTCGACCGATCCGGCGCACCCGGTGCGCATCAAGGTCGAGGAAGCCCTCGCCCAGCTCGCCAACGATCTCCAGACGCGCCCCGAAACGCGGAAGCGGGTCGAGCACATCAAGGAAGAGCTGCTCGACAACAAGTCGGTCAGCCTGTGGATCGATGCGATTTGGCAGAAGGGACGCGAGGCGATCATTCGCGCGGCCCGTAACCCGGACGCGGTTCTCGCCGGCAAGCTGGGCGAAATCCTGAAGTCCATGGGCCACACGCTGGAAAGCGATCCGAGGATCCGCGCAGCGATCAACCAGTTCGCTAGGCGCGCTGTCGTCGGCATGGCGGCGAGCTACGGAAGCTCGATGGTCAAGCTCGTGTCGGAGACGGTCCGCGGCTGGGACGCGCGCACGGTCACCGCCCGCCTAGAAGCCGCTGTCGGCCGCGACCTCCAGTACATCCGCATCAACGGCACGCTCGTCGGCGGGCTCGTCGGGCTTGTGCTGCACGCGGTGGATTCGCTGTGAGCGATGAGCGGCTCGACCAGCTGGCGGAATCGGCGCGCCACCGCGGGCTAAGGCTGGTCCGCTCCCGCGTGCGAACGCCCGGCAAGCGCCGCTTCGGCAAGGTCGGGCTGACCGATGCATCGGGAAAGCCCCTGTTCGGAATGGACGCGAAGGGACCGACCGCCAGCCCTGAGGACATCGAAGACTATCTGCGTAACCTTGGCGCAAAGGACTGGGGCGCGTCGCTCGACGTCGCGGTCCTTCCACGAAAACGCCAGGCGCGCAAACCCGAGCGAGCCCGCCCAAAAGCCGCCAACGATCAGGAACCTGAGCCGAAGCGACCCCCGCCGCCGCCGGCCCCTCCTCCTCCGCCGCCGCCTCCGCCTCCGAAACTCAAGCCGAAACCCAAGCCGGAAATTCGCGAGGCAAAACCGAAGGACGCGGCCGCACTGGTCTCACTGATGAAGCTGCTTGATCACGACGTCGGCGAAAAGGGCGTGCGCAAGCGAATCTCCGCACTGGCCAGGGACAAGATGGCGCCCCTGGTCGTGACGATCGGCAAAGACGTTGTCGGCCTGTGTGGAATCCACCGGATGGTGACGATCCACCGCGACCAGCCGGTCGGGCGGATCACCATTCTCGTCGTTGCCGAGAAAGCGCGCGAACAGGGCATTGGCCGAATGCTCGTCGACGCCGCGGAAGAACGACTGCGCAACCTGAAGTGCGGCCTGATCGAGATCACGAGCAACGATCGCCTGACCAGGGCCCACGCCTTCTACCGCCACATGGGATACGAGCGGACCGGCATGCGGTTCGCGAAGAAGCTCTAGCCGGCGCTCCTGCGCTCGATCGTCGCTCCGACTGCGGAAAGCTTCTCTTCGAGCCGCTCATAGCCGCGGTCGAGGTGATAGACGCGTAACACCTCGGTCTCGCCCTCCGCGGCCAGGCCGGCGAGAACCAGGCTCATCGACGCGCGCAGGTCGGTCGCCATGACATTGGCGCCAGCCAGCTGCTCGACCCCGCGAACGATCGCTGAACGCCCGTGAATGTCGATGTCCGCACCCATTCGGCGAAGCTCCGGCACGTGCATGTAGCGGTTCTCGAAGATCGTCTCCTCGAGAAAGCTGTCGCCCGAGGCGCGGCTCAGCATCGCCATGAACTGCGCCTGCATGTCGGTCGCAAAGCCCGGAAACGGCGCTGTCGAAAGCGCGAGGGGCTTCAGCTCGCCATTCGCGCTGACCTTGATGCCGCGGTTGTGGAACTCGACAATGAGACCCGCCTGGGCGAGCGCATTCAAGGTCGCCTTCATATCGTCCGGCCGAGCGCCGATCAGGTCGATCGAACCGCCGGTGATCCCAGCCGCGCAGGCGTAGCTTCCGGCCTCGATCCGGTCGGGCATCACCTCATATTCGGTGCCGTTCAGGCCTTCGGCGCCATCGATGATCAGGTGCGCCGAGCCGATTCCGCGGATCTTTGCGCCCATCGCTACCAGCAGGTTGCAGAGGTCGACGACCTCAGGCTCGCGCGCGGCGTTGAACAATTGCGTGCGGCCCTTCGCCAGCACTGCCGCCATGACGGCATTCTCGGTCGCTCCGACCGAAACCACCGGAAAGCTGAAGTCGCCGCCCGGAAGCCGTCCCTTCGGCACGGTCGCCTTCACGTAGCCGCTCGTCAGCTCGATGTCGGCCCCAATGCACTCGAGTGCCTTCAAGTGCAGATCGATTGGCCGGTCGCCGATCGCGCATCCGCCCGGCAACGACACGGTCGCCTCGCCCATGCGCGCGAGCATCGGCCCAAGGACGAGCACCGAGGCGCGCATCTTCCTGACCATGTCGTAAGGCGCGACCGTCGAGGCGATATTCTTCGCCCGCAGGGTCATCCGCCGCCCGAACTCGCCTGGCTTCACTCCAGCGACCTTGGTTGAAACCCCGAGCTGGTTGAGCAGGTGGCTGAACGTGTCGACGTCGGCGAGCCGCGGCAGATTGTTAAGTGTCAGCTTCTCGTCGGTGAGAAGAGCGCACGGCATAAGGGCGAGTGCCGCATTCTTCGCGCCACTGATCGGGATTTCACCCTGGAGCTTGTTCCCGCCCTTGATCCAGATGCTGTCCACCGCCGCGCTTTAGCGCGTGGCGGCCGGGTGACAAGCAGCCGCGCTCAGGCCTTCTCCAGCGTGCATTGCAGCGGGTGCTGGTTCTCCCGCGCGAAGTCGATCACCTGCGTGACCTTCGTCTCGGCGACCTCGTAGGTAAACACGCCGCACACTGCGACACCCTGCTGGTGAACCTGAAGCATCACCCGGGTCGCGTCCTCGATGCTCATCGTGAAGAAGCGCTGCAGAACCAGAACGACGAACTCCATCGGCGTGTAGTCGTCGTTCAGCATCAGGACCTTGTAGTTTGAGGGCTTCTTGGTCTTGGGCCGGGTGCGGGTGGCAACGCCGGTCTCGATTTCTTCGAGGCCGTCGCCGCCTTCCGGCCCGGTCGCCATGATCGTCACACGCTCACTCATCTCGTCCATAAAATATGGCAAGCTCCGAAATGCCCGCAAGGCTGTAGCAGCTTCGGCCTAAAAAAAATGGCGGCCGCTCTTAAGAGCGACCGCCAGGACCGTTGCCTGAACTAGGAGGGGAGAGGGTCAGGCAACGAGCGTGTTGAAGCGCTCGGCATTGGCCGTGGCGCGATTCGAAATCGGCTGGAATGCCTCACCGGCGAGCTTGACCAGCGACTCGGTCAGGCGCGAGCCTTCCGCAACCGCGCGGTCGAAGGACGCGCGAGCGAACTCGCTCTGCAACTGCAGATACTCGGTCGGCGACTTGGCCTCCGCAAGCGAACGGATCGCGTCGGCAGCCTGCTCGAAGCCCTCACGGCTCGAGCTGACGGCGTCCTGGCTGATGGCGCGCGCGCCCTCGGAAGCGACACGGCTCGCCTCGACCACCGCCTCGACATTGGCGCGGGCGAGATCGGCAAGCTCCTCGGCGACCTTCTGGCTGCGCTTCACGAACTCCTGGCTGCGCTCACCGGCGTCGACAAACAGGCTCTGGAGCGGCGCGAAGGCCGGGACGGCCTCAAAGCTCTTGAAGAAATCGGTATTGGTCACGGTTTCAATCCTTTTCTGGGCCGCGGCAGCAGTCTTGCGCGCGGCGTTGCGGGTCTTGCGGCGAGTAATCGTGCTGCGGCGCGATGTAGTCTTGCGGGCCGGCTTCTCGACGGCGGCCTCACGCTTGGTCCGGCGAGCAGTCGCGGCGCGGGTGCGCTTCGCGGTTTTCGCGCTCTCCTGGGCAATCGTCTCGACGGTTTCGGCGACGGTTTCAGCCACCTTGGCCGGAGCCTCGACAGCTGCCTGAACCTCGACCTTCGTTTCGTCTGCCATGGGTAACATTCTCCTGTTTTGCTGCAGTGCACAATAGACATTGCGCCGCACCATTTCAAGTGAATTTTTGTGCACTGCGGCAACCGACCGCTTGACGCCCACGACTTGCCCGAAGCAAGAACGGCCATGGACCCGAAGGATCCGAACTTTTCCGACCAGACGGCCCGTCAGCGGCGTGGTCTCCTGATCGTCCTTTCGTCGCCCTCTGGCGCTGGTAAGACGACTATCTCGAGGATGTTGCTGGACGCGGACCGCAACGTGACAATGTCGATATCGGCGACGACGCGGCCCAAGCGCCCAGGCGAAGTCGAAGGGGTCGATTATCATTTCGTCGACGACGCCGAATTCGACCGAATCATCGAGGCCGGCGAGTTCGTCGAATGGGCCCATGTCTTCGGCTACCGCTACGGCACTCCCAAGGCGCCCGTGAAAGACGCGCTTCGCGACGGCCGGGACATCCTGTTCGACATCGACTGGCAGGGCACTCAGCAGCTGAAGGCCGCCATGGGCGAGGACCTCGTTTCGATTTTCCTCCTGCCGCCCTCGATGGCTGAGCTGGGACGTCGGCTTCGCGAACGAGGCACTGATTCGGAAGCCGTCATCGCCGATCGGATGTCACGAGCCGACTCGGAGATCAGCCACTGGCCCGAATACGAATATGTCCTCATCAATCACGATACGGACGAATGCCTCCGGCAGGTCCAGGCCATCGTGACTGCAGAGCGGCTGCGGACCAGGCGTCAGACCAACCTTGTGCAGTTCACTCGCTCGCTCGGAATCTCGCACTAGTGGCCGCATGCCGGCATGCCGGGGGCATCCCGGAACGGCTATTCCAGCAACTCGAGAAACCGCGCAGCGGCGAAGAAGTCACGACGCCGATTTTCAAGTGCCGTCACCGCCTCCGTGTCCGAGCCCCATTGCTCGAGCTGCCACCGCTCGTCGATGCTGACCGACTCCCATGCCTCTTCCGGAGTGATCGCCTTATCAAGCACCGCGAGCGCAGCGATGAGGGAGCCGCCGATCGTCACCAGCGGCGACAGGCCGGCGAGCCCGAATGGGTCAAGCGCCGACACGGCGTGCGCGAGCCGCTCGACCGTCGCCTGCGGCTGCGGCACGTGCATGAGTCCTGACGTCGTCGAGAAATCGACGTCGAAGCGTCGCCGCGCCCAACCGAGCAAGGAATCCCAGGCATCCGCCTGACGAGCTGCAAGCTCGGGCGGCCAGCCGCTGCGATAACAGGCGAGATCCGCTTCGGCGTAGCGAGCGAGCCCTCCAGCGAAAGCCCGGCGCTCGGGCGCGACCCGGTCGATTGCAGCATTGGCGATGCCGGTCAGCGGCATTGCTCGCGGATCGATATTCTCTTCGACGCCCCGCCACTCTTCGGCGATCGCTTGCGCCAATGCCTCATTCGGCACGACGAGGGCCGCGCGCGCGGGCGTTTTGACCGGGCGCCCATCCAGGCGGATACCCCAGCCGTCGCTATCCCGCTCGACCTGCACGCTTTTCCAGAACCGTTTCACTGCCCTTCTCGGTCCTGCTGGTCCCACAGCTTCTTGAGCATGCGCGGCGCGAACAAGGCGTCGATGACGCCCATGATGGCAATGATCGCGCCAACCTGTGGCCAGCCCCCTTCGCGCACCAGGTCGGTGTAGATGATCGCGATTCCGAACAGCATGACGGCGATCCCGAACGCTCGCACGCCTGTGTAGGCGAGTAGCCGGTTCCGCCATTTTCGTTCGTCATCCACGGACTTGGCTTCCGATGATCGCGACCACGTCCTGGGGCCGTTCCGCCACCCCGACGGCGCCGGCCTCGATCAGCTCCTCTGCGTCGTGATAGCCCCAGCCCGCGCCGATCCCGCTCGCGCTCGCCGCGGTCGCCATTGCCATGTCGTAGCTGGTGTCGCCGACCACGATCGTCGTCTCGGGAGCCGCGCCTGCGTCAGCGATCGCCTGATGGACCATCGACGGGTGCGGCTTCGACGGGTGCCGGTCGGCCGTCTGCAGGGAAACGAAGCGCGCATGGATTTCGTGCAGCTCCAGGCAATGCTTGAGGCCCCGGTCCGACTTGCCGGTCGCAACCGCGAGCAGCCAGCCGTCCGCCTCGAGCTCATCGAGGAGTTCGAGCACGCCGTCGAACAGGGGCTCTTCGACCCTTCCGGCGACGCGCAGGCCCATGAATGCCCGCTTATAGTCCTCGGCGAGCCGGATGTGCTGATCCGGCTCCTCGCCGGGCAGCAGCGCGGCCATCGCTTCTTGCAAGCTGAGCCCGATGACGCGCCGACAGAGGCGAAGCGGAGGCACCTCGAACCCGTTTTGCCGCAAGCTCGCGTCGAGCGCCGCATAGATTGTCGCCCCGCTGTCCACGAGCGTCCCGTCGCAATCGAAGATGGCGAGCCGATTCACCGCCGCCTTGCCTTAGTCTGCGAGCCGCGGGAACGCCGCTCCCCGCGCCGGGTCGGAGGCTTCGCCCGCGCCGATCGACGCTGCTGGGGTCGAGGTCCAGCAACCGGAGCGTCGCCGGCGCTCTGATCGAAACCCAAAGTCGCCAGGCTTTCCGCAAAATGGGAAGGAAGCTCGGCGGTCACGTCGATCTTGCCGCCATCCGGCGCGTCGATCCGGATGCGCCGCGCGTGGAGATGCAGCTTGCGACTAATGCCGCCAGTGAGAAATGCTTCCGCGCCGCCGTACTTGGCGTCTCCGACGATCGGATGGCCGAGCGCCGCCATGTGCGCCCGCAGCTGGTGCGTTCGCCCGGTCAGGGGCTGCAGCTCGACCCAGGCGGCGCGATTGCCAGCGCGATCGATCACGCGCCAGCGAGTCTTCGCCGGAAGTCCATGCTCCGGATCGACATGCATCTTCTCGCCGCCGGTCCCCGGCTGCTTGGCGAGGGGCGCGTCGATCAGACCTTCATCGGTATCGGGAACGCCGACCACCAAAGCCCAATAGATTTTGCGCGCCGTCCGCCCCGAGAAAGCCTTGGCGAAATGGCCCGCCGACCGCGCGTTCTTCGCCACCAGCAAGGCACCCGACGTGTCCTTGTCGAGCCGGTGGACTAGCTTCGGACGCCCGGCCTCGCCGGCGAGGCCGTCGAGCAGCCGATCGAGATGCTGATGGGTCTTGGTGCCGCCCTGTGTCGCGAGGCCGGGCGGCTTGTTTAGCACGAACGCGTTCGGGTCTTCGTAAGTGACCATGTCACGGACGAATTGGGCCTCGTCGTCGGTCAACCGCTGGCGCTTGGGCTGCTGCCGCGCAGCGCGTGTGGGCGTCGCCTCCAGCGGCGGGACGCGGATTTCCTGTCCAGCTTCGATCCGGTCGCCAGGAACCGCTCTCTTGCCCGCCAGCCGAAGCTGCCCGGTCCGCGCCCAGCGCGACACCATGTTGAAACTGACGTCGGGCATGTGCCGCTTGAACCAGCGGTCGAGCCGGATTCCGTCGTCGTCCTCGCTGACGGTGAAGGTGCGCTGTTCTGGCATTGAAGGGGCGGCTCTAGCGAAAGCTAAGCCTCTCGTCCTGCCCAATAATCGAACGTCTGGCGTTGGAGACGCTTGATCAGCTTCGCCGCCCCCGGTCCCTCCCAAAGGCCCGCGTAGCCGTGCTTCTTTGCACCTTCGATCCACCAGCCCTGCCCCGGAAGCCCGTCCGACTGGCGGACGACCAGCACCGCAAGCTCGGGCTCGCCGCGCTCCTCTGCCTCGTCGTCGACGAAGCCCAGCACCTTGCACAAAGCGCGCATCTTTGGACGCGTGAAATCGTGCCCGAGCAGGCCCAGCACCTCGGAATAGCTGATCGCCTCTCCGGCCTGAGCGGCGGCAATCAGGATCGCGCGCACCTCTGCCGGGTCCGCGAGCAGCCCCGCCTCACTCACCCCTGTGGCTGTTGGGCGACGGGAGTCAGTTCGAATACGTCGAGCTTCGACGAGCTCTGCGGCCAGGGGATCACCAGCCGCCACTTGAACGGACCGATCCGCTCGAGCACCCCGGCCATGTTCCTTCTGGGATCGTCGCCATACGCGCGCGGCTGCTCCTCATTCCCCAGCGCCAGGCTTCCGAGGAAGATCAGCCGTCTGGAATCATCATCCTCCCACAGCCGGCCCGCCGGTCGCTGGCTGCCGGTCTGCTTGACGATGGTCAGCAAATCGTCCTCGACCTCGACATAACAGAAGAAGGGTTTGAAGCTTTCGTAGGCGCGCGTCTTGGGCGCCACCTTGCCGAGCTTGATCAGCCGGCAATTGTAGCTTCCCGGCGTCGGTGCAGGCCGCGGCAGCGAGGCCCGCGGCATCAGCAATACGCCTTCCCTGCGAATCTCGTTCGCGTAATTCCTGCGCGCCTCGGCTAGTGCCTCTTGCCAGGCAAGGCCAAGCCGCCCGATCCGCGCCTCATCGGTGTCGGAGGCGACCCCTTTCCAGGCTTCGGATTTGAGCGGCGACTCAACGATGACGCTCGGCGTTACTCCAGGTGGGAGTTTCGGCTTGGTCTCGCAGCCCGCCAATGACAGCATCAGCGACAGCATTCCTGCACTGAGGACGGCAAAGGCGCCGAATCGAGCCACAGACCACCGCACCTTTCGAGAAACCCCACCCGCAAACTGGCACTCACCGGTCCCAGTTTCAACAAACGCGGTGTTAATCACGGGCTTTGAACATAAGCTGACCACGGCTAGGCGCACGCGGAGTGAACGCGCCGTCCCGCCAAAAACCGACGATCGAGCGAGCCACGCATCACGCTCGCGGCGGCTTCCTGCTCGGCCTCGCCGCCTACGGCCTGTGGGGTGTTCTTCCGGTCTATTTTAAGGCGATCGCGTCGGTTGCGGCCTTCGATATCGTCGCCCACCGGGTGCTTTGGTCGCTGCCCTTTCTCGCGCTGCTGATCACCGCCGGACGCAGCTGGGGCAAGGTTCGGGCGGCCGCAGCGCACGCGAAGATTCTCAGCATCCTGACGGTTACCGCGCTGCTCATCGGCGGAAACTGGCTGCTCTACGTCTATGCGGTCACCAGCGGGCACATCCTGGCGGCGAGCTTTGGCTATTATCTCAACCCGCTTGCCAATGTGCTGCTCGGCCGGTTCGTGCTGCACGAGCGGCTGACCCGCCTGCAATGGACAGCGGTGGCGATAGCGGCGGCGGGAATCTCCGTGCTCGCTGCCGGAGCGCTCGGCCAGCTGTGGATCAGCCTCACCCTGTGCATCAGCTTCGCGCTTTACGGGCTTCTGCGGAAGGTCGTGCCCGCCGACGCAGTTACCGGCCTGTCGATTGAAACCGCGATCCTGTTCCCACTCGCGATAGCCTGGCTCGGATGGCGCGCCTCGGGGAGTGTGCCCATCTTCGGCACGACGGATGTGCAGACCGGCTTGCTCCTGCTGGCCGGCATCGTCTCGACCACGCCGCTTCTCCTGTTCACAGCTGCAGCCAAGCGCCTGCCCTATTCGACGCTTGGAATGCTGCAATTCATTGCCCCCACGCTCCAGTTCCTGCTCGCAGTGCTGCTCTACGGCGAATCGTTCACCACTGCCCACGCAATCGCTTTCCCGGCCATCTGGCTGGCGCTGGTTCTTTATGTCACCGCGCTGGTCCGGGCGCCGCGACTGCCGCAGCCTCCGGAATGATGCTACAGCGAGGCGATGTTCAACCTCGTCTCGCTGATCATCGGCTTCTTCGCTCTGGTCCTCGCGCTCGTTGCGTTCATCCCGCTGCTGGGCTGGGCCAATTGGCTGATCATTCCACTCGCGATCATCGGCGCGGTCGTCGGCATGATTTCGAACAGCACTTCAGGTCGCAATCTCAACCTGTTCGTAATCGTCATCGGGATCGTCCGCCTGATGCTCGGCGGGGGTATCCTCTGAGCCGCGACGCGCGGATAGACGCCTATGTCGCAAGGGCGCAGCCGTTCGCGCGCCCGATTCTCGAAAAGGTTCGCGAGCGTGTTCACGCCGTGCTTCCTGACGCCGAGGAGACTCTCAAATGGAGCATGCCGGCCTATACGGTCGGCGGGAAAATCGTCCTCATCACCGCCGCGTTCAAAGGCCATGCAGCCCTCAACTTCTGGCGCGGTCAAGAGCTTCGCGGAGAAGCCGCCAACGCCGATGCCATGGGTCAATTCGGAAAGCTCAAGTCTGTCGATGATCTTCCGCCGAATGCAGAGCTCGACCGGTTGGTCCGCGAAGCCGCCGAGCTGACGGAGAAAGCTCCGGTGCCGCGCAAGACCAAGCATGCGCCGAAGGCAACGCCGGAGGTGCATCCAGAGTTTGCGGCTGCTTTGGACAAGGCTCCGAGGGCCAAAGCGACGCTCGAGGCTTTTCCGCCAAGTGCCCGGCGCGACTATGTTGAATGGATCGCTGAGGCGAAGCAGGACGCAACGCGCCAGAAACGCATCGCCAGCGCCATTGAGTGGCTGAGCGAAGGCAAACGGCGGCATTGGAAATATGAGAGCTGCTGACTAGCGCGTCATCCTGAGCGCCGGACCAAATCGCGTCTCCGCCTCACCTTCCACCGAGAAACCGCAACTTTCGTAAAACCTTCGTGCGCCCGGCGCTGCGATCACCTTCAACGCAAGGCCGCGCCGGCGTGCCTCGTGCGTCGCTGCGTCGACCAGGGCCTTGCCGATCCCCAGACCCCAAAGGTCCGGCTCCACGAACAGTCCGTCGAGCTCGCCGCCGACCACTGCCGCGAAGCCCGCGACCTGCCCGCTCTGCTCGGCTACGATCACCTGGCCGTTCGCGATCTGCGCGGGCGGCAAGTGGATCGCGTCGGGATTGGCCATGAGCTGCTCGCGATACTCGGGCAACTCGAACGACGCGCGCCACTGCAGAGCTTCGAGCTCTTCGTGCTCCTCGGGGAGCGCCAGCCGAAGCGTTAGCGCGTCAGCGTGTTTTGACATAGCTGCCGGGCGCATCCTCAATCGCCCTGAGCTTGCCCTTGCCCGGCGAGCGAGCTCCTTCAACCTTCACCATCTCTGGATCCTGATTTTTCAGCCATTCCAGCCAGTCGGGCCACCAGCTGCCCTTGTGCTCCTCAGCTCCCTCGATGAAGTCTTCGAGCGTGGTTGAGGACTGGTCGTTGACCCAATATTGGTACTTCTGCGCGGCCGGCGGATTCACGACGCCCGCGATATGCCCGGACCCGGCGAGCACGAAGCGCTTCGGCCCGTCGAAATGGTCCATGATCTTCCACACGCTCTGAGGCGGCGCAATATGGTCCTCGCGCCCCGCCTGGACGTAAGTCGGCGTGGTCACCGCGTTGATGTCGACTGGCGTGCCCGCGATCTTGATCGCGCCCTTCTCGGCGAGCTTGTTCCCCTTGTAGAGCGACTCCAGATAGTCGCGGTGCCAGCCGGCCGGCAGGTTCGTCGTGTCGCTGTTCCAGTACAGTAGGTCGAACGGCGCGGGCTCCTCCCCGAGCAGGTAGTTGTTGACGACATAGCTCCAGATGAGATCGCGGCCGCGCAGCAGATTGAAGGTCGCGGCCATGTAGCGGCCGTCGAGATAGCCTTTCTCCTTGGTCAGCTCCTCGAGCAGGCTCATTGTCTCCGGGCCGGTGAACAGCTTGAGGTCGCCGGCTTCAGTGAAATCGACCTGCGCCGTGAGGAAGGTAGCCGACTTTACCTTACCCGCTTCACCTTTCGCGGTAAGGTAGGCTAGCGTCGCCGCCAGCGTCGTTCCCGCGACGCAGTAACCGATCGCGTGCACGGCCTCGACGCCGAGGAGGTCACACACGGTGTCGATCGCGTCGATCTGGCCCTTGAGGACATAGTCGTCGAGCTTCGCGTCGGCGATGCTCTCATCCGCCGATTTCCAGCTGACCATGAACAGGCTGATGCCATGGTCGACGCACCATTTGACGAAGCTTTTCTCCGGGTTGAGGTCGAGGATGTAGAAGCGGTTGATCCACGGGGGGAAGATCACCACCGGCGTCTTGAGAACCTCGTCGGTCGCCGGCGTGTACTGGATCAGCTGGTACAGCGGGGTCTGCTTGACAATCTTGCCCGGCGTGGTCGCCAGATTCCGTCCCACTTCGAACACGCCCGGCTTGGTTTGCGTAAGCTGCCCCGCCGCAATGTCCTTCAGCATATTGGCGAGCCCCTTGAGCAGGTTCTCGCCCCGCGTCTCGAGCGTGCGCTTCAGCACCTGTGGATTGGTCAGCGCAAAGTTCGACGGACTCATCGCATCGACGAAGCTGCGCGTCGCGAACCGCATTTTTTCACGCATCTGCGGGTCGATATTCTCGATCTCGTCGACGGTGCCGAGCAGCTGGTCGGATATCTGCAGATAGCTCTTGCGAATTGCATCGAAGATCGGGTTTTCGCGCCATTCCGGCGCCGAGAAGCGCCGGTCCTTGCGGTCCGTCTCATCGGCCGCTGGAGCTGTGGCGACTCCGCCGAGCACCTTGCCCCAGGTCTCGAGCCCCTTGGCCCAAGCCTGCGCGCCGGCGCTCATCAGCGCCATCGGGTCGCCAACCTTGGCGGTCTCGGCAAATCCGAACGCGCTCGGCGGCCAGCCTCCTCCAAGGGATGGAAACGGCTGATCCCTCTTCAGGTTCTCGGCCCAGAATTCCATCAGCATCTGCTGGGCGCGCCCCATGACCAGCGTCCAGTGCTGCCAGTCCTCCAAAGTCGGCATCGCCGCACCGATTTTCGTCTCGTCAGTCATGGCGTCGGCCCTTACGCGCAGTCGGCGAATAAACGAAGAAGGGTGCGCGAAGGGTGCGCTATTTCGCCTTGATCTCGGTGTGATAGACGCCAAGCCACGTCTTGCCGGTGCGGTGCCATAGCGACGCAGCGTTGTATTTACCCGAGATATCGTCCTTGCCCATCGTGCCCTTCACGTCGACGACGTAGGTCATCAGCATGTCATCGTCGTCAATCATCCGGCTAGCAAAGTTGGTGATCTTAAAGCTCTCGATCTTCGCATTCTTGAGATTGTCGATCTCCTTGGCCTTGGACGCGGTCCCATAGTCGTAGAGTCCGACATAGGTCGGCGCTAACATGGCCGCGAACGCAGTCGACTTCTTGTCCTTGAATGTCTGCCAGATGGACGTTTCTTTTTGCAGCGGGGTCGCCGCACTCGCTGCAACAGGCACGAATGCCAACGCTGCTACAACGACGGCTGTGGTGATGCGCATGTTGGATCTCCCCTTCAAAGAGGAGCGCGCCTTTTACGCCTGTTTCCATAGCGCACCAAGCTGCAGGCAGCTAAGCTTCGAACATGCGTCTGGCCATATTGGTGAGTTTCGTCCTTGCCGCGTGCGCGACAGTAACTCCGCAAAAACCTCAACCCCATGCCGAAGTGGGCGTTGCCTTCGACGCGAACGGCGAGATCGCCAGCTTCGCCGACGGGATCGCAGATCCGGAGTCGGGCCGTCGGGTGACTGCCGACGATCCCGCCCGTGTCGCTTCGGTCAGCAAGCTGGTCGTCGGCATTGCCGTCATGAAGCTCGTCGAAACGGGCAGGCTTGACCTCGACAGCGACGTCTCGCGCTGGCTAGGCTGGAGCCTGCGCAACCCGGCCTTTCCCGACCGGCCGATCACGCTCCGAATGCTGCTCTCGCACACCAGCTCCGTGCGCGATCACGAGGATCAATATGCGATTCCTCTCGGCGGCTCGGTACGGGCCACCATGGCCGATCCGCACTCGTGGGACCTGAAGCACAATCCACGAGACAATTACTTCGCCTATTCCAACATGAACTTCCCGATCGTCGGCTCGGTCGTCGAACAGGTCACCGGCGAGCGCTTCGACATCTGGACGCGCCGCGAGGTGCTCGAACCGATGAGGCTCGACGCCTGCTTCAACTGGCCGACGTGCAGCGACGCCGCCGTCTCGCGCGCGGTGGTGCTGATGCAGGACGGCAAGGCCGTGCGCGACGACCTCGGCGGCAAACGCCCGGAGTGCCCGGTGTTCGTCAAGGAAGGCGAGGCTTGCGACCTGGCGCGCTGGCGCCTCGGAGAGAACGGCGCCTTGTTCTCGCCGCAGGGTGGCCTTCGCATTTCGGCCCGCGGCCTCGTGCGTGTCGGGCGGATGCTCCTCAATGGCGGGACCCTCGATGGGGTCCGGATCATTTCACCCCAATCGGTCGACGCCCTGCTGACGCCGGCTTGGCGCTTCGACGGTCGAAATGGCTCCCGCAATGGCGAAAGCGCAACCATCTGCTCCTATGGGTTGGCGGCGCAGCAGACCCCGACACAGGGCTGCCGCGACAATCCCGGCACCGGCGGAGCGCTGCTCGTCGGCCATGCCGGCGACGCCTATGGCTTGCGCTCGGGCCTGTGGATCGATCGCAAGAGCGGCGGCGGCATCGCCTATTTCGTTACCGGCGTCCCCGAGGATCCGCCGGACCGAAGCGAGTTCAGCGCGGCCGAGACCGCTGCCTTCCGCCACGCCTACGCCCTGCTCAAACGCTAGGGAGGATAAGATGCGACTGACCTATGCGATCAAATATGTGGCCGACATGGACCGTGCCATTGCCTTCCACCGCGACGCGCTCGGCCTCGAGCTCAAGTTCCAGTCTCCGTTTTGGAGCGAATTCGCGACCGGCGAGACGACCCTGGCGCTCCACGCCGCGTCGGACGAGCACCCGCCGGGCACCATCCAGCTCGGATTCGGGACCGACAGCCTCGCCGAATTCTACGACAAGCGGGACGAGCTCGGCCTGACCTTCACCCAGCCGCCCACTGAGATGCACGGCGTCCATATTGCCCGCTTCCACGACCTCGACGGCGCGGAGACCTCGGTCAGCGGGCCCGTTTGAGCTGTTGCAGACTGCTCGTCATTGCGAGCGTAGCGAAGCAATCCAGACGCAGGAACTGGATTGCTTCGTCGCTGCGCTCCTCGCAATGACGGGCTATGTCCGAAGAATTCTACCGCATACGCCGCCTGCCGCCCTATGTGTTCGCCGAAGTGAACGCGATGAAAGCCTCGGCCCGTGCGCGCGGCGAGGACATCGTCGACCTCGGCATGGGCAATCCGGACGGCGCTCCGCCCAAGCACGTCATCGACAAATTGTGCGAGGTCGCCGCCAAGCCGACCGCGCACCGCTACTCGGCAAGCCGCGGCATCCCAGGCCTCAGAAAGGCGCAAGCGGCATATTACCAGCGCCGCTTCGGCGTCACGCTCGATCCGGACCGCGAAGTGATCGTCTGCCTGGGCTCGAAGGAAGGGCTCGCCAACCTCGCCCAGGCGATCACCGCGCCCGGCGATGTGGTGCTAGCACCCAATCCCTCCTACCCGATCCACACCTTCGGCTTCATCATCGCCGGAGCCGCCGTCCGCTCGATCCCGGCAGCGCCCGGCGAGGACTTCTTCCGCCGGCTCGAAATGGCGATGCGCTACACCGTTCCGCGGCCCAAGGTGCTGGTGGTCGGCTACCCGTCCAATCCAACCGCTTATGTCGCCGACATCCCCTTCTACGAGCGGCTTGTCGCCTTCGCCCGTGAGCACGAGTTGATCGTCATCTCTGACCTCGCCTATGCGGAGATCTATTACGGGGAGACGCCCACGCCCTCGATCCTCCAGGTCGATGGCGCGAAGGACGTGGCGGTCGAGTTCACGTCCATGTCCAAGACTTATTCGATGGCCGGCTGGCGGATCGGGTTCGCGGTCGGTAACGCCAGGCTGATCGAAGCCTTGGCGCGCGTCAAATCCTATCTCGATTACGGCGCGTTCACTCCAGTGCAGGCGGCCGCATGCGCCGCGCTCAACGGCCCGCAGGACATCGTCGAATACAACCGCAACCTCTACCGCAAGCGCCGCGACGTGCTGGTCGAAAGCTTCGGCCGCGCCGGCTGGGACATCCCCGTGCCTCAGGCGTCGATGTTCGCCTGGACGCCGATCCCCGAGCGCTTCCACAACCTCGGATCGATGGAGTTCGCTAAGCGGCTTTTGACCGAAGCCCATGTCGCGGTCTCTCCGGGCGTCGGGTTCGGCGAGGAAGGCGAAGGTTATGTCCGCATCGCGCTCGTCGAGAACGAGCAGCGTCTCCGCCAGGCCGCGCGAGGGGTCAAAAGAATGCTGTCCACGTAGGAGCCAGTGTCCACTTTCAACCCATTGCGGACAGCACACGTCAGCTTTGTGCGTTAGGACATGCCCTCGGGCATCGGTCGCACGATACGGTTGTGCAGCCGGAACTTGCGGCTGAAGAGGACGTGGAGGAGCAATTTGGTCCATGACCGGTGGTGATAGAGGTGGTCGTAGAACTCCGGCGCCGCGGCGCGCACCGCCGGAAGGCGCGACCACGGCACCTGGGGGAAGTCATGGTGCTCGTTATGGTAGCCCATGTTGAACGACAGCTTGTTCAGTGGACCGTAGTAAGAATAGGTATCCTGCCCTTCCTTGAACACATAGTGTTCCTGGATCCAGCGCGCCCCCACCGGGTGCACGCCAAGCGAGAACAGCGTCGAGGTGAACAGGTAGGCCACCGGCCACCAGCCGAAGAACCAGACGATCGGCGCCATCGCCGCGGCCATCGCGACGCCGTTGAGCACCACCCAGTTGTCGACGGTACGGATCGCCTTCACCGTAGTTGGCCGCAAGAGGCCCTGAACCGCCCAGAACATGCTGAGCCAGAATGTCTTGCGCCACCAGCTGTTGCCCACCCAGCGCGCCTCGCCCGGCGTCGGCACATCGGCGTCGAGGCCGGGGATGCCGAGATATTTGTGGTGCAGCAGGTGATGGTTGCGAAAGCCGATCGCCGCCGGGAAGACGATAGCGATATTGGCGAAGATCGAGCCCAGCCGGTTGGCATTCGCCTTCTTGAACACGACGTTGTGCGTGTAGTCGTGGATCAGCACGAAGAGCGCATGGTTGGCGAAGGCGCCGAACGCATAGGCCGTGATGATGATCGCCCACCACGGCGCGTCGAGAACGGTCAGCCCGATGCCGATGGAGACCTGCAACGCGACCAGCAGCACGGTCCACAGTGCCGACCATGGGTCGCGCCCGAACAGCCCGCGCACGTCGGGGTGTGTCGCGAGAATTTGTTTCGCCCGCGCCCGGTGCGGCAGCGGCGTATTGCTCTGCGTGAACGCCGCGTTGGGCGCTGTCTCGGCGACCATCGGCCACGTCCTCTTCTAGGGGACTTCCAAATAGGCTGAACGTTCAACGTCACGCAATGTCTGCTGTCCACCCGTTCCGGAAGTTAGCCGCCCAGGTCTCTCCTACCCCATTGCGGACGCCGCGATGAACGGTAACAGTCTCGGCCAGCCTTCCGAACGGGTGGGGTTTCGCGAATGCGTTTTCTACTTGCGGTGGCGGTCGCCGCCGCAGCGGCATCGATGACTGCGCCTTCGTTTGCCGGCGTTTAATACATTCCCATGCCTCCCTCGGCACCATTCACACGGCTGATCGGCTCGGGAGGGACCAAGATCACGACGGACGGCGTGGACTTCTGGACCTCGGGCAATCCGCCGCGCGCCTACCTGGTGCTTGGCGTGCTCATGGACAGCGAAGACGCACCGGCGAGGAGAGGCTCGCCGATGGTGGGCAATGCCTGACAGTAACCGACGTAATCATCATCGATGGCGAGGAAACCAGCGTGCCGAAGCGGATGTGCCGCGGCAGGGGCTCGTCCCGTTATGTGAAGGCCTGACCGGATTACGGCTAATGTCCGCTTTCCACCCATTGCGGACAGTCGGGTGTCTTACCGATACCGCCGGGTTGAACTTGCGACCAAGGCCATTTGACGAGGAAGCCGGCTGATGAACGAAGATCCGGACAAGCAATCAGAGCTCGACGCGGAGCTAGAACAGGAAATCCGCCAGGGACGGACGTTCACCGCGCAAGAGGCCATCGCACGGATGGCTGGTCCCGGAGCGATGAAAGGCGCTTCGCCGGTCTCACCGCAGCGACAGGCCGAAATCGAAATCGGATCATGGCTCGGGAGCCAGGTGAGCGATGATGCAGGCGCGCTGAAGGGCGTGCTTCGTCGCCAGCTCAAGGGAAGCGCGTTGCTGCTCGACCACGTCGATCAACCACTTGTTGCCTTGTCGGCTTGTTGTAAACGCGTCCTCGCGTCCGACGAACTCCTCAAAGAACTCGTCCGCGAAACCGATGTCGAATGGGGCCGATTGATGGACGAACGGCCACACTTCGACCGGGAAGGCTTTTCGCCGCAGCCCGACGACCCTTACACCGTCGAATCTGTCCGCAAGCTGTTAGGCGAAATACTCGAGAAGCTGCGTTAGGTCCGCTTTCCACCCAAAGGAGACATTCGCACCGGAAAGCTAAAACTGCTCTGAGATGCCGATGTACATCTGGACGTCGGGAGTGGCGCGGTTGAGCCCAAAGTTCGCGCCGAGGTCGAGCTGGACGTCATTGCTGACGAGATAGGCGGCCGATGCATCCGCGCTCGCCCGCTTCTCCGTGCCGGCCGGATCCCAATCCCACTGGCCCCAGATCTCTCCCGACAGGCTCAGCTTCGGCGTCACTTGCCAGCCCAGGCTAGCAACCTGGACCATTGCGGCGTGTCGGCCATGCCCGTCCCCGTCGAGGATCCAGTCGACTTCCGGCGACAGGTTGATGCTCAGGGGAGAATTGGGAATGTTGTAGAGAATCGGGAGGACGAAACCTCCCTCCCATTTGCGATTGCCGATCGGTCGCTTCGCTGTCGGTATCTTTACGAACGGATAGGCAGTCACCTGCAGCGCTGCATCGCGCGACGTGAGTATATGCTTGTAGATGAGGCTGAGGTCGCCGAAGCCCGACGCACTCTCGTGCGCCCCATTGGCCCGGCGGGTAGCGCGCTGCCACGGAATCACATCCAGTTCGATGTCCGAATGATCGGTGAGGCCATATTTGAACGTCGTCTCGCCGATCGAGAGCAAGGTTTCGCGTTCGCCGCCGCCCTTCCGAAGCGTCCAGTCGGCGAGGTCGGATTCGACCTGGAAGCGGCCTGGCGGAACGGTGCATGTCTCGGTCGACTTGCCCGGCCTGTCGGTACAGATCGGCTGCTGATCCGCGGCGTTCGCGCGCGCAGCGAGCAGGCCCGCAATGATGAGGAACGCCCCCGCTCTCACAGCGACGTTCCTCTCACGCACTCAGTTTCAGCGCAACTTAACTAGAACGCGCGCCCCAGTGACAGCATCAACCGGTAGCGATTGTCCGGGTGCGAAGCGCGGATGTCCTGCCAGATCGGCACGGCGACCGCAGCCGCGGCCGTCCAGCCAGACGCCGCGTTGAAGCGCACGCCTGGGGCCACGTAGGCCCACTTGCCGCCGCTCGCCTCCTCGATCTCGCCATCGACCTTCTGCCGGCCTTCCCACTCGCCCGCGAGCTCGACGAACGCATCCCAGCTTGAATGGGGGTGCTCTTCATGCTCGTCCAACTCATCGCCGTGATGGTGGTTGAGGCTGGCTTCGTCGTGGTGATGCGCGGCCGGACCGAAGCGGTGCGACAGCGCAATTCCGCCCTGCAGCCGGTCGCCGAGCCGCGTATGCTGCGCTCCCTTGGTCGAGATCTGGTAGAGCGCGCTAGCAGCCAGCCGCACTGCGCCCATCTTCGCCGAGGCCGATGCGCCGAGAATCGGATCCCAACTGCCCGTGCCCGGCTGGTGCTCGGTCTCGAGCCGTTCGCCCTCGGGGCTGCGTTCGTGCGTGCTCCCGGTCGGCACCTTGATCCCGCCGATCAGCGCGAAGCCCAAGTCCTCGCCTTCGGTCAGGCGATATTTGGCGAGCAGGCTGAGGTCGCCGATCCCCGACGGGCTGCCAAGGTGCACGACTTCGTTCACCGCCTCACCGTCGACGTGCTCGTGCTCACCTTCGCGCAGGCCGTCGCGCCGGACATAAGGCAGCTCGGCGGACACGGTCAGATGATGCGTGATCCCGTAGGCGACGCCGACCGACGCATTGAGATTATAGTCGGTGTTGTGCGCGTGAATATGCCGGCCGGCGAGCTCCTCGAGCTCGGCGTCCGAACGCTGGTCGGGCTTGGTGAAAAGAATTCGCAGCCCCGCAGCGGCCTGGCCCTCGTCGAGCGTGTCCGGGCCGAACACGCTGAGGGCTCCGCCCGATCCGACCCCGGACGGGCCTATATGATCGGCCAAGGCTGGCGCGGCCATTGCGGCCGCGGAAGCGAAGAGAAGAGCGCGGCAAACGGCCCGCGCGCGATTGCATTGATTGGTCATGATACCCCGCAAATCGCACCGGCGATGCACGCCAGTGCCTGTCTGAACAGAATGGCTTCAGGTCAGGCGGGAAGCGGTGGAGCTCTGAGCGGCGGGCGCTCGCGGGCGCGGCTCCGCTCCAGGAACTGGAACGGCCGGCCGAGAAGCAGCGCCAGGCCAACAACAAGCACGCCGATGAGCAGCGGCGTGAAGTCCGGGCCCAGCCCCGCCAGCGAGGACGCAGACGCATAGGGGCACGGCTGGTGCAGCTTTTTCGGCCGCCCATGGTGATGGCTCGACGGAACCGCGCCGCCATCCCCATCGGGACAGGCGACGATCGTCACCGAGCCGTGCTCGAAGGCGGGCATGAACCCAGCGGGCGTCAGCAGCCGCACGGCAAGGATCAACGCGAACGCAAGGGCGAACGCCCAGCTAATGCCGGTTCCTGATTTGCCAATCCGGATCACCGGCGCCCGATAGGCCCGTCCGGCGCCACTGTCAGCACTTCCTTAGGTTGAACCCAGACATTGATCATTCAGCCTGGGCCCGCCATATGCCGCGGGCATGAACCGCTCGCTCGCCCTTGCCATGTCACGCGCCGCCGCGGCTGCTCCGGCGAGCTATTATTATGTGCGGGAGGCTGGAACGAGCTGACGCGCGCCTGACGCACAGTTCACCGGCCTCCGACCCGCCAGCGCTTCGCTCGGCGGGTTTTTTGTTGCCTTCGAAAAGAAGGATAAAGGATGTTCCAGGAACCGATCGCCAGGGACCAGCCAGTCAGAAGCTGGCGCGACTATGTCGTCCCACAATGCTGGGAGTCATTCACGGCGGAAGACCACGCCGTCTGGGACCTGCTGTTCGCCCGCCAGGTCGACCTTCTTGGGTCCCGCGTAGTTTCGCCCTTTCTTGACGGCATCGATCTCCTGCGGCTGTCGCATCCGGGCATACCCGAGCTCGCCGAGCTGAACGCCATTCTCGAGCCTCGCACCGGGTGGCGCACGGTCGCCGTGCCGGGTCTCGTGCCGGACGACATCTTCTTCGCCATGCTCACCGAGCGGGTCTTCCCTGTCGGCAATTTCATCCGGGCCCGCGATCAGCTCGACTATCTCGAAGCGCCCGACTGCTTTCACGACCTGTTCGGCCACATCCCCATGCTCGCGCATCACGATTTCGCCGAGATGGTCCGGCATGTCGGATCGCTCGGGCTGGCCGCGATCGATGCCGGCGAAGGGGACCGCGTCGCTCGCATCTACTGGCACAGTGTCGAATTCGGCCTCGCGCGCGAAGGACAGGAGCTCAAGATCCTCGGCGCCGGCCTCGCCTCGAGCTTTGGCGAATCTCACTTCAGCCTGGAAAGCCCCGATGTCGAGCGGCTGCCCTTCACGGTCACTCGAGCCGCGAACACCCCCTACCGGCACGACGCCTTCCAGCCGCGCTATCTCGTTTCGGAATCGCTCGATCGGACCGTTGCCGACATCCTGGCGCTGACGCCCGAGACCTTGCTCGCGATCGAGTGAATCGCGGCGGCTGGAATCCACGGGCCGCGTCCCCTACGCATCAGCCCTGATGGCCCTGCCCGCGCTCGATCTCGATTTCGCCTACGACGTCGTGGAATGGGCGATCCGCGCGGGCGCGCTGATCATCATCCCGTTCCGGCGCAAGTTCACGGCCGCGGCCTGGCTTCTGTTGATCTTCTTCCTGCCGGTCCCCGGCCTATTGCTGTTCCTGCTCATCGGCCAGCCGCGCTTCCCCAAGTTCCGCATCGAACAGTTTCAACAGCAGGTGCGGCCGTATTTTGAGCGCGTCGGTCAGGCGCTCAAGATGCATCAGAGCGAGCGTCCCACGCCGCTCGCGCGGTTCGCGGAGCGGCTCGGCTATTTCCCGGCTGCCGAAGGCAATGGGATCGAGCTGATCGACAATTATGACGAGGTGATCCGCAGGCTGATTTCGGACATCGACGGCGCCCAAAACCGCGTCTTCTTGCTCGTCTACATTTTCGCTGATGACCACATAGCTGAGGGTGTCATCGATGCCCTGCGAGGTGCCGTTGCGCGCGGGGTCGATTGCCGGGTGCTGCTCGACCCCGTCGGATCGGCCCATTGGCTGAGGGGCACCCGTCAGCGTCTACGCAACGTCGGCGTGAACACGCGCGAAGCCCTGCCCTGGCGCTGGATAACTCGGCGCACCCGACGCGACATGCGCAATCACCGCAAGTTGTTCATCGTCGACGGCCTCATCGGCTACGCCGGATCGCAGAACATCGTCGCCAAGGATTTTCGTCCCGGAGTCGTCAACCGCGAGCTCGTCGCGCGCTGCACGGGTCCGATCGTGGCGGAGATGGAGGCCGTTTTCCTGGGCGACTGGTTCCTTGAGACCAGTACGATGCCGCCCGCGATCGAGCCTCCCCAGCCCACCGGCAAAGCGGTTCTGCAGCTGCTCCCGAGCGGCGCGGAATATCCGCTTGAGGGCCTCGAAACCCTCCTCGTCTGGCAGCTCCATCGGGCACGCAGACGGGCGATCATCGCGACCCCTTATTTCATTCCCGACCAGGACGTCCTCAGCGCCATGGAGACGGCAGTAGCTCGCGGCGTTGTCGTCGACCTGGTGCTGTCGCGCGTCGTCGATCACCCGGTCGTCAACCTGGCGCAGCGTTCCTATTACGACGACCTTCTGCGCGCGGGCGTGCGCATCCATTTGTTCAACAACTTCCTGCTCCACGCCAAGAACGTCAGCATCGATGGCGATTTCGGCGTCGTCGGCTCGAGCAATGTCGATCTTCGCTCGTTCCAGCTGAACGAGGAGGTCAGCCTGCTGCTTCTCGACAAAGCGTCCGTCGCGGCGCTTGAAGCCGTGCAGCGGGGCTATATCGAGGGAAGCGAGCCTCTCGAGCTGGAACGCTGGCGCGAGCGCAGCCGCGCAGTGATGGTCGCGGAAAATCTAGCCCGACTGGTCAGCCCGCTGCTTTAGCACTCACGTCGAGCACTGCCTGCGCGAATTCCCGCGGCGCTTCCTGCGGCAGATTGTGGCCGATCCCGCCGGTGATCGTGCGATGCTCGTATTTGCCGGTGAACTTGGCGCGATAGGCGGCCGGCTGCGGATGCGGCGCGCCGTTCGCGTCGCCTTCCATCGTGATCGTCGGGACACCGATGGTCGGGCCGGCCGCGAGCTTTTGCTCAATCTCGTCATAACGTCGTTCGCCGTCCGCGACGCCCATGCGCCAGCGATAGTTGTGAATGACGATCGCGACATGATCAGGATTGTCGAACGCCGCTGCCGACCTGTCGTAGGTCGGGTCGTCGAACTTCCACTGCGGCGAAGCGAGCTTCCAGATCAATTTGTTGAAGTCGTGCCGGTTCTTCTCGTAGCCGAGTCGCCCGCGCTCTGTCGCGAAGTAGAATTGGTACCACCATTGATATTCGGCCTCGGGCGGCAGCGGCTGCATGCCCGCGGCCTGGCTGCCGATCAGATAGCCGCTGACCGCAACAAGGCCGCGCACCCGCTGTGGCCACACCGCGGCGAGTATGTCCGCGGTTCGACCGCCCCAGTCGAAGCCGCCCAGGATCGCGCGTTCGATCTTCAGCGCGTCCATCAGATCAAGCGCGTCCTGACCAAGCGCGCCGGGCTCGCCGTTGCGCATCGTGTCGGGTGAGAGGAAGCGCGTCTGCCCATAGCCGCGCAGGTAGGGCACGATGACTCGATGCCCGGCGCCAGCGAGGATCGGCGTAACCTCGTCGAACGCATGAATGTCGTAGGGCCAGCCGTGGAGCAGGATCACGGGCGGGCCATTCGTCGGTCCAGCCTCTGCATAGCTCACGTCGAGCAGGCCGGCCCTGACCCGCTTCAACGCCGGTGAGGCCGCCGCACTTGTGACGCCCAACTGCGATGCAGCCAAGGTCATCGCCATCCCTGCCATGAAACGCCGCCGATCGCTTCCGCCCATTCCGCGCTCACGCCACAAGCTCAGTCGCGTTTCGCGTTCCACCGCAGCCGCCGTAGTTCGTCAGCCAGAGCCTCGGCCGCGGATTCTCCGTAGCGACGCGCCCAACGCCTGAACCAATCTTCGTTGTTCAGGAAGAACTTCCAGTCGCTGACGACTGCTCGCCTCATCAACAGAAACGGCACGGGCGACGTGAATGGTCGGAAATTCGGGTTGTATATCGCGGTCCCGTCATTGCCCTCGTAGAACGGTCCCATCACCAGCCCATCGTCGACATAGGATGGGATGGCAATTTGCTCCAGCGCGCCGCCAATGAAGTCCTTGGCCTGAGCCGCCGGCAAATCAGAGAAAACGACGACGATCGATTTAAGGCTCGCTTCGTCGCCGTCGACAGGCGGATTGGCCAGGAGCAGCCGCTTGTAGCCGTTGATGAGCTGGATGAGGTCCGCCGTGCTCAGCCCGCCGCTCCGCTCGGCAGCAAGCCAAAGCGTCTTATGGTCCAATGCCGCAGGCGTGAAGGGACAGACGGGCCCAGAGCGGCCGAGATCCTTGTGCGGCTGGATCACAAACGTCCTGGTCCAATCCGCTACCGCGCGAAGGGCATTGAGATCGCCCTCGGCGAGGTCCCTGGTCCTCCTGACGTCCTCAAGATCTTCGATGAGGAAGAGATTGGCGGTCCGTTCCTCGCGCACATCGGCGACCAATGTGTCTGACATGACGTATCTCCTGTTAGCTCGTCTTACTCACTTCACGAATTCAGACAGCGGCCTGCCCTTTTCGACGACATAGGTGGCAAGTTCGGCAGCGGACCCTTGGCCGACGTTCCGCGCGGCGTGAACTGTCCCGTAGGGGATGAACAGGACTTGCCCGGCTTTGACGATCACCGGCTTGCCGGCGACCTCATATTCGATCGTCCCCTGCGTGACGTAGATGATCTCCTCGCCCGGGTGTTTGTGCCTCGGAAAGGATGCGCCCGGCGCGAACGAGACCAGCGCCTGGACAGTTTCCCATCCCTTGATGCTGAGGTCATGGCGCTGAAGGTCGGTGCGCGTCGTGCCTGCCGGGCGTGCAGGAGGCGCGGCCTGCGCCGCGCCTCCAATCAACGCAACGGCGGCAACGAGGCAGATCATTGGCGCAGCGACCGGAAGCCGTTTCGCAGGTCGTCGACCAGCGCCTTGGGCTGCTCCCAGGCCGCGAAATGCGCCCCTTGCGGGTGCTTCTGGTAGTAAAGCAGCTTTGGATATGCCTTTTCGGCCCACTTGCGCGGGATCGGGAAGATCTCCTCGGGGAAGACGCTCACCACCACCGGGATATTGACGCCCTTCGGAGTGACGAAGAGCGACTTGTTTTCCCAGTAGAGCCGCGCCGACGACACGCCCGTTCTCGTCAGCCAGTAGAGCGTGATGTTGTCGAGGATCTCGTCCCGGGTGAAGCCGAACTCCTCGCCGTCGAACAAACGGGCGATCTGGCGGTAGGTCCAGATGTCATGGTCGATGATCCACGCCGCCAGCCCAACGGGAGAATCCTCGATCCCGTACAGCGTCTGCGGCCTGTTCCCCATCTCGATCGCGTAGCCGAGCCCTTTCGAAAAGAAGTAGGACATGTGGTCGAAGGAGTGCCGTTCTTCGTCGTCGAGCTCGGCCGGCGGCGGCGCGCCCTGAACCGCGAGCTCATTGATCTCGGGCGGAACCGCTCCCGCCATGTTGCTGGCGATGGCGAGCAGTCCCGGCGGCGCCTGCACGCCCATGAAGTCGACGATCAGCGCGCCCCAATCGCCGCCCTGGGCGACATAGCGGTCGTAGCCGAGCCGCTTCATCAGGACGTCCCAGCTGCTCGCGATCTTCTCGGGCCCCCAGCCGGTCGTCGTCGGTTTCCCAGAAAAGCCGTAGCCCGGCATCGACGGGATCACGACGTCGAACGCGTCCGCTTCCGTCCCGCCATGCGCAGTCGGGTCGGTCAGCGGCTCGATAAGCTTCAATTGCTCAATGACCGATCCGGGCCAGCCGTGGGTGACGATGATCGGCAGCGCATTGGGATGCTTCGACTTCACATGGATGAAATGGATGTCGACGCCGTCGATGGTGGTGATGAAGTTCGGGTAGCTGTTGATCCGCGCTTCGACTTTCCGCCAGTCGTGCTGGTTCAGCCAATGATCGGCGAGCTTCCGGATCGTCGCCAGCTGCACGCCTTGTGTGTCGTCATTCACCGTCTCGCGCTCGGGCCATCGCGTGGCCTCGATCCTGCGCTTCAGGTCGGCGAGTTCTTCGTCCGTCGCATGATAGCTGAACGGCCGGATCGACGTGTCGCCGGCCGGCTGGCCGAGGATGATCGTCTCCTGCGGTTCGTGCGTCGCGGTGGGCTGCTTCGGCGCGAGGGTGTCCGCACCGCCGGACGGCGATGTCGTGTCGGCCATTGATCATTCTCCTGGTCTGGGGTTTGTCGGAGAGACGCGTCACAACGCAGTGCTAGGCCGTGGAGAATGCTGGTGCGCAACTGGACAGGCGGCCCGCAACCGCACTGCTCTTTGCAGAACGAGTCGGTCAATAGCGTAGCGCGGTCCCCCCGGAACCTGCTGAGCGCCTCAGCGCAGGGTATCTACGGCAATCCAGTTCTTTTCCCAGGTCGCGCCGCCGTCGGCGGAATAGGACTGCTCGAAACGCGCCTCCCTTTTCGAGACCTGAGTGATGGTGAAGCGGACGAGGATGGCGCGCCCGTCGATCATGTCATGACCCGTAAAAACGCCCCGGCCTCGCGCGTCGAAACCGCCGTAAACAGGGGCGGTCAACAACCCGTTGCGCAGGCTCGCGTAATTGAGGCTCCATTGGCGTGATTGCGGATTGTAGAGCCTCAGCGCACCTCCTTCGATCTTGCCCGCAGGACCGGCAACCGAGAGCTCTACGAAGTTGGCCCGGCCGCCCATGAGCGGGCGAACGACGCTCGTGCCTTGATATTCGGCCCAGTCCGGCGCCTCACCGGACAGAGGATTGCGCAAGACTCGGACGTTGGTCGTCCACGTCCCGATCTCCCAGTCGAAGTCCTGCTGACCGCTGCGTTCGGCTGCGGCCGCCTTTGCGGCTGCAGGAAATAGCACCGCGGGCATGGCGGCGAGAGCCAAAGCGGCAGCGAAAGCACTCGCACGAAGTCGAATCATATTCCGGTTTCTCCTGTTGTTCGCCCCAGCGCCGGCAGAGACAATAAGACGCGCTTATCGGGCGCCCATGCAGATTGATTATCGTGGGAAGGCCGCATCGGATAGGGGCGGTCACATGCCCTCGGATAGCGACCATTTCCCGACCCTCACGGACCCCCTCGCGCTCGGCCGAGCAGTGACCGACGCCTACCGGAACGTCTCGCTCGGCGAAGTGAACGATCATGAGATCCGGATGAGCGTCATGACCGGGCAGTTCCGCTGGCACCGGCATCCGGACTCCGACGAAACCTTCTTCGGCGTCGACGGAGAGCTCATCATCGAATTTCCTGATCGCGAGGTGGTCGTGAAGCCGGGTCAGTTCGTCACCGTCCCCGCAGGGACGCTCCATCGGACGCGCCCGGCGGGTGAAAGGTCCGTCAATCTCACGTTCGAGCGAGTAGGCGCGAGCACGATTTTCGAAGAATAGGCACATTCTTTCTGCCCCATGCGGAAATCGGGTGTTAAGTGTTGGCGTGCCAGGATGACGGTTGATCAAGCCGAACGCTTGAGGGGTGCCGAATGAACAGGAAGACGACAGCGGTCGTCGTGATTGTCGGATTGAGCGTGCTGCTGTTCCTGGGCCTCAGGACGAGCAATCGCGCCGATGCGGCGGGCGGCGATTGCTATTCCGACGGCCAGGGTCCCTCGACACCGACCATCTGCAATTAGGCTTGACGTCCATCCGAGACGGCAGACGACGTTTCGGTCAATTCATCCGACGAACAGGTCATATTCATGCGGGCATGATTATTAAAAGCGAACTGGGCGGGGTATCTGGAAGGAACTCATCATGCTCAGGACATTTTCGCTCGCTGCGCTCATCGCGGTTGCGGCTCCGGCACTTGCTCAACCAGCCACGACCGCAGTGAATCTTACCAACTTCAAGTTTACGCCGGCGCAAATCCAGCTCCCGGCAAATACTCCCGTCATCCTGCAGCTTCGGAACGATTCGTCGGGAGGGCACAGCTTTTCAGCCCCCGCGTTCTTCGCGGTAGCCCGGGTCGATCCCGCATCGGCCGGGTTGATCAATAAGGGCCGGATCGAAGTCCCGGCGCATGCCACCGTCCAAGTGGCGCTAACGCCTGCAGCTGGACAATATCCACTCAAGTGCTCGCACCCCTTCCACGCGACGTTCGGGATGACGGGGACGATCATCGTTCGCTGAGCGCCACCCATGATGATCGACGCGCTTGCATTGCTGGCGGCAGGTGTCAGCCGCACCGAGGACGTCAAAGGCTATTGGGTCACCGCCGATCGGACTGCGGTCGTCCAGCTCGCCGCTTGTGGAACGAACCTCTGCGGCACGGTCACTCGCGTTCTTGCACGCGGGCCACAGGTGCCAAGCACGGACGTGAACAACCCGCAGCCTTCCTTAAGGTCACGTCCCTTGGTCGGACTGCAAGTGCTTTCGGGATTCGCCTCTAGCGGCTCTACCTGGATCAACGGCCGCGCCTACGAGCCGAAAACAGGGCAAAGCTACAAGGCCAGGCTCACGCCGAACGCCGACGGGACACTTACCGTCACGGGCTGCGTGCTGTTCATCTGCCAGTCTCAGCGATGGACCCGGACCAGTTGAACGGAATTGCCTGACCGCACGGTTAAAGTTCCTCCATGATCAGTTGCATTCTGGAACTGACCTTTTCGCTGACTATTTGAGTCAGTACCACCAACGCAAAGGACAGACATCATGCGTACCCGTTCGGCATTCATCTTCGGCGCGGCCGCGCTGTCGCTCAGCGCCTGCGCTGCGACGGACGGAGCTTACGGCCCCGGCTATGCATACGGATACGATTCTCCGTACGCCTTCAATTGCTACAATGGCCTCTATGGCTACGGCGGGTACGCGATCGACAATTGCGGATGGTTCAATGGGTTCTTCTACCCCGGATTTGGCGATTTCGTGTTCGATCGCCATCACCACCGGCACAGGATGACTGGCAGCCAGCACGACTATTTCACGCGCCAAGCCCGAGGTCCCGACGGCGGACGCAGGGTCGGCCTCGGAAGCAGTGGCGGCGTGGTCCCGCCGAGCATGTCTCAGCCGCAGCCGGCGCCTCGGAACGGTATCGGTCCGGCACGCGTAGCCGGCCCGAGCCCCCGCGCTGGTGCTTCCGGCCCACGTAGCGGTTTCGGCGCCGGCGCGCGCGGAGGCCATGGCGGCGCCGGCGCTCGCGGAGGCTTCGGCGGCGGCATGTTCAGCGGCTCCGGCGATGGGCGGCACCGCTAGCTCTCGCTGCGAGAATGAGCACCATCGAAGTGAAGGTCATCACCAGGCGTTTTTCAGGTGGTGACCTTCAGCGGTGATCGAATGGGCCGGGAGTTTGAAAAAAGGCGAATGTGATGTCCACACGAATGGTAATTCTTCTGGCCGCGGCGGGACTGTCGTTCGCTGGCGCGGCAAACGCCGCTTTTGCGGACCCGCAGCCCGGCTATTCCGACGGCTACGGCTATGACACCAACCATGTCTATGACGACGGCTACGGCTATACCGGCGGCAACGATCAAACCAGCGGCGACGCGTCTACCGACGGTTTCACGTGCTCCGACGCGTACGGCAATTGCGGTTGGTACGACGGGTTCTTCTACCCCGGCTTTGGCGCTTTCGTGTTCGATCGCCATCACCATCGGCTCAGGATGACCAGCCTCCAGCACGACCACTTCACTCGCCAGGCGCAAGGTCCTGACGGCGGACGCAGGTTCGGGTTTGGCAGCAGTGGTGGCCCTCGGCGGTCGATATCCCAGCCGCAAGGAATGTCGCCAAACGGGGGCTTCGGCGCCCGGTCAGGCTTCGGCTTCGGCGGCGGTATGGTCGGTGCACGGCACCCCTAAGCATCACTGCGCATGGCGTCGCTGAGTTCCTATGCAAAAATCCGGAGCAGCATGAGGGCGCACAGCAACCGGGCGCCACTGTTGCGCCGCCGCCAATCCACAGGAAAAATCGCGTTAACCATCTTTTACCCGCTTGCATCCCACCGCAGTTGAGGCACAATAGGTAGTAGCGCGAGAGGGGGTGCTCTCAAGACCTAGTGTTCGGCACCGGAATACCTATATTCCGGTGACGGGCCGACTCGTCCCCAATTTCCACAGGGTGACGAGGGTGAAAAAAGCCCCGTCGAGCGCCAAAAAAGGCTAGGATGTCCGGCATGGCTCCGAGTCGAACAAATATGGAACAAACGGTCCTGGAAAGGGCCGTGGAGGGACGGGGAAACGCGATGGATTTTTCACACGGCTCAGAAGTCCCGAGCGACGACGTTTCGACGGCCACCTCGAGCACGAAAGCGGTCCACGCGCCCAAGTTCGACCTCAGCACCGATGCCAAGCGCGACGACCTCCTGACCGAGTTCGGCAAGGAGACGCTGCGCGACCGCTACCTGCTTCCGGGCGAGAGCTATCAGGACCTCTTCGCGCGTGTCGCCGCGGCCTATGCCGACGATGCCGAGCACGCTCAGCGCGTTTACGATTATATCTCGAAGCTGTGGTTCATGCCGGCGACGCCGGTGCTGTCGAACGGCGGAACCGGGCGCGGCCTTCCGATCAGCTGCTATCTGAACAGCGTCGACGACAGCCTGGAAGGCATCGTTGGAACGTGGAACGAGAACGTCTGGCTCGCCGCGCGCGGCGGCGGGATCGGCACCTACTGGGGCCGGGTGCGCGGCATCGGCGAGCCGGTCGGCCTCAACGGCAAGACCAGCGGGATCATCCCGTTCGTCCGGGTGATGGACTCGCTCACGCTCGCGATCAGCCAGGGCTCCCTGCGCCGCGGTTCGGCCGCCTGTTATCTCGACATCTCGCATCCGGAGATCGAGGAGTTCCTCGAGATCCGGAAACCCAGCGGCGACTTCAACCGCAAGGCGCTGAACCTCCACCATGGCGTGCTCGTCACTGACGAGTTCATGGCGGCGGTGCGCGAGGGCGCGGAGTTTGACCTCAAATCACCGAAGGACGGGACAGTCCGCGGCAAGGTCGACGCACGCTCGCTGTTCCAGAAGTTGGTCGAGACCCGCCTCGCGACCGGCGAGCCCTACATCATCTTCATCGACGCGGTGAACAAGGCGATGCCCAGGCATCACCGCGACCTCGGCCTCAAAGTCACGACCTCGAACCTGTGCAGCGAGATCACGCTTCCGACGGGCCGCGACCATCTGGGCGCGGACCGCACCGCGGTCTGCTGCCTGTCATCGCTGAGCCTCGAAACCTGGGACGAGTGGCACAAGGACAAGCAGTTCATCGAGGACGTGATGCGCTTCCTCGACAATGTGCTCTCCGACTATATCGCCCGCTCTCCAGACGAGATGGCGCGCGCCAAGTACAGCGCTGAGCGCGAGCGCAGCGTCGGCCTCGGAGTGATGGGTTTCCACTCCTTCCTCCAGGCGCGCGGACTTCCGTTCGAAGGGGCGATGGCGAAGAGCTGGAACCTCAAGATCTTCAAGCACATCCGAGCGCAGGTCGACCAGGCGTCGATGATGCTGGCGAAGGAGCGCGGGCCCTGCCCCGACGCCGCCGACATGGGCGTGATGGAGCGCTTCAGCTGCAAGATGGCGATCGCCCCGACCGCGTCGATCTCGATCATCGCAGGCGGCACCAGCGCGTGCATCGAGCCGATCCCCGCCAACATCTACACGCACAAGACCCTGTCGGGTTCGTTCTCGATCAAGAATCCGTATCTGGAAAAGCTGATCCAGGACAAAGCCAAGGACAGCCCCAACGTCTGGAACTCGATTCTCGAGCAAGGCGGAAGCGTCCAGCACCTCGACTTCCTGACGCAGGAAGAGAAAGACGTGTTCAAGACCAGCTTCGAGATCGACCAGCGCTGGCTGATCGAGCTCGCGGCCGACCGCACGCCGTTCATCGACCAGGCGCAGTCGCTGAACCTGTTCATCCCGGCCGACGTCGACAAATGGGACCTGATGATGCTCCACTTCCGCGCCTGGGAGCTCGGCATCAAGTCGCTCTATTATTTGCGTTCCAAGTCCGTGCAGCGCGCGGGCTTCGCCGGCGGAGTCGAGGCCGACAACACGCCCGAGCTCAGAGAGATCAAGGTCCAGTCCACGACCGATTATGACGAGTGCCTGGCGTGCCAATGATCGCCCAGCACTTGCGGCTTCGTAAGGCCGCAAAGAGCGCCGGAGCCGTGGTCCTCGGCATCATCGCGCTCGACCTGATCGCGACGGCCGCGACGGTCGCATTCGGCTGGGAGCTGATGAGGCGATGACGAGCGGCCGAATGATCGAGCTCGTCGTCGCGGTCATGTTCCTGTTCGCGAGCGTCTGGCTGTACCGCCGCAACCGCGCGGTCGACGGCGGCTACGGAAGCCAGGGCGCGGTCCTTCTGCTGGTGGTCGGCGCGATCATGGCGATCCACGCGCTCGGCCTGCTCGAATATCGCCCGAGCCGGGCCGAGTTGGAGGCGCTGCAGCAATGAGCGCCTTTGTCATCATCGGCGTCATCGCAACGCTCGTCGGCCTGACCCTGCTCGTCGCCGCGATCCGCCGCCGCGGGGAGCAGAGCCCGAAGCATGTCGCGATGCTGATCGGCGGGATGATGCTGACCGCCTTCGGGATCGTCATCGCCGGCTTCGCGATCGTCTACGAGCGCACGACTCCGCTCGCCCTCAACGCGGCGCAACCGATGCCATGAAGAAGCTGCTCGTCCTCTTGCCGCTCCTCGCGCTCACCGCCTGCGCCGCGACGCAGCAGGCGGACGCCGTCCAGCCGCACACGCCCGGCTTCCTCCTCGGCCTGTGGCACGGCTTCATCTTCCCGGTCGCCTGGATCGTGTCGCTCTTCGCCGACAAGGTTGCGATCTACGCCGTCCCCAACGACGGCGGTTGGTACGACTTCGGCTATTTCCTCGGAATCGTCGTGTTCGGTGTCGGAGCCCGCAAGTCGCACACCGTCTACCGCGACCGAATCGTCAGGGTGCGGGAGCCATGATCCTGCTCGAGCTCCTCTGGGCCGTCCCGCTCGCGCTGCTCGCCTGGCGCGCGGCCGTGTCGAGTGACCCGTACTGGATGCGCGTCGCGGCGCTTGGCGTCATCGCCGTGGCGCTGCTCGGTGCGGTGCTGGTCTCGGCCATCCCCATGCCGGGCGGTTATTCATCCGCCGCCGGTCGGTTCGTCCAACTGGTGTCGACCATGCTCACGCTGATCGGCGGCGTGTATCTGCTCTACTGGGGCTCGGTCACCCGCGATCCGCATCCGCACCGGCTCGCCTCGATCGTCGGCGGCGTCGCCGGCCTCGTTCCCGCCCTTCTCGCGATTATCTCCGCGACAGCTTTTCAGGAGAAGTAGAATGCCCCTTCTCGAAGCCCGCAAGCAGTACAAGCCCTTCGAATACCCTTGGGCGTTCGAATATTGGAAGCGCCAGCAGCAGATCCACTGGATGCCCGAGGAGGTGCCCTTGGGCGAGGATTGCCGCGACTGGGCGCAGAAGCTCGACCAGACCGAGCGCAACCTGCTGACGCAGATCTTCCGCTTCTTCACTCAGGCCGACGTCGAGGTGCAGGATTGCTACCACGACAAATACGGACGCGTGTTCAAGCCGACCGAGATCAAGATGATGCTGACTGCTTTCTCCAACATGGAGACGGTGCACATCGCGGCTTACTCGCATCTCCTCGACACGATCGGCATGCCGGAGAGCGAGTATAGCGCCTTCCTCCAGTACAAGGAAATGAAGGACAAGCACGATTACCTGGCCACGTTCAGCGTCGACACGGACGAGGACATCGCGCGAACGCTCGCCATGTTCGGCGGCTTCACCGAAGGCCTGCAGCTGTTCGCGAGCTTCGCCATGCTGATGAACTTCCCGCGCTTCAACAAGATGAAGGGCATGGGCCAGATCGTCAGCTGGTCGGTCCGCGACGAGAGCCTCCACTGCGAAGGCATCATCAAATTGTTCCACACCTTCGTGAAGGAACGCGACTGCCTGACCAAGGCGGTGAAGGAGGACATCCTCGACGTCTGCCAGAAGACGGTTCGGCTCGAGGACGCGTTCATCGACCTTGCGTTCGAGATGGGGCCGGTCAACGGCATGAGCCCCAAGGAGATCAAGAAGTACATCCGCTACATCGCCGACTGGCGGCTGGGGCAGCTGGGCTTCGCGCCGATCTACATGGTCGACGAACACCCGCTCCCCTGGCTCGCGCCTCTGCTCAATGGCGTCGAGCACGCCAACTTCTTCGAGACCCGCGCGACCGAATATTCGAAGGCCGCGACGCGAGGGAACTGGGGCGAGGTTTGGGACAATTTCGACCGGCGGCAAAAGGCGAAGGCGGATGCGGCGGCGAACGATGCTGCGAGCGGTGGGGACGATCCGGACATGTTCAGCGCGGCTGGAGTGGCGGCGGAGTAGCTACTCTTCGAGCTTAAGCGCTGCTTCGACGCGGCGCTCTATCTCAAGTCTAAATTCGTCGGTCGGCCAGGTGGATAGCGGGAGAGCCGACGATGCTCCGGCGCCACCTTTCCGGTGCGGTTCTGGAACCGCCAAGGGGGGTCCGCTAGAATTGTTCTGAATTTTTGGCCCTTCAGATCACGGCGAAGATCGCCAGCGACATCACACGGCGATTCGAGCCTGTCTCCCATGCGCTCTTGAATCAATGTTTGCCCCAGCAGGCAAGCGCGATTCCTCCTTCATCCACACGAATGTCTCACGAGGGAGCCGAAGTGCCGGATTACGGCGCCGATCAGCATTCCTCCCGCAAGATCTTCTCCATCGCCTTGCCCTTGGCGAGTTCGTCGATGAGCTTGTCGAGGGTGCGGATCTCGCGCATCAGCGGCTCTTCGATCTCCTCGACGCGCACGCCGCAGATCACGCCCTTGATGCCGGCACGCGCCGAGTTGAGCCTGGGCGCCTCCGCGAAGAAAGTCTCAAAATCCGCTCCGCGGTGCAGCTGCGCCTGCAGCTCCTGGGTCGAATAGCCGGTCAGCCAGCAGATGATCTCGTCGACCTCGCCGCGCCGGCGGCCCTTCTTCTCCGCCTTGGCGACATAGTGCGGATAAACGCCCGCGAAGCTCGTCTTGTAGATGCGGTGTGTCATGAGCGCCCGAGCATAAGCTTCCATAAGCTTATGTCGAAGAGAGCGCGAATGCCGGACGGCCTGCGCGCCCTAGGCGCGACAGGATCGACGTCACGGGATTCACTCCCGTGACGGCCCTCACGCTGTCACGGTCGTTCGCCCGCGCCGTAGCGGTCCCGGCGATTGTGCAGTGAGCTGGAAAGCCTAAGACCCGCGGGCCCTCTGCACCGCGCTTTGCATCTGCGGCCGGGCGCTTGACCAGGCCTCGTCGCGGCAGGGCTTGGCCATCTTCTCCCCGTAAGTTGGAAGCGGGTTTGGAATGGCGCACATGTCCTCGATGGCCTTGCTGACGCGCTTCTCCATCTCCTGCTGACCGGCGGCCGACTTGAGGTTGAGGTCGCCGATATAGACGGCGCGGATCAGCCGGTCTTGTGATGGCGGAAGCTTGCGCACCACCAGGATCTCCGGTTCCTGCGCGGCGGTTCCGGCCGGCTGCGCGGCCGCCGGCGTACCGGCGGCACCAAGGCTGAACATTGTGAGCAATGCGAGCTGGAGTTTCGAGAGCATCTGGCTTCTCCCTGGTTTCGCCAAAAGCCGATGCGGCAATCGGCCCATGTCAGACAAAGGAATTGTCTGGACGACGGCGGGGTCTACCTGCTTTCCTCTTTAGCCCCTTCGTGCCTTCGCGTGAAAAGAAAAATGGAAACTACTCGGCGATGACCTCGGCAGCCATCGTCTTTCCAGTACCACGAGCCCCCTCGAACAGAGACCAGGCGGTCCAGCTTTTAGTGAATCAACAACTCGCCGATATCGATCACCAGCGCAGTGATCGCGAGTGCAAAGAATATGACGCCGGCGACGGAAAGCCTGATCTCCCACTCGCGCGAGTGCCAATCCACCTTCCCGAGCAGGCCCAGCTCTTGTTCCGGGCGCACGGGCTCGCGCCGGATGCGCGACGGGCGCGCCACCGGGCGCAGCTCGACGGTTTTCTTGCCAGGCTTCCAATGCTTGCTCACCCGCGCACACTAGCCGGGCCATGGTAACCAATCGGTTATCACGCGCCCTTCACGCTCTCTTGGCGCGTAGACATGAGGTCATCTTTGATTCCGTGTGAAACCCCGGCTTTACCCCTCGGAAACCATATCCGTGCGAAACCATGAGGCATGGACCGGAAGGTCATCCTCTTGTGCGCAGCCGCCCTCCCGCTCGGGCTCGCGGCGGGTTACGCCTGGTCGGCAATGACCGCGCCGCCCCCGCGGGCCTATGTCCCGCCCAAGCCGACGATCGCGGACGTGCCGGCGTCGCCCGAGGAATATCCGGCCGCGCTCGACGAGGACTGGTCGACACGGGGAGACGATCGGCCCCGACCGTCCACCGCGGCCACCGTTCGCGACCCGAGCAGTCCAGCCGTCGAGCAGAGCAGCGATCGCGAGGAGATGGATGGCGACGCCGACGGCATCGCCCCCTGACATAGTGCTGCGAAGCCGGTTACGGCGCGAACACGTCGCGGGGGCCGGCGATCTTATAGAGCACCACGGCCAGGCCGACGCAGGCAAAGGCGACGATCACCAGCCCCGCGGTCGCACCCTCCGGCCAGCGCGGCCTGGCGCGCTCCTCGCGGACGCGCGCGATCTCGTCTTCGGGGTTCCAGTGCCTGCTCACGCACGCCTACCTACACGAACGGCCTTACTGTCGGGTTAGCACCGCCGATTTCCGGCCGCATGAACAACTCCTCACATCATCGCCAGCAGCATGACAGCCGAACCGCGTCAGAGAGCCTAGCGCCCGGCTCCGTTCGGGTTCCCCACCAAGAGGAAAGATGATTACATGTTCAAAATTCGCCGCAATGCATCCCGCCTCGTGCGGACCTCGCTGCTGATCGCTCCCGTGCTGGTTGCGATCGCTGCACCCGTGTCAGCCCAGAAGCTCGTCTCCAAAGGACCGGTTCCGGTGGATCCGATCATGCTGGAGGCCGAGTGGAATGCCGGACACAACCAGTTCTTCATCGACAGCGATCAGGACCGCGAGCTGATCCGCTTCAAGAGCCCGCACAATCTCGAGCTGTGCGCCGGCGCTGCGCACCGCGACGCGGACGGAAGCCTCGACAAGTCCTATCCCCTCAAATTGACCTATGATGGGCAGACCACGATCGTGGCGCCCGCAAGCTGCGCCACCTTCCGCGCGCAGCGGATCCGGGTCGCCGCCGCTTCGCCCCTGCCCGACGACACCGTCCTCGAGGGAAGCATCCGCGACATGGACCAGCCGGCCGGCTGACGATCGGATCCGCCGACTATCCGGGGTGGCTCAGCACCACCGCGGCTTGAACCCGCCGAGATAGCGATGCGCGAGGCCGCTCTCGCGCATGTCTGAAGCAATCGATTGGGTGCTCCCGTCCGGCAGCTTGCGCTGGATCGCGCGCAGGTCGCGGCCGTAGCGGTCCTTCATGCCGTCGAAGCGTCCGACCATCTCGAACGGTCCCTGGTTCAGAAGCTCCTGCAGCTTCGCGGTTGCGGCTTCGCCAAGCTTCGCTTCAGCGGGGCAGCGCGCCGGGTGAGTCTCTGGCGCGTCGATTCCGATGATCCGGACCTTGCGCTCGCCGAGCTTGAACGTGTCGCCGTCGACGACGCAGGCATGCCCGCGCCCCGGCCCGCAGCGCGTGAACGTCTCCGACACGCGTTCGGGATCGGTCGACAGGAACGATGGCGGCTCGACCAGCGCCGGATCGAGGCTCGGCCAAAGCAGAAGCAGGATGCCCAGCAAGGCGAACGGCCGCGCGTGGAACGCGATCCGCCCGAGCGGCGTCCGCCGCCGTTGCTGGGGCCAGAAGCGGATACGCTGCCGTGAATCAAATTCGTCAATGCCGCGGAGTCTGCGTCTGCGAAAAGGAATGATCCGCCCCACGCCGGCAGCTTGCCGCACGAACCGCCTCAAGTCACTTGGATGCGGAGCCTGCCTGCCCTAACCCGCCCGCCGGAGTCGTTCATCCGGCGAGGAGCAAGCCAATGGTCGAAGCACCGCGGTTCGAACTCAGGAATATGCCGCCCGATTTTTACCGGCACCTGCTGCAGATGGAGGGCCTCATCGTCCAGCATCTCGACCTCGCGCTCTACCATCTGATCAAGCTGCGCGCGTCGCAGATCAACGGCTGCGCCTACTGCCTCGCGATGCACACCGACGAGGCACTGAAGCACGGCGAGACGCCGGAGCGCATCGTGTCGCTCGACGCGTGGGCGGAATCGCCGCTCTACTCGGACAAGGAGCGCGCCGCGCTCGCCTGGACCGAGGAGCTGACGCTGATCGCCGACAGCGGCGCCAGCAAAGAAGCGTTCGAGGGCCTGAAGCCGCACTTCACCGACGAGGAGATTCCCTGGCTGATCTTCGCGGCGGTGCAGATCAACAGCTGGAACCGGATCGCGATCAGCACACGGGCGCAATATGAGCGGGCGACGATCGCCTCAAAACCAGTCGCGGAGAAATCGCCCGAACCGGCGTGAATGCCGGCCCGCGAGACTCTATTTCATCACGCCCAACAGGGCTCCGGCTTCGCACCTTGCGGGAAGGGCATCGCACCCTCCGTCCAGTGCAGGCGGCCGACGGTCTGCGGCTCGTCGATGTCGACGGACATTTGCTGGACGCGGCCACCCTTGCGCCCTTCGACGATGCACCAGCGGAGGGGGCGCGGCGGGATTTCGGGGTACATGGAATCGAAGCGGCCGACGCGAACGTTCCAGCCGCCGCCGCGCAGTGCCTCTTCATAACGTCGTGTCGTCACCCGCGCCGAGGTCCTTCCTGCTATGTCGCCGTAACCGACCGCACTGTGACCGGGAGCCGCCTCGAAGTTCGCCCGGACAGTCAGCCTCGCGCCCTCTGGCACGATCGCCCAGGCCGGCCAGGACGCCTTGGGGCCCAGCGTCGCCCATTGCGTGACGCCCGCCTTGTCCGTGTAGCCGACGCGCTCCGCCCCGAACTCCATGCGCACGAGGCTCCAGAAAAAGGGGCTCGCCAGCACGATCGGGAAGGCCACCGCCAGGAAGATGAGGAATCCGCGCATGGGCCCAATTTACGTCATCTGCGCTCGGTTTCTCAGCCGCGCGGCCTCGAGAGCAGGGCGGCTTCGTTTTTCCTCCGCATCCGTTCCATGACTGCGGTCGTGTGGTCCGCCTCCACTGCGTTGCAGCGCCGATGGGTGAGGCACAGATTGTCGAGCGCTAGCGAGCCGCCAGCTGCCTTGGGCAGGATCTGCTCGATCGTCGCGCCCTGGTCGTGGCCGTCCGGCAAGTCGAAGCGCATCGGCCGCCGGCAGCGCGTGCAACTATCGCCGTCGCGGCCGCGCAGCGTGCGCAGTCGCTCGGCGTTCTGCTCGCGTTTGAACTTCCAAGGGTTCACATATTTGACGATCAGCTTGCGGCTCATTGCTCAGGCTTAACCGGACACCCGTCACCAAAGAATTAGCGGCCGGAAAATTCTGACCTACCTTGCGGCGGACGTCTCCTTGGGCGCTTCAGCGGGGTTGGCGGGCTTCGACGCAGCTTGCATCGTCTTCACCTTCGCGGCCAACGCCTCCTCCGCCTCTCGCGCTTCGCGGCGCTGCTTAGCCGACAGGTAGAGCTGGTATTCCGTAGGCTGCGGAGTGGTTTGGAACATGCTCCCGATTTCCTCGCCCTTTGCCACCCTGTTTGCCATCGTCGCGAGCGTCGTCGCCGCGCCGAGGAGGTTGATCCCGGCCGCGGCTCCAATGCATCCGGCGGGGCCGACGGTCGTGCAGCTATTGTCTTTGAAGGTCTCGTGCGGCGACGTGGGCCGGCCGCCACTGCGCATCTCGCGCTTCGCCTCCATCAGGTCGGGGTTCAGGCGATATCCCTGCGGCCGCTGCGCGCAGATGACGATCTGGCGCGAGTCGGTCTTTGCCGTCGCCGCCGCGCACGCCTCGTCGGCGGTCTTTACCGGCGACGCGGGCGGCGCTGGCGGCGGCTTGGGACGGGCCGGCCCATAGTCCGGTCGAGCGCTAGCCGCGGCTGTCGGCGCGGGATCGGCGGGGACAGCGACCGGGGTCTCGGCGAGCAATGCGATCGCGACGGAGAGGCCGGCCGACATCCTGACATCCTGACCCTCGCGAGGTTGCGGCGCAATGAATGTCCGCGGCCAGCGTTCCTTGCGGTAGCCGCGCGCCGTTACATTGGGCTGCAGCGCGCGCAGGCGTCAGTGCGCTCCCGTTTGCGCGACTTGGCCGTCGCCAGCGCCTCGCCGGCCGTGGCGAACGGGCCGTGCCAGATGCTGCTGTTGGTCGTGTTCCTGCCGTGAACGCCGCGCCCGTCCTTGCACCACGAACATTCCCCGCGGTGCACGATGGCTTTGTCGATGATCCAGTTTTCGTAAACGTAGAACGACATGGCCCTTCTCCACCCAAGGTTACTTTTTGGGCCCAACTTGGTGTTTAACGCAGATTAAACCAAAAATCACGTCCTTTGCGCGGAAGTCGGCGGTAATTTTTCGTTATTGCAACAAGGCTGGCCGTGCCGCGTTTGTGTCGCGTCCGAAACGGACTTTAGAAGGAGCAGCGACATGCGAAGTCTGTTGCTGGCCGTAGCGGGGACGCTAGCCGTGCTGGCGATTCCCGCTTCCCCGGCCGAAGCGAGAAACCTCGTCGGCAAGAGTATCCCCAACGCCAAGACTCCCCAGGCCTTTGGTGCTCAGCCGTCCTTTGTTGGTGTCGGAAGCCGTAACATACGATTCAACCACGGAGACCGTAACCGCCATGATCGGCGGCGGGACCGGGACCGCGATTTCGACGACGGCGCCGTCGTCGACGGCGGGATCTGGACCTATGGCGGCGAGTGGGCGCTGTACAACAATCGCACCTGGGAGGCCGACAGCTACAACGACTGGTGGCACGATCGCCCGGATCGCGCGTATCCGCGCTGGATCCAGCAGAATGCGAACTGCGCGCCAGACCGCATGTGGTGGTCTGGCAGCGGCTGGCACTGCTAGCTCGAGCCGCTCTCCTTTATTCGAGCACCCGGTATAGCCGGAGGATCCAGGAGAGCAGATAGGCCAGGTAGAGCGCGGCAAGCGCGAGCTGGATTCGCTTGTTGCGAGTCCAGGCGCCGATCACGCACACCAGCAGCAAAATCGCGAGGCGCACCGAATATTCGGGGCCCAGCGAGCGGTAATAAGCGGGTCCCTTGGCGAGCGTGTCGATGAGGTCGGTCGGCACCGTCGTCGCGAGCAGGCCAAAGAACCAGAGGCGGCGGGACAGGAAATAATCCTCGTAACCCGCATATTCGTCGATTTTGTCGGGGATCAGCAGGGTCGCCATCAGATAGAACAGGAAAGCGTAGAACAGGACGAAGACGAAGAGCTCGAAATGCCAGGGGCGAATGCGCACGAGGCCATATTCGAACCACCAGAAATGGACAGCGGAGACGAGGACAACCGCGACCCAAAGCAAGTGCGTCGAGGAGAGTTTCTTGTGCCCGGGATGTTGGGCGAAGGTAGCCAGGCCGGCGAGGATGCGGGTGAGTGCAAGGCCAATGACGAGGCCGAGCAGGATTCGGAGATGGAAATAGATGTCATGCCCTTCGACCGGCATCCCGCCCCCTTCGGACCAGCCGTCACCGCAGGTCCGAAGGATGTGTTAGCACGAAATTGGGTGACGGAAATCAGAGCCCGTCATCGACCGGGGTCCTACTCGACGTACCAGACCTTCACGCGGTCCCAGACCACCAGCGCCTGAATTGCAAGAACGCCCCCGACGATCAGAGGGTAGGTCAGCATATCGACGAGGAATTGCCGCAACGTTCTTACCCTGGTCACTCGGCCTCACTTCGCTTGTCGCAACGCACGGAGAGTCGTCTCAACGTAGCGCGGCCAACGCCCGGATTCCGCCGATGTTTCATAGTGTCCCGCGGCGGGACTGGCGAAGCCGTTCCGGGAACTAGTGAAACTGCTTCTGCGCTTCCTGGAACCAACCCTTGGGCGCGGTTCCGAGCTCATGCTGGGCGAGCTTCGGTTCGGGTTTCGGCTGGGGTTGTGTAGCCGGAAAGGCCGCGATCATGATCGCCACCGTCATCACCGCCAATGCCCCGAGAAGCGCAAGAAACGGCAACGTGCTCAGAAGAAATCGCGGAGCTTCGGGCTGCGTCCGCGGCTTCGGTTCGCGGGCCTTCCGGGCCGTGCGCCGCCGGGCCAAGGCGCCGAGATAATCGTCGGGCTTCGTCCAGGCTCGCCCGGGTTTCGGCGGCGCCAATTCGCCCTTGCTCTTCATGAATTTACCCTGCGCCCCGGACGCAGTCATTGCAACGATTTCCCGCAACGTTTCGGCGAGCCGGGCAGCGGGTGCGAGGAACGATTATGGCGACGGCGCGCGCTTGACCGCGAGGGACGCCATCGTCTTGCGGCCGCAACGGACCGTCACGGACTCGACGGCGGCGCTGTCCGGGATGATGAAACTGACGTCCCACCAATTGTCGGGCGAGGCATAGCCGGTGTTGACCGTGATCGTCGGCCAGAGTTCAGCGCTGGTGCCGGTCACCTTCGGCTGTCCAAGCTCCGCCTTGTAGCGCGCATCCTTAACGTGAGCCTTGCCGGTGACGATCACGTTGCCGGTCTTGTCGACGGCGGCTTTCCAGCCCTTGGCCTCCTCGTCCTTGAAGAAGCAGTAGGGGCTGCGCTTCTCTTTAGGCGCGACTGTGTTGGCGGTCTCATTCGCGGCATTGTCGGCGGACTGGTTGCAGGCAGTCAACGCGGCCGTCGTGCAAAGCAAAAGGATTGTTCGATACATTGGTGCCCCCTCCGGCCCCCATAGAGACCGAAGGCGAGCAGGCAATCAAGGGACAGTAGGACGGGCGCTCAGTCGTCGATTGGCTGGCCGCTCTGCTCTTGCTCGAACAGGTCGGCGACGACATCACCGCGGGCGGTAAGGCGCACTTTGTCCCCTTCGACTTCCGCGACCAGTCCACGCGGGAGATAATGGTGATGATCTTCGTGGCTGATGCCGCTGTCGGCGCGGACCAGCTTGATGCGATTCTCCTCCACGCGGTCGACTGTGCCGATGTGGACGCCGTCGGCGCCGATCACTTCCATATGCTCGCGAATGTCTTCGAAGCCGCCCATGGGTAAAGCCTCCTCTGCTCCAGCTGCCTAACGCGTGGCCCGCGGCAAGGATACCTGCCGCGGCGCGTATCTACGGCTGCCGATCGCCGCTGTCATCTGCAACTTGTCGGCGGACGAAGCGCGCAATAGCCTGAGCTCATGTCATGGCCACGCACATTTATCGCCGCATCGTCCTTGCTGCTGCTTTCCAGCGTGGCAGGCGCTTCGTCATCCGACTTCAGCTTCCTCGATTTCCCGATGGTCGAGGTAGTGAGCGCGGCGAAGGTCCCGGCATTTGCCTGGACCGTCCACGAACGCGATCGCACTTCGATCCTGTTCGCCAGGGCGCCCGACTTCCGGCGCGTGAGCCTGGTGTCGAGGAGCGATGTGAACGGTGACCCGATTACTGACGAAACGCTTTCACCGGACGGCGGCAACGTCGTGTTCACCACTGGCACACCGATGGGCGAGGAAGCGTTCAATCCCGCATTTCTCCTCGAGCGGCCCGTCAAGACCTTGTGGCTGGTGCGGACGGCGGGCGGGTCGAAGCCGGTCAAGCTCGGCACCGGGAGCGAACCGACTTTCACGCCCGACGGGCGTCGGCTGCTGTTCAAGCGCGGCGGCGACCTTTGGGCTGTAGACGTGCGCGCACCCGCGGCCAAGCCGACGCTTTTCGCCAAGGGCGGCGCGGACTGGTCGCAGTTCGTGTGGACCAAAAAGGGCGACGCGATCTTTGTTGCCGACCGACGCGGCTATTCGTTCCTCGGACGCCTGCGTCCCGGCGCGGACCGGGTCGACTGGCTCGTCACGGGAGTCGACCGCATTGCAGTCCCTGTGCTGTCTCCCGACGGCACCAAGCTCGCCTTCCTGCGCCTGCCCGGCCGCAAGCATAGCGTCGCCTACGATCGGACCGAGGCGGAGCCCTTCTCCGTCGACGTCCTCGATTTATCCAGCGGCGCCGTACGCACGCTGTGGACAACAAGGGCGCCGGGACTCACCTTGCTGATGGACGATCCCGAAAGCGCCTTGCGCTGGGCGACAGACGACCGTCTTGTTTTCTATTCCGAAGAAGACGGGTGGGGCCGGCTTTACTCGCTGGCAGTTAGCGGCGGAGCTCCACGGCCTTTGACTCCGGCCGGCTGCATGGTCGCCGAGAGCGAGGGCAACGGCGACCGGCTGTTCGTCATCCACAATTGCCTCGACCGCGACACACGACAGGCGTCGATCCTCGACGCTTCCACAGGCGCGGAGCGGCGTCTGGGCGGTGCCGATCCGGTCCTTGCGGGCGCGGCGATTGGCGGCGGATATGCAGCGTTCACCGGCGCGTCTGCCAACCAAGCGCCGATGCTGCGAATTGCCGACCTCAAGACCGGACAGACGCGGCTCGCGGAAAGCTCCGCGGACTACGGCTATCGGAACGTGCTGACCGGGCCGGAACCGAGAGAAGTCCACCTGACGTCAGTCGATGGGCTGCAGTTCGGCGGACAGCTTTTCATGCCCTCGACACCGGGCAAATATCCGGCGCTGGTCTATGTCCATGGGGGCCCGCCACGGCAGATGTTCCCGGCGTTTCACTACAGCCGCTATTATGCGAACGATTACGCGATCAACCGCAAGCTCGCCGAACAGGGATTTGTGGTGCTCGCGATCAACTATCGGTCGGGCATCGGCTACGGACGCGCGTTTCGCGATGCGCCCGGCCGCGCCTGGCGAGCCGCGACCGAATATCGCGACGTTCTCGCCGCGGCGCGCTGGCTCGCCTCACAGCCGGGCATCGACCCGCAGCGGATTGGGATCTGGGGCGGCTCATACGGGGGGCTGCTCACCGGCCAGGCGCTCGCGCGCAACTCGGACTTGTTCAAGGCCGGGGTCGCGGTCCACGGAGTTTTTGATTGGAGCTGGCCGTCCCCGGTGAAAGGCCACCTAAACCCCAGCTGGTTCTTCGGCGTCGGCGAGGAAGACAAGGAAACCGCCAAGGCAGCATCGCCGCTTGGTGCGATCAAGGGATGGCAATCACCCGTGCTGCTCATCTCGGGCGACCAGGACATGAATGTGGACGTGGTCGAAACCGTGGACCTCGCGCAGCGGCTGCGCGAGCAAGGCGTCGGGGTCCGCACCGTCATCATCCCAGGTGAAGCGCATGATTTCGTCCGCCACTCTGCATGGGAACGGCTGTGGACCGAGCTCGACGCCTTTTTCACGGAGAAGCTCAAGTAACCGGCAGTTGGGCGGAGCGCGGGTTGTTCCGTTAACCGTTCCCGCCTAGGGCGGCGCCCCTATGGCCGACGTTCGCTCTACGACTGCAACCGATGTTCAAACCATTCCCGAAGCGCCGCCGTCACCGACGCATGTGACGATCCGGCGCGAGGATTATCGCCCGCCGGACTGGCTCGTGCCGGAGATCAGTCTCGATTTCGACCTTGCCACCGAACACACGCGCGTCCGCTCTCGACTTCGAGTCGCACGCAACGGCGCGCATCAGCGGCCGCTGCGGCTCGACGGAGACGGCCTTACGCCGCTGAAGGTGCTGGTCGACGGACGGGATTCAGAGTGGCTGATGGAAGGGCCCGCGCTGGTTGTCGAGCTCGCTAGCGACGAGGCGTTGGTCGAGGTCGAGGTGGAGATTGCACCCGCCGCGAACACCAAGCTGATGGGCCTTTACGCTTCGGGCGGCATGCTCTGCACCCAATGCGAGGCCGAAGGCTTCCGGCGTATCACCTTCTTCCCGGATCGGCCCGACGTGCTGTCGAAATATCGCGTGCGGATGGAGGCCGATGCGTCGCGCTTCCCAGTGCTTCTGTCGAACGGTAACCGCGTCGCGCATGGCGAGGCGGCGGACGGCCGCCTCTGGGCCGAGTGGGAGGACCCCTTCCCCAAGCCCTGCTATCTATTCGCGCTGGTCGCCGGCGACCTTCACGCGAACCGCGACACGTTCACGACCATGTCCGGCCGGAAGGTCGATCTCGCCATCTGGGTGCGCGAGGCGGACCTGCCGAAGACCCAACATGCGATGGAAAGCCTCAAGCTCGCCATGGCGTGGGACGAGAAGGTCTACGGCCGCGAATATGACCTCGACCAGTTCAACATCGTCGCTGTCAGCGATTTCAACATGGGCGCGATGGAGAACAAGAGCCTCAACATCTTCAACTCGGCGTATGTGCTCGCCGACCAGGAGACGGCGACCGACGCTGATTTCGACAATATCGCGCGGGTGGTCGGCCACGAATATTTCCACAATTGGTCGGGCAATCGCGTCACCTGCCGCGACTGGTTCCAGCTGAGCCTGAAGGAAGGCTTCACGGTCTTCCGCGACCAGAGCTTCTCGGCCGACATCGGGAGCGCTCCGGTGAAAAGGATTGAGGACGTGCGGGTGCTCCGTGCCGTGCAATTCCCGGAGGACGCGGGGCCGCTCGCCCATGCGGTGCGGCCGGACAGCTATATCGAGATATCGAATTTCTACACGGCGACGGTCTACAACAAGGGCGCGGAAGTCATTCGCATGCTGGCGACGGTGCTTGGGCCGGAGAAATTCCGTGCCGGGACCGACCTCTATTTCGCGCGCAACGATGGCCATGCCGCGACCTGCGACGATTTCGTCGCTGCGCTCGAAGAAGCGAGCGGAGTTGACCTGTCGGCGTACAAGATCTGGTACAGCCAGGCGGGTACGCCGAAGGTGCGCGCGCGGCTCGAACATGATGCTGCGAACAAGAGCGCCACCCTTCACCTCGAGCAGCATATCAACTCGACGCCCGGCCAACCGCTTAAACAGCCGATGCCGATCCCGTTGAGGACCGCCCTGATCGGCGATGGCAGCGGCGCCGAGATTGCTTCCGAGCGGCTGATCGTGCTCGATCAGCCTCGGCAGAGCTTCAGGTTCGAGAACGTGGGCGAAACGCCGCTGCTGTCGATCAACCGCAACTTCTCCGCACCGATCATTGTCGATGCCGCCCGCGGCCCGCACGAGCTAGAGCGGCTGGCGCAAACCGACACGGACCCGTTCGCCCGCTACGAAGCGATCCAGGAGTTGATGATGCGCGTGCTGGTCGCGGGCGCTCGAGGCGAGACCGTCAACGCAGCGCCGGTGAACCATGCGATCTCTGAGACTCTCAGGTCGAATGCACTCGATCCTGCGTTCAAGGGCGAAGCCATCCTGCTTCCGAGCGAGAGCCTGATCGCCGACCGGCTGGACGTGGTCGATCCCGATGCGATTCACACGTCACGAGAGCGCCTGCGCGCAACAATCGGGTCGGAGCTGTCTGGGGCGCTGCTGGCGGCTCATCGCAGCGACGGAGCAGCGGGCCACGACCTGACGCCCCGCGGGAAAGGTATCCGGCGGCTGCGCACTGTCGCCCTCGGCCTGCTTTCCGCGGCGGACGAGGCAGGTGCGGCGGCTCTGGCCAAGGGGCAATTCGAACGCACCGACAACATGACAGACCGGCAGGGCGCACTGGGCGTCCTTGTGTCGCTGCAGGTGCCGGAGCGCGAGGCCGCACTCGACGCTTTCTATCGGCGCTTCCACGACGATGCCCTCGTGCTCGACAAATGGTTCGCGCTGCAGGCGGCGGCACAGCGGCCGGATACGGTCGACCAGGTGCTGAGGCTCGCCCAGCACCCCGACTTCGTGATCACCAACCCCAACCGCCTTCGCTCGCTCGCAGGGACATTTGGCGCGAACCACTGGGCGTTCCACTCGCCCGACGGGCGCGGCTATACCTTCCTCACCGACATGGTCATCGCCGCTGACAAGCTGAACCCGCAGGTTGCAGCGCGCCTGGTGACCCCGTTCGGCCGCTGGCGCCGTTTCGAGCCAAAGCGCGCGGAACTGATGCGACAGGCGCTCGAGCGGATCGTAGCGGTCCCAGGCTTGTCGAAAGACGTATTTGAACAGGTGTCGAAAAGCCTGGCCTGAGCGTGCATGTCAGCCCCTGAGGGTGTATCCTCCACTCGAGAGTAGGAGGAGGCCACGATATGCCTGCAACCACCGTCCGAGCAGGTGAAAGAGAGCCGCTCAACATCCTCGGCATGCCGCTCAGAATGCTTTGCGAGTCCGGCGAGACCGGCGGCGCCTGGTCGCTGTTTGAAGAGGAAGTCCCCCTTGGCATGGGCCCGCCGCCTCATCGGCACGACTGGGATGAAGCCTATTACATTCTCGATGGTGAGCTCGATTTCGAAATCGATGGCGAGGCAGTGAAATCGAGGACCGGAGATTTCAACTATCTGCCACGCAACACCGTCCACGGATTCAAGGGCGCATCACCGACGCCCGCGCGCGTCCTCATCTTCGCGGCGCCGGCGCACGGATCGGAATTCTTCCAGGAACTGAACGAGCAAGTCCGCACGATTCCAGACGACTTGGCGAAGATTCCGAAAATTGGTGAGCGACACGGCATTCACTTCATGCCGGCGTCAGCAGCGGCAGCGGGCTAGTTACCCGAATTCCCGATCCAGCTGGCGACTTCGCTTGCGACCTGGTTCGCGGCGCGGTTGAGCGCCGGCCCCACTGACGGTCCGCTACCGTCGGCCGGTACGGTCGCTGTGAAGCGCCGCGTGTCGACGCGGCTGCCACCGGCCGTCGACATCATGGCGTCATAGATTACAACCACCTGGCCGTTCGACGCGTCATAACCGAAGCGCTGAAGCTCACCCGTCACGAGAAGCCCTGGATCGAGCGCGGTCAGACGCGTGTCGAGCACGACACGGTTTGTCGTTCGACGCGCCGTCTCGGCGATCAACGCCTGGAAGAGCCGGTCGGGCGTGTCGACCCACTGCAAGTTGGTCACATATTGGATGTCGGTGGGTGTGATCTGAACCGGCACTCTTGTCGTGCGAAGCTCCTTGGGAAGAACCGGCGAGGCGATGGTGACAGCCTGGCCCGCACTGGCCGAGCGCGAAATTGCCCCGGGGTCCGGCGCCTCCGGCGTTAGGGTCTGCAATGTGGTCGGCGGCTTTCCGCCCCCGCCCAGCAATCCGCCGAGCGAGCAGCCGCCAACCGCGAGACCGAGCGTAATCGGCCCTGCTACACGCACCATGAGCTTCATCACTGTTTCCTCGGTTTATAGTCGGGCAGCTGCTGGGGCCCGAGCGTGCCACCGATCCCCCGCTGCTCGACCCGTTCGGAAATCACCCTCAGCGATTGGGATAGGTCGCGCAGATCCCGCACCAGCTGGTTTGCTTCAGGAAGGGTCGACTTGCTGAAATTCTGAACGCCAGGCCGCGCATCGGTGATGATTGCGTTGAGACTGTCCGCTGCCTGCTGAACCGCGGCGATCGACTTGCGAAGATCCTCCGCTGCCGGCCGTCCCTGCTCGACCACCAGCTTGTTCGTGTTGTCGGTAAGAAGGCTGACTCGCTGCGCGGCAATACCGGCGTTGCGGACCGCGGTGCGGGTGTCCGCTATCGCATCGGCAAGCTCGGGCGCCCGGTCGGCGATCACAGTGGTGGTCTTGTCGAGATTCTCGAGAATGTCGGAAATCGAATTCTGATTCTTGTCGCTCAAGAGCTCGGTGAGGCGCTCCGTCAGACGCTGGATGCGGTCGATCAGCTCAGGCGCGCTATTGAGCAGGGCGCCGAGGCCGCCAGTCGATGCCGGGATGACCGGGCAGCCCTGCGGGCCAACGTGCTGGATCGGCGGGCTCCCGCGCACGGCGCCGTCGAGCTGGATCTCGCTGACCCCGGTGAAGCCGACGCCCTTGATTTGCGCAGTGGTGCCCTGGAGGACCGGCGTCTGCTCATCGACCTCGATCCGTACCCACACGAACTCGGGGCGACTCGGAAGCAGGGAAATGCGCTGCACCTGCCCGACGGGCACGCCGGAGAAGGTGACGTTCGAGCCCTTGTTGAGCCCGCCCACCGCCTGGGCGAAGTAGATATCGTAGCACTTGGTCGCTTTGTTCGAGAGGCCGGCGAGCCAGACGATGAACAGCAAGGTGCCGGCCAGCAGGGCCACCGTGACGGCGCCGACCATGATGTAGTTCGAGCGCGTTTCCATCAGGCCACGACCTCTTTCTCATAGCTCGCCGCCGCAGCTCGGCCACGCGGTCCATTGAAATATTCTTGTATCCAAGGATGGTCCAAAGCCAATAGTTCCGGAATCGTTCCGACCCCGAGTACCTTCTTGTCCGCGAGCACCGCGATACGGTCACAGATGGCATGCAGGGTGTCGAGGTCGTGGGTGATCAGGAAGACGGTGAGGCCGAGCCGCTTCTGGAGCGACAGGGTAAGCTGGTCGAAGGCCGCCGCGGCGATCGGATCGAGCCCCGCCGTCGGCTCGTCGAGGAACAGGAGCTCGGGATCGAGCGCAAGCGCTCGAGCGAGACCGGCGCGCTTCACCATGCCGCCCGAGAGCTCCGACGGAAATTTGGGGCCTGCGTCTGGCGGAAGTCCGCCCATCGCGATCTTGTAGGAGGCGATCTCGTCGAGCAGCGGCGGGTGGATGAACGGGAAATATTCGCGAATCGCGACCTCTACATTCTCGGCGACGGTCAGCGTCGAGAAGAGTGCTCCGTTCTGGAAGAGGATTCCCCAGCGGCGACGGATGTTCTTCGCCTCATCCTCGCTGCGGCCGATCATATCCTCGCCGAGAACTTCGATCCTGCCCGCCTCGGGCGTCTGCAATCCGATGATGGAGCGCAGAAGCACCGACTTGCCCGTCCCCGAGCCGCCGACCACTCCAAGGATCTCGCCGCGGCAGACCGTCAGGTCGAGGTTTTCATGAATCACCTGATCGCCAAAGCTGTTGCGCAGCCCGGTGACGGTGATGACGGGAACGCAGTCCTTCGGCGTCATTTCCAGCCGATCGAGCTGAAGAACACCGCGAAAACCGCGTCGAGCACGATCACGAGGAAGATCGACTGCACGACCGCGGTGGTGGTGCGCGAGCCCACTTCCTCGCTGTTGCTCTCGACCTGCATGCCCTGGAAGCAGCCGGCCAGCGCGATGATGAAGCCGAACACCGGCGCCTTGATGAGACCGACATACAAGTCGGTCATTGGGATCACTTCCTGCAGCCGCTGGATGAAGGTGAGTGGGGGGATTCCAAGATCAAGCCAAACGAAGATACCCCCGCCGATCAGTGCTAGCAGCATCGCCCAGAAGGCAAGCAGCGGCATCATGATCACCGTGGCGATCATGCGCGGGATGACGAGCGCCTCGATCGGCGAGACGCCGATGGTGCGCATTGCGTCGATCTCCTCGGTGATCTTCATCGTGCCGAGCTGCGCCGCGAACGCCGAGCCGGAGCGGCCAGCAACCATGATCGCGGTCATCAACGTGCCGAGCTCGCGAACCGTAATTCGGCCGATGAGGTTGATCGTGTAGACCTCGGCGCCGAATTGCTCGAGCTGGACCGCGCCCTGCTGCGCGATGACGATACCGATGAGAAAGCTCATCAGACCGATGATCCCCAGCGCACGCACCCCGACGACGTCGAAGCGCGTTACGACTGCGTTGACTCGGAATTTTCGCGGACGTCGGATCACATTGGCGAACCCGATCAGCGTCGCGCCGAAGAAGCCCAGCAGGCCAACCAGGGTCTTGCCGGCATCGGTGATCGATTCACCGATCTCGGTCAGAACTCGGAAGAAACTGGGCCTCTCTACGGGGCGTACCCGCGTGGGCACGTCGTAGTCGCCAACCTCCTTCAAGAGACTGACCTCGTCGCGGCTTGCGCCGATCACCTTGGCGCCCCGGTCCCGGACCGTCCGATAGACGATCCACGCGCCGACCGTGTCCATCCGCTGAACCTCGGAAAGATCGATGGTCACGGGGTCGGGAAGAGCATCGAGCTCGCGCTGCGTCGTCGCCGCACGCGTGATCGTCAGCGCGCCCGCTACCCGGTACACGGAGCCGTGCGGATCACCCGCCGCTGGTTGATCGAGATCGGCCATGCGCGCGGATTTGTGCGCGAAATGCTTGAGGGGAGCAAGTCGAACCAAGGTAGTGGCCCTTCCCTGCCCGGGACAGCGCCGTTATGCCAGCCTGCCCATGGCCAGCGAAACGCCCGTCCTGTTTGTCCCGGTGGGCTCCAATCCAGGTCGACCGTTCGGCATGGACGCGCGCGACCGCATGTGCCGACTGGCCGCCAATGCCGGATTCTCGTGCGCCGACGCAGTGCAACCGGGTCGGGCAAGCCTGCTTGCAAGCATGGCCTACGCCTGGGACCCGGCGTGGCTGAAGGCCATGAAGTCGCGGCCGCGCACGGTGCTCACGCTCGCGGGCAAGCCAGTGATCGCGCATGTTCCGGCGGATGAAGATGCGTCGGCGGCAATTGTGGCGCTCGAAGCCGGGAGACCGGTCGATGGTTACGAGCAGCTCGCCTCGGAAACGGCCGAACTAAGCTATTCTGAGCTCAGGAAGCGCGACCGGCCGTTCGTGCTGCCGCTCGACCCGAACGATCCTGAGCCGGTCGAGCGCGCCGCCTATGACGCTGCCTACAAGGGCGTGACCGACGTACTGACCCTCTATTTGTGGCGAAAGCCCGCTTTCTATTTGACGCGTTGGGCCGCTCGGGCCGGACTTACGCCGAACTTCGTGACCCTCGTCGGTGCGATCCTCTGCGTGCTTGCGTTCTGGCTGTTCTGGAACGGCCAATATTGGTGGGGCGTCCTTTCGGGCTTCATCTTCATGGTGCTGGACACGGTCGACGGGAAACTCGCGCGCTGCACCGGCGCGTCGTCCAAATGGGGCAATACGCTCGACCATGGCATCGACCTGATCCATCCGCCCTTCTGGTGGTGGGCGTGGGAGCACGGGCTGGCGGCGTACGGACGACCACTGGAGCCAGTCTATGCGACCATGGTCCTCTGGGCGATCATTGGCGGCTATGTCGCGCAGCGCATCATCGAAGGGATCTTCATCCGCCGGTTCGGCGGAATGCACATCCATGTGTGGCAACCGATCGACAGCAAGTTCCGGCTGATCACCGCGCGCCGCAATCCGAACATGGTGATCCTGGTCGCAGCGCTCCTGTTCGGCCGTCCCGACGTCGGTCTTGAGCTGGTCGCTTGCTGGACCATCGTGAGCCTGATCTTCCACGCGGTGCGGCTCGCCCAGGCCAACGAGCGCGCCGCGCGCGGCCAGCGGATCGTCTCCTGGCTGGAGGCGTGACATATACCGCGATTGTGCTTGCCGGATCCCGGCCGCGGCGCGATTCATTCGCCGAGCAGTTCGGGACCGACTTGAAAGCCCTAATCCCGGTGGGGGGCGAACCCATGGTGCGCCGGCCCGTCAGCGCGCTGCTTGCGAGCGAAAGCGTGGGCCAAGTCATCGTGCTGAGCCAGGCACCCGGCCGGATCGCCGAGGTGCTTCCCGACGATCCGCGCATTTCGGCAGGTGAATCGCGAGGCTCGATCGCCGAGACGATGCTGGAGCTGTGCAACAGTCCAAACGTCGACTGGCCGCTGCTCGTCACGACGGCCGATCATGCGCTGCTTGACGCAGCGACCATTGACGAATTGTGCCGTGCGGCAGGAAGCGCCGACATTGCGATCGGCGTGGTCGAACGCAGCTCAGTGATGCGCCGGCTCCCTGACACTCGCCGGACCTGGCTCAAGTTTCGCGACGGCGCTTACACCGGCGCTAACCTTTTCGCGCTTCGCTCGTCCCAAGTTGCACCGGCGATCGAGTTGTGGCGCTCTGTCGAGCAGGACCGCAAAAAGGCCTGGCGCATCATTTCGCTGCTCGGCCCCGGAGTGCTGCTCGCCGCTGCCTTGCGGCTTCTTAGCATCGATGATGTCCTCTCGGCGCTCAGCGACCGACTGCGACTCAACGTAAAGGCGGTGCGCCTCTCCAATCCGCTCGCCGGAGTCGACGTCGACAAGCCCGAAGATCACGCGCTGGTCGAAGCGATCCTCAGGAGAAATGCATGAGCGACCTTGCGATCTATGACATGGATCGCACGGTCACGCGCCGACCGACCTACACGCCGTTTCTGCTGCATTGCGCAATGCGTCGCGCGCCGTGGCGCCTGCTCTTCGTTCCGATCGTGCTTTTATCGATGCTCGCCTACGTCACTCGGTTGATCGACCGAGCGAAGCTCAAGGAAATCAATCATCGACTGCTGCTGGGCGGCCGCATTCATCCGCGGGATTTGAAGCCGCTGGTCGAGAGCTTTGCCGACAAGCAGGTCTCAACCAATATCCGGCCCGGAGCACGCGCGGCGATCGCGCGCGACAAGGCCGATGGACGCCGTGTGGTTCTCGCGACCGCCTCCTACCGCCTTTACGCTGACGCGATTGCCGAACGCCTCGACTTCGACGACGTGATCGGCACCGGTTCGGTTATCGGCCTCGACGACCGCGTTCACGCGAAAATCCTCGGCGAGAATTGCTACGGGCCGGCGAAGCTCAGGATGATCGCCGACTGGGTCGAGAAGTCCGGCCTGAAAGGGATGCACGGCCATGTCCGATTCTACTCGGACCATGTCTCGGACCAACCGGCGTTCGAATGGGCCGACGAGCCGATCGCGGTGAACCCGCACGGGAAACTGCGACGCCTCGCCGAGCAGCGTGCCTGGGCGATTGAGGACTGGGACTGAAGTCCGTTTCCGACTCATTGCGGACAGTGGAGTTCGTCAATCTCCACGCCACGTGGGCTGACGCTTTTCGAAGAACGCGCCGATTCCCTCATCGGCGTCGGCCGCCAGCATGTTCTGGACCATCACCCGGGACGTATGCTCATAGGCTTCGGCGAGACTCATCCCGGCCTGCTTGCGGACCGCTTGTTTCCCAAGCTTGACTGCGAGCGGCGACTTGGCAGCGACGGTTGTCGCGCACTCGTTTACCGCCTCGGTCAGGGACTCGCTCGGCACGATGCGGTTCACCAGGCCGAATTCGAGGGCGGTCGCGGCATCGATCATCTCACCGGTCAGCAGCATTTCCATAGCCCGCTTCGGGCTCACGTTGCGCGTCAAAGCCACGGCCGGCGTTGCGCAGAACAGACCGACGTCGATGCCGTTCACACCAAATTGCGCCCGGTCCGATGCAATTGCGAGGTCGCAGGACGCGACCAACTGACACCCGGCCGCCGTCGCTATTCCGTTGACTTCCGCAATGACCGGCCTGGGATGATCGACGATCGATTGCATCAGTCGCGAGCAGAGAGCGAAGGTTTGCTCGAAGAAGGCCAGGCCCCGGTCGGCATCGGCGCGATGCGAAGTCATTTCCTTGAGGTCGTGACCGGCTGAAAACAGCTTGCCCGCGGCCGCGAGGACGATGACTCGGACGGTTTCGTCGTCGCATGCGGCGTCGAGCTCGGCCTGCAGCAATTCCATGACAGCAATCGACAAGGCGTTGACCGGCGGATTCTGGAGCGTCAGGCGAAGGACCGGGCCCTGCCGCTCCGTACTGACCAAGGTCGCGTTACGCTGGAGTTCGCGGGTCTCGGCCATTTCGGCCCCTCACCCCTAGACCGCGTTCAGCGCATTTGCGAAGTCGGCGATCAAATCGTCCGGGTCCTCGCAGCCGATCGAGATGCGCACCAGGTTCGGGGTGATGTCGAGCTGCTTCTTGCGCTCCTCGGGCACCGACAAATGGGTCATCGCCGCCGGGGCGCTGGCCAGAGTCTCCGTGCCGCCGAGGCTGACCGCGAGGTTCGCGATCGTGAGGTTGTCGAGGAAGGCGAACGCCTCCGGCTCGCCGCCTTTCAAGTAGAGCGAAAAAGTCGATCCCGGCCCTGTGCAGTGGCGGCGGTAGATGTCGGCCTGGCGCGACCCTTGCTCGAGGAATCCGAGGTAGCCGACCTTCTCGACCTTGGGATGCTCGCGGAGAAACTGGCAGACCTTGGCGGCATTCTGCCCGGCCCGGTCCATCCTAAGCTCCAGCGTCTCCAGGCTGCGCAGCAGCATCCAGGCGGTGTTGGGATCGCAGATGGTGCCGATGGTATTGCGGAACATCCGAACCTGGTTGATCAGGCCCTTCTCACCCACCAAGGCGCCCGCGACGAGGTCGCTGTGTCCGCCGATATATTTGGTCAGGCTGTAGACCGAGAGGTCGGCGCCCTGGCTCAAAGGCTTGGCCCACAGCGGTCCCAGGAAGGTGTTGTCGATGGCGATCGGCGGCCGCTCGTCGTCTGCCCCGAAGGCTGCCTCGCGCGCCGCGGCCACTGCCTCGACGTCCACCAGCGCGTTGGTCGGGTTCGCCGGGCTCTCGAGATAGATGAGGGAGACGCGGCCCTTTTCTTTGGCTTTCGCGATTCCCGCGTCGATCTCTTCGCGGGTCGCCCCGGCGGGAAAGTCGATCCACGAGACCCCGAACTGGCCGAGGATTTTGGCGATCAACGTCTCGGTCGCCGCGTAGAGCGGACCCGAATGAAGGACGCAGTCGCCGGGCCGGACGAAGGTCAGCAGAAGCGTCGCGATTGCCGCCATTCCGCTCGAGAAGGCCAGCGCATCGTCCGCGTCTTCCCACACGGCCAAGCGATCCTCGAGGATTTCCTGGTTGGGGCCGTTGAAACGCGAATAGATCAGGCCCTCGGCCCCGCCTGGACGCTTCCCGGTCACGCCCTCGAAGAAGCGTTTCCCCGCCGCGGCATTTTCAAAGACAAAGGTTGAGGTCAGGAAAATCGGCGGTTTCAGGGAACCTTCGCTGAGCTCGGGATCGAAACCGTAGCCAAGCATCAAGGTCTGCGCCTTGAGCTTGTGGTTGCCGATGCTGGTCGGGGATGGCCGCGGCGGCCGATGATGAGGGCTGGCGCCGCTGATGTCGTCTTCGGTGGGCAAGAACACTCTCCTGTCTGACGCACCCCTTAGTCCCAGCCCAGCAGTGCCGCTAGGCCGCGGTCATGGATCAGGTCAACAGAAGAGAGGGTGGGCGTCTGTCGCGGCGTATTTACAAATTGCCGGAAAGGCTTTGATCGACGTTGGTGTAGTGTGACTCAACCTTGTCGCCGAGTTCATTGTATCCCGAGATCGCAGCTATCGCGATGAGGGACGCCACGAGCGCATACTCAATCGCCCCGGCGCCCCTGTTGTCTCGCAGCAGCTTGCCGATGATCGTCATTGCACAGGTTCTTTCGTTCCGGACACTGTTTTGAACTCGGCCTGTGGCCGAAGCGACGCTCAAAACGGCAATGTTCCGGATCGAGACAGCGCCGCGGATCAGGCGCCGATCGCGATGGCACTAAGCTGGCGACCGTAATCAGCCTCGCCGCGATGGGTGGCGCGGCGGTAGCTGTAGAAGCGATCTGGATCGGCATAGGTGTCGAGGTTCAGGGCCTCGACCTCACCGATGCTCGCGGCCAGCAAACGATGGACGACATAGGCTTCGAGGTCGAAGTGCGGCTTTCCCGCGGGTCCGGTTACGAAGAAGCGTGCGTTTGACGGGTCTGCGTGGAGGAAACGGGAACGGAAACCGTCGTCGACTTCATAGGATGGCTGGCCAATGCAGGGGCCGACAACGGCGTGGATGCGCTCCCGGCGGGCTCCGACCTCCTCCATCAACTCGATGGTCGAATCAGTTACTCCGGCAAGTGCCCCGCGCCAGCCCGCGTGCGCGGCGCCGATGACGCCGCGCTGCTTATCGGCGAAGAGCACGGGCGCACAGTCGGCAGTCAGGATCCCAAGGAGAAGGCCCGGCCGGTTTGTGACCATCGCGTCAGCGCGTGGCCGCTGGTCCTGCGGCCAGGCGCTTTCGGCGTGCACGGCCTCCGCGGAATGAACCTGGTGCGCCGTGACAAGATCCCCGCCCGGAAGCAGGGACGCAATCGCTCGGCTGCGGTTCTCGTCGATCGCCGAACGGTCGTCTCTGCTGCCGTAGCCGACGTTGAGCCCGGCGAGCTCGCCGCTCGAGACACCGCCGCGCCGACCGAGGAACCCGTGGGGTAGACCACCCAGGCAAATCGCGCGAATGACTTCGACGCTCACGAGAGCCCTGCCGGAGCCGGCCAGCCGGGAGCATGGATTGCGATCACTTTGAACAGCTCGCCCATCTGGTCGGCTGCGGTGAGACGCTTGAGGGCCGAGCGCACGTCGTCCGCATGATCGGGGTTCGCGCTCATCAGCGCTTCGGCACGCGCTTCGATTCCGAGCCGTTTCAGCCATTCGCCCTGGCCGACGAGGAGTGTGATTGCTGCGCCTGCCGCTCGTGCTGCGCGCGTGACCGCTTCGAAGTCGACGTGAGACGTCAGGTCCTGCTCTCCGGGGCCGTCGAGGACGGCTGCGAAACGATGGCCGCGCACCGCCTGCAGTGTGTCGCCGGGCGCGCTCTTCGCGTGGCCATAATCGACGAGCAGGGCGACGCCGCCATCCGCAACCAGCCGATCCGCGATCTCGCTGACGATCTCATCTCGCACCGGCGAATCTTCGACGATCTCGCCGTCACGGTCGAAGGCCAGTCCACCTGCCGCAGCCATGATCTTCCGCTCCACGCCCTCGACATGCTGGCGGATCGGAAGCGCGTCCAGGAATTCGTTGGCGACGAGAAGGAGTGGCCCTGAGGGAAGCTCGTCGACGGTCTCGTGCCAATGCGCACCCGGCACTGCCGAATCTTGTGCCTCTCGAAGGACCGGGCTCGTCTCGACGAAATGGACGTCGCCGGAAAAACCCGCGGACTGCAGCACGCGTAGCGCGTCTGACGCTAGGGTCCCCCGCCCGGGCCCGAGCTCGGCGTAGATTGCATTTACCGGCGCTCCTGTGCGCTTCCAGCAGTCCGCGAGCGCCGCGCCGACCATCTCGCCGAACATCTGGCTGATCTCCGGCGCGGTCGTGAAATCGCCCTTCGCGCCGAGAGGGTCGCGGGTCGCATAATAATATGCGTTGCAGGCCTCCATATAGGCCCCGACAGTGATGGGCCCCTCAGCCTGGATCCGTTCGCGAAGCGCGCGCTCGAGGGGCGTCACGCGACACTTGTGGAGCCCAGCGTCGGCTCGACCCGCACGCGGCGGCGCTTCGCGGTCAGCATCAGCCACAGCCCGCCCATGATCATCGGCAGCGACAGCCACTGACCCATGTGCAGATGCGTCGCCTGGGTGAAAGCAATCAGCTGGCTGTCCGGCTCCCGGATGAACTCGATGCCGAAGCGAAAGATGCCGTAGAAAAAGATGAAGGCGCCGACGAGCTTTCCCGGTTCGTAACGCGCCTGGGTCCTCCAGAACATCCACCCTAGGATCGCGAAAAGAACGATTCCTTCGAGGAAAGCCTCATAGAGCTGGCTCGGGTGGCGCGGCGGACCGAGGACCAGCTCACGATATTGGTTCAGCTCCTGAAAGCGGATCGCCCACGGAACCTGCGTTGGCGCCCCCCAAAGCTCCTGATTCACGAAATTGGCGAGGCGACCGAAGAAAAGGCCGAAGGGCACGCAGCAGGCGACATAATCGTGGATCCGCAGCCACGACAATTTTTCCTTGTGCGCGAAATAGAAGATTCCGAGCGACGTTCCGATGACGCCGCCGTGGAACGACATTCCACCGTCCCACAGTTTCACGATCTCGAGCGGATGGCCGAAATAGAAGCTGAAATTGTAGAACAGCACATAGCCGAGACGCCCGCCAAGAATGATCCCCAGCGCGGCATAGAAGACCAGATCGTCGGAGTGGCGGCGGCCCATTGGTGCACCGGGCTGCTTGATCAGCTTCAGGAGGTACCAATAGCCGATGAAAATGCCGGCGAGGTACGCCAGGCTGTACCAGCGGAGGTCGAACGGCCCGATGTGCAGCGCGATCGGCGAAAGGCCGAGGTCCGGAAACGCAGTGAAGCGTGAGTTGTCGGCAACTTGCAAGGACTTCCCCATCAATGATCAGCGCCTCATAAGGCGGGGAGAGGCAAAGGCAAAGGAGCGTGGATGCCTAGTGAGCTCGATCGCAGGTTCGACGAATTGCTCGCCCAAGTCACCGGTCCGGGCGGCCGTCTCGTCGTCGGCCAGGATGATGAGGGCCGAGCTATCGTGTCTCACTTCCCGGCGACCTTGCCGTCGCTTTTTCGCACATTCTGCGAGCTGAATGGTGAGACAGAGGCGCTAGTCGCCGGCGAAGAGCGCCTGACCTTCGCCGAGCTTCACCACATTTCCGAGTGTGCGGCGCATGGGCTCGCAGCGCGCGGGATCGGCAAGGGCGACCGCGTCGGCATCGCGATGCGCAACTGTCCCGCGTGGATCGTCAGCTACATGGCGGTCGTCAAAGCCGGCGGCGTTGCGACTTTGCTCAATGGCTGGTGGGAAGCTCATGAGATGGAGCATGCAATCAGCCTGACCGATCCGAAGCTGATCATTGCAGACGCTCCCCGGGCAAAGAGGATTGCAGCGCGTTGCGAGAGCCTCGACATCGTGTCCGTCCCGATAGAGCTGCCGGTTGAGGAGGCGCTGGCCGATCTTCTCCATGACCGTGACGAGAACAGCGTTCTTCCGGAAGTGGCGCCCGAAGACAACGCAACAATCCTGTTCACTTCCGGATCGACCGGCGAGGCGAAGGGCGCGCTGTCGACGCATCGCGCGGTGACGACCGCGACCTACGCCTACACAAGCGGGCTCATGGTTCTCCTCGGGATCCTGACCGAGGATGGCCGGGCACCACAGACCCAGGCGCGAATCCTCCTTAGCGTGCCGCTGTTCCACGTCACCGGCGAAGTCCCTGTGATGATCAACAGCTTCGTGATCGGCCGCTGCATGGTCGTAATGCCCAAATGGGATGCGAGCGAGGCACTGCGCCTCATCGAGAAGGAAAAGATCACTTACTTCGTCGGCGTACCGACGATGAGCCTCGAGCTTATGAACCATCCAGACCGGGACAGTTTCGACCTATCCTCGCTGAGGGACATCACTGCGGGCGGAGCGCCGCGGCCGGTCAGCCATGTCAGTCGGCTGAGAACGGAGTTTCCCAATGCTCAGCCGGCGCTCGGCTACGGCCTCACCGAAACCAACGCGGCCGGCTGCGCGAACTATTGGGGGAATTACGCCGAAAAGCCCGCATCGACGGGCCGGGCGCAAAAGCCGTTCATCGAGCTCAAGATCCTCGGTGACGGAGACGGGCATTTGGCTACCGGCGAAGTCGGCGAGGTCGCGATCCGAAGTGCTGCGAACGTCAAATCCTATTGGCGCAATCCTGAGGCGACGGCAGCACTGTTCACCGAGGACGGTTACATCCGTACCGGCGACATGGGCTATCTCGACGAGGACGGCTATCTGTTCATCGTCGACCGCAAGAAGGACATTATCATTCGCGGCGGCGAGAATATCTCAGCCGTGGAAGTGGAGGCGGCCTGTTATGCCTGCCCGGAAGTCGCCGAAGTCGCGGTGTTCGGAGCGCCGGACGAACGACTAGGTGAAGTGCCGGTCGCGGTGATTTACGTCAGGGCCTCGTTGACCGAAGGAGATCTTCGCGAATTCCTCGATCAGCGGATTGCCAAGTACAAGATTCCCGAGCGGATCATCTTCTCCGAGGAGCCGCTGCCTCGGCTCGGCACGGGCAAGATCGACCGCCGATCGCTTAAGGCCCAGTACGCGCATTGAGGATCGACCGCCGCACATTGCTGATCGGCGGCGGAACGGGCGTCGGCCTGATCGTTGCCTTCGCCTTGTGGCCCCGGCGTCTCGGCAGCGAACTTGCGTTGCGCCCAGGCGAGCAAGCGATCGGCAATTACATCAAGATCGCCCGTGACGGGCGGATCACGGTCGCCGTGCCGCAAGTGGAAACCGGTCAGGGCGTGTGGACCGCACTGCCACAGATCGTTGCGGACGAGCTAGGTGCGGCCTGGGACACGGTAGGTGTCGAGCCGACGCCGCTGGCGAAAGTCTACGCCAACCCGCTGGCCGAAGAGGAGGGCTGGCCGAACGGCATCCGGATCACCGCGGAATCGACGTCGGTGCGCGCGTTCGAGCAGCCGCTCCGTGAGGCGGCCGCGGTCGCGAGAACCATGCTAGTCGGCGCCGCTGCGGATCGATGGAATGTCGATCCCAGCGCGTGTGAAACGGCCGACGGCTTCGTGATCAATGGAGGGCGGACATTTACGTTCGGCGAGCTTGCTGAGGAAGCGGCGCATCGCTCGCCGCCTCGATCGCCACACCGTCGACAATCGCAGAAGTCGCGCCTTATCGGCCAACCACTGCAGCGTCTCGACGGCCCGGCGAAGAGCGACGGAAGCCTCCGGTTCGCCGGCGACGTCCGCCTGCCGAACATGCTCTTCGCGTCCGTGCGGATGGCGCCGCCGGGCGGCCGGTTGACGGGGTTCCGTCGGGATTCGATTGGTCAGGTTCCTGGCGCTCGCCACCTTGCCGCTCGCGACGGCTGGATCGCGGTCGTTGCGGACACCTGGTGGGCTGCCGAGCGTGCGGTAAAGGCTGCCGACCCTAAATTCACTGGAACACGGACACCCGCGGATCTGCGGCCCGTGTTCGACGACGCGCTCGCCAACGGCGAATCGGACGAATGGTTCAGCCGCGGCGACTATGATGGAGTCACGCGCGGCTCGCGTGCCCTGGCGGCGACCTATTTCGTCGCGCCGTCGCAGCATCTTGGGCTCGAGCCGATCACGGCCACGGCGCGGCTTTCCGGAGGCGCGATCGAAGTCTGGACACCGTCGCAAGCGCCCGGTTTCGGGCGCGCTGTAGCTGACCTCACGCTCTACCCAATGCCGGTCGGCGAGCCGGCGGGGCGCTCGCTGGAATCCGATGCCGTCCCAATCGCGATCGAACTTGCGCGCGAGCTCAAGCGCCCCGTTCAGGTCGTATTCTCGGCTTCGGCCAGCCAGAACCACGACCCCGTTTCGCCAGGCGCCTTGGCGCGCATGACCGCGCTTCCCGGGCCGGGCGGGCTCACGGCAGCATGGCAGATGCGTGTCGCGACCGCCGACGGAATGGGCTCCGCGCTCGCCCGACTGGCGAATTCAGATGGGCTGTCGAACCTCGGCCGAACCGCGCTCGGCGGTTCGGTACCGCCCTATTCCATTCCCAACGTGCGGATTGAGGCCATCCGCGCGCAGCTTCCCCTCACCGCCGGCTACATGCGCGGATCGCCGCAGCGCGAATTCGCCTTCTTCACCGAAAGCTTCGTCGACGAGCTCGCGCGGGCCGTCGGGATGGAGCCGCTGGCTTTCCGCATGTCCATGCTTGGGGCCAACGGACGCCTCGCCCGCTGCCTTCAGGCCGCAACCAGACGGGCGCAATGGGATGGCGGCGGGCCGGGAAGCACGATGGGGATCGCCGGCTGCTCGGCCTATGGGTCGCACATTGGCCTGGTGGCGACCGCGAGCATCGGCGACGACCAGCGCGTCAAAGTGCACCGGCTGGTCGCCGCCGTGGACTGCGGGCGTGCGGTCAATTCGGGCCTCGTCGTGCAGCAGGTCGAGAGCGGCCTGATCTGGGCGCTGGGGCAGGCAACCGGCCTGCCAACTGAATGGGTTTCCGGCCTGCCGCGCGCTAGGTCCCTTGCCGGTATCGGCCTGCCACGCCTCGGAGACATTCCAGAGATAGTAGTGGAGACGATTCGGAGCAGCGAACCACCCGGCGGCGTGAGCGGGCTTGGGCCGACGGTGCTCGCGCCGGCTGTCGCAAATGCGATCTTTGCCGGGACCGGGCGGAGGCTGCGCAACCTGCCGTTCGATCTTATGTCGGGGGCATGATCCTTCCGGCCGATCATCCGCAGGTGCCCGAGCCCCAGATAGGGGTGCTGCTAATCAATCTTGGGACCCCAGACGCCCCCGAGGTTCGAGCGGTGCGCCGCTACCTCGCCGAGTTCCTGAGCGATCCGCGCGTCATCGAAATCCCGGCTATCGCCTGGAAGCCGATCCTCCACGGGATCATCCTGCGCACGCGACCGAGAAGGTCTGCCGAGGCCTACAACCAGATCTGGACCAATGAGGGATCGCCGCTGGCTGCAATCGCGCGTCGGCAGGCGCATGCGCTGCGCGAGCGCTTCGTAGGCCGGGCGCGAGTCGAATATGCAATGCGCTACGGTCATCCCGGCATCGCGGCGGCGGTCGAGCGCATGATGCGCGAAGGCTGCACGCGAATTCTCGTCGCGCCCCTCTACCCGCAATATTGTTCGGCGACGACCGCGACGGCGAACGATGCCGTGTTCGGAGTGCTGGCCCGAATGCGCGCCCAGCCTGCGCTGCGCATTCTGCCGCCCTATTACGACGATCCGCTCTACATCGAGGCGCTGCGCGCAAATGTCTCTCGGCAGCTTACCGCTCTGAATTTCGAGCCGGAAAAGCTGTTGATCAGCTTCCATGGAATGCCCGAGCGGACGCTCGCGCTCGGTGACCCCTACCACTGCCATTGCCAAAAGACGGCCCGGCTTCTGTCGGAAGCACTGGGTCGGGAGGTGGATGTCGCGTTCCAGTCGCGCTTTGGCCGCGCGAAGTGGCTGGAGCCGGCGACAGATGCGACGCTCGCCGCTTATCCCGGCAAGGGCGTCCGGCGCGTGGCCATCGCGGCACCCGGTTTCTCGGCCGATTGCCTCGAAACGCTCGAGGAGCTCGGAATCCGCGGTCGCGAGACATTCCTTCGCGCCGGCGGGGAGAATTTCGCTCTGCTGGATTGCCTCAACGACTCGCCTGAAAGCATCGCCATGCTCGAACGCCTGATCGAGCGCGAACTTGCAGGCTGGCTGGAGCGGACATAAGCGCTCTCACCGGAGAGGAGAGGCTTATGGCACGAGTGGCGATCGTCACCGGTGGAACACGGGGAATCGGCGAAGCGATCAGCATCGCTCTTCGCGACATGGGCATGAACGTGGCCGCGAATTACGCCGGAAATGAGGAGCGCGCGCGCGAGTTCAGCGACCGCACGGGCATCGCTTCATACAAATGGGACGTTGCCGACCACGACGCCTGCCAGGAGGGCGTGCGCAAGGTCGAAACGGACCTCGGTCCCATCGACGTGCTGGTCAACAACGCAGGAATCACGCGCGATTCGACGATGAAAAGGATGGACCACAAGAAGTGGCGCGAGGTGATCGATGTGAACCTCGGAGGAGTGTTCAACATGGCGAAAGCCGTGTTCGAGGGCATGACCAGCCGCGGCTATGGGCGGATCGTCAACATCGGCTCCATCAACGGCCAGGCGGGGCAGTATGGCCAAGTCAATTATGCCGCGGCCAAGTCCGGGATCCACGGTTTCACCAAGGCGCTTGCACAGGAGGGCGCGCGCTCGGGCGTAACAGTAAATGCGATTGCTCCGGGCTATATCGACACCGACATGGTGGCTGCCGTCCCGGAGGAAGTGCTGGGCAAGATCGTCGCGCGAATTCCGGTGGGGCGGCTCGGCCAAGCCGCGGAGATCGCGCGCGGGGTGGCCTTCCTGGTCGACGAGAACGCCGGCTTCATCACCGGCTCGACTTTGTCGATCAACGGCGGGCAGCACATGTACTGATGGCAGGGACGGTCGACTATGCGCCGCCGCAGAAGCGGTCGGTGCTTATCGCCGGCCACCCGACCTCCATCAGTCTCGAGCCGATCTTCTGGCACGCGTTGGAATCGGCCGCGCGCGAGTTGGGCCGACCGCTGAATGCTTTGGTCGCGGAGATCGACGCCGAGCGGCTCGACGCGGAACAGCCGCCGAACCTGACGTCGGCGATCCGGCAGTGGCTATTCGCAGAGCGTCTGAAAGGATCGTAGGATGGCTGAGCTCAATCACACGATCGTCTGGTGCAGCGACAAACAGCGTTCGACGGAGTTCCTGACGTCCATCCTTGGTCTTTCGCCGGCGCGGACGTTCTTCCACTTTCTGGTCGTGGATCTCGAGAACGGTGTATCGCTCGATTATTACCAGAAGGAGGGATCCGTCTCGCCCCAACACTACGCATTCCTGGTCAGCGACGCCGAGTTTGACGCTGCGTTCGGCCGAATCCAGGAGCAGGGGCTGAGCTACTGGGGCGACCCTGCGCGAACGCAATTGGGTGAGATCAACCGGCATTTCGGCGGCCGCGGCGTCTATTTCGCCGACCCCGACAATCACCTGATGGAGCTGATCACTCGGCGCTACGGCTCGGAAACCGAGCTTTGACGCACCCAGCCGCTGACTGAATCTAGCGCGCGAGCAAGATCCGCGCCTGCCCCGCAACCTGCGCAAGCATCGGGGCGCTCACCTGACCTTCGGCCCGGGCGCGGGCGATCAGCTTGCGGAACTGATCGATGCGCGCACTTTGCTTCGCGATCCAGTCCTCCACGCCGGCGTGTGGGTCACTGCCGGTCGTGCGCGCAAGGAACTCGATGCGGAGCTGCTCGAAATCGCGCGCTAGACCGGCCGTCAGCAGGCGCTCCCACTGGTCAGCCGGAACAAAGCGCGCCACCTGCTGCTGCGCCCAATCGAGGCCGAGCGCTTCGCCAAGCTTGGTATAGGCCCGCGTGAGCAGGAGCTCGTCGAGCTTCCGCCGCGACGCGAGGGCGGCGATGCCGAACACCCCGTCCAGCTCGTAAAGGCGGACGAGACCACGGACGATATCTTCGCTCGCCCCGAGGGCGATCAAGCGCTCGCGGCGCGCGACGGCCTCGTTGCGAACCTCGGACCGGATGAGCTTGGTCGCGGCCGCGGCGATCTTGCGCACGCCGGGTTCGAGCAGCTTGCAAAGAGCGCTGACGCTCGCCACTCCGCTCGTCGAACGGAGGATGTCCGACAAGTGTGAGCGGATGCTCGCGGCTGCGATCGAAAAGAGCTCGACGCGCACGCTTTCGGGAAGGGCGTCCTCTTCGATCTCGCGCCACAATCTATCGAGGTCGAGCAGCCGCTCAACGACGAGAAAGGCAGAGACGATCTGCTGGAGCGATGCGCCTTCCTCTTCCATGAGGTCGAACGCCACGCCCGGCCCGAGCCGGTTCACCAGCCGGTTGGCAACCCTTGTCGCAATAATCTCATTCCTCAGGCGGTGAGCCCGGATTGCATCGGCATGTGCCTTGCGCATCGGCTTGGGGAAGGCCTCGAACAGCTCCGGTTCGACGAGCGGATCGTCGGCGAGGTGAAGCTCTTCGGCCGCATCCTGAAGCACGAGCTTGGAGATCGACAGGACAACCGCGAGCTCGGGCCGCGTGAGTCCATGATTTTCCTGGGCTCGCCGGGTCAGATCCTCACTCGACGCCAGACCTTCCACTTTGCGGTCGAGCCGGCCCGAGGCCTCGAGCAGCTCGATAGTGCGGATGTGGCCCGGAAGCGCCGTCGACCCGCCCGCTTCCGCGATCGACAGCGCCAGAGTCTGCAGCCGGTTGTCTTCGAGGACAATGTCTGCAACCTCGTCGGTCATCTTCGCGAGCAGCGCGTTTCGCTTCTCGAACGACAGGCGGCCCTCTCGCATCTCCCGATTGAGCGGGATCTTGATGTTCACCTCTTTGTCGGAGGTATCGACGCCCGCGCTATTGTCGATGAAATCGGTGTTGATGCGCCCGCCGCGGTCGGCGAATTCAATCCGCCCCGCTTGGGTGATCGCCAGATTGGCGCCTTCCCCGATGACCTTGGCGCCCACTTCGTCGGCGCTGACGCGCAGCGCATCGTTCGCCGGGTCGCCGACGTCAGCCTGGCTCTGGGTCGACGCCTTGATGTAAGTGCCGATGCCGCCGAACCAAAGCAGATCGACCGAGCTTTTCAGGATCGCGTTGACGAGCGAGGTGGGATCGAGCGACTTGGAATCGGTCCCGAGCAGTTCGCGGATCTCGCGGCTGAGCTCGATGCTCTTCTGGGTGCGCGGGAAGATTCCGCCGCCCTTGGACAAGAGCTCACGGTTGTAATCCTCCCAGCTCGAGCGCGGCAGCTCGAACAAACGCTTGCGCTCGGCCCAGCTGATCTCCGGATCGGGGTCGGGATCGATGAAGATGTGGCGATGGTCGAAAGCGGCCACCAGCTTGATCGCCTCGCTCAGCAGCATTCCGTTGCCGAACACGTCACCCGACATGTCGCCGCAGCCGGCGACGGTGACCGAGTCGGACTGGACGTCGATCCCCATCTCGAGGAAATGCCGCTGCACCGAGATCCACGCGCCGCGGGCAGTGATCCCCATCGCCTTATGGTCGTAGCCGTTGGAGCCGCCGCTTGCGAAGGCATCCCCGAGCCAGAAATTGCGTTCGAGCGCGATGGCGTTCGCAATGTCGGAGAAGGTCGCGGTGCCCTTGTCGGCAGCGACGACGAAATAGGGATCGTCGCCATCGTGAACGACAACGGCCTCAGGATGCACGACCTCGTCGTTGACGAGATTGTCGGTGACCGAGAGCAGCGAGCGGATGAAGATCCTGTAGCTCTCGGTACCCTCCGCAAGCCAGGTGTCGCGGCTCGTGATCTGCTTGGGATAGAAGCCGCCCTTCGCACCAGTCGGCACGATCACCGCATTCTTGACCAGCTGCGCCTTCATCAGACCGAGAATCTCGGTGCGGAAGTCGTCACGCCGGTCAGACCAGCGGAGGCCGCCGCGGGCAATTGGTCCGCCGCGCAAATGGATTCCTTCAACGCGCGGGCTGTAGACCCAGATCTCGCGCCACGGCACCGGCGCCGGGAGGCCCGGAACGAGCGAGGAATTGATCTTGAATGCCAACGCTTCCTGCGCTGCGGGCGCAAAGGCGTTGGTTCGAACAATGGCTTCGATCAGCGCACGCAGGCGGCGAAGAATGCGGTCATCGTCGATCGACCGCACCTTGGCGAGTGAGCTGTCGAGATGCTCGCGATGCTCCTCAACTCGGCTGTCGCGGTTCTTCTCAGTCGGATCGTGCGCAGCGACGAACAGGCCGACGAGTCCGCGCGTAGCGTTGGGGGCCCGCCGAAGCGCGTCGACGACGGTAACCAGACCGAAGCTGCTGCCGGTCTGCCTGAGGTAGCGGAACCAGGAGCGCAGCCACACCACGGCCTGTGTGTCGAGGCCCGCGTAGAGAACGAGCTGGTTGAACTCGTCATCCTCCGCTGCGCCGCACAGGACATTGGCGATTGCGCCTTCAATCTCACCGATGCGATCGAGAATCGCCCCCATGTCGGCTTCGCTGCCGATTTCGACGCGGAAATCGTGGATATAGCCGATGCCGCCGGCAAGCGCGGTCGGGATCTCCTCCAGGACGCGGAAACCGAAATTCTCGAACACCGGCACGGCTTCCGACAGGGCGATCAGACCGCCCTGGCGATAGGTCTTGAGCCGTAGCTGTCCCGGCGCGTCGCCTTCCGCGCGCCACAGACGCACGTCGCGATCCTCGTCGCTGGTCAGGTCGCACAGCCGAAGAATGTCGGCGGCCCCTTCCTCCGGCGCGGTTCGCGACCGGTATCCTTCCGGGAAGGTTCCGATATAGGTCAGCGCAAGGCGTGTGGCGCGCGGAGCGCCGGCGGCCTGGATCAGCTCGGACTCCACCGCCGGCGACCAGCCCCGCACCATCTCGACGACCGCGGCGTCCAGCTCCTGCTGGTCGGGAAGCGGCGCGTCTTCGGCGATATATTGGGTGTACCGAATGAGCGCGAGGTCGCCATCCCCGAGCTCGACCGACCAGCTGGTGATCTCACGGCCGACTTCGTTCTCGAGCAATCGCGCGATCGCAGTGCGCCGCGACGTGGTCAGATCCTCTCGCGGGAGCCAGACGAAGGTGAACAGCTGGCCGTGCAAGATGCTGCGGACCTGGAGGAGCGCCGGCCGCGGCCGGTCGGCAAGCGACATCGCCATCATGACGAGGTCGCGCACCGATTCATATTCGATCGTGATCAGGAGATCGCGTGGCAGCGATGCCACAGCGTGCCGCAGCGCCTTGCCTGAATGGCCCTTGGGATCGAAGCCGAAATCCTTGTCGAGCTGTTCGAGGCGCCCCCGAAGCACGGGCACGTCCTCGGGCGACACGCGCAGAGCATCGCTGGTCCACAGACCAGCGTGGACCCCGATTCCAGTGACTTTGCCGTTTTCGAGGAGGGGAACCACGACGAGGTCGAGCGGAACGCGCCGGTGCACCGTCGATTTGCGCTCGGCCTTGGCCATCAGCGGCACCTCGCCGCCCTTTTCGAAATGGTGCATCGCACCGAGGCAGCCGCCCTCATCGGTCGGTGCGCCGGGGATGCTGAAGATGCCGAGCGCGTTCGAGGGCTGCTCATAGGGCTTCTCGACATGATAGCCGAGCAAGGTCATCGCGCCGTCGGCGAACCAGTTCAGGAGGGCCTTCCCTTGAGGGTCCGGGATGCCATTCGCATCCTCGCGCATTTTGCTCTGGAGCGAGCGCCAATCGCGAACCGCGAGGCGCACATCGTTGAGGACCCGTCTCAGATCCGACGCGACTTCCTGCCTGCCGCGAGCGTCGGCGCGGTCGAGCTCAAGATACATCATGGATTCGCGCCGGCTCTTGTCCGCGCACAAGGGCTCGAGCTCCTGGAGCTCGCCAGCCTCGTTGCGCGTAACGCAGACGACCGGGTGGAGCAGCCGGTGGATCGCAAGCTGGCGCGCCGCGATCGCGTTGGCCACGGAATCGACCAGGAACGGCATGTCGTCGTTGACGATGCCGATGCGCATCCGGCGATGCCCGGCCTCGCCGCCTGTGGATTCGATCTTCAGCGCGAGCTCGCCGCGCCTGCGGCTGCCGGCGACTTCCGCGAGGAACTCCGCGGCCTGGCGCTCGGCGTCACGGGACAGGCCGTGCGTTTCTCCGGGAAGCGCGTTGCGGGTCAGCGCCTTGCGTATGGATTCGACCAGCGGCTGAGGCAGGCGCGTGTGGGCCGTCATGGAATGATGATGCTCCGCGAGTGGGCGATTGCGCCGGGCCTATAGACCCGCCCTCACGAGGCGGACAACCCCGCGACTCCCACTCAATGCTGTTTCGAGGACCCCTGGGTCAGGCGACGCGACGGATCGCGCGTTCAATCAGCGATTCATCGTCGACGATCGCGATCGGCTCGTGGCTGCCGTCCGCGCCCCGACGGGTGACGACCACCGCGAATTCCTCGGCGCTCGGCACTTCGGCAAGGGAAATTGCCGGAGCGGAGCGCAACTTCGCGCGGGCAGCCTCGCCGCGCGTGTCCGCTTTCGCATCGGGCCGGCGCGCCTGGCGCTCCGCCGCGACCAGCGCCTTCAGGCCGCCCGGCTGTTTCTCGATGAAGTCCTTGAACCCGCCGAGCTCAACCTGCTGGCGCTGTGCATAGGACAGCGCAGCCGCGAATTCGGTGAGCCGCGCCTTGTCATAGGCGATTCCGAAGACGAGCTTGACGATGGGCGTCATTGGCGCACGGGCCTGCGCCTTCATGCCCGATTCCTCCAGAAGCTCGGCATAATCTTCGGGGTGGCGCTGGGCCGCGATTGAGAAGTCATAGGCAAGCGACAGGGCCTTATAGAGGGCGACGCGCGTGCGGCCCTCACCGGCCTTGACGGCCTCCGCGGTCTCGCGTGCGGCCCATAGCCAATCGGCAAGCCCGGAATTCTCGTCGAGCTCGACCACTGGCGCCCCGTCCGCGTCGGCGAGCGGGCGATCCTCCCAGGCGAAATGCGCTGGCGCCGCACCTTGCTCCTCCAACGGAGGGTCGATTTCCGCGTGGGGCTCAGCCGATGGCCCGTCCTCCCAGGTGAGATGTTCATCCTGGGAAATCAGCGGAGGAGCCCTGACCTGATCCGAAAGTTCCAGGACCTCATCGTCGGCAGTATCAATTCCCGTTATCTCGGGAACGGCCGGTGCCGACGGCTGGGCCGCGGCATTAACGCCCGCCTTCTTCCAGTTGATGACACCGTAGATGAAATCGATCGCGTCGCCATCCGACGAGAAAGGCATCAGGATGCCGCGATAGCAGATATTCTCGCCGCGCTGATTGTCGAACTCCGCTTCGAAGCCGACCGGCGCGCGGTTGGCGATGATCTGCATATAATGGTCCGTCAGCCGCGACAGCAGCGACCGGCTCGGAACCTCCGCGATGGTCCGCATGTCATCGTCGAGCCCGCACTCGTCACGGATCGCCGGGCCGATGTAGGGGATCGCCGGATTGCCGTGACCGCACGTGAAGTCGAGAAGGACGCTGTTGCCGGCGAAGTCCTTGACATCCGTCGGCTCGAGATCCTCGATCGAAGGAAAATCGCGGCCGTCGAGCAGCGAGGCCCAGTAATTGTAGGCGCGTACGTGCATGCGCCGTTCGTCGGTGCCGATTGCAGCGGCGACATCCGCCGCTGCCGTCGTCGTGTCCGACACAGCCGGCGCGTCGAAATCGCTCGGATGCTCGCGGTAACTGTCCATCGCGCCGGTCCCATTCCGTCTTATTCGGTGGGAAAATGGCGGAGTGCGGTTACCATTCCGTTAAGCATAACTGTAGAGGTCGCCGGGCGCTTGCAGCCCGGCAAACGCACTGATAGGAGGCGCGCACTCCCGTAGAGCCAAGCCGCTTTAGCTCAGCTGGTAGAGCACATCATTCGTAATTAGCGGGTCCCCGCGGAATTGCCGAATGGCGGCAGGGGCTTGGCGAAGCGGAGGTGAAGTTAGTAGGGTATTAGTAGGGTCAAAGCCGCCTTAGCTCAGCCGGTAGAGCATCGCATTCGTAATGCGGGGGTCGCGTGTTCGAGTCACGCAGGCGGCACCACTCCCTCGACGCGATCAGAGACCGGACTCGCGTCCCGAACGCCCGAGCCTGAATTAGCGCGATTGTTCCGTACCTTGTGCTCAGACGACCACCATGCGCTCGCGCCAAGAGAGCACTCTGGCCGTTCCAGTAAGGCGGCGCGCCCGCGGAATTCTCTGGAGCCCGAATTCGGTGCCACCAGATGCAGATGCTGATTAAGCCTCAACTGAAGCCGAAGTAAGGGCGCTGCTCTTCCCACGAGAGCGGTACGTCCGCCGCTCTCAGGAGGCGGCGCCCAGTCAACGACGGTGGCTGCCGGCCCTCCACGATCGCTGTGATGATGTCCGGCGCCAGCCAGTTCAGCCGGAGCAGCTGCCACAGATGGCGCTTGCTGTAGTTTGACACCATCGGATCCGGAGTTCCGGTGGTGATAGCCTCCCGAGCCGCGCTCGCGTGCGCAAGAAGCTTCATAAGTACTGGGTCCGGTTCCTTCGGCCGACCATCAATTGGCACGACGAGCTTCATTTCATTCCCGCGGCGGACAAAGTGAGCAGCGATCGGAAGACTCTGCTGAAGCTCGTCGCCAATGCTCACGGTGATTTCCGATGCGCCGAGGCGGACCCGAACTTTCTCTTCCAGGAGCACTTTGCGCTGCTCGGGGATGCTTTGCCGACCGATGTCGATGGGAAATGGGTCATCTCCGTTATCGGCTTGTTCGGCGGCCCGCTCCGACAAAAACCTCGACATGGAATCCAGGACTGTGCGGTCAATGTCACCCGACGGCACGCGCCAAGCGCTCCGGCGATCCTCGCCAGCTTTGAGCCGAGTGACGTAATAGCGGTGCTGACGGCTGCCCTTGGTCGTGAACACAGGGGTCATTGGCCGCCCATCAGGATCGCGAATGAGACCGGTCAGTAGACTTGGCGATCGAGCACGCGATCCATGCAAGCGCTCTCGCCGGTTCGTTGCAAGCGTGTGCTGAACCTCATCCCAAACGATGGTGTCGACGATCGGCTCATGTTCACCGGCGTAGAGATCACCACGGTGCCTGACTTTGCCGATGAACAGCGGATTCTGAAGCAGCTGCGCGAGCGAGCCTTTGCTGAAGTTGACGCCGCCGACGGATCGACCATTTGCGTACTGCCGAACCTTGGTTCGAACGCCGGTCCGCGCGAGTTCGTCTGCGAGCGCGCCGACGGAGCGCAATTCCAGGTATCGCCTAAAGATGTGCCGCACTGTTTGAGCTTCGCTTTCCCCAATGCGCAGCTTTCGGTTCTCCAAGCAGTAGCCAAGCGGAACGGGTCCTCCCATCCACATGCCCTTGCGTTTGGATGCCGCAACCTTGTCGCGGATGCGCTCGCTGGTGACCTCGCGCTCGAACTGGGCAAACGACAGCAGCACGTTCAACGTCAGACGACCCATACTCGTCGTCGTATTGAATGCCTGCGTTACACTGACGAACGAGCCACCGCTTTTATCGAGGGCTTCCACGATACGAGCAAAGTCGGCGAGGCTGCGGGTCAGCCGATCGACCTTATAAACGACAATGACGTCGATCTTACCGGCGGCGACGTCGGCAAGAAGCTGCTGCAAGGCTGGTCTGGCCATGTTTCCACCAGACCAGCCCCCATCGTCATAATGCTCGTCGACCAACTCCCAGCCTTCATGAGCTTGGCTGAGAATGAAGGTTGCGCACGCCTCACGCTGCGCATCGAGGCTGTTGAATGCCTGTTCCAGCCCCTCTTCCGTCGACTTGCGAGTGTAGATGGCGCAGCGCCGCTTCATTGCTGACCTCGGGCCAACGGCTTCCGCTTCTTCAAGCCGAAGAAATTAGGGCCAGACCAGTGCGTCCCGGTAATGGCGGTGGCCACCTGCGTCAGCGAGGTAAAGCGACGCCCGTCATACTCATAGCCATCGTCGAGCACGAGCACGTGATGCACCCTGGCCTGCCACGAGCGAACCAATCGGGTGCCGGGCTTGAGCGAAGGTCGGCTAGAGCCGAGCAGCTCTTCACCTCGCCTGAGCCGGTCGGCTGCTCGCTCGAGCTCGCGTTTCACGTGGCCCGGCAGGTCCCCATAGACCCGCGACTGCAGCTTCCAGGCAATACCGCGGCGAAGCAGGTCAGGTCCAATGTCCGGCGCCGGCCTTCGCCAGCACTCGCGCCATTTGGCGCGGAGCTGCGCCGGAGTCATTCCGGGCAGCTCCGCCAGTTGCTGTTCGAGCACGGTCACGGGGCCGGCGCTTCAGCTGGCGCCATCTCGATCCGGTAGGCAGTCTTGCCGTCGGGCCGCTGCTCCTTGAGCAGCTTGCTGCTCTTTCGCACGCCAGTGAGTAACGCCCGGCAGCTGTGCTCCTTCCAGCCGGTTGCCTTGATGATCTCGGGCAGCGTTGCGCCGGCACTTCGCGACAGCATGCGAGTTACGGTCGCGCTCTTTGACTGCTTCTTGGTCTGCTTGGCCATTTCGGGTCTCCGTTGCGCCAGCATCATTGCCGGCACTGACCCAAGCCGCGGTCTTCAGCGGTGAAGCGCGGCATTACCGCTAATCGAGCGGCGCGGACGACCAACGCTCTGTTCGTGAGGACAGTCAAGCGCAACGAAGAGCGAAGATCCTAATGTCTGCTTTCGACCCCTTGCGGACATTACAAAGAAGGACGCCCGACCAAAGTCAGGCGCCCTTTCAACGCGACGAAGTTTCGCCCCGCGTCGCGTTGTTCGCTTAGACTGTCTGGAGGTTCAACGCGCAGGGCTGGCGCTGATGGTTGGTGCCCGCCTCATAGGACAGCCGCTGGCCGACCGTCGGAAGAACATTCTTGTCCCACGAAATCGCGCTCTTTTCAAAGCGAATGACGTCACCGGCGACTTCGGGCTTGATTTCGCCGTGGCCCTTAATGGTGTCAAATGACTTTACCGTTCCAAATAATCTCATGATGAGTTCCTTTCTGGACACGCGCCGATATTGGCGCCGCGCCGACTAAAAGACGTTAAAGATGGAGAGAGGTGCGACTTAGCGCCAAAGACCGTCGATCTCGACTGGTAGCAATGAGTGATATAGACTAGCTTCGTGCTAATGCAATAGGGGAAGTTAAGTTTTCTGGCGGACCAAGCCTGTTTATTATTCGACAAACTATACGTCTTTCGCTCCACGATGATAACGTAATTACCGCTAATCCGCACTTTGCAGGCATTTAGGGAACAAGGATAAACTTGCTTCCGCTCGCCTGGTTGAAACTAGCCACAACCACGTACACCAGCTTCAGGATGACGTATGCTAGCGGCAGCTTTCCACCTAAAGCAGACATAACGGGCGTGACCGCTTTCGACCCATTCCGGACATTAGCTCATGGGCAATTAGAGGAACCCAAAAACCCGGGCTCGGTCGCCGGCAGCGCCGTTAGATTCGCGTTTACCGCGTCGCGCTTGAACCATGTGACCGATGAGCGCACAGTGACACAATCCAGGGCGGAGGGATCTTGTCGCGGATTTTTCTCAGCTATGCTCGAGACGACCTCGACGCGGCCAGACAGCTCGCGGAGGGAATCGCACAAGCCGGGCACGACGTTTGGTGGGACCGCCACCTTCACGGCGGCTCGCGCTTCACCGTCGAGATCGACCGGGCGCTCAAGAACGCGGAAGCGGTCGTGGTGCTTTGGTCGGAGGTATCGGTCGAATCCGCTTGGGTGCAGGACGAAGCGGCCGAAGGGAGGGATAGGGGGCGCCTTGTTCCGGTTGCGATCGGTTCGGCCAAGCCACCACTCGGCTTCCGCCAGTTCCACACGATCGATCTGGGTTCGTGGAACGGTCATGGTAACCCGGAGGTGCTCGGTGAGCTGCTCAACGCAATCAGCCGAACGTGCGGTTCCGATGCGCGGCAGGACAGGCCCAGCGTGTCCGAAGCGGCCGACAAGCGACCGAGAGCGTCTGTCTGCGTCCTGCCATTCGTGAACATGAGCGGCGAGCCCGAGCAGGAATATTTCAGCGACGGCATCAGTGAGGACATCACTACAGACCTGTCCAAGATCTCTGCGCTCGATGTCGTCGCGCGCAATACTGCCTTCATGTTCAAGGGCCAATCCATGGACGTGAAGGATGTCGCAAAGACGCTCGGCGTCAGTCACGTGCTCGAAGGGAGTGTACGCAAGGCTGGGACCCGGGTGCGGATCAATGCGCAGCTGATCGACGGGGCAACGGGTAACCATCTCTGGGCCGATCGCTTCGACCGCGACCTCACCGACATTTTCGAAATTCAGGACGAAATTTCGAAGGCGATCGTTGACGCGCTGAAGGTGAAATTCCTGCCGGCGGAGAAGAAGGCCATCGAGAGCCGCGGCACATCCAATGTCGATGCATACAACATGTATTTGATGGCGCGCCAACAGGTGATCAGCGGCGACTTCGGCGATGTAAATTTGGCGGAAACAGCGGTTCGCCTGTGCAGGCAGGCGACCTTGCTGGATCCCCACTATGCCGATGCGTGGGCCTGGATGGCGCTTGCTCAACTGAGGCTCCGGCTTTGGCATGCGAAGGACGAGGATCCTCTTCCGGCCGCTGAACGCACGCTGGAAATCAACTCCAGTCTTGCGATCCCATACTGCGTCAAGGCCAATTATCTCGACGGCGAAGGTCGGAATGAGGAAGCTGAAGAGCTCATTCACAAAGCTTTGGAACTCGAACCGAACTCATGGGAGGTGAACTACGAGGCTTCCCGTCTCCTCTTTCGACACGGACGGATCAGCGAATGCATTCC
>JBKPMC010000047.1:0-62320 GCA_046731955.1 Pseudomonadota bacterium | reverse complement strand
TGGTCCTGGATGAACATGCGCATCGCATCGAACGCCTCCAGCGGAGTGAGATGCGGCAGCGACTCCATGTCCGGCGCGTCGGGGCCGATCCAGTCAGGAAAGTCGTTCATTGGCAGGTAGCTGTCCCTCGCCCCACCTGATTTGTCGCCTAGGCGACAAATCGGCGTGCGGTAAGTACCACTATTGGGTGCAAAACTTCATTCCACGCACACGCACACGCACACGCTCGCGCTCGACGGGCGGGCAGCAATACAGGCTCTATTTTCTTGACGGCACGGGTCACATCGCCCGCTCGCATGAGTTCTTCGCTGCTGATGACACGGCTGCGATCAAAATCGCCGAGGGTTGGCGGGAAGGCCAAAGGATGGAGCTGTGGTCCGCCGACAGGAAGGTGAAAACCTGGCCCTCCACACGTGGCACTTAAGGCATCGTCGGCGTCTTTGATACCTGCTAGAAGACGCGGCAATGAATGCGTCTGCCAGCGGCATCGGACTCGCACTTCTGGCCTTCTTCGGAACCGCTGTTCCGATCGTTGCCGGGCTCTACATTGGCACAAGAATGGCGGATCGGGGCGTCGATGCCTGGCTGTGTTGGGTAGTCGGCTTCGCCATCTTGCTCGGCGGATGGGGCGTTTTCCTGCCTCTGACCCAATACCTGGAAAGAGCAGCTTGCACCTACCCCGGCTGTGAGAACAGCATAGGCCAAACGCCCAGCTCGGGCGATTGAGCTACAACGCTATAGTCTCGCTGGCGAAATGATACAGTTACAGGTGGTTAATCGGGGCTGCGGTACTCTCCGCATCCCTGCGGGACGTTGATGAGGATGGCGCGCAAGCCACGTTTGGATGCTTGGTCTATGCGCTCGTGATCGCGTTCGTCTGCTACGGGCTGCATAGCCTCGCCTTCTGAAAAAGCCGCCCGGCCAGGGGATAACCAACCGGGCCGCTCTGCTGAGCGAGACTCGCGGTTCCGGGGGCTTCTATGTACTCCCGAAACGGGGCGTTGATTCCGCGGTTCTGGACCGTCTCCGAGGCTACCTGGCGCGGGCGCGCAAACGCAGTACCGCTCCTTGAACTGAGTTCATGCGAATGTCCGCTTTGGGTCGAAAACGGACACCCCCGCACCAGACCTGGTTATCCACACTTCTATGCCGCACTGCAGCTTTCGCGCCGCAACATGGGCTTGCAACCGCTTACATTGGCGGCCACATTCCTTCTTACGGGAAGCGCTATGACGAGGTTCGGTTGCTATACGACGCTTATGAGGTCCAGCGCTCCTTTCTCGCAGGTGCGAGCAAGCTTGCAGGGCTAGGAGCCGGCTGGCTCAACAATCCCGCCAATCCATGGGGTTACAGTTCGATGGGGCCGCTGGTTGCGGCCAGCCTCGAGGTCTTCGCCCATGCGGCTGCCCCGCGCGGCAAGCCGGAGTTCGGGATCGAATCGACCCACATCGACGGCAAGGACGTGCCCGTCCATGAGGAGATCCTGCTAAGAAAGCCTTTTGGGCAGCTGAAGCATTTCTACCGGGAAGGGCACGACAAGGGGCCGCACCTGCTCATCGTCGCGCCAATGTCGGGGCACTATGCGACGCTTCTGCGCGGCACGGTCGAGCGGCTTTTGCCGAGCTTCGACGTCTACATCACCGATTGGCGCGACGCTAAGCTGGTGCCGGTGTCGAGCGGCCATTTCGACCTAGACGATTATATCGATTACGTGATCGGATTCCTCGAGCTGATCGGCAAGAAGACCGGCGCACGGCCGCACCTGCTCGCCGTCTGCCAGCCCGCGGTTCCGGCTTTTGCGGCGACCGCATTGATGGATGCCGACAAGAATCCCTACCGACCGCGGACGCTGAGCATGATGGGCGGGCCGATCGACACGCGAAAGGCGCCGACGGCCGTCAACACGCTCGCGACACAGCGCCCATTCGGCTGGTTCGAGAACAACGTGGTCGCGACCGTGCCGATGATCTATCCGGGTGCGGGACGGAAGGTGTACCCGGGCTTCCTCCAGCTGGCCGGGTTCATGACCATGAACCTCGGCTCGCACCTCATCAGCCACTGGGAGATGTTCAAGCATCTGGTCGTCGGCGACGAGGAGGGCGCGGACGCGACGCGGAAGTTCTACGACGAATATCGTTCGGTTTGCGACATGACCGCGGAATTTTACCTTCAGACGGTCGACGTCGTGTTCCAGCGGCATCTGCTGCCCAAGGGCGAGCTCGAACATCGCGGACGCGTCGTCGATCCGGCGGCGATCCGCGACACGGCCTTGCTAGCGATCGAAGGCGAGCGGGACGATATTTCAGGGCTTGGCCAGACAAGGGCTGCCCTCGACATCGCGACCAAACTGCCGGAATCGAAGAAGAAATACTTCATGGCCAAGGACGTCGGCCATTACGGCATCTTCAACGGCCGCAAGTGGCGCGAGCACATCGCGCCCGTCCTCGAGAAGTTCATCCACGCGAACGGTTGACTGTGCTCCTGCGAAGGCAGGAGCCCAGACCTTTTCTTGATTGGACTGGGTCCCTGCCTTCGCAGGGACACGCCTAAAGCCGGTCCATCCTCAGCCAGCGCGGATCGCCCATCCACGCCTTCTTCAGCGCGGCATCGGCCGCAGCAGCCTGGAGTTTGCGGCCCTGCGCGCGCTCGGTCGCGGCAAGCCCGTACAGCGCCCATCCATTGTTCGGGGAATGTGCGAGCGCGGTCGTGAAGGCGTCGCGCGCCTCGTCATACCGGCCTTGCCGATAAAGCGCCGCGCCTAGCGACTGGTGCACCGGATAGTACCACCAGGGCGGTTCCATGTACGTGATCTTGCCCTCAATCCCGATCGCGTCACGATAGAGCCGGACGGCCTCGGTGTCATTGCGACTGGCATAGGCCCAGCGTGCTTTCGCGACCGTCTCGGCGAGGTTGAGCAGCTCGGGCACGGGAACGCCCTGATCGATCATCGTCTTGAAGTCTCCGGATTGCCGCATTGCTTGCAGCAGAGCGAGTTCGCGGTTGAATCCGGCGCGATTGTGCAGGTTCGCGTAAGCGATCGCACGAGCGTAATGTCTCATCGCATTGGGGTAGGGCAGCTCGGCAGCGGGCGCTTTCATTGCCAGGATCTGCGCCGGCGAGGCAAACTGCACTGCCGCGAAATAAGGCGCAGCATTGACCGCCTGAATCCAGCCGATCTGCGCGCTGATCTTCGGGTCGAGCAGAGCGGCAAGCTTCCTCGACTCGCGCATCGCAGTCGGCATGTCGCCCGCCATCTGGGCCGATGTGACGATGAAATGCACGTTGTGGGGGTAGTAGCCGTAGCGCACGAAGCCTTTGTCGCCGCTCTCCTTGATCCACTTTTCGTCGGCCCGCGCGGCGTCGACGTTCACGCGCATCGAATCCTTCCAGCGTCCCAATCGGTAATAGATGTGCGCCGGCATGTGGACGAGGTGACCCGCGTCCGGCGACAGCGGAGCCGCAAGCCTGTCCGCCGCGGCCTCGGCGCGCTTGGGGTCAGGCCCGTTCTCCATAAGATGGATGTAAAGGTGCGCCGCCTGTGGATGCTCGGGGTTGCGCGCGAGTACCGTTTCGACCAGCTGGATCGCCTCGGTGAAACGCGGCTGCGGCTTTTTGTCGGCGGTCCAATAATCCCATGGCCGAGTGTCCATCGCGGCTTCTGCGGCCAGCAGCGCAACGTCATCATTGGCCGGGTGCTGCGCCGCGACGGCAAGCATCGCATCGGCATAAGCGGCATCGAGCGCCGCGCGGTCGGCCTTCGCATCGGGCGAATAGCGTTTCAGCATCGCCGCGGTGAGTGCCTGTTCCTCGGGCGTTCCCTTGCGCGCGAGCCACGCGGCATAGCGGGTAAGGCCGACCGTCCGCGCGTTTACCGCGGGATCCATTGGTGCATTGATGTTGGGGCCGTGGGCGAACGCCTCACCCCAAAAACACATGGCGCAATTGGGATCGAGCCGCTGCGCTTCGCGGAAGGCAGCGATCGCCCCAGCATGGTTGAAGCCATAAGCGAAGCTGAGGCCCTGGTTGAAATAGCGCTGCGCCTGCGGGTTCGAGGTAGTGATCGGGAAGTGGACCTTGCCGAGCCCGTCGTAGAGCGGCACTGCGGCGACCTCATTCTGCTGAACGACCGCCGCCGACACTGCGAGCATCGCGCGCATCGAGCCCGCGCCGCCCTTGTCGCCACACAGATTCGAAACGGCCGCAGTCGGGCTGAGCAGCGCAAGAAGCTCAGGAGAAAATTCCGGCTCAGCCGGAGCGGGGCTGACGTTCATCGCTGCGCCGGCAGCGAGGACGAACGTCAGCGGGCGGATCATCCCATTCATCGCCACCCCCTGTTTGGAGACGTTCGACGACCGATAATTAACAGATTTCAGGTGCGCGCGCTAAGCGGCGACCTCACTTGCCTTCTTCATTCTTACGCCGGGCAACATCGTCAGGGCAACGACACTCGCCACCGCCGCGACCCCGGCCGAAACGAACATCGCTGAATGGAAATCGGGAAACATGTCCGCGCCCTCTTTGCCGAGCACCGACCCGAGGAGCGCGGTGGCGATCAGGCCACCCAGCCGGGCAACCGCGCTGTTGAGGCCCGAGGCCATTGCGACATGCTGTTCTTCGACGGAGCCCAGAACCGAGGAGGTGAGGGGCGCGACCGCGATTGTCATTCCCAGGGCCATGACCAGGATCGCCGGGAAGGCGGCCGTCCAGTAGCTGCTGTCCGGTTCGATCAGGCGCGAGAGCGCCAACCCGGCAGCAACGACGAGCGGACCAACGGACAGGGGGATGCGTGGACCAATCCTCGCTGCAAGCCCACCCATGAACGGGGACGCGACTGTCATCAGGATCGGCAGCGGAAGCAGCGCAAGTCCCGCCTCGACCGGAGAATAGCCGCCGCCGCTGATCAGCACGAAGGGGATGAGGAGCATCGCCGCGCCGAACGCCCCGTAGAGGAGCAGGGTGAGCAGGTTGAGGCCCGAAAAGCAGGTGTTTCGGAACAAATCGAGCGGCAACATCGCGCGATGACGGCGGTATTGCTCGACTGCGAAAAAGGCCGCGAGCAGGACGATGCCTCCGACCAGCGCGATCAACGCCTGGTTCGTGAACCGGCCCGATGCCGACCAGAGCGTCAGCGCATAGGTGACTCCGCCGAGACCCGCGGTGACGAGCAGGGCTCCGGCATAATCGGTGCGGCCCGCGCCCGTCTCGCGGCTCTCCGAGACGAATAGCAGCGCCAGCAGGATGGCGCCGGCGGCAAGCGGAAGGTTGATGTAGAAGATCGCCGGCCAGCCGACCGTATCGACCAGCCATCCACCAAGCAGCGGCGCGCCCGCGGCGGCTGCGGCGCCCGCCGCTGCCCAGATGCCGACCGCACGCCCACGCTTCTCCCCCTGGAATGCGGCATTTAGCAGGGCGAGGCTGTTGGGCAGCAGAAGCGCCGCGCCAATGCCTTGAACGGCACGCGCGGTGAGCAGAATCTCCAGGCTTGGCGCAAGCGCGCAGACCAGCGACGCGGCCGCGAACAATGAAGTGCCGATCACCAGCAGCAGACGGCGGCCGTAATGGTCGCCGAGGGCCCCACCCAGGAGCAGCAGGGCGGATAGGGGCAGAAGATAGGCGTTGACCACCCACTGCACTTCCGCCGCACCGGCGCCGTAGCTGGCTCGGATTGCGGGAAGCGCAACGTTGAGCACCGATCCTTCGACAAACGAAAGGCTCGAAGCGAGGACGCTCGCCGCGAGCGTCCAGCGCGGATCGGCGCGTCTTTCGCGGCTTCTGTTCCGCGGGCTCAATCGATCTTCTGCGCGATCGCGGCTTCGACCATGTTACGCCAAACGTCCGTATCGCCTGCCGCGGCCATCGCCTCGTCCGGTTCGCGCGCGGTGTGAAGAACGGCAAGCGCCTGGTTCACATGCTGGCGCCAGACCCGGTCGACCTTGTCGGCGGCCGATGGGTCGCTCCCTTCCGCATTGCTGCTGTACGCGGCTCCGGCGAGCACTCGGGCAATGCGTTCCACCAGCGGGCGATTGGATTCGGGCATCAATGGTCCTCCAGTTCGCACCGCTTAACCCGCCTGCGGCCGTTTGGGTTCAAGGAAACGCCGAAGGGCCCGCCGCGCGGCAAGGACGAGCCACAGGGAGATCAAAACCAGCGCGAGCGCGATCAGCGCCGCAGTCACCGGATAGGCGATCGCGAGCGCGAGCAAACCGCCGGTCGCGAGGTCCTCGCCGGTCGAGACAATGACGTTCGACACCGGCTCCGGGCTCGCGTTGACCAGGATTCGAGCGCCCGCCTTTCCGGCATGGGCAAGGAATGCCGCGCCGCCGCCGAGCAGAAAGCTTCCGACCTGCCAGGCGGGGTCTCCGCCGTCGATGATCGCCATCGACAGCAAGGCTCCGCCGACCGGGCGCGCGAACGAGTGGATCGCGTCCCAGGCGCTGTCGATCCAGGCAATCTTGTCGGCGAAGAATTCCGCGAGCGCGCCGAGGCCCGCGATGCCGATGATCCAGTTGTTTGCGAGCACGTCGAGCGCGCGCAGCTGCTCGGGAAGCGCGACCCAGCCGAACTTCATCGCGAGGCCAACTGCGAAGGTCACGAGGTAGAGGCGCCAGCCGGCCAGCAGGCTGACCGTGGAGGCGAGGGCGATCAGCTCGACCGCGGACACTGTGCCGCTAGTCCTCCTTGGCTTCCGGCAGGCCCGCGATCTTGCGAGCTGCCTGGAGGAGCTCGACCGGCATCATCGCGACGATTGTCGTGTTGTGCTCGACCCCGATCTCGGCGAACGTTTGCAGCCGCCTGAGCTCGAGCGCGCCCGGTGCCGTGCTGATGACCTCCGCCGCTTCCGAAAGCTTGGTCGCGGCGTCCCGCTCTCCCTCGGCCCGCACGATGCGCGCGCGCTTCTCGCGGACCGCCTCCGCTTCCTTGGCGATCGCGCGCTGCATCTGCTCAGGGATGTCGACGTCCTTGATCTCGACGGAATCGATCTCAACGCCCCATTTCAACGAGGCTTCGCGAAGCAGGTCCTGAAGGCGGTGATTGATGGAGGCGCGATCCTTCAACATGAGGTCGAGATCGCTTTGCCCGATCGCGTCTCGCAGCGCCGTCTCCGCCGCCTGGACGGTTGCGCCGCGCCAGTCCTCGACGGCGGTCACGACCTGCACCGGCGAATCCGCGCGGAACCAGAGCACGGCATTGACCCGCACCGCCACGCCATCCCGCGTGATCGTCTCCTGCGTTTCCAGCTGATAGGTGATGATGCGCTGGTCGACCCTGACCACGCGGTCGACAAACGGGATCAGCCAGTACCAGCCGGGACCCTTCGTTGGCCCGAGCCGCCCGAGCCGGAACAGCACGCCGCGCTGATACTCCTGGTTGACGCCGAAGCTCTTGAGCGTCGTAATCAAGAGCAGGACGAAGAGCGCGACCAGGACGGCAAGGACAACGGGCATTGAGCTTTCCCCGAATGACTCGGCGGCGTGATTATAGCACTTCGAATAGCCCCGCAGCGCCCATGCCGCCGCCGACGCACATGGTGACGATCACATGCTTCGCGCCGCGGCGCTTGCCCTCGATCAGCGCGTGGCCGGTCAGGCGGGCGCCGGTCATGCCGTAGGGGTGGCCAATCGAGATCGATCCGCCGTCGACGTTGAGTCTGTCTTCGGGAATGCCGAGCTGCTCGGCGCTGTAGATTACCTGGACGGCGAAGGCCTCGTTCAATTCCCACAGGCCGATGTCATCGACCTTGAGGTCGAGCCGTTTCAGCAGCTTGTTCACGGCGTCGATCGGGCCGATGCCCATCTCGTCCGGCTCCGTGCCGGCGACCGCCATGCCGACGTAGCGGCCCATGGGCGTGATGCCCCTGCGTTCAGCCTCCTTGGCTTCCATTAGGATTGAGGCTGAACTCCCATCGGACAGCTGGCTCGAATTGCCGGCAGTGATCGAAGTATCCGGGCCAAGCACGGGATTGAGACCCGACAAGCCCTCGAAGGTCGTGTCAGCGCGATTGCCCTCGTCCTTGGAGATCGTAACTTCGCGCTGCGAGACCTCGCCCGTGTCCTTGTCCTTGACCATCATCATGGTAGTGACGGGGACGATCTCGTCGTCGAACCGACCGGCGGCTTGCGCTGCGGCAGTCCGCTGTTGGCTCTTGACCGAATATTCGTCCTGACGCTCACGGCTGACGCCATAACGCTGGCCGACCGTCTCGGCCGTCTGGAGCATCGGCATGTAAACGTGCTTGTGCATCGCGACCAGCGAGGGATCGGGCGCGATGCGCATCTCCGGCGTCTGGACCATGCTGATCGAGTCCTGCCCGCCGGCGGCGACCACGTCCATTTTGTCGGTGATGATCTGCTTGGCGGCGGTGGCGATTGCCATCAGGCCGGAAGAGCACTGGCGATCGATGGTCATGCCGGGGACGGTAACGGGGCAGCCGGCGCGGAGCGCGACCTGACGCCCGATGTTGCCGAACTGGGTCCCTTGAGTGAGCACTGCGCCCCAGACGACGTCGTCGATCTCGCCGGCTTCGATCCCCGCCCGTTCGATCGCCGGAGCAAGGGAGAAGGCGCCCAAAGTCGGTCCCGGCGTCGCGTTGAACGCCCCCTTGTAGGCGCGACCGATCGGGGTCCGGGCGGTCGAAACGATTACGGCGTCACGCATCAAAATCTCCTCAAACGAACATCAGGCCCAGCCACTCGGCGGTGAGTGCGGGCTTCTGCTCGCCCTCGATCTCAACCGTCACCGCGTGGCGCATCAAAATCTGCCCCGGCGCTTTCTCCTCGACCGAGTCAAGCGTGAAGCGGCCGCGGACGCGCCTGCCCGACCTGACCGGCGCGAGGAAGCGCACGCGGTTGAACCCGTAATTGACGGCAATCTTCAAGCCTTCCGGCAGGAGCATCGCCTCGGCGCCCATGCGCGAGAGCAGCGAGAGCGACAGGAAGCCGTGAGCGATCGTTCCGCCAAACGGACCCTGTGCCGCGGCAGCTCGATCGACATGGATGAACTGCCGGTCCTCGGTCGCCTCGGCAAAGGCATCGATCCGGGCCTGATCGACGAGCAGCCATGACGAAACGCCAACTTCGTGGCCAATGCGGCCGCGGATCTCGTCGAGGCTGGCAATCGGCATCAGCGCTCCGCGTTAGTGGGGTACGGCATGACCAATTTTCCGTCGGGAGCGGCGGTGAAGGCTACTTGCGTCGGATAGGCGAACTCGATGCCGTCCCGATCGAAGATCCGCATGATTTCCGTGATGATCGCCGACTTATTTTTGGCCAGCGTGTCGTTATCACGAGCACGGTCGTCATAAACCAACTCGCAGTCGATCGAGCTCGCACCGAAGCCGGACGCGCAACAGCGCACCAGCTTGCAGCCGTTGATGGGCTCGATCGCCTCGACGATTATGTCGGGAAGCCGCTCGATCGTTTCCGCCTTGGTCTGATAGACGAGCCCGAACGACAGCCAGATGCGCCGAAATCGTGCGTCGGTGAGGTTTTGCACTTCCTGCTCGAGCAGCTTGGTATTGGCCATGATGACCTGCTCGCCGCCGAGGCTACGCAGCCTGGTCGTCTTGAGGCCGATTCTTTCTACCCTGCCGGTCGTGTTTCCATATCGGACGATGTCGCCCCGTCGGAACGGCTTGTCGAACAAGATCGCGAGCGCGGCGAACAGGTCGGAGAAGATTCCCTGCGCGGCCAGGCCAATGGCGATGCCGCCGATGCCCAGGCCCGCGACCAGCGCGGTGACGTTGACCCCAAGATTGTCCAGGATGACCACGATGGCCAGCGCGAAGAGGACGACGCTGACCAGTACCCGGATGATCGCGGTCGCACTGCTCAGGGCCGATTCAGTCGTTCCATCGCCAACACGCCGCGCGATCAGCGCAAGGATGAGCTCGCGCGCCCAGATCGCACCCTGCAGCGCAAAGGCGATCGTAAAGCCGATGTCGACCAGGTGCTGTGCGCGCGCCGGCGGCTGCGCGTAGGTCGCGACAACGTCGATCGCGGCCATGACCATGAAGAAGATGGTGGTCTTGGCGAGGACCCGGCCGGCCACGCTCCGCCAGCCAAGATGCTCGGCTTCGGTCTCGCGAGCGACCATTCGCTGACCCATCATGCGCGCCACCAGCATGACGCCGACGATCGCTGCCGCGACGATCGCGCCGATCAAGACTCCTTCGCGGTTCGCGATCAGCCATGACAGCACGCTTTCGGTCGGCCGGATCGGATCGATGTTCGGCGTCATCGGCTGGCTTGTGGCGGCGGACCGACCGCCGATCAAGCCGCTGCTTGGGCGATCGTCCGCCCCGCTGAAGCTTGATCTTTCGGCACGGCCCTCCGTCTCCGCCTGCCGTTTTTCCTGAGAAATTCGAGCAGCGCGACTTCCGCCGACGACAGGCGAGTCTTCCCGCGTGGCCGCTCCATGCCGTCCAATGGATCGCGGGGATTCTCCTTCACCGCCTCGAGCAGCTTGGGGTGGACATAGGCCTTTCGGCTCATTGCCGGCGTGTTTCCCAGCGCTTCGGCCACGGGTTCGATGACCGTCTTGACCGTGATCCGCGCGTCGTCGGTTTTCCTCAGCATCTGGTCGAGGGCGATGACGCTCGCCCCCCAGGTGCGGAAATGCTTGGCGGTGAAGTCCTCGCCAGTCACACGTTTGATATATTCGTTGACCTCGGTCGAGGTGACATGGTGCAGCTCGCCGTCGTGCCCGCTGTATTGGAACAGCATCTGACCGGGCAGTTCCTGAAGTCGCTTGATGATGCGCTTGAGGTTGGTGTCGGTGATGTTGACCTCGTGCACGATCCCATATTTGCCGACGAAGCGCATCATCAGCCTGCGGCCTTTGTGCAGGAGGTGCCGGCTGCGGAGCGTGGTCGCTCCATAGCTATTGTTTTCGCGTGCATATTCCTCGTTGCCGACGCGGATATGCTCGGTATCGAGCAGACGCACGACGCCGGCGAGCACCGCGTCACGACTTAGCTCACCGGCCTTGAGGTCCTGCTCCACGCGTTTTCTCAATCCCGGCAATGCTTTGCCGAATTCGAGCAGGCCCTCAAACTTCGCGTCTTCCTGATGCTGGCGAAACAAAGGGTGATATCGGTACTGCTTGCGGCCGCGCGCATCGATTCCGGTCGCCTGCAGGTGTCCGTTGGGGTCCACGCAAAACCAGGCGCTGGTGTAGGCGGGCGGCAGGCCGATCGCGTTCAGGCGATCGATCTCATCGCGATCCGTGATCCGCTTTCCCGCGGGGTCGAAATAAGCCCAGTACCGCCCCTTCCGCTGGCGGCTGATGCCGGGTTCGGTGTCGCTGCTATGGCGAAGCATTTTCGCGGCCAGCGGATTTTACACGACTCATCGATGGGCATAAGCGAGCGGCGAGCGGGCGGGTTCCTGTGGGTCGCATGAAGGAGACCGAAAATGCCGCTGATTCCCGATTCAAGAGTGCTGATCGTCGCCACCGACGGGTTCGAGGAATGGGAGCTGTTCGGCCCCCGCGAAATTCTCCAGAAGCGCGGAGCCGAGGTCGTGCTCGCTTCCCTGAAGACCGACCCGATCCAGGGAACGGTGCATGACGATCCCGGAAAGACCATCCGCCCCGACCTGACGATCGATGAAGCGAATGCCGACGACTTCGACGCGCTGATCCTGCCTGGAGGAGTCCGCAACCCGGATACGCTTCGGATGCACGGGAACGTGATCGAGCTGATCCGCGCCTTCAACCGCCAGGGAAAACCGATTGGCGCGATCTGTCACGCGCCATGGCTGCTTGTGGAGGCCGACTTGCTGCGCGGACGCACGGCGACGAGTTGGCCGTCGATCCGCACGGACGTCCGGAATGCCGGCGCCAATCTTGTCGATGAGCCCGCCGTCACGGACGGCAATATCGTCACCAGCCGCAAGCCGGACGATGTCGAGCCGTTCACCGATGCGCTCATCGATCTCATCGAAAATGCGCCGGAAGTGACCGAGATTCGGCAGCCGACCGAATTGCCGGCCTAACCGACTGGCAACAATTGGCTGCTATCAACGCCCGCGATGAGCGAGCGTGCGGTCGAACGAATCGAGACGACGATCGATACAGTTGCCGCGACTTTTTTCGCGGCGGCCATGGCGTTCGCGGTCGCGATCCTGTTCCGCGGCGCCATGCCCCATCCGCAATGGGAAGCCATAGCGGCAGCCGCGCTCATCATCGGGTTTACCGGCTGCCTGGGCGTTCTCCGCCAAATTCCGGTGGAAAGACAGCATCTTATCTTGCCAAGCTTCACGGCATCTCCGATTGAGACGGTGCAGCTGGACGAGCTGGTGCTGACCGATGCCGATCGTCTCCCTGCTTCCGAACCGCTCACCGGAGTCGATGAGCCGCTGGTGCTCGATGACATCCTTGCCGAAATCGACCCGGAATCGCGGGTGGTGCGGCTGTTCGATCCAGCAGAGATGCTGTCGCCCGGGCAGCTCAAGGACCGGATCGACCAGCATCTCGATGAAGGCAGCTCCCCAACCGCGTTCCCGGACGCTTCGCAGGCGCTGTCGGAAGCTCTCGCCCAGCTTCGCCGCTCGCTCGCCTGACCTATTCCTCGATCGTCAGCGCCTCGATGATCAATGCCGTCGAGCCGTCGGCGCATCGCTCCGGCTCGCCCGCCAGGGCCACGTCCGCGACGATCTGTCCTGGAATGACGAATTCGGCATCTTCCAGGCGATGGGTGAGCCGCTGCGCAACCGCGGCAGACTGCGGTCCAATGATCCGGAAGCAGATGCGATGGCGCTCGCCGATGAAAGTAAGCGATTGCCAGTCGACCGACGTCAAATCGGTGAGCAAAATCCTATCGCGCGGTACGCCTGCCCGCGCGATCAATGCCCGGAGGAGGCCGGAAGCCGCGGCCGACATTGCGATCTTCAGCATTCGGCCGTCTCCAGATAGGCAAGAACCCGTGCGATCGTCGCCGGCCGTGGATCACGGCCGTTGCGCAAATCAAAGACAAAACGCGGGTCCCCCACGACATCTCGTCCAAATCGGGTGGGAGCGACTTCACTTTGGCGTAGGAATCTCTCAACTTCTCTGAGCAAGTGCACGGGTTGTTGTTCCTTATCGTCTCATGCGACTCGGCTGCATAGTCCTTCCCAACGGAATTCCTACTTGTCTAGGGAGTTACCTATCACTACTAACAAGCCATTAATGCTATCTGATCCCCGCCTTCTCCTTGAGCGTCTCTGCGCCGAGCGCGGCGAGGATTTTGCGGGCCTGTCGCGCATGCTTGGCCGGAACCCGGCTTACATTCAGCAGTTCGTGCGGCGGGGAGTACCTAAAAGGTTGAAGGAAGAAGAGCGGCGCAAGCTCGCGCGCTATTTCTCGATTTCCGAGACGTTGCTCGGCGGGCCGCCGGAGGAGCGGGCCGGCTCCGACGGGCTGGTCAGCATCAAGCGCCATCCGGTTATGGTGTCCGCAGGGCCCGGAGCCGTCGTGACCGAGGAGCTAGGCAAGCCCTATTTCGCATTCGACGAGCGCTGGCTGAAAGCGCTGACCCCCAGTTCGCCCGCCAACCTGTCGATCGTCCGCGTCGAGGGCGATTCCATGTCGCCCACGCTCAATGCCGGCGATGATATCCTGGTCGACCTGGGGGACGGCCCCGAGCGCCTGCGGGACGGCATTTACGTGCTGCGGATCGACGATGCGGTGGTGGTGAAGCGGCTTGCCCTCAACCCGCTCGGCCGGCGAGTGACCGTCCAGTCGGACAATCCCGCCTATCCTGACTGGCCGGACTGCAGTCTCGACGAGATCAACTGCATCGGCCGAGTCATCTGGGCCAGCCGCAAGGTCGTCTAACCGCTTCGGCTGCAGTCAATCAGCCACACGGCGACCGCAAGGACAATGCCCACCGCAGTGCCGATCAATACGCCTTTCATCGGATTGCCGATGGCGACCCCCGCGACGAATCCCCCGAGGATGCAGACGGTAAGGAAGCATCCTCCGGCTCGTGTCGTGCGTCGTGTCATCGCCGGCGCAGTGGCACAACGGCTTGGGCAGCGCCATCAAGTTCGAGGGAAGTTGAGCTTCGCTTCAATCGTAGCGAAGCGTGGATCGCGTCGGATCGGGTCGAGGAATGGATCGACGCGGATGCCGGCCAAGCCCGGATCCCGCGCATTCCAAGCCAGTTCCAACTCCTTGAACGCCCGATCGGCGTCACCGAGCTGGGCGTAGATTTCTCCATATTGATAAAGAGCGGCATCGCCGTAGCGCCTCTGCATGCTACCTAAGTGCTTCAGCGCGCGCTCACGATCTCCGGCCCGGGCCGCCAGGACGGCTTCGCCAAGAAGTCGATAATAATGGGTCGGTTCCAGCTTTCGATACTCGGCTTCGGCCTCTGCATTTTTGTTCAACCACAGAAGCGCATTTGCCAGGATGCGGCGGGTCGTCTGGCGACCGGGCGCGATCTGCAGCGATCGGCGCGCAACTGCGGCCGCTTCGGTGTATCGACGAGCACGATAAAGGACATATGCCTGCACCTCGAGCGAATCGGGATTTAGCGGATCAAGACTTGTCGCCCTTTCCGCCATCCTCAGCGCTTCCTCGTGTCGGCGGCTCTGACCGAGCAGGTTCGCATAAGCGCGCAGGGTCGCAGCATCGTTGCCCGGAAGCGCACCCGCTTTCTTAAGATCGGCGAGGGCGCCGCCAAGATTGAGTTGCTCCCTCAAGATGTTGGCCCGCGCAGCATACCCCTCCGCCAGCCGCGGAGCGATGGCGATGGCGCGGTTCGCCGATGCCAGCGCCTCTCTATTTCCTCGCTTGGCTTCGGCTAAGCTAAGCGCATAGACATTCGCTTTGATCCTGAGCACGAACCCTTTCTGGGCGTGTGCTTTGGCAAAATTCGGATCCAGCGCGATCGCTTCATTGAGCAGGCGTAGCGCCTCGTTCAGGCCTGCCTCGGTGTCGTTGAGGCGCTCGGGCCCCGATCGGAAAAACAAGTCCTGTGCGGCTGGATTTCGAGTGCCGCCGACTTCCAGGACGGCGCGGTTGTCGCCCGCCAGCCGGATGCTGAGCGCCTGCGCGACGCTTTCCGCGATTCCGGTCTGGATTAGCAGGACGTCGCCGATTGGCCGATCGAAGCTTTCCGACCAGCGCTCCAAGCCATTGTCGCCATCAATCAACTGTGCGCTTACGCGAATGGTTGATGGCGACCTCCGCACGCTTCCAGTCAGAATATTGGCGACGCCGAGCTTGTCTGCCGCGGTCTTGGCGTCGGCGTTTCGAAGCATTTCCGACGATGTGCGGGCAACGACCTTCAATCCCCCGATGCGCGACAATGCGCTGCGCAGCTCCTCGGCCATGCCATCGGAGAAATAAGTCTGCGCTGGATCGCCACTGAGGTTGGCGAAGGGGAGGACGGCGATACTGTTGGCCTCGGCCTTGTCCTGTATGAGCAGCCATCCGGCGCCTGCGGCCACCGCAGCCGCGACTGCTCCACCCGCGATGACACCTCTTCGGCTGATCGTTTGCGGCATTGGCGGTAACACGTGAACTTCGAACGGCCTCCCTGCGATGATTGAGCGCACCGCCTCCAGCGCCGCCACATATCGAGCATCGGACCGGTCGCCCCTCCAGCCGATCAGCGAGATGGCCTGGCTCTCGCCGAAGCCGAGCGGGGGCTCCACCTTGTCGATCAGGACCGGCAGATAGGTGTGTTTGCGCTGTGCGCGCGCAGCTTCGTCGCGAACGAAATGTCCTTCGTGACCGACCGAGCGCTTGCTCCAGATGACCATGACGCAGCGCGCGGCTTCCAGTTGCTGCTCGATCGACTCACGCCAGGCATCGCCTCCGCCGATCTGCGCGTCCCACCACGCGGATAGGCCGTCGGCCTGCAGAGCTTCCACCAGCGGCTGGACCCGCCGCCGATCCTCAGCCTTGTAGGAGACGAACACATCCGACATTCGGCCGGCCCCCTGCGCACCATGTAACATGGTCAACGATCTGTTGACGACATTTGTCGGCAGTCGCGAAACGGGGTGCGAGTTAAGGGTGTTCGCATGGACACGCCCTTCATCCACGGTCGCCTGGCGCTTGCCGATGCGGCCGATCTGATCGATCGCTATGGCGACGATGCGGGCTTCGAGGCCGCGGCTCGCGCGGAGAGGAGCCGGGACGTGGGCAATGTCGCCCACTTCTGCCACTGGCGCCAGATCGAGCGGGTGATCGCTACGCTGAGCAGCGACGAAATCGTCGGAACGATCCACTAAATCCCAAGATTCCAAGGAGATGCGGGCCGTCTGAAAGACGATCCAAAGCGTCTCATTGTACTGGCGCCATTCAGCCGCGCTGGCTAAGTCTGCTGCGGGATGAGCGGGCGGGGTTCAAGGCGGATGGCCGCGCGGCTGCTGTGCGCGGCCGCCATCACCGCTCTCGTCGGAACGCCCGCGCTCGCGCAGACGGCCCCGCCACCGACGAATCCTCCGCCGGAGGCCGGGGAGCTCGACCCCTCCGCCTCTCTGGACCCGATGCCGGATCTTGGCGTCGAATGGCCCGATCTAAATGCCAGGGACGAGGCGGAGCCCGCGCCAGGCGCGGCGCCGGAGGGGCAAAAGGCCGAAGCAGCCGCTGAGCCGGCCACGCAGGGCGAGCGGCATTACACGGTGGCTGTCGAGGGGTTGGGAGCGATCGGCGGTTCCGAGGAGCTGCTCACGGCATTCCGCAAGCAGTCGGCGCTCGAAACCAACCGGAAGAAACCGACCAATGCCGCCCAGATCGAACGCAGGTCGCGTGCCGACGCGGACCTTCTTGCGGAGCTGCTCCGTAGCCACGGCTATTACGACGCGACCGTGGAACCGCGCACCGATCAGGCGGGCGATCTCGTTCGCATCGTCCTCGGAGTTGAGCCCGGCCCGCAATATCACTTTGCGTCGGTCAGCCTTCCCGGCCTCGAGGCTGCCGGACCAGAAGCCGAGAAGCTGCGCGATACTTTCGCTGTGAAGGCCGGCGATCCCGTCGTAGCTCAGGACGTGATCGCGGGCGAGGCCGCACTTCGCCTGGCGCTGGGCGAGCAGGGCTATGCGGAGGCGAAATTCGGCGAGCAGGACGTCGAGATCAATCACCAGACGCGCCTTGCAACGCTGACTTTGCCGGTGACCCCGGGTCAGGTGGCCAGCTTCGGCACGATCCGGGTCAGCGGCCAGCCGCCGTTCAGCGCGCATCATGTCGGGATCATCGCCCGCTTCAAGCCCGGCGACAAATTCAAGCGATCGAAGCTCGACGATTTGCGCCGCGCGCTGATCGCAACCGGGCTCGTCTCCGCCGCCGATATTCAGCTGGTCCCGGTCAACGACGGGCGGACAGTCGACCTTGCAGTTCGGCTGGAACCCGCTCCATCGCACACGATCGCGGGTGAGCTCGGCTATGGGAGCGGGCAGGGCGCGCGGATCGAGGGGAGCTGGACGGACCGCAACTTCTTCAACCCGGAAGGGGCGCTGACTCTGCGTGGAGTCCTGGGCACGAGGGAGCAGCTGGCCGGAGTGCAGTTCCGGCGCAACAATTTCCTCGAGCGCGATCAGGTGCTCAATCTGTCGGCGTCCGCGTCGCACCAGAAGTTCGACGCTTATGAAGCCCGCACCGTCCAGCTCGCCGGCAATATCGAGCGGCAAAGCAACTTCATCTGGCAGAAGAAGTGGACCTGGACCTACGGAACTGAACTGCTTGCGACGGACGAGCGCGGCGTATTCAGCACAGCCGGACTCAAGGATACGCGCACGTTCCTGATCGCGGCGCTGCCGCTTGGCGCAGGCTATGACGGCAGCGACAGCCTGCTCGATCCGACGCGCGGCTTTCGCCTCAGCGGCCGCCTCAGCCCCGAGCTGTCAGCCCACGATGGGAAGTTCGTCTACACCCGCGCACAGATTGATGCGAGCGCCTATCGCCCGGTCTCCGAGCGTGTCGTCGCCGCCGGGCGGATTCGGCTGGGCACAATCTTTGGAGCAAGCGCCTTCGACATTGCTCCCTCGCGGCGGTTCTACTCGGGCGGCGGCGGATCGGTGCGCGGATACGGCTATCAGCAACTCGGCCCCAAGGACATGGAAGGCGATCCGATCGGCGGGCGCGGGCTAGCCGAATTCGGACTCGAGGCGCGGATTCGCCTCAAGCAGTTTGGCGGCAATTTCGGGATCGTGCCTTTCTTCGATGGTGGGTCGCTGACGGAAAAGGCGTTGCCCGACTTCAAGGACTGGCGTTTCGCGGCGGGACTCGGCGTGCGCTATTATTCGAGCTTCGGGCCGATAAGGGTCGACGTCGGGATCCCGCTGAACCGACAGAAGGGCGATGGGGCCTTCGCAGTCACCGTCGCGCTGGGGCAGGCCTTCTGAGATGGCGGACACGCTCGTCCAGACGGAAAGTGCACCGCCGCGGCGGCTGCGGTCCGACTGGGCGCGACGGTTGCTCAATGAGCTGTTCGCGTTGTTCGTGGCCCTGCTGCTGCTCCTCGCCGGCGGGCTCGTGCTGCTCGACACCGCGCCCGGTCACCGCTTCATCGTCGATCGCATAGGCAGGTTCGAGACGGCGACGGGCCTGCGCATCCAGATCGGCCGTATCGACGGCTCGATCTTCGGCAAGTCGGAGCTGCGCAACGTCAGGGTCTCGGACACTCGAGGCGTCTTCCTGACCTCGCCGAACATCGAGCTCGACTGGACTCCAGGCGCCTGGCTTCGCAATAAGCTCTACGTCGACAGCCTGACGGCCGAGCGGGTTTCGCTGATCCGTCTCCCGAAAACACGCCCCAGCACACGAAAAGGGCCGATCCTCCCGAGCTTCGATATCCATATCGGCGAGCTGCGCATCGATCGGCTCGACATCGGCCCACAGATCGGCGGAAAGGCGCGCAGCGGGAGCGTGCGCGGCAAGGCGGACGTGCGCTCCGGCCGCGCACTGGTCGAACTCGCCGCGGTTCTCAACAACGGCGGCGATCGGATCGCGCTGAGGCTCGACGCGGAGCCGGACCGAAACAAGTTCGACGTCGGCGCGCGGGTGATTTCGCCGGCCAACGGCCTGGTGCCGGCGCTCGTCGGGATCCGCCAGTCGATCAATCTAGCCATCGCCGGCGACGGTAGCTGGACGCGTTGGCGTGGCACCGCCGCGCTTGACCTTGCCGGCCGACCGACGGCGCGGCTTTCGCTCGGCGTTGACCAGGGGCGCTATCGGCTGGCCGGCAAATGGGCACCGGCTCAGTTCCTGAAGGGGCGGCTCCAGCGCCTGACCGCTCCAGTGGTGGACATCCAGGGGGATGCAACACTGAAGGACCGCATCCTCGATGGACAGCTCATCGTGGGCTCGTCGACGTTGCGCGCGGTGGCGAAGGGGGCGGTCGACCTCGCGAATAATCGTTACCGCGACCTGCGGCTCGGCATCGACCTGCTGAAGCCGCCGGCGCTGTTTGACAACATGACCGGCCGCGGCGTTCGCATGGTGTGGACCCTCGACGGGCCGTTCGCGGCTGCGGATTACTCCTACCGCCTGACGTCCGAGGGCGTGAAGTTCGACGATACCGGCTTCGTCGCATTGCGCGCGGAGGGCAGGGGCCGCCTCACCCCATGGCCGATGCGCGTGCCGATCCGCCTTTCCGCCCGCGCCATCACCGGCATCGGCGACGTAGCCGGTGCGATGCTCGCCAATATCAAGATCGAGGGCTGGCTGACGCTCACGCCCAAGCTCATTCGCGGCGACGGCCTCAGGCTCACCAGCGCCAAATGGAACGGCAAGATCTCGCTCCTGGTCGACCTCGTGACCGGCCGGTTCGAGGTCCAGCTCTCCGGCGCGATGCAGCGCTATCTGATCCCGGGTCTGGGAATAGTCGACGTCATGACCGACCTCCGGGTCGTTCCGGGTCCGGGCGGCAAGGGAAGCCATGTTGTCGGCACCGCCAAGGCTTGGGTCCGGAGGCTCGACAACAGCTTCTTCCGCGACCTTATGGGCGGGCTGCCGTCGCTCACGACCAATCTCGAGCGAGGAAACGATCAGATCGTCCATTTCTCGAACCTGCAGCTCTACTCGCCCAAGCTGAGGCTGTCGGGCGCGGGGCGGCGTTTCCGCGACGGCACCTTCCACATCGTGGCGTCCGGCAGGCAGGCGCAGTATGGCACGCTCAAGCTCACACTCGACGGTCCAATCGAGCGGCCCAAGGTCGATCTTTTCCTCGACAGTCCGAATGAATCGCTCGGGCTGCGCGCAGTCCGGGTGCTGCTCAATCCGGTCGCTGCCGGCTTCGACTATCGCGCAAGCGGCGGCTCGAAGCTCGGGCCCTTCACCAGTAATGGCCAGATCCTGCTGCCGCCCGGCCGCCCGACGGTCATTGCGATCGCTGCGCTCGATGCCGGAGGAGCCCATGCCAGCGGAAGCCTGCGCTCGGATCCGGGCGGTTTCGCGGGCCGGCTGTCGCTCGCTCGAGGAACGCTCGACGGTTCGCTCGACTTCTCGCCCGTCTCTGGCGCGCAGCGGATCGACGCGCATCTGACCGCGAATAATGCGAGCTTTCCCGGAGCCTTCTCGGTGCGAAGCGGTCGCGCCGACGGGACGATCATCCTCGCCGAAGGACGAACCACGATCGACGCCATGGTCGATGCGCGCGGCCTCGCGGCCGGCGGCATTACGCTGGCGCGGCTGACAGCCAACGCGAAACTGATCAACGGTGCCGGCCAGGTTCGCGCCGCGTTTGCCGGCCGACGCGGAGCGGCTTTCGCTTTCTCGACGCTCGCCGATGTGACTCCGGACAGCGTGCGGCTGACCGGAAGCGGACGCATCGAGGATCAGCCGCTGGTGCTCAATCAGGCCGCGGTCTTCACTCGCTCCGGCGACGGCTGGGCGCTTGCGCCGACTAATCTTGGCTTCGCGGGCGGGACAGCGACTGTCTCGGGCCGGAGCGGCTCCCGCCCGGAAGTCCATGCGCAGGTCCAGGCCATGCCGCTTCAGGTGCTCGACATCGCCTGGCCCGACATGGATCTTTCGGGTTCTGCGACCGGGCGCCTCGACTATGCCTGGAAGGGCAATCGCAGCGGCCAGCTCAACCTAAAGGTAAGGGGACTGAGCCGCGCCGGGCTGGTGCTCACCTCGCAGCCGATCGATGTCGGCATTGCCGCAGTCGTTACTGGCAACAACGCCGCCATTCGCGCGGTCGCTGCGAGCAACGGCTCGACTGTCGGCCGCGCCCAGGCGCGCTTCGCGCCGATGGGCGGAGGGCCGCTCGTCGCCGAGCTCATGAACGCGCCGTTGTTTGCGCAGCTGCGCTTCTCCGGTCCGGCGGATTCCCTGTGGCGGCTGACGGGCAGCGAAGTCATCGACATGTCAGGACCGATAGCGGTTGGAGCCGACATCAGCGGACGCCTGTCCAGTCCGGTAATCCGCGGTTCGCTCAGAACCCAGAACGCGCGCCTGGAAAGCCCCGTTACCGGAATGATCCTCGACCAGCTTGTCGCTCAGGCCAATTTCTCCGGCCCGCGGCTGATTTTCAGCCGGCTTGCGGGCAACACGTCCGGCGGCGGCTCGATTGCGGGAAGCGGCTCGGTGACCTTCTCGGGCGGCCGCACTGGGCTCGACCTTTCATTCAATGCAAGCCAGGCGTTGCTCCTCAATCGGGACGATATTTCCGCCCGCGTCACCGGGCCGATCAAAATCCGCTCGGACGGGCAGGGTGGGACCATCTCGGGGGATCTCAGGCTCAACAAGGGGCTTTTCAAACTGGGACGGGCCAGCGCCGCTGCCTCGGTGCCGCAGCTTCGGGTGCGCGAGAGCGGCCTGGATCCCGAAGACGTGATCGAAGTAGCTGCCATCTCTCCGTGGAAGCTCGACCTCAGCGTCAAGGGCAGCGACCTGCAAGTCACGGGCCTCGGCATCAACAGTCGCTGGACGACCAACCTGCAGGTCGGGGGCTTTGCCGATTCGCCGCGCTTCACCGGCCGCGCCAACCTGGTTCAGGGCAATTACGATTTCGCCGGCCGGATATTCCGGCTCGACCGCGGAATCATCCGCTTCGGCGGCGAGAGCCCGCCCGACCCTCAGCTCGACATCCACGCCCAGGCGCAGGTGCAGGGTCTCGACGCCGGAATTACGGTGCAGGGGACCGGCCTGCACCCCGAATTCACCTTCGCAAGCAACCCGCCGCTGCCGCAAGACGAGCTGCTCTCGCGGCTGCTGTTCGGAACGTCGATCACCAACCTGTCGGCACCAGAGGCGCTGCAGCTCGCCTCCGCCGTCGCGGCACTCCAATCCGGCTCTGGAAGCCTCGACCCGATCAATGCGCTTCGTCGCGCGGTCGGCCTCGACCGCCTGCGCATCGTCTCGGCCGATGTGGCGACCGGACAGAAGACTTCGATCGGCGCGGGCAAGTACATCACACGCAAATTGTTCGTCGAAGTGGTGACCGACGGTCAGGGCTATTCCGCGACGCGCGTCGAATATCAGATGACGCGCTGGCTCTCGCTGCTGTCGACGGTCTCAACCCTCGGCCGCTCGAGCGCCAGCGTCCGCGTCAGCAAGGACTACTGAAGAAGATATCAGCGCCGTGCGATCTCTCTCGCAAGCCGAATCGAGATGTTGGCATATCGGCTGTCCTGGGGGTCGCGGTCGCGCATGGCGAGACGCAGTCCGCGCGGTCCGTTGGCCCACGACCCGCCGCGAATCGCGCGGGCTTTGCATTGGGTCGCCTTCCGAGCCGAGCCGTCCGCGGAAGCACCTGCATACCCGCCCGCGAGGAAGCAATCCTCGACCCATTGAAAAGCATTGCCGGTCAAATCCACGAGACCGAATGCATTTGAACCAAAACGGCCGACCGGCGCTGTGAAAGGAAAGCCGTCGTCGCAGGGAGGGGTTCCCCAGTCAGGATGTCCGAGTGCCGCGCTGCGATCGAAACCGTTGGCATAAGCGCAGAACTTCTCGCCGTTGCTGCCCCACGGGAAAGCCGTCGTTGCGCCAGCGCGGGCGGCATACTCGAATTCGGACTCGGTGAGAAAGCGGTACGTCTGACCAGTTCGTGCAGAGAGCCACTTGGCGAATGCCTGTCCTTCGTTCCACGAGATGCAGACGACCGGATGGTCGTTCCGCTGGGTGAACCCTGGGTCGCGCCAGTTTCGAGCCGCAACCTTCTGCCAATCGCCTTTCTCGTCCCAGACGTTGCAACCGCCCGTGGGAGTAAAGTGGGTAGTGCGTGCGAATCGTTCGAATTGGGCCACGGTCACCGGCGCGCATGACAGCCAACGGACGCGCGATAATCACTTCATGGACTGGCCCTTCATCTTCGAACCGCCCGACTTCGTCGGGTCGCGAACCCATGAGGAAGCGCCCGGCAGGCACGACGGTTAATTCGGGGCAGTCGGGACAATCGCGAAACAGAGCACCCGGTGCCGGCGAATTCGGCATGGTCGCGCAGCCGGCAAGGAACAGAAAGCCGAGCACGGGTGCTGTGCGTCGGCCAAACGGCTGGCGGTTGGCGGCATCCATCGTCCGACGGTACCTGGGAGATGCGACTCGTCAACCGACACCTCGGCACTGCTGGCAGCCTATTTCGACCAACTGCCGCGTGCCCTTGTTGCGCCACTGGATTGCTACGCTACGCTTGCAATGACGGAGTAGGGGCTCAGCCGCATGAAAAACTGGAACGTCCGCAAGGTCATTTCCGCGCCGGAGCTTCTCCCCGAGGAACATCGGCTCGCGCGCTCGCTCTCCTGGCCGCACCTCGTCGCACTGGGCGTCGGCGCCATCGTCGGCACGGGCATCCTGACATTGATCGGAGTTGGCGCCGGCAAGGCCGGGCCGGCGGTGATCCTGTCCTTCGCCATTGCCGGCCTGATTTGCGCCTGCGCGGCGCTTGCCTATGCCGAGGTTGCGACCATGATCCCGCAGGCCGGCTCGGCCTACACCTACAGCTACGCGGTCTTCGGCGAGCTGATCGCGTGGATGATCGGCGTTGCTCTGATCCTCGAATATACTTTGGTGGTCAGCGCGGTGGCCGTCGGCTGGTCCGGCTATGCGGCTGGGTTCCTGAAGTCGATCGACCTAGGCCTGCCCGACGCACTGATCCAGGGTCCGGAGCTTGGAGGCGTAATCAACCTGCCCGCGATCTTCATCATCTGGGTCGTCGCCGGACTGCTCATCGCTGGAACCCGCGAAAGCGCCACGCTCAACGCCATCCTGGTGATCATCAAGATGGCCGCGCTGGCGCTGTTCATTGCCGTCGCGCTGCCGGTGTTCAACGCGTCACATTTCGAGCCGTTCATGCCCTTCGGCTTTCCGCGCAGCGGCCCGTCCGGAAGCGAAGTCGGAGTGATGGCCGCCGCCGCGATCATTTTCTTCGCCTTCTACGGTTTCGACGCCATCGCCACGACGGCGGAAGAGGCGAAGAATCCGGCCCGCGACCTCGCCATCGGTATCGTTGGATCGATGGTCGTCTGCGTCCTGATTTACATGGCCGTCGCCGCGGCTGCGATCGGCGCAGTCGCCTACACCGGCTTCGCCAACAGCCCGGAACCGCTTGCCTTGATCCTGCGCGAGATCGGCCGGCCGTGGGCGGCGCGGGTGCTCGGCGCGTCGGCGGTGATCGCGCTCCCTACCGTCATCCTCGCCTTTTTCTACGGCCAGAGCCGGATTTTCTTCACCGTGGCGCGGGACGGGTTGCTGCCGAATTCGCTGGCCCGGGTTTCGCGGCGGGGGACGCCGGTGCGCATCACGATCTTCACTGCGGTCGTCACGTCGGTCTTCGCCGGACTGATCCCCCTGACCGCCATCGCGGCCCTCGCTAACGCCGGTACGCTCGCGGCTTTCATCGCAGTCTGCGCGGCAATGCTGATCCTTCGCCGGCGCGAGCCGGACCGCGAGCGGCGGTTCCGCGCGCCCGCCGCTTGGCCGGTCGGCATCGTCGGAATCCTCGGTTGTTTCTACCTGTTCATCAGCCTGCCCAACCGGACTCAGCTGTTCTTTCTCACCGCCCAGGTGATTGGCCTGATCCTCTACGCCGTCTACGGGAGCCGTGCCGCTGAGCGCGCTCGTTCCGGTGCTTGAGACGGTCGCGCCGCCCCCGCGGTCTCGCCTGAAGAATATTGTCGGTGGCTCGGCGGGCAATCTCGTCGAATGGTTCGACTGGTACGTCTATTCCGCCTTCGCGCTCTATTTCGCACAGTCCTTCTTCCCCAAAGGCGATGCAACCGCGCAGCTTTTGAATACCGCGGCGATCTTCGCTGTCGGCTTCGTCGTTCGGCCAATCGGCGCCTGGCTGATGGGCATTTACGCGGACCACAAGGGCCGCAAGGCCGGGCTGATGCTCTCTGTGTCGCTGATGTGCATCGGGTCGCTGATGATTGCGGTGTCGCCGACCTATGCGCAGGCCGGCGTGCTCTCGCCGGCGACTTTGCTCATCGCGCGCATCATCCAGGGCCTAAGCCTTGGCGGCGAATATGGTTCGAGCGCGACTTATCTCTCCGAAATGGCCGACCGCGAGCGGCGCGGTTTCTGGTCGAGTTTTCAATATGTGACGATCATCGGCGGCCAGCTGACCGCGCTTGCTTTGCTTGTCGTGCTGCAGGCGACGCTGGGCGAGGAGGCGATGCAGGAGTGGGGCTGGCGCATCGGCTTCGGCGCGGGCGCGGTGCTCGCAATCGTTGTTTTCTTCATTCGCCGGAAGCTCGACGAAACCCTCAGTTACGAAAACGTGGCGGCCAAAGCCGACCGACGCCGTTCGAGCGCGGTCAACCTGTTCCGCGATCATCCGCGCGAGACCTTCCTGGTGATGGCGCTGACGGCGGGCGGAACGGCCGCATTCTATGCCTACACCATCTACCTGCAGAAGTTTCTCGCCAATACGAGCGGCTTCGACCGCGCGACTGCATCGCGGATCATGACCGTTGCGCTGATGATCATGCTGCTTATCCAGCCGCTCGCCGGGCGCCTTTCGGACCGGGTCGGGCGCAAGCCGCTGATGATCTTCTTCGGCGTCAGCGCGACCCTGTTCACCTTCCCGATCTTTGTGACCCTGGAGCACGCGCGCACCATCCCGGGGGCCTTTGCGCTGGTCATGGCCGCGCTGGTGATGGTTACCGGCTACACATCGATCAACGCGATCATCAAAGCGGAGCTTTTCCCCGCGGACATACGAGCGCTCGGTGTCGCGCTGCCCTTCGCAATCGCCAACGCCATCTTCGGTGGAACCGCGGAATATGTGGCACTCTATCTCAAGAACATCGGCCATGAGCGGTGGTTCTACACCTACATCTCGTTTCTGGCCGCCTGCTCGCTCGTCGCTTACGTGCGAATGCGCGAGACCAAAACGACCAGCCTGATCGAGGAGGATTGATGGCGGAAGCTCGAGCGGGCGACGACCGCGGCCGTTTCATAATCGCCACGCTCGTCGCAGTGCTGCTGATCCCGGCGGCGCTCGGAAGCTCGGCGACCATCTTCAACGATGGCGACGTCAGCTGGCACATCGCCACGGGTCAATGGATCCTCGATCATCGCTCGATCCCGCGCACCGATCCCTTCTCTTTCACCTGGGCGGGCAAGCCGTGGGTGCCGATCGAATGGCTATCGGAAGTGATCATGGCCGGCGCGTACCGGCTTGGCGGCTACAGCGGGATTGCGGCCCTGGTGACGGCCGCGCTCATGGCGCTGCACGCGACCGTCTTCTTCAACGCGGTGCGTTTCGTCCGCCCGCTCGCCGCGGTCGGCGCAATCGTCGCGATGGACCTCATCCTCATTCCGACGATGCTTGCGCGGCCGCACCTGCTCGCCTGGCCGCTGATCGCCTTCTGGACGTGGCTGATGCTGCGCGCGCGGGAGCAGGAGAGGGCGCCGCCGCTCGCCGCGGCACTGCTGATGGTGATCTGGGTGAACCTCCACGGCAGCTTCGTCGTGGGACTGGCCATTGCCGGTGCATTCGGCCTCGAAGCGCTGATCGCCTCGGCCGACCGAATGCAGGCGTTTCGCCGATGGGCGGTGTTCGGAGTCGCCTGCCTGATTGCCGTGCTCGCCAATGCGAATGGGGTTGAGGGTGTGATCCATCCCCTGCGCATGGCCAACCTTGCGATGCTGCCGCTGATTGACGAGTGGAAGGCGTCGACCCCAGCGGTCACGCCTTTCTTCTTCGCAGTCCTTGCCGCGATGCTTGTGCTCCTGTGGTTCAAGCGGCCTCGGCTGACTTTCGTGCGTTGGCTGCTGCTCGGCGGGCTGCTGGTGCTTGCGCTGCTGCAGGTGCGGCACCAGGGGGTGCTGGCGATCGTCGCGGCCATGCTGCTGCCGCGAGGCTTTACGGAAGAGGCCGGCGAGACATGGCCGGCGCGCTCGCTCGTCCCGCTGACTGCAGCAGCAATTGCGGCGTTGGTCGCCGTCCGGGCGGTGATGCCGATCAGTCCGGTCGAGAACGAAGCGAACCCGTGGAAGTTGATTGCCGCGGTCCCGCCGCAGCTGCGTACACAGCCGGTGCTCAACGGTTATTCAATGGGCGGCCCGCTGATCCTTTCAGGCATCCGCCCCTATGTCGATGGCCGGGGCGACATGTACGGCGACGCTTTGGTGATGGGTTACAAAAGGATCACGGACGGCGACGCAGCCGAGCTTCAGCGGGTAGTGCAGACCTACGACATCCGCTGGGCGATCCTGCCAGAGCGCTATCGGAAGCTGATCGCCCTGCTCGACCGCTCGCCCGAGTGGCGACGGATCCATCAGGACCGGGCCGGCGTGATCTACGTGCGCAGTTAGCGCTTGAGGAAGCCTTCGAGCTCGTCGCGAAGCTCGTCGAGCGACATCCGGCCCCACTCCTTGGCCCACGGTGAAGTCGCTGTCGGATCCGCCTTGAGATAGGGTGGGCGCTCCCAGCGCGCAGGGGCGAGCTGAGGCTTGGCGCGCGCGAGCTGCGACATGTCGAACGGGGAATGGAATTTGAGTCCGGCCTGATCGCCGACCGACCAGGTGACGGTGCCGAACATGCTTCCCGCCTCGCCCAGGTCGAGCAACGGCTCGGCCCCGACCGGAAGCGGTGCCTCGCATTCGATCAGCGCGCCCGTCGCCGAGATGTTGCGCAGCCGGGCGGGGCTGCTTTGGAAATCATAATGCAGAGTCCCGGACCAGATGAGCGGGTGCCTGCGGTCACCGCGCTGCTCCTCCGTTTGTTTCGCCTCAGCCGGCGCAGACGACTCCGCGATGGGGCCCGCCTCGAACTCGACGTCCGGGAATGTGCGCGCGATAACGTCACGGAGCAGCACAGCCTGTTCATCGGGCGAGCAGTCGAGCCGGGTTTCATGGGCGAACTCGAGGCCGATGCGGTCGCCCTTGATCCAGCACACGGCGCATTCGAGGACTCCGTCCCCGCCAAGGTGCAGCTCGACCCGATCCCACAGCTTGGGATTGAACTTCCCCGCGACCATCGCCCCGCCGCCCGACAGGTTCACCAGCTGGACGGTGCAATCCTTGCCGCAATGAATGAGGCGGACCTGTTCATCATCAGCGAGACGATGGCGATCCTGGTTGCGCGTGTTGGCCGTGCGGCTTGCCTCGCGGACGACCGGAACGCTGTTCAGCATGTCGGCCTTGACGCCCTTGGGTTGCTTGCCCTTGAGCAAAGGCTGGTCGGTCGCCTTGCCGCCGAGAATGCTCGACCGGATATTCATCGCGTCACTCCGTAGTCCCGTGCGCCGGCATTATGCGCATGTCAGGGTTACGGAAGTGTTCATTACGCCGAATAGTACATGTCGAACTCGACCGGGCTCGGAGTGGTCTCCCAGCGCATCACCTCTTCCCACCGGAGTTCCATGTAGGCGTCGATCTGGTCGTCGCTGAACACGTCGCCGCGGGTCAGGAAGGCGCGGTCGTTCTGCAGCGAAACCAGGGCCTCCCGGAGCGATCCACACACGGTGGGCACGTTGACCAGCTCCTGAGGCGGCAGGTCGTAGAGGTTCTTGTCCATCGGATCGCCCGGATGGATGCGGTTCTGGATTCCGTCGAGGCCGGCCATCAGAAGCGCCGAATAAGCGAGATAGGGGTTCGCCAGAGCGTCGGGAAAGCGGAACTCGACTCGCTTAGCCTTCTCGCCCGCGCCGTAGGGGATTCGGCAGGAGGCGGACCGGTTACGGCTCGAGTAAGCGAGCAGCACCGGGGCTTCAAAGCCAGGGACGAGGCGCTTGTAGCTATTGGTCGTCGGATTCGTGAAAGCGTTCAGCGCCCGGGCGTGCTTGATGACGCCGCCGATGAAGTAGAGCGCGGTTTCGCTCAGCCCCGCATAGCCATTGCCGGCGAACAGCGGCTTGCCGCCCTTCCAGATCGACATGTGGGTATGCATTCCCGAGCCGTTATCCTGGGCGATCGGCTTGGGCATGAAGGTCGCGGTCTTGCCGTAGGCGTGGGCGACCATATGCACGACATATTTGTAGATCTGCATGCGGTCGGCGGTCTCGACCAGGCCGCCGTAGGTGAGGCCGAGTTCGTGCTGCGAAGCGGCGACCTCGTGATGGTGCTTGTCCATCGGCAGGCCCATTTCGAGCATAGTCGAGACCATCTCGCCTCGGATGTCCATTGCGCTGTCGACCGGCGCGACCGGGAAATAACCGCCCTTGGCGCGCGGCCGGTGAGCGAGATTGCCCGTTTCGTACTCGCGTCCCGTGTTGGTCGGCAGCTCGATATCGTCGATGCGGAAGCAGCTCGCGTTGTACGTATCCTCGAAGCGGACGTCGTCGAACATGAAGAACTCAGCTTCGGGCCCGACGAACACGGTATCGCCGACGCCGGTCGCCTTGAGATAGGCTTCGGCGCGAGTTGCGGTCGAGCGCGGGTCGCGGCCGTATAGCTCGCCAGTAGACGGTTCGACGATGTTGCAGAACAGGACCAGCATCGGAGTCGCGCTGAACGGGTCGACATAGGCTGCGTCGAGGTCAGGCTTCAGGATCATGTCGGATTCGTTGATCGCCTTCCATCCGGCAATCGAGCTGCCGTCGAACATGAAGCCATCCGTGAGGTTGTCCTCGTCGATCACGCCCGACGCCATGGTCAAATGCTGCCACTTGCCCTTGGGATCGGTGAACCGGAGATCGACCCACTCGATCTCCTCGTCCTTGATTCGCGAAAGGATGGTGCCTGCGTCGGTAGCCATGATGTTTTGTCCCGCCCTCGTGGTTCTCGTCATGCGCCCGAACAAATGCCGCTGGCCCGGGTATTAGCCGGGCGACGACGATGCGATTCGAGCTTGGGAGTTCAGATTGCTGACGACCGGCGCGGAGTCAGGAGGGCGGCGAATATTTCACTCTCCGGCCCACTTCCGGCGGGTGGTCGCGGCTTTCTAGTCGGTTAGCCGGATAGCGGAATAAATCGCCGCTCCAATCAGCAGCCACGACAGCGCGCTAAGCGCCAGCAGCATCAGCAGTGCGTCCCGGCGCCGCCGCAGGAGAGCTATTTGGTTGGCCATAGATTGGTTGTCTGGGGACCCGACCAGCGTGAGCTTCGGGCCTTGCCGGCGGGCGGGCGGCCCGGGGGCGGGCAGGGGACGCTCCCTGGCTGAAGTGATTAGACGCAGGTGCATGACGTTTGCGCTTCAGATCATCTGGTGATCACCATTCCCTGGGAGGGTTCCCGGCCGTCCGTGACCACACGGCGCCTGACGAGCTTCGCCGAGACTTGGGCCACGCAGCGGCTCGCGGTTCGCGTACACAATCCGGGAACGACGGCGTGCAGCGCACACGCGACGCCCGCCTTCGCAAGCAGACCGGCCATGGCCAGCGCCGCGGAGAGATGTTCGAAATAGGTTTCGTCGACTTCGCGGAGATGCGCCTTGCTTTGCTTCAGCATTTTCCTCTCCCAGAACTCAGCGGGGAGCGGCTGCGTGCGGGCCGCTCCCGGACCGCATCCGTGGTGCGGTCGTCAAGAATTATACCCTAGTGAACGACTAGACAATAGCCTCACGCGCGCCCGAGCGCGCAAGATCCCTCGGTTCATCGCGCACAGTTGACGCGGCCACTACCCATCGCGAAAGAGCCGCGCATGGAAGAGAAACAAGGCGCTGACATTGTCGATCTTGGTGCGGAAGTTGTCGCGCTTCGCACCGTGGTCCGGCTGCTCGTCGGGCAGACCTGGGGCCAGCATCCGGACAAACTCGTGGAAATCCGTGAGGCAGCGCTGCAAAGCGTCGAGCTGGGGCTCGCGCAGCTGGATCTCGGCGACGACCGATATGCGTTCACGAATAACGTCCGCGACCGACTGAGCGTGCTTCTGGCGGACATGCCGCAAGGCTTTGGCCAGGACGGCTAACTGTCCGCATTTCGGGCGAGAGTTCGTCCGTTGCCCTACTTGGAGGCCGCCCGTCCGGGGCCGACCCACTCCTTGGTCTTCTCGGCGATCATCAGCTCGCGGAGCAGCGCGTCCACGCTGCGGGTGAGCTCGGGCAGGAAGCTGATCTGGTGGCGCGCGCCGCGATAAGATTCGGCCATCAGGATGGCGTCGAGGAGGATCGGTACCACCAGGCTTTCCGGGTCGTCGAGCTCGGCAAGGCTGTGTAGCCGCTCCAAAGCCTTGCGCCGCGCGCCTTCGGGATTGGAGAGCGCTTCCGTACGACCGATGAACCAACTCATGACGCTGACTCCTGCAAAAGGTCAGGATAGCGCGAGGGCGGGGGCGGTGAAGTTCCGACGAACGCAGGGACGGGGCGGCTTGGCGCATGGGTGAACGCCCCGCATTCCATCACTCCATCGCGGACGTCCGGGCGTCCTCCGTTGCGGACAGTAGCAAGTCTGCATACCATCCGGGCTAACGTTCGACGTTGCGGGTAAGCATTCTCATGGCGGGACGTGGGGTGATCGATTTCTTTTACAGCCTGCCAATCTGGCTAGCGACAATTCTGGTTCTTGGCGTGGCGTTGGCGATCGGAGTGGGCAGTAGCCTCGGCCTCAGGTCACTTTTCCACCTTCAGCCGACGGATGAAGAGCGGGAAGCCGCCGTCAGCCTCATGCAGGTGGTCGCTGCTTATATCGGCATCATGATTGCGTTCGCGGGAGTGGAGGTGTGGCAGGACTTCGCCGAGGCAGAGAATGCGGTGCATCGAGAAGCTGGATCGGCGGCGGAACTCTATCGCGACCTGACGACCTACGGTCCCGAAACAATGAATGCACGCAAAGATCTGAGAGCCTACGTCGCCAGCATCGTGAAGGACGAGTGGCCTCTGCTTTCAGAGGGAAGGGCGAGCTACTCCACGGAAGTAGCGCTAGCCAAATTGTTCGACGGAATTGGGAAGATTCGACCCAAGGACGATCGCGACAGCGCCATCTATTCGGAATCGTTCACAAACCTGAACGACCTAGTCGTCCTCAGGCGTGACCGGCTCATCCATAGCCAGTCGGGCATACCGTTGATCCTCTGGATGGTCGGCCTCGTAGGGTCCATTCTCATCGTTTCATATACGGCGACATTCGCGCCGACCCGGACGAACGTCATGATGATCGCGGGAATTTCGTTAACCCTCGGCCTGGTTTTCCTGTTCATCCTGATTGTGGACCAACCGTACAAGGGCGAATTCAGCGTCAGCAGCCGCGAGCTCGCGGAACTATCCGCCAAGTTCGACCTGCTCGATCGCCTGAGCGCCGGATTCGCTGAAAAGGCCGCTCCGGCGGCCGGGGAGGGCCGCTGACGTTCCATTAGCTCGCAGCAGCGAGAATCAGGCGAGTAATCTCATCGGGGTGTGAGATCAGCGACAAATGGCTGGACTTCACCTCGATGGTCGTGGCGCCCATGCGCTTGGCCATGAACCGCTCGAGGTCCGGGTTGATCGTCCGGTCCTCGGTTGAGACGGCGTAGAAGCTCGGCTTCGACCGCCATGCGGCCACGGTCGTCTTTCCCGCCAGCAGCGCTTTGTGGAAGGGCTGCTGGACGGCGTAGAGGACCTTGGCCTTGGCTGTCGGCAGATCGCCCGCGAAATCGCGCAGGAATGCTTCTTCGCTGAGGCGGCCTTCGTCGCCATCGAACACGATCCCGGCAGCCGCCGGCGGTGTCGGATAGGTCGCAGCAAGGGCCGAATAGTCTTCGCCGGCGTCCGGAGCTCGGGCTGCGACATAGACGAGCGATGCGACGTTGGGATGAATGCCCGCTTGAGTGACGATCATCCCCGAAAACGAGTGCCCGACGAGCACGGTCGGCCCGTCCTGGCGGTCCAGCACGCGCTGAGCCTCCGCAACAGCCTCCGGCAGCGTCGTCAGCGGATTCTGGACCGAGGTGACGTTGAACCCCAGCGGCTGCAACCGCGCGATTACTTCCGACCAGCACGATCCGTCCGCGAAGAGCCCGTGCACCATCACGATGTTGCGCGCCCTTGCGCGGCCAGCTGCCTGCGACGCGGCCCGCGATGGAAGGACGGATGCAGCCGCAGCCGCGGCTGCGCCGGCAATCAACGTCGTCGAAAATGCTCGCCGATCGATCATGGTTGGTCTCCCTTTTCTTGCACGCGCAGCAATGCGCCGGCTCGCCTGACGCTGGAATTGGCAGCTAGTGACGGATTGGTAATCGACCCGCGCCGCGGGGGCCTTGGCAGTCCCTGAAGTGGCCGCTATCAGGCCCGCCAATCGCTCCGGGTTCCACCCGGAATGACCTCGCTGACGTGCCTCCCGGCACAAACCAGCCATTCGCGTCATAAGGGGAATGATGGCCACCAAGGCACAATCCGCTGGGGTTTCTGACAACGCAGCCTCGGGTGAAGGCGGGGACGGCGTCCGCCGCCGCGACTTCCTCAACGTTGCCGCGGTGAGCTTTGCCGGTGTCGGCTCGCTCATCGCGCTTGCACCACTGATCGTCCAGATGTCGCCGTCGGCGGACGTGCTTGCCCTTGCCTCGATCGAGGTCGACATCTCCAAGATCGTCCCGGGGCAGGGGGTTAAGGTCAGCTGGCGCAAGCAGCCCGTGTTCGTGCGCAACCTGACGCCGAAGGAAATCGCCGAGGCGAATGCGGTGAAGCTGTCCGACCTCCGGGATCCCCAGACACTCGCCGAGCGCACCAAGCCCGGCAAGACGAACTGGCTGATCACCATGGCCATCTGCACTCACCTCGGCTGCGTACCGCTCGGCATCACGCCCGAGGAGAACCGCGGGCCCTACGGCGGCTATTTCTGCCCGTGCCACGGAAGCGCTTACGACACGGCTGCGCGTATCCGTCAGGGGCCGGCGCCGCTCAACCTGCAGGTGCCGGACTACAAGTTCACGTCGCCGACCGTCGTTGAGATCGGCTGAGGGGCTAAGGACATATGAGCTTTTCCTGGGCCAAACCCTACGAACCCAAGCACCCGTTCATGCGCTGGCTCGACGAGCGGCTGCCGCTCCCGCGCATCGTCTATAACGCGACGGGACCCGGCTATCCGGTGCCGCGCAACCTCAATTACTTCTGGAACTTCGGTGTCCTCGCTGGAATTTTCCTCGTCATCCAGATCCTGACCGGCATCACGCTGGCAATGCATTATTATTCGACGGCCGGGGGTGCGTTCGACAGCGTCAACAAGCTCATCATGCGCGACGTCAACGCCGGCTGGCTGCTGCGATACGCGCATATGAACGGCGCCAGCTTCTTCTTCATCGTCGTCTACATCCACATCTTCCGCGGCCTCTATTACGGGTCGTACAAGGCTCCGCGCGAGCTGGTATGGATGCTCGGCCTCGTCATCTACCTGTTGATGATGGCGACGGCCTTCATGGGTTATGTGCTTCCGTGGGGCCAGATGAGCTACTGGGGCGCGCAGGTCATCACCGGCTTCTTCTCGGCCTTCCCGCTGATCGGCGAGCCGATCCGCATCTGGCTCCTCGGCGGCTATGCGCCGGACGAAGCGGCACTGACCCGTTTCTTCTCCCTGCACTATCTGCTGCCGTTCGTCATCGCCGCAGTGGTCATCCTCCACATCTGGGCGCTGCACATCCCGGGATCGGGCAACCCGACCGGCGTCGATGTGAAGGACGAGGGCGACACGTTGCCGTTTCACCCCTTCTATACCGCGAAGGACGGTTGGTTCGCGGCCTCCTTCCTGCTGCTCTACGCGCTGGTGACCTTCTTCGCGCCGAACTATCTCGGCCACCCGGACAATTACATTCAGGCCAACCCGCTCGCGACACCCGCGCACATCGTGCCCGAATGGTATTTCTGGCCGTTCTACGCGATCCTGCGCTCCTTCACCGCGGACTTCATCCTGGCGGCGAAGCTGTGGGGCGTGCTGGCGATGTTCCTGTCGATCCTGCTGCTGTTCTTCCTGCCCTGGCTCGACAAGTCGCCGGTGCGCTCGGGCAGCTACCGGCCAGTCTTCAAGCGCTTTTTCTGGCTTCTCGTGGCGGACGTCCTGATCCTTGGCTACGTCGGCGGCGCCGAAATCAACGCGTTCAACATCGCGCTCGGACAGGCGGCCGCGGCTTATTACTTCCTCCACTTCCTCGTGATCCTGCCGCTGATCTCGAGGTTTGAGACGCCCCTTCCGCTGCCTAGGTCAATCAGCGAATCCGTGCTCCACGGCGAGCAGGCGGAGGCTGCCCCTATCGGGCAGAAAGCGGCGCGCGGCGGCTCAGTCGCTACTGCAACGGCCGAGTAGGGGGCAGGCAAGAACATGGTCCGATTCATCGCTTTCCTTGTTGGACTGATCTTTGCCGGGGTCTTGCTGATTGCGCTCATCGGCGGAGTGTCGAGCTACTTCCGCAACCCACCCGAAGAGCTCGCGCCGGCCGTGTTTCACGAGGAGCCGAGGCCGCTCCGCCTCGCCAGCGACGGTCTCTTCGGCAAGTTCGACAACCGCCAGTTGCAGCGCGGCTTCCAGGTCTATTCGGAAGTCTGCTCGGCATGTCACAGCCTGAAGCTCGTGGCGTTTCGCGACCTGCACGCGCTCGGTTACAACGAGGCCGAGATCAAGAAGATCGCATCCGACTGGAAGACGCAGGTCCCGTCCATCAATCCGGACACCGGCGAGGAGAGCACGCGGAAGGCGCTTCCGTCGGATAATTTCCCGCCGCCGTTCCCGAACGAGATCGCTGCGCGCGCGGCGAACAACAACGCGCTTCCGCCCGACCTGTCGCTGATCACCAAGGCGCGCGAGGGCGGCGCGGCCTATATCCACTCGCTCCTCACCGGCTACCAGAACCCGCCGGCGGAGCTTCTCAGGAGGTTCCCGGACGCTAAGCCGCCTCAGGGGCTGCACTACAATCCCTATTTCGCGAACCTCAACATCGCCATGCCGCCGCCGCTCACCAGCAACGGCCAGGTGAGCTACGAGGACGGAACCCCGGCGACGGTCGACCAGATGGCCAAGGACGTAGCGGCATTCCTGGTGTGGACCGCCGAGCCGGAGCTTGCCAGGCGCCATGCCGCTGGGATGGCGGTCTCGATCTTCCTGCTCGTGGCGGCTGTCCTCGGCTACCTCGCCTACCAGCAGATCTGGTACGAGGCGAAGCGGAGCGTACGCGTCACCGGAGCGCTAGATCCGAAGAACCAGGCGAAGACCCGCCGCGCGAAGGCGAAGTCGGGCGTCGCGGGCTAAATTCCTGATGACAGGCCTCGACTAAGCCGGGCCGGCTGGCTGCGCGCCAAAAATCCCATTCATCCCAGCGACATGCCGGTACCGGCATAATGCCGGGGCATTGATGTGTAACCTCGCATCAAGGAGGGATGTATGCGTATTTCGACTTTGATCCTGGCCGCGGTCTCGTCCGTCGCGCTCGCAGGCTGCGCTTATGACGGCCTCGGCTACGGTCTCGGCTACGGCAGCCCTTATTACGGCGCCGGATATGGCGGCCAGTACGGCTACGGCGGCTACGGCAGCCCATACGGCTACGGCGGTTACGGTGGCGGCTACGGTTACGGCAGCCCGTATGGCTATGCCGGCTATGGCTATGGCAGTCCGTATTACGGCGGCTTCGGGTCACCTTATTTCGGCTGGTACGACAACTTCTATTATCCAGGCACCGGCTACTATGTGTACGACACATACCGCCGCCCGCACGTCTGGACCGACGCGCAGCGCAATTACTGGACGCAGCGCACTCAGACGGCGAGCAGGACCGGGACGACGGTGGCCCGCCCAACCAGACCCAATTGGAGTGCTTTCGAGCGTCAGCAGATGCGGGCCGACCGTCAGCAGCTCCGCGCCGACCGTCGGCAGGTCCGCGTCGAGCAGCAGGCGACCCGCAACACGAACGCGTCGATCGACCGCCCGAGCAGTTCGGAACGGCTCCAAAATGTCCAGGAGCGGCGGAGCGAACGGATGACGACCAGGAGCAGTCGTCAGCGCGACCGCGCTCGGCCAGTCGTCCAACCGGATTAAGACTCGCCCCAGCGCCTTCGGGCGAATGAAGAAAGCGTAAGCCGTCGGACACCCGCGCGTTGGGTGCCCGGCGGCAATTTGCGTGCGCTGACAATTTCCACAGGGACGATCATCATGCGCACGCGATTTCCACTCCTTCTTGCCGCGGCGGGCCTCTCACTGGGTGCCTGCGACCGACGGCGTAGGCGTATATGCCGGCGGCGACGTCGGCCTCGCCTATAACGACCCGTTCTACGATCCGGCGGCCTGCTGGAACTACGGCTGGAGCGACACCTCCTGGGGCGGGCCATACTGCGGCTGGTACGATGGCTTCTTTTACCCGGGCAGCGGCATCTACGTTTACGACCGCAACCACCATGCGCACGTATGGAGCGATGGCCAGAAGGACCATTGGGGCCAGCAGCGCGACCAGTGGCACAACGACGCCACGGTCGGCGCTCGCAGCGCGCTAGGCATGAACGATGGCGCGGCGGTTTCCCGCGAGGTCGCTCCACGTGAGATGGGCATGGGAATGCGCGGCTTCGGAGGACAGTTCGGCGGGTTCCGTGGTGGAAGCTTTGGTGGCTTTCACGGGGGTGTTGGCGGCTTCCATGGCGGTGGACGGGTGCGCTAAGGCGCGGTTCGTCACGCTCACCAATTCCCGTCCAACGAATGAAGTTATCGTAAGATCAATTACTTAGTAGAACGCATTGGTCAAGAAGCGATTGAGCGAGGCGCTAGTAACAAGCTCTCAAAACACCAAACAATGCGAATTCGTGACTTCATTCTCGCAGGCGTTGCAGTCGTTTCAATTGGTACCGGCGGCGCGACATCTGCCAGCGCCCAGGTTTATCCAGTCCAGCCATATTTCGACAACCCGGCCGCGTGCTGGGACTACGGATGGTCCGATATCTACAGCTATCCCTACTGCGGCTGGTATGACGGCTTCTTCTATCCGGGTAGCGGGTTCTACGTGTACGACCGGGGTGGTCATCGGCACCACTGGAATTCCTCGCAGCAAAGCTATTGGACGAACCGCCGCTCCGAAGCTGGAGGCAATCCGCGGTTTCCCGGCAGCGGTGGCAGCGCCCAGAGCCCGCGGCCCGTGGCGACGGCGATGCCAGGTAGCCCTGGAGGAACCCAGACCACACGCCCCACGGGCACGGTCAGGCCCGGAAGCTCGGGCGGGATCCAGCTCAGCCAGCCCGTCTACAATCCGGGCCCGCGCAATAGCCCCTTCAACGGAGCCGGCCGCGGAGCCTTCGGCGGAACTCGCAGTAGCGGAGTGGGCCGGGTCGGTGGCGGAGGCAACCACGGCAGCTTCGGCGGCTTTGGCGGCGGCGGCTTCGGTGGCGGCGGCTTCCACGGCAGCTTTGGCGGTGGCTTCGGTGGCTTTGGGGGTGGCGGCTTTGGCGGCGGCGGCTTCCACGGTGGTGGCGGTGGCGGGCGCCGCTAGGATTCCTGGCGGCGGATCAGCACGATCGATGTGAAGGTCATCACCGGCTGTCCGTCCTGATTGGTAACGGTCGTATGGGTCCGAAAGGATCCCATCTCCGGACGGCTTCGTGACGGCGCCTTGTCGATGATCTTGCCGCGCACATACAAAGTATCTCCCGGGTAGACGGGCTTCTTCCAGCGAAGCTCGTCTATTCCGGGTGAGCCAAGGCCCGCCTGTTCGTGCTCGACGACATAGCGAGCGATGACGGCCATGGTCATGGCTGCGGTGTGCCAGCCGCTCGCGGCGATGCGACCGAAGTGGGTCTTCGCCGCTTCATCATCGGACAGGTGAAACGGCTGCGGGTCGTATTTGCGCGCGAACTCCAGCACTTCTTCGCGGCTCACATCATAGGAGCCGAAATAGGTTTCGGCGCCAACTTCCAAATCCTCGAAATAAATCATGGCCTGCGCTTAGCGGGCGGCAGTGCTTGGCGTAAATGCGGCCACCGCTTAGGCTGGGCCCGTGGCAACGCATTCCCCCGTCGGCAGCCGCTGGCATCCGCGCCTGATCGAGGCGGCGATGGCGCTCAACGAGAACCGGCTCGACGTCGCCGAGCGGATCCTGAAGCCGTACCTCAAGGAGGACCCGTTCGATGCGGCGGCGATCCGCATGCTCGCCGAGCTCGCGGCGCGGATTGGCCGCGTAAGGGACGCCGAGCACCTTCTGCGACGCGCGGTCGAGCTTTCGCCCAGTTGGACTGCGCCGAAAGCGAATCTTGCGATGCTGCTTGGGCGGATGGGCCGACCGGCCGAGGCAATGGGGCTGCTCGACGAGATTTTCGCCGATGAGCCGGAAGACCTCGGACACTGGAACCTGAAGGCCGCGACGCTGGGCCGCCTCGGCGATTTCGAAGAAGGCATCAAGATTTATGAGGACGTGATCGCGCGTGCCCCGAATCGCGCCCGCGTGTGGGTCAGCTACGGCCATATGCTGAAGACGGTCGGGCGGCCGGCGGAGGGAATCGAGGCTTATCGTAAGGCAATCACGCTCAAGCCGACGCTCGGCGATGCATGGTGGAGCCTGGCAAACCTCAAGACCTTCAAGTTCGACGAGGCCGACCTTGCCGCGATGCAGGCGGCGCTGGAGGCCCCTGGATTGAGCGACCCGGATCGTTTCCACATCGATTTCGCGCTCGGCAAGGCGCTGCATGACGCGGGCCGGCCTGACGAAGCCTTTGCCCATTACGCAAAGGCCAATGCGCTGCGCCTCGAGACCCACCCGTATCGCGCGGACATGCTCACAAAAATCGTCGATCGCTGCATCGAGAAATTTACCGGCGAGGCCTTTGCGGATCGCCCTGGCGGATGCGATGCGCCCGATCCCATCTTCATTGTCAGCTTGCCCCGCTCAGGATCGACCTTGCTCGAGCAGATCCTGTCGAGCCACAGCCTGGTCGAGGGCACGACCGAGCTTCAGGACATTCCCGTGCTTGCGCGCAGGATCGGCGCTTATCCGAAGGATGTGCTCGCATTGGACGGGAGCGGCCGACGCGAGCTCGGCGAGGAATATCTGAAGCGTGCGAGCGTGCAGCGTCGGACCGACAGGCCTTACTTTGTCGACAAGCTGCCCAACAACTGGCTGTACGTGCCCTTCATCCAGTTGATCCTGCCTAATGCGAAAATCATCGACGCGCGGCGCCATCCCTTAAGCTGTTGCTTCTCCAACTTCCGCCAGCACTTCGCGCATGGCCAGGACTTCACCTATGACCTGAACGCACTGGGCCGTTACTATTCGGACTATGTGCGGTTGATGGCGCACGTCGATGCGGTGCTTCCAGGCCGCGTTCACCGTGTGATTTACGAACGGATGGTCGACAACACCGAACACGAAATTCGAGCGCTCCTCGATCATTGCGGGCTGGAGTTCGAGCCGCAGGTCCTCGAATTCTACAAGACCGAGCGTGCAGTCCGTACGCCAAGCTCAGAACAGGTGCGCCGGCCGATCTATCGCGAAGCGACCGAGGAATGGCGTCCATACGAGAAGCACCTCACCATCCTCAAAGAAGCATTGGGGCGCGTTCTGGACGCCTACCCCGATGCGCCCAGCGACCTGAAGGCAACGCAAGCGGAATAAATCGACGCGCAGCGGCATCATACCGTTGACAATTTACCATAGCTCTGTCGCAATGCCGTCACACAGCCGAATGGGGGCATTCGCATGACTGACCGCAGGCTCCGCGCCTTTACTCTTGGATTCCTCGCGACCACCGCACTGACCACGCCAGCCTGGGGGCAGGAGTCGCAGCCGCAGGCCCAGCCCCAACCCCAGCCGCAGACTACAGGGCAGCGAGCGAGGGATAGCAACCAGTCGGATCAGGCCGACATCATCATTACCGCGACCAAGCGCGAAGAGAATCTGCAGAACGTTCCGATCAGCGTGCAGGTGCTCGGCACCCGGAAACTCGACCAGCTCAATATCTCGAACTTCGAACAATATACGAAGCAACTGCCCTCGGTCACCTTCCAGAACTTCGGAGCGCCTGGCTTCACCGTCGTTTACATGCGCGGCATCGCAACGGGCGGTGACGGCAACCACTCGGGCTCGCTGCCGTCGGTCGGCAGCTATCTCGACGAGCAGCCAATCACAACCATTGGCGGGACGCTCGACGTTCACATCTATGACATCGCCCGCATCGAGAGCCTCGCCGGCCCACAGGGCACGCTTTACGGCGCCTCGAGCGAAGCAGGAACGATACGGATCATCACCAACAAGCCGGAGATCGGCGTCACGACCGGCCGCGTCGACGGCGAACTGAACACCGTCGATCATGGCGGCGTTGGCGGCAAGCTGGAAGGAATGATCAATATCCCGATCGGCCCACGCATAGCCTTTCGGGCCATCGCTTTCTACCAGCGCGACGCCGGCTATATCGACAATGTCTTCGGCGAGCGCACCCTGTGCGGCGATCCGGTCTTTGGTCCCAATCCGGATCCGCCTCCGGCTCAAATCATCGTCGGCTGCGTTCGCAACGGTTTTCATTTCGAGAACAGCAAGTTCGTCAAAAAGAACTTCAATGACGTCACGACTTACGGCGGCCGTGCGGCGCTGAAAATCGATCTCGACGACAATTGGACCGTGACGCCGACCTTCATGTACCAGAAGGCCAAGACGCACGGGGTCTTCTGGATGGACGAGGATCAGGGCGACTTGGAGACGGTGCGCTTCCAGCCGGAACTCGCGAAGGACCGTTTCTGGCAGGCGGCGCTGACAATCGAAGGCAAGATCGCGAACTTCTTCGACGTCACCTATGCGGGCGCCTACATGGACCGGCCGCGGTTCGCGACCAGCGACTACACCGACTATACCGTGGCGTACGACAACACGTACGAATATTACGGCGGGCTCGCGAACTACCAATATTTCCGGGACGACGCGGGCAACATCATCAGTCCACGCCAGCACATTGTCGGAACCGACCATTTCAAGAAGCTGAGCCAGGAGCTACGCGTCGCGACGCCGGCGGACCGGCCCATCCGTGCAATCGCTGGCGCCTTCTATCAGGACCAGAAAAACCACATCTTCCAGAACTATCTGGTCGATAATCTTGCAACGGACCTCTCGGTGACCGGCTATCCGGGGTCGCTATGGGTGACCAACCAGAAACGCGAGGACAAGGACTGGGCGATCTTCGGCGAAGCCAATTTCGACATTACGCCCCAAATCACCCTGACTGCCGGCGGCCGCTACTACTGGTTCGACAACACCTTGTTCGGCTTCGCCGGCTTCGGTTTTCCAAACCCTGTAGGTTCGAACACGGGTGAGAACCGCTGCCTGACCGTGAACGGAATAGATCGTGTCGACGACCCCGACCCGACGGCTCCGCTTGCGACGGGCAACATATCGTTGTTCATCCCCTGCTTTGACGTTGCCAACGTCAACGCCAATGGGGAGGCTGTGCCCCGGCGGAGCAAGGACCATGGCGCCCTCTATCGCTTCAACGCACAGTGGAAGCCGCAAGAGAATCTGATGTTCTACGCGACCTGGTCGAAAGGCTTTCGTCCGGGCGGCATCAACCGGCAGCCGCTGGCGCCTCCCTATTCACCGGATTTTCTGATCAATTACGAAGCCGGCTGGAAGACCACGCTGTTTGGCAGCCGCCTTCGCTGGAACGGCGCGATCTATCACCAGAAATGGGAAGACATCCAATTCAGCTTCCTGGGCCCGAACAGCCTGACCGTGATTCAAAATGGTCGTAATGCACTCATCAACGGCATCGAAACCGACATCAATTATCAGGTGGGGGGTTTGTCGCTAAGTGCGGCTGCGGCCTATACCCACGCCGAGACAAAGGGGAACATCTGCCACGCCGCGATCGTGGTCGACCCATCGCCTGACTGCACGGGCATCATAGACATTGGTGACCCCGATGACCCGGACGACGACGAAGTCGACTTCATTGTCACGCCGTCGGGGACACGCCTGCCGATCACGCCCAAGTTCAAGGGTAGCGCTACAGCTCGCTACACGTGGCCAATGTGGTCCGGGAAGGCGCACGTCCAGGGCGTGATCGCCTACCAGGGCTCCGCGCCGTCCGACCTAGATCCTGCACAGAATGACCTTATCGGCAAGATCAAAGCGTCGACGACGGTGGATCTCTTCACTGGTTACGACTTCGGCAACTATAGCTTCGAGCTGTTCAGCACGAACATTTTCGACAAGCGCAACGAGTTGTCGCGTTTGGTGGTCTGCAGCATTTGCACTCAAGTGAAGATTATACCCGGGCGTCCGCGGACGATCGGATTCCGTGCCGGAGTGAAGTTCTAGCGCTAGCGCGCGGGATCGGCGGATGACCGGATCCCCGGTTTCCCGCGCGCACCAAGCCCACTTCATCGCCGCGATTGTCGCGCTCGCCGCGGTCTGGCTTGCGATGCTGGTGTGGGGCGGTGGTGCGCTGGACCAACAGATCTACGAACTCTTGTACTCGGGGCATCGTCCTGCGCTTGCCGCTGTCGCCCATATCTTTACCGATCTCGGCCAGTCGGCCGTCCTGATCACGGCAACAATCGCTGCTACGCTGTGGCTGTGGCGGGTCGGGCGCATAAGGCTCGTGATTCCTCTCTTGCTTGTCACCTTGCTTGGCCGCGGCCTTGTCGAGCTTCAGAAATATTGGATTGCTCGTGTGCGCCCCGACATCGAACCGCATCTGGTCGTGGTGAAGACCTCGTCTTTTCCGAGTGGGCATGCGACCAACTCGATGATTGTCTGCCTGGTGCTGGCGCTGGTGCTCACTCATGACACGCGGTGGCAAAGGGCCGCCGCCTTGGGCGCGATCCTGCTGTCGTTGCTGATCGGGACGAGCAGGGTGATGCTCGGCGTGCATTGGCCAAGCGACGTCATCGGCGGTTGGGCGTTTGGCATGCTTTGGGTGATGCTGACGCTCCGTCTCGCCGGGCCCCCGCTTCGCTCCTAGAATGTCCTGTGTTCAGAGGAGTAGCCGATGAATCGTTCACGACCGTTTGCGCTGATCGCCGCGATCCTCTTCGGGATCATGGCGTTGGTCCACCTGTACCGGCTGGTCACGCATTTTCGGATCGTGATCGGAAGCCATCCAATTCCGGAATGGGTGAGCATCATCGCAATGCTGATCACCGGTTTGCTGGCGGTGATGCTGTATCGGGAGAGCCGACGCTAAAGCTCAGACTTCGCGCAGCACGGGTTGGCCGCGGGTGACCGCCCATGTCGCGCGCTTGCTCAGCGCTCCACCCGGCGTGCTCACCTGGTCGACGACCATGAAGTTCGTACGCCATTCGTCCGGTGTGACCTCGCAGGCCAGGTAGCCGCGCTGGTTGTTGACGAATTTGAGCTGCGGGTTGTTGGTGAGAATGGTGTCATTGCCAGGCCGCGTGTCCTGGCCGTCGCCGCCGCTCGAGATCGAGGTCGAGACGAACTCCACCGCCACCGGACGCTCGCGGTCGTATAGCAAACCAGCGAAATTCTTGTGCTCGTCCCCGGTCAGGACGACAACATTGTCGAGCCCGCGCATCCGCTTGAGCAGCCGCTCGCGGGGCACTTCGTAACCGGCCCAACTGTCGAGATTGAGCAATTTGGCGGGCGCCTCGTCAGGAGTTCGGCGGCGATCCAGCGACATCATCATCACCTGCTGAGCGATGATGTTCCAGCGCGCGTCGCGGCGCTGCAGGTTGCGCGCCAGCCAGGCTTCCTCCTCCGCGCTGATCATCCGCGCGTTGGGAGAATTCACTTCGGGACAAGCGACCTTGAAACCGTCGCCGCACGGCTGGTTGGTGCGGAACTGCCGCGTATCGAGAAAGTCGAATTCGGCGAGATTGCCGAAGCGCGCGCTTCGATACAGCTGGATCGCGGCGCCGTTGGGGAATTGCTGCTGACGCACCGGCATATGTTCGTACCAGGCCTGGAAGGCGGCCGCGCGGCGCAACCGGAAGACCTCCGGTGGCGTATCGCGCTGGTCGACGTCGGCCGCCCAATTGTTGTCGACCTCATGGTCGTCGAAGGTCATGAAGAACGGGTGGGCGGCGTGCGCGCGCTGCAGGTCAGGATCGCTTTTGTACTGGGCGTAACGCCGCCGGTAATCGTCCAGCGACATGATGAGCTCGCCGACATGCGCACGAACCGGCGTAACGATCGCATCGCCGGCGTAGCTCACTTCAAGCGGATCGCCGCGGCCTTCGTAAATATAGTCGCCATAGTGGAAGACGAATGCGAGGTCTTCGCCCGCGAGATGGCGATAGGCGGTGTAATAGCCGTTTTCGTAATTCTGGCAGCCGGCGACTCCGAACCGCAGCTGCTGCGGTGAAGCGGCCACTAGCGGTAACGTTCGGGCACGGCCGCGGACGGTGCGTTCGCCGCCTGCCTCGAAACGATAGAAGTAAGGGCGATCTGGCTGAAGCCCGGTCACTTCCACGTGCACCGAATGGGCGAGTTCGGGACGCGCAGGCGCTTCGCCCTTGGCGACGATGATCTGGAAATTCTCGTCGCTCGCGACTTCCCAACGGACAGGCATGATGCCCATGCCCATCCCGCCGTGCGGCTCAAGCGGCTCCGGCGCGAGACGAGTCCAGATGACGAAACCGTTCGGAGACGGGTCGCCCGACGCAATGCCGACGCTGAACGGATAATGGCGCCAGAGAGTCTGCGCGCGGACGATCGATGGAGCGGCTACGAGAGCCGCGGCCGACGTGCCAAGGAAGTGCCGACGAGTGAGCATGAGCGCAGGACTAGTGCCCGATTGTTGCTGCCCCGCGACGGCCGCGTCCAGTTAAACGTTGAAGCGGAACAGCATCACGTCACCGTCCTGGACGACATAATCCTTGCCTTCGGAGCGCATCTTGCCGGCGTCCTTGGCGCCCGTCTCGCCGCCCAGCCTGACGTAATCGTCATAGGCGATGGTCTCGGCGCGGATGAAGCCGCGTTCGAAATCCGTGTGGATCTCACCAGCCGCTTCGGGTGCCTTCGCGCCCTTGTGCACCGTCCAGGCGCGCGCTTCCTTGGGGCCCGCGGTGTAGAACGTGATGAGGCCGAGCAGCGCGTAGGATGCGTGGATCATGCGGTTGAGGCCGATCTCGTGCAGACCGAGGTCGGCGAGGAAGGCGTCGCGCTCCTCAGCCGGGAGCGTGGCGATCTCGGCTTCGATCGCCGCGGAAATGACCACGGCCTTCGCGCCTTCGGCTTCGGCCCTGGCGAAGACGCGCTCGGACAGCGCATTGCCATTCGCAGCGTCACCCTCATCGACATTGCACACATAGAGCACCGGCTTGGCCGTGAGCAGCTGCGCGCGCTGCAGAGCGTTTTCTTCCTCGTGATCCTTGGGCCTGGTGAGCCGTGCGGGCTTGGACGCTCGCAGCAGATCGAGCGCCTGGCCAAGGACCGACGCTTCGATCTTCGCTTCCTTGTCGCCCTGCTGCGCTTTCTTCACGAGGTTGGGCACGCGCCGTTCGAGGCTTTCGAGGTCGGCGAGCATCAGCTCGGTCTCGACCGTCTCCGCGTCGGCGATGGGATCGACCCGACCCTCGACATGGGTCACGTCACCGCCCTCGAAGCAGCGCAGCACGTGGACGATCGCGTCGACCTCACGGATGTTGGCGAGGAATTGGTTGCCGAGCCCTTCGCCCTTTGATGCGCCGCGGACGAGACCGGCGATGTCGACGAACTCGATCTGGGTCTCGATTTCCTGCGCTGACGCGGCGATCTCGCGGATCTTGTCGAGCCGCGGATCGGGCACAGCGACGCGACCCACATTGGGCTCGATCGTGCAAAACGGATAGTTCGCCGCCTGCGCCGCGGCGGTTTCGGTCAAGGCATTGAAAAGCGTCGATTTGCCGACGTTCGGCAGGCCGACGATGCCGCAGCGAAAGCCCATGGTTTCTCCGTTACTCGAACGGTCATTGCGAGGAGCGAATGCGACGAAGCAATCCAGAGGGTTGCTGGATTGCTTCGCTGCGCTCGCAATGACGAGATTGCGTGCCCTTTAGGCGAAGTCGCCGGAATTGCTCAACCGCCGGTTTGAATCAGTGCGGGCGGCACCCTAGCTGGTGCCAATGCGCGACCTCTCCTCCTTTCCGATCACACGCCGCTGGCCCCCGAAGCATCCCGACCTACTCCAGCTCTACTCGATCAACTCGCCCAACGGAGTCAAAGTCTCGATCATGCTCGAGGAGATCGGGCTTGCTTACGAGCCGCACCTGGTCGACATCGGCAATGACGAGAGCCGGACGAGCGAATTCCTATCGCTCAATCCCAACGGCAAGATCCCCGCGATCATCGATCCGAACGGTCCTGACGGCGAGCCGCTGGGTCTCGCGGAATCCGGCGCGATCCTGATCTATCTCGCCGACAAGACCGGCCAGCTGCTGCCCGGCGGCGCGCGCCGCTACGAGACCATCCAGTGGGTGATGTGGCAGATGGGCCATGTCGGGCCCTTCTTCGGACAGGTAGGCTTCTTCCATAAGTTTGCCGGACGCCAATGGGAGGACAAGCGTCCGCTCCAGCGCTTCGCCGATGAATCCGCGCGCCTGCTTCGTGTGCTCGACGACCGGCTCGACGGCCGTGAGTGGGTGATGGACGATTATTCGATCGCCGACATTTCGCTCGGAGGCTGGGTGCGGAATTTGATCGGCTTCTACGAGGCTGCCGAGCTGGTCGATTATGCCTCGCTCCAGAACGTGCCGCGCTGGCTCAACCGCTGGCTCGAGCGGCCCGCAGTACAGCGCGGGCTGCAGATTCCTTCGAAAGACTAACGCTCAGGCGAAATTGAAGCTGATGCTGAGCCGCTCGCCGCGGCCTCTGCCGGGCCGAACCTCGTGCCTCAGCCAGCTCTCCCACATCAACAACAGGCCCGGACGGGGCTGAAGGCTGACGAACGGCTGGAGCTCTTCCGGCGCATTCTTTTCGCGCGGGGGCGCTGACATCATGAGCGGCAGGCGCGGGTCCTCAAATCGGATCGCACCTGAGCCGGACGGCACTTCGACATAGAGCGTCCCGGAAATGATACTCTGTGGGTGAATATGTCCACTGTGATGTCCCCAGCTTTTCAACAGGTTGGCCCATAGGCTGTCGAGCCTGGGCTTTCGCGGCAGATCGAACGCGCACTCGTCGGCAAACGCAACCGCGTGACGTGTCAGCAGCTTCGAGAGCTCGGCGAAGGCCGGATCGCGCCGTGGCAGATCGTTGAGCGAGGCGTAGCTGGTGTAGCCTGAATAGCGATGCTCACGGCTCCAGCCGCGGCCCGCTTCATCCTCTTCGGCAAGGTTGCGGATTGAATTGGAAAGTCGGTCCAGCAATGCCTGATCGCCAATCTCTGCTTCGTAAAGCTGACTAACGAAAAGGCGGCGCACCATGACTCCCCCGTAGAGTCCTGATATTCAACGGGGAAGGGGCTCAGTGTCGGAAGTCTTCGTCTCCTATGCGCGGTCGGACGAGCCGCAAGCGACAGACGTGGCCGCGGCGCTGCGAGCCGAAGGATACCGCGTCTGGCGCGACGACGAGCTTCCCGCGCACCGCGCTTATGCGGACGTGATCGAGGAGCGGATCAAGGGAGCCAAGGCGGTCGTCGTCCTATGGTCGGCCGAGGCTGCACGGTCGCAATGGGTGCGGGCTGAAGCAGACGCCGCGCGGGCCGTGGGGACGCTGGTCCAAGCGACGGTGGACGGAGCGCTTCCGCCGATGCCGTTCAACCAGATCCAGTGCGCCGACCTCAGGGGTTGGAAGGAGTCGGTGGATACTCCCGGCTGGCGCAAGCTGGTTGCAAGCGTCGGCGCGCTCGCTGGCCCTGCGCAAGTTCCGGTCGAGGAGAGGAAGTCGCACCACAGCGAACGCTCGGTTTGCATCCTGCCCTTCGCCAACATGAGCGGGGACGCGGAGCAGGAATATTTCAGCGACGGGATCAGCGAGGACATCACGACCGACCTTTCCAAAGTGTCGGCGCTCGCCGTGACGGCGCGCAACACCGCCTTCACGTTCAAGGGCAAGCCAGTCGACGTCTGCGAAATCGCGAAGAAGCTCGGGGTGAGCCATGTGCTCGAGGGCAGTGTTCGCAAAGCGGGAGGGCGCGTCCGGATCACCGCGCAGCTGATCGACGGCAAGACGGGCGACCATGTCTGGGCCGAGCGCTACGACCGCGACCTCACCGACATCTTCGCGATCCAGGACGAGATCAGCGAAGCGATCGTCGATGCGCTCAAGGTCAAGCTGCTTCCCGAGGAGAAGAATGCGATCGCCGACCGCGGTACGGAGAATGTCGAGGCCTACAACCTTTATTTGATGGCGCGAAATGGCTGGATCACAGGCCACTTCGGGGACCGGGGGCGCGAAGAGCGGGCCATCCGCATGTGCAAGGCGGCCACTGAAATCGATAAAGACTATGCGCAGGCCTGGGCCTTGATGGCTCTTGGACAAGCCAATCTTCGATATGGCTTTTCCGGAAACGAAAGCGTTGACGACGGATCCGCCGCCGCGGAACGCGCCCTTTCCCTGGACCCCACAATTGCGGAAGCACATTTGCCGATGGCCTGGCGGCTGGCGGAACAGGGGCGCTTCGACGAGGCAGACGCCGAGATCGCAACTGCCGTTCACCTTGGCCCGGACTCGTGGGAAGTGAACAAGGAATCCGCTCGGATCCTGTACCGCCAGAGGCGGATGGACGAGGTCAAGGGCTACCTGGAGAAGGCAACGGCGGTGATGGAATCCGACTTCCACGGGTGGGGCATGTTGTTCGCGACCTGCAACGCACTCGGAGACATAGCGGGCAGGCAGCGAGCCGCCGAAAAGATCATTGAGCAAGCGTCGATCGTGCTAGCCGAAGACCCCGACAATGGAGCAGCGCTCATTTTCTCGGCATTGGCCTTCGCCTCAAAAGGCGACCTGGACCGCGCGAAGCAGTGGATAGACCGGGCATTGCTGCTCGACTCCGACAATCAGTTCATGCGGTTCAATCTGGCGATGGGGCAGACCGTGTTTTTCAAGGACAAGGAAGCCGCCATCGCGACAATCGAGCACGCTTTGGCAAAGGGCGGGCCAAACGTCGTAACGCTTATAGCGAACGATCCAAACTTGGACGGCCTGCGCGACGATCCGCGATTCCAGCAAATGCTGGCGTTGGCGAGGGAACGGGTCGCGCGTCCCAACGCGGTGAAAGGTGCCGCCACTCCCGCCGCATCCTGACTCTGAGTCAAACTCCTGATATTCAACCGGGAAGGGGCTGAATGTCGGACGTCTTCGTCTCCTACGCGCGGCCGGACGAGTCGCAGGCGATCGTGGTCGCGGAAGCGCTGCAAGCGCAGGGCTATCGCGTGTGGCGCGACGACGAGCTTCCAGCGCACCGCGCCTATGCCGACGTCATTCAGGAGCGCCTTAGCTCGGCGCAGGCAGTCGTAGTGCTGTGGTCGGCCGAAGCCGCGAAGTCCCAGTGGGTGCGGGCGGAGGCGGACTCCGCGCGGGGGTCGGGCACGTTAGTCCAGGCGACGGTAGACGGCACGATCCCCCCTTTGCCGTTCAACCAGATTCAGTGCGCCGACCTCAATGGCTGGAACGGCAAGACGGAAACGTCGGGCTGGCTCAAGCTGACGGCAAGCGTGGCCGCGCTGGCAGGACCGGCACGTGCAAAGGGATCCGCCGGGGGTTGGGCAGGCTCGGGCCAGCTCTCGATCTGCGTCCTGCCGTTCCAGAACATGAGCGGCGATGCCGAGCAGGAATATTTCAGCGACGGGATAAGCGAGGACATCACCACGGATCTGTCAAACGTGTCGGCCCTTGAAGTGATCGCCCGGAACACGGCGTTCATGTTCAAGGGGCAATCGGTCGATGTGTGCGACGTTGCGAAGAAGCTCGGAGTCAGTCATGTCCTCGAAGGCAGTGTGCGCAAGGCGGGAAGCCGCGTGCGGATCACCGCCCAGCTTATCGACGGCCGGACGGGCGGGCATCTGTGGGCCGACCGCTTTGATCGCGATCTCGACGATATTTTCGCGATTCAGGACGAAATTTCAAAAGCGATTGTGGCGGCGCTCAGGCTGAAGTTGTTGCCGGAAGAGAAGAAGGCGATCGAACAACGCGGCACGACCAATGCCGAGGCGTATAATTTCTATCTATTGGCCCGCCAATATTGGGTCACCGGCAATCACGGCGACATGCGCCGCGAAGAGCGGGTCATGCGGATTTGCAAACGGGCCGTCGAGATCGATCCCTATTATGGGCAAGCCTGGGCTTTGCTGGCAATCGCACAGTCCAATCTGCGCTACGGCTTTGGCTGCCAGATCGACGATGGCTACGCCGCCGCCCATACCGCGCTCGCCATCGACCCAGGCATCGCAGAGGCGCATTGCGTCTTATCGAGGCGCCTCGAGGAAAAAGGGCAGGTCGATGATGCTCTGGCCGAGTTGCAGAAGGGCCTGCGCCTCAATCCGGATTCCTGGGAGTTGAACAAGGCGCTCGCCAACTTCTTCACATTCAGGGGCCAGGTCGCGGAGGCCATGCCTTATTACGAGAAGGCGGCATCGGTGATGGAGACCGACTTCCACGCCTGGGGCATGCTGATGAGCTGCTACTTCGGCCTCGCTGACGTTGAGCGCGGGCGCCACGCTGCGAAGATGACGCTCGAGCAGGTCGAGCAAGTTCTGTCCCAGGACCCCAGCAACGGCGCGGCGATCAGCTTTGGAGTCAGCGCGCTGGCGGTTCTTGGGGAGCGGGATCGCGCGCGGGAGTGGATGGAACGAGCGCTGCTGATCGACCCCGAGAATCTGAACATGCGTTACAATTTTGCGTGCGCCCTGGCCAGAGACCTGGGGGACGGCGAAGGCGCGATCCGCATGCTCGAATATTGCATACCGAGACTCAAGGGCTCGCTTGGGAATATCGAGTTCGACCCGGATCTCGACAGCATCCGCGAGGATCCGCGCTTCCAGAAGATTCTGGCCGACGCGAAGAAGCGGCGCGGGACCAAGGCAGAAGCCGCCGCTAGTCCTGCTGCAACCTGAGAGAAAAGAGATGTCTCAGGTCTTCATCTCGTACGCCCGGTCCGACGAGCCGCGATCGATCGACGTCGCCGATGCACTGCGCAAGGCAGGATACCAGGTCTGGCGCGATGACGAACTTCCCGCCCATCGCGCCTATGCGGACGTCATCAACGAACGGCTGCAAGCGGCAAAGGCGGTGGTCGTTCTTTGGTCGGCCGAGGCCGCGAAATCGCAATGGGTGAGGGCGGAAGCCGATGCGGCCCGCGGGGCAGCCACACTCGTACAGGCGACGCTCGACGGAACGATCCCGCCGATTCCGTTCAACCAGATCCAGTGCGCGGACCTGAACGGATGGGGCGGCGATAAGACCTCGCCGGGGTGGCGCAAGGTCGCGGCAAGTGTCGCGGCGCTGGCGGGACCGGCGGCCGGCGATGAGCCGGAAGGAAGGCCGCACCGGCGTGACCGGTCGATTTGCGTCCTGCCCTTTGCGAACATGAGCGGCGATGCCGAGCAGGAATATTTCAGCGACGGCATCAGCGAGGACATCACGACCGATTTGTCGAAGATCTCGACGCTGGAGGTGATCGCGCGCAACACCGCCTTCCAGTTCAAGGGCCAGTCCGTCGATGTGTGCGACATCGCAAGGAAGCTGGGCGTCAGCCATCTGCTCGAAGGCAGCGTGCGCAAGGCTGGCGGGCGGGTACGGATCACGGCGCAGCTGATCGACGGTCGCAGCGGCGGTCACGTGTGGGCGGAGCGGTACGACCGTGATCTCACCGACATTTTCGCAATCCAGGACGAGATTAGCCATTCGATCGTCGATGCGCTCAAGCTTAAGCTGTTGCCGGAAGAGAAGAGGGCGATCGACCGGGGCACGGAGAACGTCGATGCCTATAATCTCTACCTGATGGCTCGCCAGCAGTGGATCAGCGGAGTCTATGGCGACATCCGGAAAGATCAGTCGATCGTTCGGATTTGCAAACAAGCTGTCACGCTCGACCCGAATTACGCGCAGGCTTGGGCGCTGATGGCGCTCGCCCAGGCCGAGCTGCGATTCTGGCACGGCATTTCAACGGAGGACGCACTCCCGGCTGCCGAGCGCGCGCTGCTGATCAATCCTGATTTGCCCGAAGCTCGGTGCGTGAGAGCTCGGTATTTGGAGCAGGAGGGACGCGAGGAGGAAGCTAATCGCGAGGTCGATGCCGCCCTTCGGCTCGACCCCGACTCGTGGGAGGTGAACCGCGAAGCAGCGCGATTGTTGTTCAGAGAGGGCCGATTCCGGGAAGCCATTCCGTTCTTCGAGAAGGCGACCGATCTGATGAAAGGAGATTTCCACAGCCCCGGAATGCTGTTGAGCTGTTACCGCGGCATTGATGACGAGGCTTCTCTCCGCCGGGCCGCCGAGCGCGTAGTCGAGCGCGCGGAAGCCGCGATACTGAAGGATCCGGCAAACGCGGCAGCGCTTGCCAAGGCCGCAGCCGGTCTTGTGATTCTTGGTCAAAGGGATCGCGCAAGGGAGTGGGTTGAGCGTGCATTGCTGCTCGATCCGGAAAACGTCTCCATGCTGTACAATCTGGCCTGCGCATTGACGTGCGAGATCAGGGATGAAGAGGCAGCGCTCGACATGTTCGAGCGCTTCTTCGAGCGCCTGAACAGCACCACGATTCTCAGGCATTCGTATGTCGATCCGGATCTAGACGGGTTGCGCGATCACCCGCGCTTCAAAGCCGCGCTCGCGGCGGCCGAGAAGCGCCTTGGCGTTAAACCAAAAAGGGCGGCTACTCCTGCTGCAACCTGAGGGCGACCTCGCTCATGAAGCGCGCGTCGTCGCCATTGGCAAGCCATTCGGCTTCGGCGGCGATCGCGGCCAGCACATCGCTCAGGGGTTCCATCTCCGCCTTGGAATAATTGCCGAGAACGTGCGGCGTGACGAGGTCCTTGCGCCCCGGTCCGGGATGACCGATGCCGATGCGCACGCGCCGAAAGTCGGGACCAAGGTGCGCATCGATCGAGCGCAGTCCGTTATGCCCAGCGGTGCCGCCGCCGACCTTCACCTTCACCTTGAACGGCGCGAGGTCGAGCTCGTCGTGGAAGGCCGTGAGCGCGTCTAGATCGAGCTTGTAGAAGCGCAGTGCCTCGGCCACCGCGCCGCCGCTGTCGTTCATGTACGTCTGCGGCTTCAGCAGCAGGATTCGGTGACGGCCGATCCGTCCTTCCGCGACTAGGCTGCGGAATTTTCTCGTCCACGGGCCGAATTCGTGCACTTCCCCAATGATGTCTGCCGCCATGAAGCCGACATTGTGCCGGTGCAGCGCATATTTCGTGCCGGGATTTCCGAGGCCGACCCAGAGTTGCATGGCGTTTCCCTAACGTGAGCCGAGCGCAAAAAGAAACCGCCCGCCTCGGCTGAGGCGAGCGGTTCCGGAGTTTTGTGAAAAGGCCGCTTACTCTTCGCTCTCGCCTTCGGTTTCGCCGCCTTCGGCTTCCTCGCCTTCCTCGCCGACGACCGGGACCTCGCCTTCAGGCGCGGCCTCTTCCTCTTCGGCCTTCATGGCGGACGGAGCGACGATTGTCGCGACGGTGAAATCCTCATCCGTGTTGTACGGCGTGACCCCGTCGGGCAGCTTGACCTCGCTGATGTGAACGGAATCGCCGATCTCCAACCCCGTGAGATCGATGTGAATCTCGTTCGGGATGTGAGCGGCGTCGCAGACCAGCTCGAGCTCGTGCTGGACGACGTTCAACACGCCACCACGCTTCAGTCCCGGTGACTCCTCGTCATTGTCGAACCGCACCGGCACCGCGACGGTGACCTTGGTGTGCTCGCCGATGCGAAGGAAATCGACGTGGATCGGGCGGCTGGTGACCGGGTGAAAATCGACCGCCTTTGGCAGGGTGCGATTTGGCTTGCCCTGGAAATCGATCATCACGACCGAATTCATGAAGTGTCCGGTCGAAAGCATTTTCGACAGGAGCTTCTCCTCGACATGGATCGAAAGAGGCTCCTTCTTTTCGCCGTACACCACGGCAGGTACCCGTCCATCGCGGCGCAGTGCTCGGGAGGCTCCCTTGCCAGCCCGGTCGCGCGCCTCGGCGGGCAGCGTCAGCTGTTCGCTCATGTTGCGTTCTCCAAAAGAAAACCCCGCCACGCCTCCAGGGATGACCATGGCCGGGGAAGGGCGCGCCCTAGTGCAGGCGCTGAAGAAAGGCAAGTTTGGAGGTAGAGTGCGGCCTAATAGACGCGCTTCGACGCTATGCCTTTCTCGGCAAGGCGGACGAGCAGGCTGTCCTTGCCCGCGAGGTGGCCGGCCCCGACTGCCACGAAGACGACACCGGGAGCCTGCATGCGCGCCGCGATCCAGTCTGCCCAGCGCGAGTTCCGCTCGGTGAACATCATCCGGTAGGTGTCGGGCGAATTCTGGCGGAGTTGATCGAGCATGTTTACAAAGATGCTCTGGTCGCCGCGCTTCCATGCGGATTGCAGCGCGGTCATCGTCCTGGACAGGCTCTTGATTGAGCTCGCCTCGACCGGCTCGCCCGCTTTGGGTGAGCGAGCCGACGCGGCCGGTGGCATCTTCTGGAACATGTGAAGTTGCGATTCGAGGGTTTCGAGCCCCTCAACCTGTTTGCCTTCGAGCTCAGCGGCGCGGCGCAGGATCATGTCGGCTCCGTTGCCAACATTCATGCCTTGCGAGCGGCCGGCATCGATCGCCATGCGTGTCGTCGCGAGGAACGAAGCCGACGGAGTCACTGACAACGTCCCGGGAGCGAAGGCGGGACGAGCGGAGATTGTCACGGGTCCTTCGGGAACCAGGGTCTCGAGTACCAGCTCGCCCGACTGGTCGAAGGCGGTCCTGACCTCGTCATTGAACCATTCGGTCCGACCATCGAGCACGTGGAAGGTGCCGAAGATATAGACGGTCGTGTCCCTGTCATGGACGACGAAGATGGCCGGGTCCGCATCCGGCGCCGGCGCTGGCATCGGCTGTGGCGTTGCGGACGCAAGCGCAGCAGCGACGAGCAGATCCATCATCCATCAGCCTCCATACGGGCCTGCGGGGCCTGGGAAGCGATGGCCGATGAGCGTCGGGCGCAACTCACCCGTGGCGGAAACGCCCGCTTACACTCACGCGCACCAGACCCCCCAGCCCGATACCCGACGATTATGGTCTCCGACTCATTAACAAAAGTCTAGCAGAATCAGCAGGAAGTGAATTTTTATCCACAGGTGTGGGCAGTCCGCCGCGACCGTAATTGTCACTGGACTCGGCGAACCTGGTAGCCACCGTTCTTCAGCATCTCGATCACGGAATCGTGCCCCGCAAGGTGGCCCGCGCCGACCGCGATCAACACCGAACCGGGGCTGGCCATGCGTTGCTCGATCCAGTGGCTCCAGTTGGCGTTGCGGCGCTTGAGGAGCGCGTCCCTAAGCTCGGGCGAGGCTGAAAGGTCGCGGTTGAAGGTCCGCGCGATTGCATCGACGTCGCCGCGGCTCCAGGCCGATAGCATGCCTTCGAAATCCTTGCTCATGTTCGCGGGCGTGTCGATCGCGCCCTCGAGCAGCTGCCGCTGGGCGCTTTCAGGGAGCGCATCGAAAAAGGTCAGCTGCTCGCGATTGCTTTCGAGCTGGCCCACGGCTTTTCCCTGGCTCGTGAAGCTGCTGCGCAGCACGGCCTCGACACCTTCGCCGCCCTTGAGGCCCATGGCCCGAAACTGATTGCCCAGCAGCATGAACGCCGCCGCCCAGGTTTCCATCTGGTTGAAATAGGCAAGGGGAATGCCGGTTTTCTTGATCGCCGCATCAAGCGCGGCGCGCTTGGAGCGCGGGACTCGATCGGCGAGCGGCGGCAAGTTGCGCGAGAAGGCAAGGCCCGTCAGGGCGGAAAGTATCTCGTGCGGGTTGTTCTCGTCGATAATCGTCTCGACCATCAGCTGCTGCGATCCGGTCACCGCCTGGTCCAGCTGCGCGGTCCGCCAGCTGTAGTTCTTCGGCAGGAGATGGATCGTGCCGAACAGATAGACGGTGGTATCCGCGTCCGTCACAGCCCACAGCGCCGGACGTGCCGTTACCGGCGCCTTCGCCTCGGCGGCGCCGGCGAGCAGGATCGACAGGCCGAGCGCGGCGAACGTGCGGCGCAAAATCGATTTCAGCATCTTTTTGAAGCCTTTTATCAACGGTTCGCATTCGGATGTAGGTGCGGGAATCTTAACGTCCACTTGCCCCTCGCTAGGTCATCCGCCAAAGCCGCGGGCCGAAACCATTCGCTTGTGACGGGGCACCTCTCTTGAGCCTGAGCTTCCAGGACCTGATCTTGACGCTGCACCGCTACTGGGGCGCGCGGGGCTGCGTCATTCTTCAGCCGTACGACCTGGAGATGGGGGCGGGGACGTTCCATCCGGCGACGGTCTTGCGCGCACTTGGGCCGGATCCATGGAAAGCGGCCTATGTCCAGCCGTGCCGGCGCCCGACGGACGGACGCTATGGCGAGAACCCCAATCGCCTGGGCCATTATTACCAGTATCAGGTGGTGCTGAAGCCGAGCCCCGATGATCTCCAGGACCTCTACCTCGGCAGCCTGATCGAGATCGGCATCGATCCGCTGAAGCACGATATCCGCTTCGTCGAGGACGACTGGGAAAGCCCGACGCTCGGCGCCTGGGGCCTCGGCTGGGAAGTGTGGTGCGACGGAATGGAGGTGACGCAGTTCACCTACTTCCAGCAGGTCGGCGGCTTCGAGTGCCGCCCGGTCACGGGTGAGCTGACCTACGGGCTCGAGCGCCTCGCGATGTACATCCAGGGCGTCGACAACGTGTTCGACCTGAAGTTCAATGGCGAGGGGGTGACGTACGGCGACGTGTTCCTCGAAAACGAGCGCGAGATGTCCACCTACAATTTCGAGGTCGCCGACACCGACGCGTTGTTCGACTTGTTCCGCAAGGCGGCTGCCGAGAGTGAGAACTGCCTCGCGGCCAATCTTCCAATCCCGGCCTATGAACAGGCGATCAAGGCAAGCCACGTCTTCAACACCCTTCAGGCCCGCGGCGTGATCTCCGTAGCCGAACGCCAGGCCTATATCGGCCGCGTCCGTGACCTCTCGAAAGCGGCCTGCGCGGAGTGGATGGAGCGCAACCAATGATCCTCCCCGGAACGGGGAGGGGGACCATTCGCCGCAGAGCGAATGGTGGAGGGGGCGCGTCGCTGCACAAGCCTGCAGTATATGCCGCGCGCAAACTGCGGCGGCGGATGAGCCCTCCCGAAGTACTGCTGTGGGATCAGCTTCGCGGAAGCAGGCTCGGCTTCAAGGTTCGTCGGCAGCATCCCATCGGGCCTTATGTCGCGGATTTTTTCGTTCGTAACGCGAACCTGGTGATCGAAGTCGATGGCAATGCGCACGATTTTGGAGACCGGCCGGAACGTGATGAGGTCCGCAATCGATACATGGAGGAGCACGGTTATCGTGTGATCCGCATCCTGGCATCTGACGTGATGAGGAATTTGGACGGAGCTCTTAAGTTCATCGCGGAGCAAGTGACCAACCCCCTCCACCATCCTTCGGATGGTCCCCCTCCCCATGCTGGGGAGGAATTATGAGCGACTTCCTTCTCGAGCTGCTGTCGGAAGAGATCCCCGCGCGGATGCAGACGCGGGCCCGAAACGATCTTGCGCGGCTGTTCGCAGAAGCGCTGGACGACGCTGGCCTCGCCCATGGCGTGATCGAGACGTTCTCGACGCCGCGGCGGCTGGTGCTGATCGCGCGCGATGTCGCGGCTGCGACCGAGGCGAGCCGCGACGATCTGAAGGGGCCGCGCGCCAACGCCCCGGCACAGGCGCTCGAAGGCTTCCTGCGCAAGACCGGCCTTAAGCGCGAGCAGCTCGAAGAGCGCGATGGCGTGCTATTCGCGATTGTCGAGCGGGCAGGGCGGTCCGCTGGGGAAATCCTGGGCGAGACGGTCAAGCGCATCGTCGCCGACTTCCCCTGGCCCAAGTCGATGCGCTGGGGTGACGGGTCGATCCGCTGGGTACGCCCACTGCATGGCATCGTCGCGATCCTCGGCGAGGACATCGTCGAAGTTCAGATCGACGGGATCGCGTCCGGTGCGACCACCGTCGGCCACCGCTTCCACCATCCCGGGCCGATCACCATCGGCGGCGCCTGCGACTACCTCGAGAAGCTGCGCGCCTGCCATGTGATTGTCGACCAGGACGAACGCGAGCGGCTGATCCGCGAGGGTGCGCAGGCCGCGGCGGCTGAAGCGGGTCTCACATTGCTCGACGACGAGGGCCTGGTGGTTGAGAACGCCGGGCTGAGCGAATGGCCAGTGACGTTGCTCGGCCGGTTCGATCCGGAGTTCCTCGACGTCCCACGCGAAGTGATCGTGCTCACCATGCGGACGAACCAGAAATATTTCGCCTGCCTCGACGAGAATGCGGACCTCGCTCCGGCCTTCGTCTGCGTCGCGAACGTCGCTGCGAAGGACGGCGGTGCGGCGATCGCCGAGGGCAACGCCCGAGTGCTCGCGGCGCGGCTCGCCGATGCGCGGTTCTTCTGGGAACAGGACCTGAAGGTTCCGCTCGAGGAGTTTCTCCCCAGGCTCGACCAAATCCTCTTCTATGAAGGCATGGGAACGGTTCGCGCGAAGGCAGAGCGGATTGCCAGGCTTGCGGAAACCCTTTGCCGCAAATGGTTTCCGGAACGAGATCCGGAGACAGCTTACCGGGCGGGCCTCCTCGCGAAGGCCGACCTCGCCACTTCGATGGTCGGCGAATTCCCCGAGCTGCAGGGCATCATGGGTGGCTATTATGCCGAGCGAGGAGGGGAGAAGGCGGGCGTCGTCTCGGCACTTTGTCAGCAATACAGCCAAGCCGTCGAGGGATGCATTCCGGTCTGCGTCGCACTGGCTGATCGCATCGATACTCTGACGTCCTTTTTTGCCCAAGGCATCAAGCCGACAGGCTCGAAGGATCCATTTGCGCTCAGGCGGGCCGCCCTGGCCGTCATCCAGACAATCCTTACGAACGGTACGCGCATGAGATTGCGTGAGGCACTGGCTCTGACTGAGCCGAAGGCGGACGTTGACGAGCTGATGGAGTTCTTCGCCGAGCGCCTGAAGGTGCAGCAGCGCGAGGCGGGTGTCCGCCACGACCTGATCGACGCGGTGTTTGCGCTGGGCGGAGAGGACGATCTCGTCCGGCTGCTGGCGCGGGTAAACGCGCTTCAGCCGTTCGTCGAGACAGAAGACGGCGGCGACCTGCTCACCGCCTACAAACGCGCGGCGAACATTCTCAAGAAGGAAAGTTGGAACGGACCGCAGGTCCTGAGCTCACCCGAGGAGCAGGGGATTCCGCAGACCGGCGAGGAGGATCCGCTGGTGCTCGTCGAGGAACCGGGGCTGAAGGAGGCTATCGCCGAAATCGCGTCCGGCCAGGCCGGCGCTGATCTGCCGCAGGAAAAGGCGCTGATCGCCGCGCTGGAGAAGGCTGAGCCTAAAGCCGCCTCGGCGATCGAAAAGGAGGATTTCACCGGCGCGATGGCAGCGCTCTCCACGCTGCGGAAACCGATCGACGATTTCTTCGATCACGTGACGGTCAACGATCCCGATCCGGCGAAGCGCGAGCGGCGGCTCAATCTCTTGATGCGCTTTCGCGATGCAGTGAACCAGGTCGCAGATTTCTCGAGAATCGAAGGCTAAATCGGCCGGTCGTCCGCTGGATCGCGGCCGCTCTTGATTGCGGCTCCGCGCAGCGAATCGCGCTCGCGCCATTCCTTCTCGCGTTCTTCCAAGTTTTGCTGCAGGCGCGCGTGTTCGGCTTGCCAGGACTCGCGCGTCTGAACTTCTTCCTTGTAGCGCGTCTTCCATTTGCGCCGCCCGCCCGCAGTGAGGAACACGCCGATCAGAAGGCCGAGAATGAAGACCAGGGCTAGGATGATCCACTGGTCCTGAGTGAAGGTCGTCATGGCTCGCGCCCCTTGTTGCTGCGCAACGGATACGCTCGACCGTCGCGCGCTGTTCCAATCGACGGAAATGCGGCTGCAGCCGAAGCTGCAGCCGCGCCCCCGAATTCAAACCTCGCAATCAGCCGTGCAGGAAGCTGTCGTTGATCGAGCAGGCAGCCGGGCCGAGAATGACGACGAACAGGGTCGGCAGAATGAACAGGATCAGCGGGATGGTCATGATCGCCGGCAGGCGAGCCGCCTTTTCCTCGGCGCGCATCATGCGCTGGTGGCGGAATTCGGCCGAAAGAACGCGCAGCGCCGAAGCGAGCGGAGTGCCGTATTTCTCCGTCTGGATCATGGTCGTGACGACGCCGCGCACCGCTTCGAGGTCGACGCGCTGCGCCAGGTTCTCGAATGCCTGGCGGCGCTCGTTGAGGAAGCCCAGTTCGATCGCGGTCAGGCCGAACTCGTCGCCCAGCTCCGGATAGGCTTTGCCCAGCTCTTTTGCGACGCGGTTGAATGCAGCATCGACGGTCAAGCCGGCCTCGGCGCAGATCACGAGGAGGTCGAGCGCATCGGGAAGGCCCTTGCGCACCGCCTTGCTGCGCTTGGTGACCTTGTTCTTCAGCCACAGGTCCGGCGCCTTGTAACCGCCGACCAGGATGCCAGCGACGGTCATGTAACGGCGCAGCCACGACCAGTCGGGGAAGAAGTCGAATACGTAGAGCATCAGCACCGCACCGATGCCGAGCACCGCCGGAAGCACGAAGCGCGCGAAGATGAGGAAGAAGGCGAGATCCTTGGTGCGGATGCCCGCCTGCATCAGACGAAGCTGAATTTTCTTCAGCTGATCGTCCTGAAGCATCTTGAATTGCGACAGAATTCCGCGGACCCGGTCCGCGGCCTGGTTGCGGTTGGTCAGTTTCTTGCGCTTGTTGGTTGAGGCGACGATGCCGGCCTTCAGCTGCTCACGCCGTTCGTTGAGCGCCTTGACCCGGCGCGCCATCGGATCCTTGACCGTCGTCGCCGCGTAGATCGCGAGGAGCACGGCGAAAGTCGCGACGGCGCTGAGACACGTCGCGATGAAGATCACGTCGAAACCGAGGATATGAGGTCCAGCCGCCGGCTGCTGCATGGTCGTCAGTCCCCCCTCAAATCTCGAAGTTGACCATCTTGGCCATGATGAAGCCGCCGATGCTCATCCATATCATCCCGCCGATGCCCGCGACCATC
>JBKPMC010000046.1:0-4559 GCA_046731955.1 Pseudomonadota bacterium | reverse complement strand
CGGCATTGACCAGGGCGGTCGCCACGGCGCCGCAATCGAAGGGCGTATCGTCGCTGCCGTCAAGCACGCGGTCATAGGTGATGATCACGCAGACGGGCGCGTCGAATTGGCGGAAGCCGCGCAGCACCCAGTCCTGGCGCTTGTCCTTGTTGTCGCGCTCGATTCCCATCGCAGAGAATAATTGCTTGGCGACGCCAACCTGCCGGTCGCGGTGCTTGCCGGCAAAGGGCTGGCCGGTGCGGAACTCGCGCGAATGCGGAATGCCTGCCACGTTTCGCTCGGTGTTGCCGGCGCGGATTCGATCCAGCGGCTCACCGGTGATGACGTAGAAATTCCAGGGCTGGGTGTTCATCGACGACGGGGCGCGCATCGCCAAACCAATGATTTCGGCAATCAGCGCCTTGGGCACCGGATCGGGTTTGTAACCGCGGATACTCCGGCGACCGAGAATAACGTCATCAAACTGCATTGGCGTAGGATTCCCTGACAAGTTCTGAAACGGCCGGGATTTTCGCGGTTTCTGCACGCTCGCGCAAGCGGCGCGGCGTGTCTTCAACGGTCCAGCCACGCGGAACACGATCGCATCAATATTGCGTGCACGCAGTCGGTTGGCGAATTCCGGGATGATGAAGTGGTGCTGCTGATTTGCCCGACGTGTCAAGTTTTCGGCCCAGACCGTCGGTTGCGGCGGCCGCCGGCTACTTTGCATGGGGTTGTTTTCGATATTTTTGGTGGGAGCCGCGGCGAGCCGGCGCGAGATCGGGATAGGCTCGATCAGCCCGGCCTCCGCCATAGTCTTCATCTGCGTCCGGTGTCTTCCTCAGCATGAAATGTCCGAACGCCGAAGCGATGGGTTTGGCTGGGTCGTCCTGCCATGCCTGCGCTTCGAAGGCGACGATGCGCCGGCCCTGCTTCACGATCGAAACCCTCGCGTAACTGTCCAGCGCGCGGCCGGAGCGCAGGTAATTGATGGTCAGACCGATCGGCTTGGGCAGCGCCACTGCGCCGAGCTCGCGCGTCACGCCGACAATCGCCGTCGTTTCCAGAAAGGCGCCGGTCATGCCGCCGTGGATGGCGGGCAACATCGGGTTGCCGATGATCTTTGGCGAGAAAGGCATGACAAGCGTGTCGTCCTCGCCGAGGCGGATACCGAGACAGCGCGCGAAGGGACTGTTGGCAAACAGGCTTGCCGGATCCTCGGGGGCTTCGAGCGCCGGAGGTGGGCCGTCATGTATCCGCTCGTCGGTCAGCATGTTGGTCCGGTTCGCGCCAATCATGAAGCAGGCCGTCGCGGTAGCGACCGGATCATCTTCGGATTCCTGGTAGGCGGCGGAGCGTACGAAGGCGATCGAGCGGGTGGCGCGATAGCAGAACGAATGTGCCTTGATATCGAGGCCAGGTGTTGCAGGTTTCTGATAGTCGATGCGCAGGTCCAGCGTGGCAATCGATCGCGTCCCATCGAGGGCGAGCTGGACGGCCATGCCGCAGCTCTCGTCGAGCATGGCGGTGACGACGCCGCCGTGAAGAACACCTGTTTCGGTGTCACCGACGAAGACGGGCCGATAGGGCAGGCTTGACCAGGCCTCACCAGGGGCGGCGCGGTCGAGCCGAAGTCCGCTGATGTATCCATAGACAGAACGGCGCGCTTCGATGGCCTTGGCAAGCTGGTCAAACGGCAGGGGCGCATTCAATGATTTGGTCATGCCGACGTTCTAGACCAACGTCGTGCAGCGGGCAAAGGAGGCGGCGCGGACAGCCCACGGCGGTTCTGGGCCTCAGGCAGGTCGCAAAAAGCCCCGTCAGGATTACCCGGCGGGGCTTATGCCAATTGGGTCCATTGAAGGGGGTGGGCGTGCGGCTTGGGGACCGCACCAATGAACACAAGTGAATGCGACAAAGGCACCAGCGGTCAGTTGCTTCCGTTGATCCAGATCAATACTGGTGGAAAAATATCTAGTAGCACGGCGGATAAGGCTGGTAGCCGCACCTCGGGCGCGCTACAGCGGCCCCACCAACAACTGCCCCACCAACTACGGCCCCGCCCACAACCGCCCGCCGGGTGGTTCGTCGAGCAACGCCGGCAACGCTGACTGGCGTGAGGGGGCGACCTACCCGTGCCTGCGCTTCCTCGGTGCCTACAGACAGTCCGCCATCTGCCGATGGCACGATGGATAACGTGGCCGCGCTGATAAACGCGAACGCAGCAACTGCGAGACTTGAAGCCTTCATTGCGTATCTCCTTATGGTTAGGGGAAGGGCAAAGCTAAGAAGGCAAAAAGCGACCGGCTTGATCTGGATCAAGGCCCATTGGATCACTGGATAGGCCGGGCGCCATTTGCGTGCCGCCTCGGCCGTATTCAGGCGGCTTTACGGCCAGCAAATAGTCCGTAGACGAACAGTATAATTATTGCGCCTACGACGCTGCCAATCAGCCCGGCCCCCTCGCCCGGACGATACCATCCGAGCGCTTGGCCCAGGTAAGTCGCTGCGAATGCGCCAACGATTCCCAGGACCGAAGTGAGAATGAATCCGGAAGGCTCGTTGTCACCAGGCATGATGAACTTGGCAATCACGCCAGCGATAAAGCCAATGATGATTGTCCATATTATTCCCATCTAACACTCCTTTTTCGCAAACGAACTATGATTTTACCGCCCCGGCAGGCGGCCGTCTGGCGTGTACTTGTCAATCGCTGACGGAAGTTCGCGAGAAAGCCGGGCAAGTAGCTCTTGCTGCGAAAGCCCAGTCTTTTCTTCCAGCGTCGCCAGCACGTCGGCTCCGATTGCCTGCTTCAGCTGAGGAGGCGAGATTTCATCGTTGGGACCCGTATTGATCCAGGATTGTGCTGTATCGCCCTGTCCATTTTGCGTGAAGCTTTCGAGCAGTTCGTTCAGGCCATTGCCTAGCAGGGCGCCCGTGCCACCGGCGCCACTCGCACCACCGGCGGCGCCAGCGCCACCCAGTATCCCGCCAAGACTTCCAAGTAACCCTCCCAGTCCGGACTGGCCCGCCCCAGTCTCGGTGTTTCCAGCTCCGACACCTTTCAGCAATTCGGCCAGCTTGTCGCGGTTCTGATATCCCGCAATCGCGAGCATCCCCAGTAGCGCAGTCATCGATGGCATACGGCTCATTTTCGTCTCCCATTTTTGTGCAGTTGCGCGGCCGATGGTCGAGAATATTTGCTTCCCTAATCTGCTGGGGACAGCACACCTTTGAGTTAGATCAGTCAGCAACGTTGACTTGGCTTCGTCAGGCGTCGGTATCATGGGCGGCGCCGCTTCTTTCAGACGAGCGCCTGAAGCGCTTTCCGCGCTGTATGAAGGTCCCGGCTATGGCAACAAGGACGACCGTGATGACGGCAGCACCGAAAATGATTTCGTATGTGTCCATGTTTTTCTCCAAGCGATGGCCTTGGGGCGAGCACAAAGCTGTCAACGGCCGATAGCAACGACCCTACGGGATCAAGGGACGACCCGACCCGCCTGTGCTCGTTGAGCCCGATTGACAGGCTGCCGTTGATCCAGATCAAACGTCGCACGCCGGAACGGCGAGTGTCTCGGCTCCGGCCAGGATGGCGTCGCCCGCGATGCACCCGACCGATCCGAGGAAATGCGTGCTCTCTCTGCGACGGACCGCAGTGCTTTAGCGGCAAGCTTGGCACAGGTTTGGTAGAGAGGCGCGATACGGTGGCGGTTGCCCGATATCCAGGCCAGGCAATTCTCCTGGCAGGCGCGTGGTTCGGTGACGCGAAAGACTACTGAGCATGACAGTCAACGTTGCCGTCCATGAGATCAGTGACGTCTCCGATTTGTCCGACGGATAGGATGGGGTCGAGCCGCGCGCGGCATCGCGTGCACTTTTACCGTTGGCCCTTTTTGTCATCGAAGTGCGAGACAAGCGGGTGCCAAGCCATAGCTGCGAAGCAGCGACGGCGGGCGGGTCCAACTTTCGCTGCTCTATCCCGCCTGTTGTATGGCCAGGTCGTACGCCTCGATCGTTGCCTTGGCGCGAACAGCTACTTCCGCCGCCGTCATGCCGGGCTTGTAGAGGCTGCTGCCGAGGCCGAATGCAAGAATGCCGGCGCTGGTGTAGTCCGCGAAGTTCTTGTCGGAGACGCCACCCACGGCGGCGATCATCAGGTTTGCGGGAAGAACGGCGCGAATGGCGGTGATGCCAGCGGCGCCAAGCACGCTCGCCGGAAAGAATTTGAGGCTGGAGGCGCCAGCCTTGGCGGCGAGCAGGGCCTCCGTCGGGGTGAAGACGCCGGGCATCGTGACCATGCCAAGTGCCCGAGCCCGCGCGATGATCTCGGGATCGACGTTCGGGGTCACCAGAAGCCGGCCGCCAACGTCATGGAGCCGCTCGACCGCGTCCAGCGTCAAAACAGTGCCGGCGCCAACCAGGATTCCGGCAGGGGCTTTTTTGACGGCAATCTCGATGGAGCGGAATGGATCGGGCGAGTTGAGCGGGATCTCGATCGCCGTCATGCCGCTGTCGACGAGCACGCCGACGATATCCTCCGTTTCTTCGGGCTTTACGCCGCGCAGGATCGCGACCAG
>JBKPMC010000045.1:0-8513 GCA_046731955.1 Pseudomonadota bacterium | reverse complement strand
GCCTTGACGGCTGCGAGATAGTGCATCGTCGAGGAATAATCGCCGGCATCGCCCATATGGGGCATACGTTTCATCCGGTCGTAGAAACGCTTCGACCATGCGCGCGTCTCTTCGTCACGATCCCAGTAGAATGCGTTCGTCAGCACCAGTCCCTGCGCGAGATCGAGCCCCATGCTCTTGATGTCGGTGATCCAGACCAGCAATCCGGCCAGTTCCTGTCCGCCCTTCAGGATGCCGAATTCCTGCGCCGATTTCACTGCGTTCACCAGCACCGTTCCCGAACCGGCAAGCGCGACGACTTTCGCTTTCGAGGCCTGGGCCTTCAGCAGAAACGACGACTGGTCGAAGGTTTCCGGCGGATAGCGCGTCGCGCCCACGACCTCGCCACCAAGCGACTTGACGACGGCGGTGGTATCGGCCTCAAGCGCATGTCCGAAGGCATAGTCGGCGGTGAGGAAGTACCAGCTCTTCAAGCCGGCCTTCAGCATCGCCGAGCCCGTTCCCTTGGCGAGAGCATAGGTGTCGTATGCGTAATGGATGCTGTTGGGGGTGCAGGCGTCGTTGGTCAGGCGGGACGAGCCGGAACCATTGATGATAGCAATCCGGTTCTTCTCCTTCGCAAGTTGGGAGACGCCGAGCGCGATCGAGGAATTGATCAGGTTGGCGATCATGTCGACCTTTTCGACGTCATAAAACTTGCGCGCCAGCGTCGATGCCGTGTCCGGCTTGTTCTGATGGTCCGCCACGACGACCTGGATCGGCTTGCCCAATACCTTGCCGCCGAAATCCTCGATGGCCATCTTGATCGCCGTGACCGAACCTTCGCCGGATTCGTGAGAGAATTGCCCGGACATGTCGGTCAACACGCCGATCTTCACGACATCGTCGGAAACAGCGGCCGTCTGTGCGCCGGCCTGATTGACGAAGAGAGCCGCCGCAGCTGCGGCGATCAGGGTCTGATGTATTCCAGCTTTCATGGCTTCCCTCCCCGGGATGTTGGACGCGGTTAAATTCCGCATTTTGTCACATGCATAACTAGACTTATATAACATGCGTAACTAGACTTATATTTTCTGGGAGTCAATCGCGATGATGTGTTAAACGAGCGCACCTTCGAAACGGCCTGCGATCAGGCCGCGCAAAGAGACCGTCCGAGATGCCCGCCGCCGCCAAGGTCCAGACAGCAAAGCCACCGGCCAGATCGGCTCCGAGGCCGGCCGTGCCGCAGTCGGGCGCGGCACGACGCGAACGTAACTGCTCGGTCGCTCGCACGCTCGACATCGTTTCGGACGCATGGGCATTCTTGATCATCCGAGAGGCGTTCTTCGGAACGCAGACGTTCGAGGCCTTCCGTTCGGCGCTCGGCATTCCGCGGGCGACGCTCACGAATCGTCTGAAGAAGCTGACGCAGCTCGCCATCTTCCGTCAGGCCGCGACCGGCGCCTCGCAGCGCAAGGAATATCGACTGACCAGGATGGGGTTCGATCTCTATCCGAGCTTCATCGCCCTGATGCAGTTCGGCGACCGCTGGCTCGCCGGCGGAAAGCCGGCTCCCTTGACGCTGGTTCATGTAAGTTGCGGCTGCGACAGTCGTCCACTGGTCGCGTGCTCCCATTGCGGCAAAGGCGTCAATGCGCGGGAGGTGAAATACCGGGACGGACCAGGCGCCGGCCGCCATCCTGCGAAGGCGGGCCGCAATACCAGACGGGCCTCGGACGGAAATCGCTTCCTGCTCGGTCGTCCAAGTTCGGTTTCGCGCGCCTTGCAGATCATCGGCGATAAATGGAGTTTTATGGTCGTTCGTGAGGGCTTCTTCGGCAATCGGCGCTACGACAAGATCTTGACCGAGCTTTCGATCGCGCCGAACATCCTGACCGACCGGCTGTCCCGCCTCGTCGCGAATGGCGTGTTGCACCGCAGGCAATATCAGAGCTCGCCTGACCGCTACGAATATCTCCTCACCGACATGGGGCGCGACCTCTACGGTCCCTTCATCGCGATGCTGGGATGGGGCGACCGCTGGCTTTCCAAGGGGAAGCCTCCCCTCCTGCTCAAGCATCTTTCCTGCGGACACGATTTTCACGCGGAGGTCGTCTGCGACCGTTGCAAGCAGCCGATCGTCGCCGCCGACATGCGCTACAGGCTGGCCTACGATCCCAAGGCCTTCGGCGCCCTGGGTCCTCGCTCCGTGACCTAGGAAGCCTGGTTCAATTTCTCGACCAGCTTGAAGCGCATGATCTTGCCCGATCCGGTGCGCGGGATTTCCGGAACGAAGTGAGTGGCCTCGGGAATCTTGTAGGACGACAGATGCGCCCTGCAGTGATCCATCAACGAGTTCAGATCCAGCTCGTCGGGCTTGGCCACGATGAACAGGCATGGCACTTCCCCGAGCGTGGCGTGCCTGACGCCGACGACCGCGCAGTCAGTCACGTGCGGATGCCGGAGGACGACTTCCTCGATCTCGGCCGGCGCGATGTTCTGGCCGCCGCGGATGATGAGTTCCTTGATGCGCCCGGTGATCGTCAGATAGCCAGACGAGTCCGACTTCGCGAGATCGCCGGTGTGATACCAGCCCTTCCGCAGCGCGGCCGCAGTCTCTTCCGGCTTGTTGTGATACCCCTGCATCAGGTTCGGCCCGCGCACGATCAGTTCCCCTTCTTCGCCGAAGGGAACGTCTTCCCGGGACGAAGGATCGACAATGCGCACGGCGAGACCCGGCACCGGCAATCCGCACGAACCGATCGGCCGCTCGCCGCGGAGCCAGTTCATGGTGACCATTGTTGCAGTCTCGGTGATCCCGTAGCCGTCGACCAGCAGGGTCTTGAAGCGCTCCTCGAACGCCCGGTTCAACGTTGCGGGCATAATCGCGCCGGCCGAGATGCACAGCCGGATATTCCCGAGCCGCTCGACGCCGCTCTCCTGAGCCTTGTGCAGCAGATAGTGGAACATGGTCGGTACGCCGGGAAAGACAGTGTACTTGCCGGACTGCAAAAGCTCCAGCGCCTGCTGCGGCGAGAACTTCTCCATGATGTGCTCGCTCGCGCCAATGGCGAGAACGCTGAGCACCGAAAGGTTGAGTCCGTAGGAATGGAACAGCGGCAGCGGCGAAAGGACGACATCCTTCGCGCTCAACTCGCCAATCGGCGACCAGCAGGCTGCTGCGATCCACAACATGCTGCGCAGCGACAGCAGGACGCCCTTGGCGCGACCGGTGGTACCGGACGTGTAGATGATGAAAGAAGAGCGTTCGATGTCGTCTGGATCCAGCGGCGCGGCGCCGGCACCGGTCGCCAGGTCAGTCATGGACAAGCCGCCTTGCGGCGCTTCACCTCCGGCATAGATCATTTCGAGCGAGATTCCGGCGTCTCGCGTGATCTTTGCGATCAGCTCCTTCTTCGCGCTCGTCGTGATAACGGTCCCGCAGCTTGCGTCCGACAATCGGTAGCTGATCTCGCCTTCCACGGCCTCGAAGCTGATGGGAACGATCACGGCGCCGGCGCGCAGGCCGGCAAGGCACGCTTCGATCCAGTCGACCCCGTTCGGCAGATAGAGGGCGATGCGGTCTCCTTCGCGGACGCCGGCTTTCGTGAGATTCGCGGCGATCGCCGCGGTGTTGCTGGCGAGTTGCGCGTAGTTTATCGCGCGCGACGAATCCCAATACGCAACCTGCTCCGGCCGTTCCTTCGCATGCCGATCGAGCAGCTTTGCGATCGGCGCGATCAAGTCCACATGCAGCATCGCTCGTCTCCCATCAGATCATGCTGAATCCGCCGCTGATGCTGATCGTCTGTCCGGTGATCCAGCCGCCGGCGTCGGAAGCGAGCAGCGCCACCATCGGCGCGACATCGGAGGGCTGGCCGAGACGCCGGATCGCGTAGGCCTTGACCAGCTTCTCGCGGTTGGCCTCGACCCATGCCTTGTCGTGCGCGGTCTCGATCAGCCCGAGCGAGATCGAGTTGGCGGTCACGCCGGAGCGGCCCCATTCGCGCGCCAGCGACTTCATCAGCGCGATGGTGCCGGCCCGTGCCGCCGCCGCCAGCGCCAGTCCGGATTCACCAACGCGCGAGGAGTCGCCCATGATCGAGATGACGCGGCCGCGGCCCGACGCTTCCAGCAGCGGACCGGCGCTGTGGCAGCAATTGAGCGCGCCGTACAGACAGGTATCAATTTGCTTGCGCCAATCTTCCGGCCCGCTTTCGCTAAAACGCTTGCGGAACACCAGGCCGGCGTTGTTGACGAGAATGTCGAGCCCGCCGAAGTCACTTTGGACATTGGTGATTAATTGCTTGACGGTTCCGGCATCCGAGATGTCGGCCTGATAGGCTTTCGCCTTGCCGCCGGCCTTCTGGATCTCGGCAACGACGGCCTCGGCCGCTGCCTTCGAGCCGTGATAGTTCACCGCCACCGCCGCGCCGGCAGCGGCCAGCGCCTTTGAGATGGCGGCGCCGACGTCCCGTCCACCGCCCGTCACGAGAGCAACGCGTCCCTGAAGATCGATCATTTAAGATTTTTCCTTTGCTTTGAGTTTGGCTTGCTCCACGCGCCTGAAGATGCGCTCGGGAGTCATCGGTAGAAGATTGACGTCGATATCGAACGGCGACAGCGCGTCCGCGATCGCGTTGGCGATCGCCGCTGGCGCCCCGATCGTCCCACCCTCGCCCATGCCGCGGAAGCCGCCGGCGACAGCGGATTCACTCTCGACATGCACGACGTCCATATCAGGGATTTCGGGCGCGGACGGGATGACATAGTCGACGAGACTGGCGCTCAGGAGCTGGCCGTCCTCATCGTAGACAAGCTCCTCGAACAGGGCCGCGCCGATCCCCTGCGCCACGCCGCCATGGACCTGGCCGTCGACAATCATGGGATTGATGATCCGGCCGCAGTCTTCGGCGACCACATATTTGTGGATTTTTACGAACCATGTCGCGGGATCGACTTCCACCGCGGCAATGTGGGTGGCGGCGGCGGTCGTCCCGTTGACCGGGTCGTAGGTGTAGCTCGCGCTCAATTCCTCGCGCGCCTCGACCGGCAGCGTCTTCATGTCGGAATAGACCGCCTTCGCGACCTGCCTGAACGTCACGGTGCGGTCCGTGCCGACAACGATCGCCTGGCCGCCGGAAAGCTCGATGTCGTCATGGTTGGCCTCGAGCAGATGCGAGGCGACGCGCTTGATCTTGTCCCGCAATAGCGCCGAGGCGTGCTTGGCCGCGCCCCCGCCGAGAACCGCGCTGCGGCTTGCATAGGTGCCGGTCGACATCGGCACCGCATCGCTGTCGCCCTGCACGACCCGGATCTCTTCAAAGCGCGCGCCGAGATCGTCGGCAATGATCTGCGCCAGCGTCGTCTCCAGCCCCTGGCCGTGCGAGGCGACCCCAAAGGCAGCGGTGATGGCGCCGGTCGAGTCGATGGAGATTTTTGCCGTCTCCGAACCGGTATTGATCGGCATTCCCGGTGCGACCGCGATGCGCGATCCGATGCCGGTTAGTTCGGCGTAGCTGGCGATGCCGATACCGAACAGGCGGCCGTCCTTGCGCGCTTCGGCCTGTTGGACGCGGAGTTGTTGGTAGTCGGCAGCCTTGCCCGCCGCATCGAGACACTCGACGAAACCGGTCTTATCCCAGATGATTCCGGATGCGATCCGATACGGAAACTCCTCAGCGCGAACGAGATTGCGGCGGCGGATCTCCATGGGATCGAGACCGAGCGCCTTCGCGCCAAGATCCATCAGTCGTTCCATGACGAAGGTCGAGATCGGTCGCCCAACCCCGCGGTACGGTCCCGTCGGCGGCTTGCATGTGGCGACGCCGCGCACGGCGCCGCGATAGGACCGGATCTTGTACGGGCCCGGCAGGAAGCTGACGACCTGCACCGGCTCCAGGCCACAGGTCCACGGGTAGATCGAATAGGCCCCGACGTCCCCGAGCACGTCGGCCTGCAGCGCGATGGCGACACCGTTCTCGTCGAATCCCATCTCGGCATCGACGATCTCGGCGAACGCCTGGCTGCTGCTGCTGACGTCCTCGAGGCGATCCGCGGTCCATTTGAGCGAGCGGCCGAGCTTGCGGGCCGCGATGCAGATCAGCAACTCTTCCGGATAAAGCGAGCCCTTCGATCCGAAACTGCCGCCGACATCGGGCGCGACCACCCGCAGGCGGCTGCCGGGCAGATCGAGCGATTCGGAGATCGCATCGCGCACGATGCCGGGGATGTTCGATGACGTATAGAGCGTGATGGCGCCGCGCCTGGTGTTGTACTCTGCCGTATAACTGCGCGGCTCCATCGCCAGCGGCGCCTTGCGGGTCATCTCGAAGCGGCCGCCGACCCGAATGGCGGCGCCCTTCAGGTCCGCCTCGACGTCGCCTTTCCTGAATTCGCGGGCGATCAACACGTTGGTGCCGGCCTCTTCGTGCAAAAGTGGAGCGTCGTCCGCGACCGCCTGCTCGCTGCGCGACACAGCCCCGAGCGGCTCGAACTCGATCTCGATGAACTCGAGCGCGTCTTCCGCGAGGTACCGCGAAGTCGCGACAACAGCGACGATAGCTTCGCCGACATGGCGCACCTTGCCGGACGCCAGCGGCATGATCGGGGTCGCGTAGTAATTGGCCATCCGGGAGAACGGGATCACCGGCTTGAAATCCTCTGCGATGTCCTCCGCGGTGAATACGGCGACGACGCCCGGCGCCGCCTGCGCCGCCGTCGTGTCGATCCGCACGATCCACGCATGCGGCTGTTCGCTGCGCCGGAAGGCGACGTAGAGCGGCCGATCCGGCTTGCGGTCAGCGGTGTATTCACCGCTTCCGGTCAGAAGTCGCGGGTCCTCCGTGCGCTTGATCGGGGCGCCGACGTGCCGGGGGCGGATGACATCGGCCGGCTGCGCGAGGCTGTCCTTACTCATAGCCCTCGTTTCCCTTGCGCAGGCTCTGCCATTGCAGGTCGTCATGACCGCAGATGACGGTCGCTCCGGACCTCTCTATCCGCCTCACCTCCTCGAACGACTTCAGCAGCGCTTCCACATTCCAGGTATTGCGAGGGGCGACATCGGTATCGAGGCTTTGGCGCACGCTGATCGCATCCGACGCCAGCAGGAACTGACCGTCGCGGTCGAGGCTGACCAGCGCGCCGAGCAGACCGGGCGTGTGGCCCGGCAACGGAACCAGGACGACGCTGGCATCGCCGAACAGATCCTTTTCGCCATTCACGGCTTCGATCGGTTGTCCGGTGTCCCAGTCGGCCTGGAGATAGCCGGCATTTTCCGCGCCCGAAGCTTTCGCGGCTTCGATCTCCCTGGCGTGAGCCAGGATCGTCGCCTTGGTGAAGAACTGGTTGCAGCCACAATGATCGGTATGGAAATGCGAATTCACGACCACGTCGATGTCTTCGGGGCCGAGGCCTGTGCAGGCGAGGCTGGGCAGCAACATGTCTCCCGCGCCCATGATCGGCTTCATCACCTTCGCCAGCGGTCCCCAGCGCTCTTCGGCGTGGTCCACGACAGAGGGGTGACACCCGGTGTCGAACAGCACGTTGCCCTGCCTGTGCCTGATCAGCGCACTGCTCACCGGCAGGTCGATCATCTCGCTGCGGTCCGCGCCGGGGATGTAGATGCTCTTCTTCATGCGAAGGCGGCCGGCGGACAGAAAATTGAGTTTCATCGGGCTTTCTCCCGGCGGATTGCAGCGGCGCTCCGGATCGCGGCGACGATGTTCTGGTAGCCGGTGCAGCGGCAGAGATTTCCGGAGAGACCCTCCCTGATCTCTTCGTCGGTCGCGAGCGGATGGTTGCGGAGCAAATCCTCGCCCGTCATCAGCATGCCGGGTGTGCAAAACCCGCACTGGAGGCCGTGATGCTCACGGAACTGGGTCTGAAGCGCATTGAGCGCTTCCGGTGTTCCCAGTCCCTCGACCGTGGTGATCTCGCTACCGTTGACCTGGACGGCAAGCGTAAGGCAGGACCGCACGCTGTGGCCATCCATCAGTACCGTACACGCTCCGCAGACGCCGTGCTCGCAGCCGACATGCGTCCCGGTCAATCCGAGGGTGTCGCGGAGAAAATCGGACAACAGCAGCCGCGGCTCGACGCCGGAAACATCATGCCTGATCCCATTGATCGCCACCGATACGTTCATGGTCATCACGGGATCACCCTTTCGTCACCAACGCCGTCTGCATGGCCCGTTTGGCCAATTCGCCCAGCAGATGTTTCCTGTATTCGGCGGAGGCGTGCAGATCGCTGTTGGGTGTGACGCTCGACGTCACCCATTCGGAGAACCGGTCCGGCGTACCGCCGTCGATCTCGATTTCACAGAGCTGCTTCTCGACGTTTTCGAGCCGCAGCGGCGTATCCGCCACGCCCATCACCGCAACGCGCGCTTCGTCCAATCCAGACCGGCCCCGCTTGATCGATACCGCGATGCTTGCGAGCGCAAAATCGCCGAAGCGTCGAGCGACTTCCTCGAACGCCCAGCCGTCGTGCCGCAGGACCGGAAATTCGATCTCCGCGACGATATCCTCTGG
>JBKPMC010000044.1:0-123125 GCA_046731955.1 Pseudomonadota bacterium | reverse complement strand
CTGACGTGATCGCGCTCCTCGTTCAATACGCCGAGGATCGGGTCGAAACTAGGCAGTTTGTTCATTGAGCCTCCATGCTTTGCGCCAAGCATACATGGGGAGCGGGTCGCGGAATGTCCGCAATGGGTGGAAAGCGGACATTAGCTACAACTTCGACCGATCGGCTGGGCTCCACTCCTCAGGTTCGACTTCGCGCCGCGAAAGGCGAAGGGCCAGTCCGGCGAAAGTGCCGACACCGATCGCAATAGTCAGATTGCTTGCGACAGTCAGAATCATCGTCAAGAAGAAGAGTGCACGGTCGCCCGCGCGCAGCCTCACGCGCTCGGCCCAACGCGTTGGTTCGCTCATCAGCCATGCAGTAAGGATGAGCAGTCCAGCCAATGCGGGCATCGCCAGATAACCGGCGAGTGAGGCGGCCGCGACGCTGAACAACAGGATCGTCCCCGCATGGATGATTCCGGCGACTGGAGTCTGTCCTCCGGCGCGCACGTTTGTCGCCGTTCTTGCGATTGCACCGGTCGCGGGCAGGCCACCGAACAACGGCGAGACGATATTCGCCGCACCCTGAGCGAGAAGCTCAGCGCTTGAGCGATGCCGCCCGCCAACCATTCGGTCAGCGACGATCGCGGATAGGAGTGACTCGACGGCAGCAAGAAAGGCGATCACGAAAGCAGACGGGAGCAGTTCGCTTATCCTGGCGATGCTAAGGTGCGGAATCGATGGTGTCGGAAGCCCGCTTGGGAGGGTGCCAAAGCGCGAAAAGATTGTGTCCACCGGCAGCGGCAAGAGAGCGACGGCCGCCGAAGCGCAGGCAATCACCAGCAGTGACCCGGGGAACCACGGAAGCCGATGCCGTAACAGCGCGATACCCGCAATCGAGAGCAAGCCCACGATCAACGCCGTTGGATTCACGTCGCTTCGCGCGTTCCAGAGAGCGGGCAACCCGTCGATCAGGTCTGCCGGCACATGCGCGGCGGAAAGACCGAGCAGATCCTTAAGCTGGCTGACAGCAATGATCAGCGCAATTCCGACCGTGAAACCTTCGATGACCGCCTCCGGGACGAGCGCGATGAAGCGCCCCGCCCTGACGAGACCGGCGGCGACCAGGATGATCCCTGCCAGCAACGTCGCCAACAATAGTCCATCGAAACCAAATTGCTCGATGACGCCAGCAACCACGACAATGAACGCGCCCGTCGGCCCGCCGATCTGAACCCTGCTTCCACCCAGGAGCGAGATCAGGAAGCCGCCGATGATCGCGGTCACCAAGCCCGCTCGTGGTGTGGCCCCGGAGGCGATCGCTATTGCAATGCTCAGGGGAAGCGCCACGAGCGCCACCGTAACTCCGGCGACCGCGTCGCCGATTAGCATGCGCCAGGAATAATCTTTCAGGGTCGTGAGGAGCTTCGGCTTCATTGCCCCGCGCTAGGGACAGAGAACGCCTCGTTCAACAGCAGTCACCTAATGTCTGCTTTGGGTCGAAAACGGACATTAGCGATGCGATAGTCCGTCAGGAACGATTCTAGAACATCTCGCCTCGTTGTGGGAGCAAATGAGGGAGCGATCCACATGTCAGCTGTGAAAAGCCAAAATGTATCAACGCATTAGCGATAAAGGAGTGGCTCCCCGGGCCTGATTCGAACAGGCGGCCGTCCGATTAACAGTCGGATGCTCTACCGCTGAGCTACCGGGGAGCGGCCTCGTAGAGGCGAGGCGGCTAGATAGCGCAGCGCGTCTTAAAGGCAAGTGTTCAGGTCGCAAATTGCTCCATCGCGATGCGCTCATCGAGCGCATGCTCGGGATCGAACAACAGCGTCAGGGACTTCTCCCGGTCGAGCCGGATCTCGACCCGCGAAACGTCGCGTACCTCGATCTGATCCGCAACCGCCGAAACGGGGCGGTTCTCTGCTTCCAGGATCCGCAGACACACCGCCGTGTCGTCGGGCAGGATGGCGCCAGACCAGCGTCGGGGCCGGAAAGGGCTGATCGCCGTCAGGGCCAGCATCTTGGCCTGGAGCGGAAGGATCGGCCCGCGTGCCGAGAGATTATAGGCGGTCGATCCCGCGGGGGTCGCGACGAGCACGCCGTCGCAGGCGAGCTCCGGCAGCGCGACTCGGCCATTGACCGAGACCTCGATCTTCGCGGTCTGGCGGGTTTCGCGGAGCAGCGACACCTCGTTGATCGCCGCGTGAACGAACGTGTCTCCGCCGACCGTTGTCGCCCGCATTTCGAGCGGGGCCACGCGGATTGGCTTCGCTCCCTCAATCCGTTCGGCGAGCCGATCGAGCCGCCACTCGTTCATCAGGAAGCCGACCGTCCCACGGTTCATCCCGAACACTGGCATCTGTGTGCAGTCGCCCTCGAGCATGCTGTGGAGCGTCTGGAGCATGAAGCCGTCGCCTCCCAGCGCCACGAGTGTCTTCGCCTGTTCAGGCTCGGCAAAGCGATAGCGTCGCCTCAGGATCGCTTCCGCCGTCACGGCGACCTCCGTATGCGACGAAAGCAGACCGATACCGAGGGACGCCAGATCCTCGGGTGCAGCACTGGCGGCGGATTGGTTGGGCAAGTCCGCGCTCAAACCATGTTCCTCGGCAGCCTCGATCAGCGCAGAACATAAGGAGAGAAGCGGCGCGCGTCACTGTCCCGTTTCGGGTCGTGACCTGAGGGCGCGCTTCCGGCGTCTCCGGCCAAGCGTTACGCCTGCCGCCCATGTTCAAGTGGTCCAATGCGTTAGAGTGGGGGAGGCGGGCGTCGGACCAACCGGTTCCGGCGCCCGTGACCCGTCACCGCGACCTACTGCTCGAAGGCGTGATTGCCTCGGAACAGGTCGAGGTCCTTTATCAGCCCCTGATCGATCCGAAGACAGGCGAGGTCAGGGGTGCGGAAGCGCTTGCGCGATGCGAGTTGACGGAATCCGCCGAATCCTTGTTCGCACGCGCCGCTTCGGCCGGGCTTGGCCAACGCCTTTCGCGGCTCGTTCAGCGTAAGGCATTGCGCGCCGCCGCCCTCTGGGAAAAGCCCCTCAAGGAGCTACGGCTCTCGATTAACCTCCTGCCCGAGGACATTTGTCGCGAAGGTTATGAAGACTGGCTGCTCGAGGAGATCGAAGCCGCCGAGATCGATCCTGCTCGCGTGACCGCCGAGATCACCGAGAGCGCCTTGATCGTGGATGAGCGCTCCGTTGCCGAGCGGCTCAATCGCCTGCGCGAGGCAGGCATCATGATCGCCGTGGACGATTTCGGCACCGGTTATGCGAACCTCGCCTATCTCACTTCGCTGCCGATCGATATGATCAAGATCGATCGTGCGCTTGTTGCCGACATCGTCGGGCGGGCGCGCGACCGGATCGTGGTCCGGGCGATGATCCGCCTAGCGCGCGAGCTCGACCTCAAGGTCGTGGTCGAAGGAGTCGAAAGCACCGAGCAGCTCGCCCTCCTCGCCGAATGGGGCTGCGACCTTTATCAAGGATTCCTCGGCGCAGGAGCGCTGACGCACGAGGAGCTGTGGCGTTTCGTCGCCGCGGCGCAGGTCGAAGCGGCCTAAGCCTCCGTCGAAAAAGCCGCGCCTGAAGCGGTCCGCCGTGCTCCATGTTCCGTAAGGAGGAGGGGCGTGATGCGCATCTGGTTAGTGATCGCACTTGGCGCGGCATTCGTCGGTGGGTGCCACAAGGTGGAACCGTCGCGACAATTCTCTCAGGAGGCGCTCGACAAGGCGCTCGCGGATCCCGGCCGCAAGGATCAGGCCGCCGCGGCCGATGCGCGGCGCAGGCCGGAGCCGTTGATAGCGCTCGCGGGAGTGAGGCCCGGCGACAAGGTGTTGGACCTGATTCCCGGCACTGGATACTGGACCCGGATTTTCAGCAAGATCGTCGGTCCCGAAGGGAAGGTCTACGCGGTCTGGCCCCAACCCTATGCTCGTTTAGCCATGGGTGACGTTTCAACCATGGAACGGCTCTCGGCCGACAAATATTACGGGAATATCGTGACCGAGGTGCAGCCGACGACGACTTTGACTGCGCCCGAGCCACTCGACGTGGTCTGGACCTCCCAGAATTTCCATGATTATCCGGACGAATTCATGGGCAAGGGCGATCCCGCGATGTTCGCCAGGGATGCATTCAAGATCCTCAGGCCCGGCGGCACCTTCATGGTCATCGATCATATGGCGAAGCCAGGCAGGGGCCTTGCCGACACGGATACTCTTCATCGGATCGATCCGGCCGCAGTTCGTCAAATTGTGGAAGCAGCGGGCTTCCGCTTCGCAGGCGAAAGCAAGGTGCTGAACAATCCTCAGGACCCGCTCGACATCCCGGTGTTCGACAAATCGGTGCGCGGGAACACGAGCCAGTTCGCGTACAAGTTCGTGAAGCCAGACTAGGCCAGCTCGAGTTCCTTCTTCGCCGCTTCCCCTGCGGCCGCGACCCGCGCCAGCCCGCGCGAGAGCTGCAGCGCACCGTTGAGCCGGGCATCGGGCGTCGACCAGTTGCGCGCCACGGTCATCTTGCTGTCGGGCCTGAGCTTCGCGGCTCCATTCAGCCGCTCGATGTAGGAGAGCAGACCGGCAAGATCCGGGAACCCGTTCGGGGCAAAGGTCACAACCGCTCCTCTTGCCCCGATATCGAGCTTGGCAATGAAGGCCTCGCGGCAGTTGAGCTTTACCTCGACGATCTTCATGAGGTTGGCGGTCTCCTCGGGAAGCGTTCCGAATCGGTCGATCAGCTCAGCCGCGAAAGCCTCGATCGCCTGTCGGTCCTCCAGCTCGCCGAGGCGGCGGTATAGGCCCATCCTGAGGTCCAGGTCCGGCACATAATGTTCCGGGATCATGATCGGAGCATCGACGCTGATCTGAGGCGTGAACTCCTCGCGGGCCGGCACGCCTCCAGCCTTGATCTCGACGATCGCGTCCTCGAGCATCGACTGATAGAGTTCGAACCCGACCTCCTTGATGTGACCCGACTGTTCGTCGCCGAGCAAGTTGCCGGCGCCCCGGATGTCCAGGTCGTGGCTAGCGAGCTGGAAGCCCGCGCCGAGGCTGTCGAGCTCCGCCAGCACCTGCAACCTTTTCACGGCTGCGTCGGTGATCGAGCGGTCCCCGGGCATGGTGAGATAGGAGTAAGCCCGGGTCTTCGACCGCCCGACGCGCCCGCGAAGCTGGTACAGCTGGGCAAGACCGAAGCGGTCCGAGCGATGTACGATCAGCGTGTTTGCGCTGGGGATATCGAGGCCGCTCTCGACGATCGTTGTGGAGAGCAGCACGTCATATTTGCGGTCGTAGAAGGCGCTCATCCGCTCCTCGACCTGTCCCGCGCTCATCTGCCCATGGGCGGTGACAAACGTCACCTCCGGAACCTGCGTGCGGAGCCACTCCTCCATGTCCGGGAGGTCGACGATGCGGGGGACGACGAAGAAGCTCTGCCCGCCGCGATAATGCTCGCGAAGCAACGCCTCGCGCATCACGACTGCGTCCCAAGGCGTAACGTAGGTGCGAACCGCAAGGCGATCGACCGGTGGCGTCTGGATGACGGAAAGGTCGCGCAACCCGGACATCGCCATCTGCAGCGTGCGCGGGATAGGTGTGGCGGTCAGGGTCAGCACATGGACGTCGGCCTTGAGCGCCTTCAGCCGCTCTTTGTGCGTCACTCCGAAATGCTGCTCTTCGTCGACAATGACGAGCCCCAGGCGCTTGAATTGCAGGCCTTTTGCAAGGATCGCATGCGTTCCGATGAGGATATCGACCGTTCCGTCCGCGACGCCTTCCCTCGTCTTCTTGGCCTCGGCCGCGGGCACCAGCCGCGACAGCCGTCCGATTTGCAGCGGGAAGCCCTGCAGGCGCTCGACGAAATTCCGGTAATGCTGGCGCGCGAGTAGGGTGGTCGGGCAGATCAGCGCAACCTGCTTTCCCGACATGGCCATGACGAATGCTGCGCGTAGCGCGACCTCGGTCTTGCCGAACCCGACATCGCCGCACACCAGCCGGTCCATCGGCTTGCCCGATTCCAGGTCGGCGAGCACGTCTGCGATCGCCCGGTCCTGGTCGTCGGTTTCCTCGTAGGGGAAGCGATCGACGAAAGCCGGATAGCTCGTGTCCGGTTCGGCGACGACGCCAGGCCGGGTCGCGCGGAGCGCCGCGGTTTTGATGAGCTCACCCGCGATCTCGCGAATCCGCTCCTTCATGCGCGACTTGCGGCGCTGCCATGCCTCGCCGCCCAGGCTGTCGAGCGCCACGCCTTCGCTCTCGTTGCCGTACCGGCTCAGGAGCTCGATATTCTCGACCGGAACGTAGAGCTTGTTTCCCCGCGCATATTCGAGCGCGACGCAGTCGTGGGGCGAATTGCCGACCTTGATCTGGGTCAGTCCCTCGTAGCGGCCAATGCCGTGATCTGCATGGACGACTAGGTCGCCGGGCGAGAGGGTCGCCAACTCCTCAAGGAAGGCAGCTGCGGCCTTGCGCTTCCTCCGGCGCCGCACCAGGCGGTCGCCGAGCATGTCCTGCTCGGTGAGCACGGCGACATCGGGCGTGGTGAAGCCATGGTCAAGCGGCAGGACCATCAGCGCTGCTTGCGTCTTTGACCCGAGCGCTTCCTGCCAACTGTCGACTTGAGCTTGGGATTTCAGGCCATGCTCTTCGAGCAGCCCTGACAGACGCTCGCGTGCACCCTTCGTGTAGCTTGCGAGCACAACCTTATGGCCGCTACGCCGGAGCTGCCCGATGTACTCAGCGACTGCCTCATAGACATTCGCCTGCTGCGCGCGCTCTGGGGCGAAGTCGCGCGCCGGCTCGACCCCGAAATCGATGATCCGTTCCGAATCCGGTTCGGGGAAGGGGGAGCCGAGATGGATTGGCCGCTCGGCGACCAGCGACTCCCACTCCTTCTTCGCGAGGTAGAGCGCACCGGGCTCGAGCGGGCGATAGCTGCCGGGCTCGGCTTCCATCGCGCGGACGCGGTTCTGGTAATAGTCCTCGATCGCCTCGCGGCGCGCTTCGAGCGCCTTGTCGGCGCCGGCGTCACGGATGACGAGGTCGTCCTCGCCAAGGTGGTCGAACAAGGTCTCGAGCCGCTCTTCGATAAGCGGCAGCCAATGCTCCATGCCCGCCATGCGCCTGCCGCCAGAGAGCGCTTGATACAGCGGATCCTGAGTGGCCGTGGCACCGAACTTCTCCCGGTAACGCGAACGGAACCGCTTGATTGTGTCCTCGTCGAGCAGGGCTTCCGACGCCGGCATCAGCGTGAAGGCCTCGGCCTTGTCGATCGATCGCTGGTCGGCGGGGTCGAAGCGGCGCAGGCTTTCGATTTCGTCGCCAAAGAAGTCGAGGCGAAGTGCCATTTCCTCGCCCGCAGGGAAGACGTCGATCAGCGAGCCGCGCACCGCATATTCGCCATGCTCGGCGACCGTGTCCGTCCGCTGGTAGCCGAGCGCATTGAGCTGCCCGACCAACGCTTCGCGGTCGATTCGCTCGCCTTCGGCGATACGACGGGTGAGCTGGCGGATGCGAAAGGGTGTAAGCAGCCGCTGCGTGGCGGCGCTGGCAGTTGCGACGAGCAGCTGCGGCTTGTCGCGCTTGGCCTGGAGAGTGCTGAGCGTCGCCAGCCGCTCGGCCATCACCCGCAGCGCAGGTGAGGCGCGGTCGTATGGTAGGCAGTCCCAGCCGGGGAGAGTCAGGACTTCGACGTCGGGCGCGAACAATGGGACTGTGTCGGCAAGCGCCCGCATGGCCGCTTCGTCCGCGACAATCGCGACGGCGCGGCCTTCGCTGCTTGAGCCGTGCGCCGCTCGGGCGAGGTCCGCGGCAAGCCAGGGCAGGAAGCCCGACGGCACTCCGGCGAGGGTCAGCGGTTGATCGGCGCGGAGAACGCGCTGAAGCGCTTCGGTCATCTGGCGACCCGGATGTAATCGAGCTTCTTCAGCGCCTCGATCATCGGGCCTTGGAATCGTTCCGGTGCCTTCCAGGTTCCGTGCGCCCAAGCCATGATATCCACGTCCTGCTCGTCGAGCATCTTCGCGAACAATGCGCACTCGTCCGCGCTCCACGACGCATGGTGAGCGTCGAAGAATCCGCCGATCAGCATGTCAGCCTCGCGCGTGCCGCGATGATGCGCTCGCCAGGCAAGGCGCTTGAGCTCCGGGTCGGAAGGCATGGGTGTTATTTAGGGCGCGAGCAACCTTGGCGAAAGGGCATTGCTGCTTCCTTGTCGAGGGGCCTGCGGCATGCGAATTGAGTGCGAATGACCGTGGAAACGCTGAGCAAGCAGGCGGCTCGGGCGGCGTATGGCTGGGGACGGCCGAAGAGCTGGGAAGATGCCTTGGCGCTGCTCAGCAAGGCGGCTGACGCCGGTGAGGCCAATGCGGAGCGACAGCTGAAGCTGGTGACTCAGGCGCGCCTTGACGAATTGCTGACTCCGCCGGCCCCACAATGGCTGTCGAATATCTCCAAAGTGGGCGCGTGCCGCGGATTTGCGCCTCCCGGATTTTCCGAATGGCTGATCGATCAGGCAATGGGACGATTGAGCCCTGCCCGTGTGATCGAGGGTACCGGCGCCCGCGCGATCCGGACGGCATCCGCTTTTGGATTTGGGCCGCAGCAGCGCGACCTGATCCTCGGGATCATGCAGGAGCGCGCCCAGCGCCTGTTCGGCATCCCCGTCGAATTCCACGAACCGCCCAACGCGATCAGCTACGAAGCGGGACAGGAGTTCAGCCTGCATGCCGACTTCATTGATCCGAAGGTGCCGGAGTTCCGGGTCGAGTTGGAGCGCATGGGTCAGCGCACGGCAACGATCGTCACCTATCTCAACGAGGATTTCGAGGGAGCTGAGACGCTATTTCCCGACGCAAATGTCAGATTTCGCGGGCAGACGGGAGATGCCATCGCATTCGCCAATGTGCTGAGGGACGGAAGTCCCGACTATAATTCGAGACATTGCGGGTTGCCTCCCGTGCGCGGCACCAAATGGGTGCTCTCGCAGTGGATCAGGTCCAAGCCGTTCCACTATCCGCCGAAAGTTCTCATGTGATCTGCTCGATGTTGCGAAGCTGATGCGCCCCGACATCCTCAATCCGCTCTTCGCGGAGGTCGAGGTGCTGAAAGGTGCCGGGCCCCAGGTCGCGAAGCTCCTCAAGCGGCTCGACCTGACGCGCGTCGTCGACGTGCTTTATCACCTGCCGACCGGCGCGATCGAACGGGTGCGCGCACCGGCGGCGAATGCGGCTCTGCTCGGGCGCAACGTCATCCTGGAGCTTACCCCTTTCGACAGCCGAGAGACCCGCTCCGGACGCGGACCGACGCGCATCTTTGCGTCCGACGCCGACGGCAACACGATCAGCCTCGTCTATTTCAACAATCCCGGCTGGGCGAAGCGCAGCCTACCCAAGGGCGAGAAGCGCATCGTCTCGGGCAAGCTGGAGCAATATGGCGACGAATGGCAGATCATCCATCCGGAGGTGGCTGAGCCGGGGAAGGGCCCCGAGCCCGCCGTTCGCGAGCCTATCTATTCGCTGACCGAGGGCCTCACCAACCGCCGGATGGGCGAGCTTGCGCGCGATGCGCTCGAGCGCGCGCCCGAGCTTCCCGAATGGATCGAGCCGAGCCTTGCCTCCCGCGAATGCTGGAGCGTTTGGCGTACGTCACTCGCCCTGGCGCATCGTGAGCCCGGCGCGGAAGATGCGCGCAAACGCCTCGCCTATGACGAAATCTTCGCCAACCAGTTGGCGTTGTTGCTTCTGCGCCAATCGCAGCGGCGCCGCCGGACCGTGCCGCTTCCGGGTACGGGGACACTGACGGACAGCCTCCGCTTGCCCTACCAGCTGACTGGCGCTCAGCGCCGCGTCGTCGGTGAGATCCACGGCGACATGGCGCAAGACGTGCCGATGCTGCGCCTGCTCCAGGGCGATGTCGGCTCGGGGAAGACGCTGGTGGCGCTGCTGGCAATGCTCGCGGCGGTCGAATCCGGCGCGCAGGCGGCCTTGCTCGCTCCTACCGAGATTCTCGCTCGCCAGCATCACGCGACCTTGCTCGGTCAACTCGACAGCCTCGGTGTTCGCGTGGCGATCCTCACCGGCCGCGAAAAGGGCAGGGCGCGTGACAGCGTGCTTATGGGCCTTGCCGACGGATCGATCGACATCCTCGTCGGCACCCACGCGATCTTCCAGGAGAAGGTCGCCTACAGGAACCTCGGCCTCGCGGTGATCGACGAGCAGCATCGCTTCGGGGTGTCGCAACGGCTGCTGCTTTCGTCGAAGGCCGAGCAGCCGCCGCACCTGCTGGTGATGACCGCAACCCCGATCCCGCGCACGCTGACCATCACCCAATATGGCGAGATGGACGTCAGCCGAATCGACGAAATGCCGCCCGGCCGGACGCCGGTCGAGACGCGGGTGATCAGCGACGAGAAATTGCCCGACGTGACCAATGGGCTGGGTCGCCATCTGTCGAGCGGCGGCCAGGCCTATTGGGTGTGCCCCTTGGTCGAGGAAAGCGAGAAGAGCGACGCTGCCGCCGCCGAGGAGCGTGCGCGAGTGCTGAAGCTGCGGTTCGGCGAGGAGCGCGTGGGCATCGTCCACGGCCGGATGAAAGGTCTGGACAAGGATGCGGTCATGGCGCGATTCGCGTCCGGCGAGCTTGCGGCCCTCGTCGCGACCACCGTGATCGAGGTCGGCGTCGATGTTCCCAATGCGACGTTGATGATCGTCGAGGGCGCCGAGCGTTTCGGGCTCGCCCAGCTTCATCAGCTTCGTGGCCGGGTCGGGCGCGGCTCGGGAAAGAGCACATGCCTGCTCATCCGCAGCCAGAATCTTACCGACGTTGGCCGCGCCCGCCTCGCTCTCATGCGCGAAACGAATGACGGCTTCCGTATCGCCGAGGAGGATTTGCGGCTGCGCGGCCCCGGAGAAATCCTCGGTACACGCCAATCGGGAGAGGAAGCGTTCCGTGTAGCTACGCCCGAGGATGTCGAGAATCTCGCGCCGGTAGCTCAGAGCGATGCGCAGCTGCTGCTCGACCGCGACGGCGGCCTCGCCGGCCCGCGCGGCCAGGCCGCGCGAATCTGTCTGTATTTGTTTGAGCGTGATCAGGCGGTTGGGCTGATCCGCTCGGGCTAGCGCACCAGCAGTCCGTGCCGCTTTCGGCCGAGACTGAGTTTCATCGGCTCCCCCTTGGGGACGAGGGTCAGGCCAGGGTCATTCACCGTCACGTCGTCCAGCCGCACCGCGCCTTCCGCGATCTTGCGCTTCGCTTCCTTGTTCGAGGGCGTGAAACCGAGCGCCGTCAGGGCGTGGGCGATATTGATCCCTTCGCCGACCGACAACGTCGGCAGGTCCTCGCCGACGCCGCCTTCGGCAAACGTAGTCCGCGCGGTCTCTCCCGCCGCCTCGGCCGCCGAGCGCCCGTGGAGCATCGCCGCCGCTTCGGTCGCGAGCACGATCTTCGCCTCGTTGATCTCGGCGCCGGGCAGGCTCTCCAGCCGCCCGATCTCGTCAAGCGGAAGGTCAGTGAACAGTCTCAGGAAGCGCCCGACGTCGGCGTCCTGGGTGTTTCGCCAGAATTGCCAGTAGTCATAGGGGCTGAGCAGCGCTTCATCGAGCCACACCGCGCCTTGCGCCGTTTTGCCCATCTTTGCGCCGTCGGCGGTGGTGATCAGCGGTGTCGTGACGCCATAGAGCTCGGTCCCGTCGATCCGCCGCCCGAGCTCGACGCCGTTGACGATATTCCCCCACTGGTCGGAGCCGCCCATCTGCAGCCGGCAGCCCGTGCGACGTGACAACTCGAGGAAATCATAGGCCTGGAGGATCATGTAGTTGAACTCGAGGAAGGTCATCGGCTGCTCACGGTCGAGCCGCAGCTTCACGCTCTCGAAGGTCAGCATCCGGTTGATCGTGAAGTGCCGCCCGACCTCGCGCAGGAAGTCGATATATTCGAGCCCGCTCAACCATTCGTCATTGTTGAGCATGACCGCGTCTGACGGCCCGTCGCCGAACGTCAGGAAATGCTCGAACACGCGGCGGATGCCGGCGATGTTGGCGTCGATTTCCTCGTTTGTGAGGAGCTTGCGGCTTTCGTCCTTGCCCGAGGGGTCGCCGACCTTGGTCGTCCCCCCGCCCATCAGCACGATCGGCTTATGCCCGGCCTGTTGAAGGCGCCGGAGCATCATGATCTGGACGAGGCTCCCGACGTGGAGGCTCGGTGCGGTCGCGTCGAAGCCGATGTACGCGGTCACCGTCTCCTTGCTCGCCAGTGCATCGAGCGCCTCGGCGTCGGTCAGCTGGTGAATATAGTTACGCTCGTCGAGCAGCTGGAGAAGGGAAGAGCGGTGGGCGGTCATGTGAGTGCCGCTTAGCGTCAAGCTTCGCGCGCTGCTACTGCGTCACAATGCACTTCGATCTCGTGCCGCACCCGGCAACTCTTCCAACCGACCCGATCTTCAAGGTGTGGGTGAACGTGGATCACGCCGGATCGCTTGGAACGGTCGCCTCCACCAACATCTGGTTCGGGATCGGCGCTCCGGCAGAACGGTTCATCATTCCGCCTCCTGCGGAGCCGGGGCGTGCAGAGGATTTGTGGCAGACGACCTGCTTTGAAGCATTCCTGCGGATCCCGGGCGCCGACGCCTATCGCGAGTGGAACTTCGCGCCGTCGGGGCAATGGGCGGCCTATGATTTCGCTGGCTACCGCGAAGGGCGAGCAGACGCCGATGCCGCTGCGCCCTACGTACGGGTCGAGGACAATTTCACCTGGTGGGCGATGGGCGCAACGATCCCGGTGGATGCCGATGCGAGCTGGACGCTCGGCCTCTCCGCGGTGCTTGAGGAGAAAGACGGCGCCAAGTCCTACTGGGCGCTAGCGCATCCGCCGGGTGACAAGCCAGATTTCCACGCGGCGGATTGCTTCGTCGCGCGGCTCCCTTAAGCAACCGCAATGACCCTGTTCGGAATCGACCGGCTGCTTGCCGATCCGGAACTCCGCCGCCCGCTGGAGGGCAAGCGCGTCGCGCTACTCGCCCAGCCCGCATCGGTGACCAAGGATCTCACGCACAGCCTCGATGCGCTCGCCGCCGCCGGCGTGAAGCTCACCGCCGCCTTCGGCCCGCAACACGGGCTGCGCGGCGATAAACAGGACAATATGGTCGAGTCCGACGACTTCACCGATCCGGCGCACCAGATTCCGGTGTTCAGCCTCTACGGCGAGGTGCGGCGCCCGACCGGCCAGTCTATGGGAACGTTCGACACGATCCTGATCGACCTCCAGGACGTCGGTTGCCGGATTTACACCTTCATCACGACGCTTCTCTATGTGCTCGAGGCGGCCGCCACGAACAACAAGAGCGTCTGGGTGCTCGATCGGCCAAATCCCGCCGGGCGCCCGATAGAAGGCCTGGCGCTGCGTCCCGGGTGGGAGAGCTTCGTCGGCGCCGGGCCGCTGCCGATGCGCCACGGCCTGACGCTCGGGGAACTCGGACGGTGGTTCGTCGACCATTTCAACCTCGACGTAGATTATCGCGTGATCGAGATGGAGGGTTGGCGCCCCCACGAGGCGCCGGGCTTCGGCTGGCCGCCCAAGCGCGTGTGGATCAACCCGAGCCCGAATGCCGCGAACCTGAACATGGCGCGCGCCTATGCCGGAACGGTAATGCTCGAAGGTACGACTCTCAGCGAGGGCAGGGGCACCACCCGCCCGCTCGAGCTGTTCGGCGCGCCCGACCTCGGGGCACGTCGGATCATCGCTGAGATGGAGCGCTTCGCGCCCGAATGGCTTGATGGCTGCAAGCTTCGCGACATCGCTTTCCAGCCGACCTTCCACAAGCATGTCGGCGAGCTCTGCCACGGCGTCTTCATCCACGCCGAAGGGCCGTTCTACGACCACGAAGCGTTTAGGCCATGGCGGCTGCAGGCACTCGCCTTCAAGGCGATCCGGCGGCTCTACCCTGACTATCCGCTATGGCGCGACTTCCCCTACGAATATGAGTTCGACAAGCTCGCGATCGACGTGATCAACGGCTCGCCGCTGCTTCGCGAATGGGTTGACGACGCTGCCGCGCAGGCTGGAGATCTCGATGGGCTGGCGGCTGCTGATGAAGCCCGCTGGAAGGAGGAAAGTCTGGGTTACCTGATTTATGGTTGAGGCGCTCGTCGCCGCGCCGGAAGTCACTGCGCCGGCCATTTCTGAAACTGAGGCGGAACAACAGATCGCCCGCGACCGCTTCGACATCTCCGCGCTGGTCGCAAAGGCCGATCATCGCTTTATCGCGAGCGACCATCGCTCCGCCGCCGCATTCTACGCGTTTGCGGCGAAATGCGCGGCCACCCGAGGGGCGCCTAACCAACCGACAGCGGACAAGGCGCGCAGGGCAAGCCTGATGCGCGACTGGCTGGCGGAACGCTTTCGGCATCACATCGTATCGGGGCTTGAGACGGCGGGATTCCCCGGCGACTCCTGGCCTCCGCGATTCGCGACAGCGCTCGAGATCATGTTCGGCGACCGTCAGCGCGACCCGGTCTACGAACCATTCCCTCAGATACCGAATGTCTTCTTCTATCCTGGATTGCCGAATGAGGACTTTGCCGACACGTCGGCGTTTTCGTGGCGACCGGCGTTCGAGAGCCGCTTTCGCGCAATGCGGGACGAAGCGGCCGCTCTGTTGGCTGACACCGCCGATTTCTCCCCCTACGTCGAGAAGATTCGGGAACGCCCCCAAGGCGACGTCCACGGGCTGCTGGAGAACCCCAGCTGGAGCAGCTTCTACCTCTGGACCAATGGCCGCCCTGTCGAGGACAATGTTGCCCGTTGTCCCGCCACGTTTGAGGCGGTCAGGGACCTCGTCCCGTCGGTTCAAATCGACGGCCGGGCGCCGGCCGTCTTCTACTCGCTGTTGAAGCCCGGCGCGCACATCCCGCCGCACACGGGCATGCTCAACGTCCGTTACATATGTCATATGCCGCTCATCGTCCCCCCCAATTGCTATCTCCGCGTGGGCGAGCGAACGATGCAATGGCAGGAAGGCAAGATCCTGGCGTTCGACGACACGGTGGAACACGAAGCCAGGAACGCTAGCGACCAGGACCGGCTGGTTCTCATATTCGAGATCTGGAAGCCTCATGTGACTGAAGTGGAACGGCTCCACGTTCGGAAGATGCTCGAGATCGTCGACGATTATCGCTGAGTTCAAGCGCTTCCTACGCCTTCGACGTCCAGCCAATCGGCCATCAGGCGCAGCTCGGCATCGAGCCGCTCGCGCGCGTCGGCAGGAGCATCCGGCTCCCAGGTCACATGCCGCACCAGCAAGCGCGAGCGTTGACGGTCGGCCTTGAGGTCAATCCGCGCAACCAGACGGTCGTCGAGTAGGAAAGGCAGTACGTAATAACCGTGGACACGCTTGTCGGCCGGGACGTAAATCTCGATCCGGTACCGGAAGCAGAATAGCCTCTCGGTGCGGCTTCGCTCCCAGACAAGTGGGTCGAACGGCGCCAGCAGGGCCTGGCCGGTGATGCGGCGTGGACGCCTTGCACCGCTGTGAAGGAACGCCGGTGCTCGCCAACCTTCCACTGTGACGGGCATCAACACTCCCTCTTCGACGAGCTCGGCAATCGCAGTGCGCGCAGACTCCGGGTCGAGCCGGAAATAGTCGCGCAGGTCGGTTGCGGTGGCGACCCCCAGCGCCCGTGCGGCACGCTCGATCAGCTCGCGCTTGGCGTCCGCAGGGGTCGGGGTCGGCAGCGAATGCACTGCAGAGGGGATTACCCGTTCCGTCAGATCATAGACCCGCTCGAAGCTCGGCTTCCGAGTAGCGGTGGTGATCAGGCCGGCCCAGAACAGCCACTCGAGCGCGCGCTTGGTCTCGCCCCATCCCCACCAGCCCCCTTGGCCTCGACCGTGCTCGAAATCGGAAGCGGCAAGCGGACCTTCGGCGCGGATCCGCTCGAGCACCGCATCGGCCTCCTTGCGCCGCTCTTGTGAATAGGCGCGCAGGCTCCACCACCCGATTTCACCGCGCTCCGCCTGCGCCATCCGCCAGCGCAGCAACGGGTGAATCTCGAGCGGCAACAGCGAGGCCTCGTGGGCCCAATATTCGAACAATGTTCGCTTGCGTTTCGGTCCCCACGCGGAGCGGTCGAGGAGGCTTCGATCATATGGCCCGAGGCGGGAGAATGCCGGCAAATAATGGGCGCGAACCAGCACGTTGACGCTGTCGATCTGGTGGAGCGAGAGGCGATTAATGATGCGACCGAAGTGACCGTTGTTCACAGCCCTGGGGCGCCGGACCCCGAAACCTTGCGCCGCCAGCGCGATCCGCCGCGCGGCCTTCAGGGAGAGTTTCTCGATCAATGCGGCCCCCGGTCCCCGGTCCTTATCGTGCGCGCGGTTCATAGTTAACGAAAGAGTAGGAGGTTCCCCGTATTCCCGCTTTCGAATTGCTTCGGGAGCTTCGCTTCGAAATGGCCACCCACGGGATCGAGGAAGTTACGGAAAATGCCATCCGCGCGGTTGCGCGCGACTGCGGCTCGCTGTCGATGGAGTGCAGCGACGTCGCCGGTTACGTGCAAGGGGTTGCCGAGCGGATCGGCGAGCATCTGAAGATGCTCGACCAGCTCGAGGAAGTCACGACGCGGCTGCTCTCCGACCAGGCGCGCGTTTCCGATTCGACCGATGAAGCGCGGCTCCTGTCCGAGCAGGCCAAGGCCAAGCTCGAGGCAGGGCGCGAGGCAATCGAAGGCACGATCGATGGCTTCAAGGGTCTGACCGACCTGGTCGTCCAGCTCGGCGAGCGCATGGCCGGCTTCGCTTCGGCCATGAACCAGGTGCAGACCGTCTCCTCGACGATCGAAACCATCGCGCGCAAGACCAACATGCTCGCATTGAACGCGACGATCGAAGCGGCACGCGCCGGCGATGCGGGACGCAGCTTCGCGGTGGTCGCCGCCGAAGTGAAGAAACTCGCCCACGATACGCGCGCAGCGACCAGCCAGATCGCCTCGACGATCGGCGAGCTGACCCGCGAAGCAAGCGCGGTCACGACCGAGATCAAGACCGGTGTCGAGCGCAGCCGGGCGGCGCAATCGGGCTTCGGCACGATCAGCGATACCGTGCGGGAGGTTAGCGAGATCGTCGGAATGGTCGACCGCCAGACCGAAGGAATCGCGCATTCGACCAGCATGATCCAGACCAGCGTCGACCGAGTGAAGGCGGGGCTCACGGACTTTGCATCCGGCGCTCGCGACAGCGGCAAGGAGCTGACCAGCGCCGAAAAACGGCTCGCCCATCTCGAAATGCTGTCGAACACCATGCTCGACACGCTCGCCAATTCGGGCGCCGAGATCGACGACACGCCGTTCATCCTCAAGGCGCAGGATTCGTGCCGCCACGTCCAGGCGGCGATCGAGCGGGCGATCGACGAGGGCGAAGTCTCCATCGAGGAAGTGTTCGACCGCGACTACAAGATCGTCGAGGGCAGCAACCCCGTCCAATACACGGTGCAGTTCAACCATGCCGCCGACCAGCATGTCCGCCCCATCCTCGACCGGACCAGGGCGACCGACACGCGTATCATCGGGACCGCGATCGGCGACATGAACGGCTATCTTCCGACTCACCTTTCCGAGCGCTCCCATCCGCAGGGGCCCGATCCGGTGTGGAACGACGAGCATTGCCGCAACATGCGCATCATGATCGACGATCAAACGCGGATGGCGCTCGCCAGCGACAAGCCCGCGACGCTCGCGACCTACCGGATGGAGTTGGGCGACAAGTGGATCCCGGTGAAGAACATCTACGTGCCATTGTGGATCAAGGGCCGCCGCTGGGGCAATTTTGAGCTGGCGTACCGCGACGACTGATTAACGGCTTGGGGCCGGGGGGCAGGTCGCCGTCCGCATTCGTGCGGGCGGCGATTTGCCGTCTGCCGGCATCTTAATCTCTCTCTTCGAACCCTTACCGCGACGTAAACCTCGTCTTTACGCCCTTGGGTTAGGGACGGACGGATAGGGCTTCGACTGAGCACTATCAGACGAGGGGAAAGGAATGGCGATCAATCGGTCCGTCGACCCAAAGCCGGTCAGCGTTGCCGAAGCTCAGCTGGCTCGCGTCGCGGGCGAAGGTTGCGCGCGCCATCCTCATTTGAATGCGCTGCTCGAAGCAATCGGTCCACACTCCGGGCGCGACCTTGCCGATGCCGTGCATCTGCTGTGCAGCCTGCACGGCCACTACCCCGGTTTGATCGAGATTGCGCTGCAGCGTTGCCCAAAGGGTGACGTCGAGGTGTGGTTGAGCCGCGCCTCAGAGGCGTTTGAACGCGAGCGGCTCTACCTCGTCCGCCTGACTTCCGCGGTCGGCCCGCTGCCAAGCACCCCCGGTGCCGCCGAGACCGAGGCGAGCCTGGTAGCCGCTCGACATGCGCTCGAAACGCTCGCGCTGTCGGAGCGCGGCGGTTGCGCGATCGGCGCGGCGACTGCGCTTGTTGGCGACTGGTGGCCGGTTCGCCGGCTGCTCGATCGGGCCGCCTCCCGCGTGGGCCTCGACTGCCCCGCGCCGTCGCTGCCCGACGAAGCGTCGATCATCGACGCGATCGAGATCGCGGCCGGCACTCCGGCCGCCGGCAGGGCCGTTGCCTTCGGCGGTGAGCAAATGCTGCTCCAGCACCGCGCCTTGTTCGATCTTCTGGAAGCGCGAGCGGAAGCCCGAGAGGGCCTGTAAGCGAACGCTTGGACGGTGGGCCGCTGCTTCTAAGCGGCTTCCGCCAGTTCGCGCAGCTCGTTCGCGGCCGAGGGCTGCTCGCCGTCAACCGGGGCATTCGCGGCCTTGGGCTTCGGGAAGAGCGCACGAGACAGCAACACGACCGCGCCCAGCACAAAATAGCCCGCGATCGCCATCAGCGGACTCCAAAGCACGGTTGCCGCCAATGGAACGCGCAGCAGAACGGGATTGAAGCCGAAGTCCTCGCCGATTGCCTCGCACACGCCGAGAATCGTGTCGGACCGGAGGGGCAGGGCAACCTGATTCTCTTGCGCTTCCATCTTAAACTCCATTGGCAAAACTTGTGCCCTTTGCTGAGCAAGAGGCGTGCCAAACGGGAAAACATAGGATTTCCAAGGGTTTGTCGGATGAGCGAACCGGAGAGTTCGCAAGCCCGCTACTTTCCCGCCCCATAAGTTGGGATTTCCCACCTCATGCTGCACGTGCGATGTTGCACTGCAACACTTGAACTGTGGCTTAAGAATACAAATCTGCTAGAGCGCGCGGCGCTGCCCGAGCGCCTAAGGGAGTCAGAGCCCGTGATGCGGATCATGATGAAGTCGAAGATCCACCGCGCGACGGTGACCCAGGCCGACCTGCACTATGTCGGCTCCGTCACGCTCGACGCCGCGCTGATGGAGGCGGCCGACCTGCTCGAGGGCGAGCAGGTGGCGATCGTCGACATCACCAACGGCGCCCGGATCGAGACCTATGTGATCCCCGGCCCGCGCGGCAGCGGCGTGATAGGCATCAACGGCGCCGCGGCGCACCTCGTGCACCCCGGCGACCTCATTATCATCATGAGTTATGCCCTCGTCACGGACGAGGAAGCCCGGGCGATGAAGCCGCACGTGGTCCACGTCGACGAGAAGAATCGCGTCGTGAAGATTGGCAACGATCCCGCCGAACCGGTGCCTGGTGCTAGCGACCAGCTTCGGGGGGACTTCGTCGGCGCGAAATAGCGTCGCTCGCAGTCATCAGCCTCCAGGACGGCGGCAGATAGTCCGTCGACATATAGTAATAGAAGTTGCACTGGCCCGACGCCGAGCGGTTGATGCCCTTGGCGATGCCGAAGGCGACGCTCCCGCTGAACACCGGCCCGCCGCTGTCGCCGGGGATGCAGCTGGGACCTCTCACCGTCACCCAGGCCGGCGAACATGGCCCGCCGCACAAGGTGCCCGGCGGTGCGTAGTCGGTATACTCGACCTCGGCGCAGCTGTAGCCTGAGCTTTCGCCATAATGGCAGACGAAGTCGCCCGCGCGCGTGCTGGCGACATTGCGCCAGGTCGCCAGGCGCCGCAGTGAGCCCGCGCCCCGGTTGGCATAGAAGAAGGGCTCCGACGCCTCCGGGCTGACATTTACCTGCACGTCCTGGTAGCCGAGGCCCCATTGGCCTGCGAACGCGAGGGGAACAGTGGTTCCGTCCGGCTCGTGATAGGTGAGCTCGTCCGGGCAATGCGCTGCAGTTGCGATTCCGTCACGGGCGCTGTCGGTGACCACAAAGCCGGTGGTGCACACGTTGCGCCGTCCCGTTGCCGGGTTGATCCCGTCGACCCGCCCGCCGCCGTCGACCAACATGTTCTGCTCGATGAGATTGTTGATCACCACCCGCACCGGGACTCCGCCGACCTGCTCGGAGCGAGTACGGATTGCATCGACTCCGTAGCGCTGCGCGTCGGATTGGGGGATCAGCAGCACGATCTCGCCCGTGCGCTGGTCGTAGCCAGCGCCTCTCGCCCCCGGCAGCTCTGACCTGAGGTCGATGAGGTGCTTGCGGAGGGCATCGACCGCCTGCGCATGGGTGGCTTTCGCGCCGGTGCGGAAGACAATTGGAATTCCGGCGGCAGTCCGGTCGTCGACCGGCTCCGGGTCGGTGAGCAATACGACAATCCGGTATTCCGGCCTGTGCTCGATCGAGATTCCGGCGAGCCGGGACTTGAATTCTCTTGCGATGGCGTCAGTGGCCGCGACGCTCGCCTGCTGAGCGCTGAGCCGGCGGACGGCCTCCTCGGGCGACACTCCGAATTGCGCGGCATATTGCTCGGCATCCTCCTCCAACGCTTCCGCCCGGGTCTGAGGGTGAGGCAGAATGGGCTGCGCGGCTGCCGCCGTCGCGGCCATGCCCAGCAGAAGTGCCAGTAATCGCATCACCGGGTTAGTCACTGCAGCCGCGGGCCTTGACACAAACCGACCACCGCATTGCACCTGCGCAACGAAGGAACAGCCTCGTCCTTGTTGCTTTGTGCTCGCATGGCCGAACCTCGCGCACGCATCCCTTTCCTCCTTCTCTTTGCTTTCCTGGTGATCGCGGCAGTGTTCGGCGGCGTCGTAGCACGGCTGCTTCCGCTCGGCGCCACCGGGTCTGCGGCTCCGCCACGAACGCTTGCAAGCCCGCTCGCCGCGGAGGAGAGCCTGTCGCCGCTCGTCCGCGGGACGGCTCCGGCGGTCGTCAATATCGCAACGCTTCAGCCTTCGCCGGCATTGCAGAACCCGCTTTTGCGTGATCCCTTCTTCCGCCGCTATTTCGGAGTGCCGGACTCGGCGCTTCAGCCCGCCGTCTCCGCCGGTTCGGGCGTGATCGTGGATGGTCAGCGCGGGCTCGTCGTCACCAACTTTCATGTGGTCCAGAATGCAAGCGCGGTCGAAGTCGGCCTCAGGGATGGCCGGCATTTCCCCGCAGAGCCGGTAGCGCTCGACCCGAACAACGATCTTGCCGTACTGCGCATCGGCGCGAAAGACCTGCCGGCCTTGAAGTTCGGCGACAGCGCGACGCTGGACGTCGGCGACTATGTCGTGGCGATCGGCAATCCGTTCGGACTCGGTCAGACCGTGACCGCTGGGATCATCAGCGCCACGAACCGACCGCTCGGTCCGGATGATCCGAGGCGCTTCATCCAGACCGACGCTCCCATCAATCCGGGCAACTCCGGCGGTCCGCTGATCAACCTCAAGGGCGAAATCATCGGCATCAATTCGGCGCTGTTCAGTCCCGGACAGGGTCCTGGAAATGTCGGAATTGGCTTTGCGATCCCATCGAACGTCGTGCGCACAGTCGTCGCGGCCGCCGAACGCTCGAAACAGTCTTCATAATTCATCACAAAAAAACAACCGTTCGGCGGCGCGGAAACGCATGAGACTAACACTCGTTAGGATCGGACGATAAAAAAACAGCCGTTTGGTTTATTACTCGACCAATCTGCCGAATTCACTCGAAAGTATATTTTGCAAAGTTCGAGACTGCTTCTTTAAAGCGCGGCTTCGAGTTCATGGGGAGCTCAGCCAATTCATTAAATTATCCGTTATTCCGTCCAATTTAGAGAAGTAGTCCCATATATGTCGACAGTATACGTTAGCCCCGCGGGCAGCGGGGATCGATCCGGCTCGTCCGCAGCAAACGCAAAACCCATCTCAGCTCTTGATAGCGCAATCCAGCGGGCGGGCGCTGGAGGAACCGTCAACCTCCTGGCCGACAAAGGCGCCTACAATCTCTCCGGCAGCGTCACGGTAAGCCATGGCGGCACCAGCTCAGCGCCGGTCACCATCCAGGGCGTAAGCAGCAGTGGCGCGCCGATGGACATCACGGTCAACGGAACGCGCGACGCGACATGGACGCCCGGCGAAGCGGGCGGCAACACGATCTTCAAGCTCTACGCCGGCGCAAACAACCTCGTGTTCCAGAACATGGACTTCAAGAATATCGGGATGGCGTTCCAGCTCGGCGCCAATCTAAATAATGTGACGTTCCAGCATATGACTGCTGACAACGTCCGTTACTTTACCGGTACGTATCCTGGCGGTGGGTCAAGCGTTGCGTCGGTCAATGGCCTGACGCTGCGCGACATCGATGTGAACGGTTTTTCGAAGAGTGTCGTCATTCTCAAGTACGACAGTCACAACATCCTGCTCGACGACGTCCACGGCAACAGTGAGTATCAGGACGGCGACCATTTCGCGATGGGAGTGGCGCTCCAGGGAACGACCCATGACGTCGTGATCCAAAACTCTTCGATGGCCAACTGCATCGGCAAGCAGGCAACTGGTGACTATTGGAACGGCGACGGCTTCACGGCAGAGGAGGGCACGTACAACATCCGCTACGTCAACGTCGTATCGAGCGGCAATGGCGACGCGGGCTTCGACCTTAAGGGCGACAATATCACCCTCGACCACGTCAGGTCGGAGGACAACGAGCGCAACTTCCGCTTCTGGGGCGACAACATCCAACTGATCAATTCGAAGGGCATCGATCCCCACCACCGTGGAGGTACGGGCTCGCAGGCGCAGATCTGGGTCGCCAACGGCGCCACGGTGAAGGTGACCGGTAGTGACCTCTCTGATTCCGGTAGCGCCACGAAAGTCGTCATCAGCGACGGCGGCACGATCTCGTTCAGTAATACCGAGATCTGGCATGCCTCGAGCGGAACTCTTACGACTGGGTCGGGAATTACCGGGCTTACCTCCTCATTGATCCACAACCTGTCTTCCACCGGTCTGTGGTCCAGCAACGGCGAACAGTATCTGTCAGACTCGACCGGAGGCAGCCAGACTCCGACCGGGGACACAACTGTTCCGATCACGAAGACTCTGGATGGCACCAGCAACAGCGACACGCTTGCACCGAAAACGGCCGACAATTGGACTGTCCATGGCTTTGCCGGCAGCGACAAGGTCACCACGCTCGGCGGCGACGACAAGATCTTTGGCGGTTCGGGAGCGGACACGATCTCGACCGCTGGGGGTAATGACTCGCTAAACGGGGGAAGCGGAGCCGATATCCTGACGGGCGGTGCGGGCAGCGACACATTCGTGTTCAAAGTGGCAAGCGAGTCGCCCAGGAGCGCCGGCGACAAAATCATCGACTTCGTCCACGGTACGGACAAAATGGACCTGTCGGGTATCGACGCGAACACCAAGGTGACCGGCAACGACGCCTTCAAGTTCCTCGGTACCTCGGCGTTCACCGGGCATGCCGGCGAGCTCCAGGTCGCTCATCCGGACTCGACCAAGACGGTCATTCTCGGCGACACCAACGGCGACAAGGTCGCGGATTTCTCGGTCACCTTGACCGGGCATATCGACCTCATGAGCGCCGACTTCATCCTGTAGCGGAGGGGCAGGGGAGCCCCCTTCGCGGGCTCCCCATGTTCAGCAGCCGCATTTGGGAGTAGGCGCCTCGGACGAAGGAGATCGCGCCATGCCCCAGGATGCCGCCACCCAGCAGACGACCTTCGACCTCACGCCGCCGACGCAAGAGCAATTCCAGCACCTTGTCGCGGACCTCGACGACGAGGAGCGCCACGTACTCCTGGAGCACGGGACCGAGGCGCCATTCTGCGGCGTCTTCCTGAACGAGAAACGTCCCGGCGTCTTCACCTGCCGGCTGTGCGGACTGCCCTTGTTCAACGGCGGAACCAAGTTCGAGAGCGGTACAGGCTGGCCGAGCTTCACCCAGCCGTTCGCGGAAGGGCACCTCAAGTACATCCGCGACACGAGCTACGGCATGATCCGAACCGAGATCGTCTGCACCCGCTGCGGAGCGCACCAGGGCCACGTGTTCGACGGCGGTCCGCCGCCGACCGGACAACGTTACTGCATCAATTCGGTCAGCCTGGCGTTCACGCCCAACGGCGAGCCGCTCCCAGACAAGCTGGAACGCGGCGCGCCGGAAGGCGAGCCCTGGAACGGCTAGGGCTCACTCGCCCTTTCGCACGGTATAATAGTCGATCCGGATCTGGACCCATTCGCCGACCATCGGCCGGCCATTCTTGCGCGGCGGCCTGACCCGGAACTGCCATGCCGCCTGGCGTACGGCGCTAGCCAGGTGCGAGCCGCGCGGAGACTGGTCGAGCTCGACGCAATCCTCGACACGGTTGTCCGGAATCGTCCGGCAGGCGATCAGACCCCAGCCGTCGGGCGCACTGGCCGGCAGATAACCGCTGAGCTCTGCGTCGGTCGGGTGGCGCGCCCATTCAGCGGCGTAGAGCACCTCCCCATGCGGGCCGCGCCCAACCGCCTCCGAATCGCCAGCGCCGGCGCCCGCTGAGGCCTTGGGCAGCTTGCCGATGTCGGCCGCGGCATAATCCTCCTTGCTCATTTCGATCATCTCGAGCGGGCGATCCGGCTGGATCGTCGGCTTGGCCGGGAGGACAATCGGCGGCGGTTTAGGAACGGGCTTGGTCTCGGTGCGCTGGTCTTGCTTGGCCACTTTTGGCCTGGTCGCCGCCTCGGCGGAGCGGCTCTCCGAATCGGCGGGCAAATTGAAGACCAGCGCCCCGGAGGTCTTGTGCGGCTTGGGCGGGCGAACGCCGAGGCCGAGGAGCACGAGCAGGAGCAGCAGATTGATTCCGAGCGCCAGCGCCAGCCCGGATGCGCGGCGGCGCAGCGGCTGTCGGTCGTGAGGTGATCGCTGAAGATACGAAGCCAAAGGTCAATGACGGTTGGGGAGCAGCGCCCAACTTAGGGTGCCGGCCCCGTTTGTCGAGGTCGTTCGCGGGATTCGGGCCGCGCACCCGAGCTCGGCTGCTTAAGCCTTACAATTCTTGCGTGGGCCGGGTATGATATATGCGCTACTAGTCGCAAATTGACGGTCTTTGGTGCTTTGCGGCTCCTTTTTCCTTCTTTCTCGCACTCCTAGCACTAAAAGGGCCGGCACTCGGCCCGCCGCATGGAAGGAAAGTGAAATGCCAGTTGGCACCGTAAAATTCTTCAACGATTCCAAGGGCTACGGATTCATCCAGCCGGACGACGGAGGCAATGATGCGTTCGTCCACATCACCGCCGTGGAGCGCGCCGGAATGCGCACCCTGCGCGAGAACCAGCGCGTGGGGTACGATCTCGAAGAGGACCGCCGCGGAAAACTGGCGGCCACCAACCTGAGGTCTGCCGACGAGCCGGCTGCCGGCGAGGCCGCGAATGAGGAAGCCGGTCAGGCGACCGACGAGGAAGCCGGGCAGCCAGAATAGCCGGCGCGGAGATGCGCCACTCCACCGACCTAGAATTCTATCTCGCCCGCGCCGCCCAGGCACGGGATGAGGCTGCGGCGGCTACCCTCGATCATGTGCGCGAGCGTTGCCGCCGCTCGGAGGCGGCATGGACCGTGCTCGCCGAGCGCGTTGCCCGGACCATCAAGATGCGCACCGAGCACGAAAAGATGAAGGCGCAGGAAGCGCTCGAAGCGCGGGACACCTGCTAGGCCGAGATGCTGTCCTGTGGGGTCTCGCGCGGCGCGAGCCGAACTGCCAACGTGCCCGCAGGTAGCGGCTTGAGAAGGTCGCGCTCCGGTCCGGAGTGGTCGAGCCACGCCTTCCAGTCGCCGGGCCCCAGGAGGGCGACCTGGCGGTTGTGAATAGGCGCGACGTCGGGGCCGGGCTCGGTCGTCAGCATGGTGAAGGCTTCGCCCACATCCGGCGCGATCCGGGTGAGGCCGGCGATGCCTATCATTGCCTCGCCGGGCCAAGTGAACAGCCAGCGGTCCTTCCGCTTCTGCCCGGGGTCGGCGGGCGCGGTGAACTCATAGAAGCCGTCGGCGACGACCAGGCAGCGGCCTGACTGGAACACACGATCATCCGAGCGGAAATTATAGACTGGCTTGCCGCCCGGCCCCGGCCAGCTCCAGCGGCGCACGATCAGCTCGTAGGCACCGGGCTCGCCCGAAATTGCGCGGATGATCGGTCCGGGATCGGTGATCGCGATATCCCTGGGCGACAGGTTCGGCGACCCTTCGGGAAAGCTCAGCGGGATTTGCAGATCGCGGAACAGCCGCGCGACCTCGTCGACTGATTTGGACTGCGTGTAGAGATTGCACATGGCGACGACTTATCGCGCAAAGCTCGGAGCGTCACCGCCCGGTCATCGCCAACCCCTGCGGCGAATAGCGCTCGCCTTCGACTTGAATGTGCGCGGCTGCTTCGTTGATCTCGCGAAGATCGACTTCCGTCAGCTTGATGTCCGCGGCCGCGATATTCTCCTCGAGCCGGTGGAGCTTGGTCGTGCCGGGAATGGGCACGATGTACGGCCGCTGGGCGAGCAGCCAGGCAAGCGCGATTTGCGCGGGAGCCGCCTTCTTCTCTTTCGCGACGCGCTTCAGGACATCGACGAACTTCTGGTTCGTCACCATCGCTTCCGGAGTGAAGCGAGGAAGGCCCTTGCGGAAGTCGTCTTCAGCGAACCTTGTGTCCCTACCCATCGCACCAGTGAGAAAACCGCGTCCGAGCGGGCTGTACGCAACAAACCCGATACCGAGCTCCTCGCAGACATCGAGAATGCCATTCCTTTCTGAATCGCGCGTCCAGAGTGAATATTCGTTCTGGATTGCTGTGACCGGCTGGACGGCATGCGCGCGGCGGACTGTCTCGACGGCGGGCTCGGAAAGGCCAAAGTGTCTGACCTTGCCTTCGGCAATCAGGTCGCGAACGGTGCCGGCCACATCCTCGATCGGAACGTTGGGGTCGACCCGATGCTGGTAGAGGAGATCGATCGTCTCGATCCCTAGCCGCTGGAGCGAGGCGTCGCAGACCTCGCGAATATGCTCGGGGCGGCTGTCGACGCCCTGGATTTGTCCATCGACGATTTTGAACCCGAACTTGGTCGCGATGACGACCCGGTCGCGATGAGGGCGGAGCGCCTCGCCGACCAGCTTCTCGTTGGTGAAGGGCCCATAGACTTCGGCCGTGTCGAAGAAGGTTACCCCGCGCTCGACCGCGCCGCGAATGAGAGCAATGCCCTCGTCCTTGGGAGTGGGTTTGCCGTAGGCGGAACTGAGCCCCATGGCCCCAAAACCGATGGCCGAAACCTCAAGGCCGCTCCAGCCCAGCCGACGAGTTTGCATGGGAATTCTCCGGATGAGATGGGAAATATGCGGTGAACAGAGGAGGCCGGAGGTCGGTTCCGAGCGGCCGCGAAAAGTGTAGGAGAGCGAAGTTCGGGACCCTGTAGCGGCACCGGCCCTGCGTTCATTCCAGCGCGGAGGATGGATTGGATTTCGATCTCGTCGTGATTGGCACCGGAGCTGCGGCGAAGGGGACCGCGTTCCGGGTCCGCAAGGCCGGGCGGAGCGTCGCGATCATCGATGAGAAGTCGTTCGGCGGCACGTGCCCGCTGCGCGGCTGCGATCCCAAGAAGATGCTCGTTTCCGGCGCCGAGGTGGTTGACGCGCAGCGACGGATGCATGGTCACGGAGTCGATGGCGAAGTCCGGATCGACTGGCCCGGACTCATCCGCTTCAAGCGAAGCTTCACCGATCCGGTCCCCGAGGAAACTGAGCAGAGCCTTCAAGAGGCCGGCATTACCGCCTTCCACGGCAGGGCCTGCTTCACCAACTCGAACAGCCTCAGCGTCGGCGAAGACGAACTGACCGGCCAATACATCCTCATCGCCTCCGGAGCGCAGCCGGTGCGGCTCGGCATCCCGGGTGAAGAATATCTGATCGACAATGAGGGCTTCCTCACCCTGGAGACGCTTCCGCGGCGGATCGTGCTCGTCGGAGGCGGATATATCGCGGCGGAATTCTCGCACGTCGCGGCCCACGCCGGTGCCGAAGTGACGGTGGTCCAGCGCGGCGAGCGGATGCTCGACCATTTCGAGCCGGAGCTGGTCGGCTGGCTCATGGAGACATTCGAGCGGATCGGCGTTCGAGTGGTCACGAATACGGCGGTAACCGCTATCGAGAAAACAGGCGACGGCTTTACAGTCCACGGCGAAACCGACGGGCGGAAAATCCAGATCAAGACCGATTGCGTCGTGCACGCCGCGGGCCGGGCTCCGGCGCTCAACGAGCTCCACCCCGAGAAAGCCGGGGTCGCCGTCGAGGACGGCCTGATCAAGCTCAACGACTTCCTCCAGAGCGTCAGCAATCCGGCGATCTATGCGGCAGGGGATTCCGCGCGGAAGGGACCTCCGCTGACGCCCGTCGCCGACAGCGACGGGGAGCTGGTCGCGGCCAACCTCCTCGAAGGCAATCACCGGAAGCCGGACTATCGCGGAGTGCCGAGCGTCGCCTTCACCCTGCCGCCGATCGCGGCCGTCGGGATGAGCGAGGCCGAGGCCCACGTATCAGGCCGGCGCTTCCGCCTGAAATGCGAACGGACATCCGGATGGTATACCGCGCGCCGCGTCGCGGAGCCGGTTTACGGCTACAAGACGCTGGTAGAGGAGGGGACGGAACTCATCCTCGGCGCGCACCTCGTCGGACCGCATGCGGACGAAGTAATCAACCTCTTCGGCCTCGCGATCCGCCACAACCTCACGGCGAGCGATCTCAAGCACGCGATTTTCGCCTATCCGACTGGTGCGTCGGATATCGGGGCGATGCTTTGAAGATCTATTTCGCCGGGACCGGTTCGCCCGCCGTCGCGGCGAGCCTGTCCTTCGCATCCGCGAGCATCTTCTGGTACCGCGGATCATGTCTCAGGGGGTCGAGGTCCGGATCGACGTCCGAATGCCTCAGGTGCGAGCTGCTTTGCACGGTCTCGAAATACGGCTTTAGGACTTCCAAAGCAGCATCTGGTTCATTCAAATAGGCGGACAGAACGCAACCTAGATTATAACGCATGTTCCAGTTGTCGGGCTCAACGATGAGAGCCCGGTCGATCCAGTCTTGGGCACGCTGTCTTTCACCTAGAGCGGCCGAGCCTACGCCTCCGGCAGCCAAGGCCCCTCCGTGGGCCGGATCGCGCGAGATGACTCTTTCCGCACGTTCAAGCGTCATTTGCGCGGCACGTGCCAGACCGGCCTTGTCGCCCACCGCTCTGTAGCAGCAGATCAGCATCATCGCGTCGTGGTAATCTGTATCCATCAGCGCGGCGGCCTTCTCGAAATAAGGGACCGCGTCGCTGATCCGGCCCTGCCTGAAGATCAGCCGCGCAGCCTCCTTGTTTGCTTCCCAAGAGTCCGGGTCCAGGCGAAGCGCCGTTTCGATCAGTCCATTGGCTTGTTCATCATGGCCCTCGTCAGCAAGGTAGCGGGCCTTGACGCAGTATGGCTCGGGCAGGCTTGGATCGAGCGCCAGCGCTCGTTCCGCCGACGAGAGCGCATCTTCCGATTGCTGGTGCGTGAAGAACAGCTCGGCTTGCGCAAGTGCCATGAGCGCCCACGCCCGTGCATAGGAGGGATCCAGCACCGTCGCCTGCCGGCAAATTCGCGCGACGACCTGGTCGCGATGGAGGGACGCGTAACTGCCGGTAATCCAGTGCTCCCGAGCCATCAGGTACAGGTTGTAGGCCTCGGCACTTGACGTTCCGCGATGCTCGATCGCCTTTTTCTCGTTCGGAAGGAGCTTCAGTTTCAGCGCGGCTACGATCGCCTTGGAAATCTCGTCCTGGATCGCGAAAATATCGGTGAGGTCGCGGTCGTAGCGCTCCGCCCAGATGTGGTCTCCCGCCACTCCGTCGATCAGCTGGGCGTTGATCCGAACGCGGCTGCCCGACTTCCTGACGCTGCCCTCGAGAACGTGCGTGACATTCAGTTCGCGCGCGATCTTGATCACGTGCTGCTGGCTGCCCTTGAAGCTGAACGAGGTGTTCCGGGCGACGACCGACAGTGCGGAAACCTTCGACAAATCGGTGATGATGTCTTCGGTGATCCCGTCGCTGAAATAATCCTGCTCCGGGTCGCCGCTCATGTTGATGAACGGCAGCACGCAGACCGAAAAGCGCCGAATCTCCTTGGTCGATTCCGCCACGGCCGACCCGCGCTTGCCGACCAGCGTCGCGATATTGCTCTCAAGCTTTTTCCAGATCTCGGAACCGACGTCGCCGTTCCAGTCCTTCAGGTCGGTGCACTGGATCTGGTTGAACGGGAGGGGCGGCAAGGTCCCGTCGACCGTGACCTGGATTAGAGTCCCCGCCTCGCGCGCACGATCGGCCTCCGCCCGCACCCAATGCGACTTGGCAGCTTCGGCTGACCATACGACAACGACCGCCTTTGCGGTCGTCAACTGCTCTTCAATCACCTCGCTGTAGGCGCGGTTCGCCGGGATCTCGTCATCACGCCAGACATCGTAACCGTGCGAACGCAAGGCGTCGGCGATGCTCGTGGCCTGGACTTCGCTCGAACGGGCATAGGAGACGAAGACATCCGTCATTCGGAGTCTCTCCCAGAGTTTCGGCTCTCTTTACGCAGTGGCGTGCAGAGCGGGCAAGGAAAAGCTCAATGTGCCAATCCGCCGTCTATTTCGCGGCGACCGGTTCGCCCGCCGTCGCGGCGAGCCTATCCTTCGCGTCGGCGACCATTTTCTGGAAGCGGGGGTCGTCCCTGAGCGGGTCAAGGTCGGGATCGACATCGCCGTGCTTAATGTGCGCCATGCTCGGCACGGCCGCATAGAAGGGCTCCAGCACTTCAAGCGCGCCATCAACGTCATTCATGTAGGCGGACAAGGTGCAGCCCAGATTGTAGCGCGTCGTGAGATTGTCCGGCGCGATGACCAGTGCGCGCTGCATCCAGTCCTTGGCGCGTTCTTGCTCGCCCAGACCTGCGAGCCCCATCGCTCCGGCGGCAAGAGCCCCTCCGTTCGTCGGGTCCTGCGCGATGACCTTTTCGGCCCGTTCAGCCGTCATTTGAGAAGCGCGCGCATGTCCGGCCTCATCGCCGACACCTCGGAGGCAACAGGAGAGCATCAACGCGTTGTGATAGTCCGTGTCCATCAACTCGGCGGCTTTCCTGAAATAGGGAATGGCATCTTTCGTACGCCCCTGCCGGAAGATCAGCCGCGCAGTTTCCTGGTTCACCTCCCAGGAGTCGGGATCCAGGCGCAGCGCTTCGGCGATCTCATGGTTGGCTTCCTCGTAACGGTCCAGCTCCCCGAGGTAGCGCGCCTTCACGCAGTGCGGCTCCGGCAGGCTTGGATCGAGCGCAAGCGCCCGCTCGGCCGCCGGAAGCGCATCCTCGGGCTTCTCGTGCCAGAAGCGCAACTCCGACTGGGCGAGCGCCATCAGCGCCCAGGCGCGGGCATAGGACGGGTCGAGCGCGATCGCCTGCTTGCAGATCCGGACGATCGTCTCGTCGCGGCGGATGTCGCCGAGGCTGCCCGTGATCCAGTGCTGCCGGGCCATCAGGTACAGATTGTAGGCTTCGACGCTTGAGGTCCAGCGCTGCTCAATTGCCCTTTTCTCCTTGGGCAGGAGCTTCAGTTGCAAAGCGCTCACGATCGCGTTCGAGAATTCGTCCTGGATGGCGAAGATGTCAGTCAGCTCGCGGTCGTACCGGTCGGCCCAGACATGGTCGCCGGCCTTGGCGTCGATCAGCTGCGCATTGATCCGGACCCGCCCGGAGGCCTTGCGCACGCTCCCCTCCAGGACATGGGTCACCTTGAGGATGCGGCCGACCTCGAGCACGTCGATCGACTTTCCCTTGTAGTTGAAAGACGTGTTTCGGGCGACGACCGACAGGGCCGAGACCTTCGACAGGTCGGTGATGATGTCCTCGGTGATGCCGTCGCTGAAATATTCCTGTTCGGGGTCTCCGCTCATGTTGATGAACGGAAGGACGCAAATGGAAAGGCGCGCCGGTGACCGCGAGTCCGCGGCGACTGTGCCGTGACCTGGTCCCGCGGCGAGCGCGGCGACGCTCTTTTCTACCTTTCGCCAGGCATCCGACGTCAGGTCGCCATCCCACCTCCTAAGGTCCGTGCACTGGATCTGGTTGAAGGGCAGGGGCGGCAGCGTGCCGTCGATGGTGACCTGGATCAGCGTGCCCGCCACTCGCGCCTTGTCGGATTCGGCCCGGACCCAGTCGGATTGGGCTGCCTCGGCCGACCAGACGACCAGCACCGCCTTGGCGCTCGTGAGATTCTCCTCGATGACCTTGCCGTAGGCGCCGTGACCGGGGATCTCGTCGTCCCGCCAGACCTGGTAACCGTGCGAGCGCAAAGCCTCGGCTATCTTGATGGCCTCTGGCTCGTCGGACCGGGCATAGGAGACAAAGACATCCGTCATTCGGAGTCTCTCCCGAAGTTGGGCACTCTTTACTAAGCGGCGTAGAACCTGAGCAAGGAAAAGCGTGTAGGACACCCTTTTCCGGCGAGCGCCCGGCGAACGGCCGGGCGCCTCGCTTCCTGCGTGACTATCGTCCCAGCTGCGCGAGCGCCTGCTCGGCGCTGATCGGGCCGATCGTCGCGGTGTCGGTGTGGCTAACAATGTATTTGCGGAGCTCCAATCCCACGCGCGGGCCGGCTTGCAGGCCCAGCTTCTTCGCCGCCGCGTCCATTGCCTGGTCCTGTGCATCGGTGGTGACGGGGTTGATGCCCATATAATCCCAGCTGTCGCCATCGGTGTGGATGTAGAGCTGCTGCGGCGCCACGCCCGCGGCCTGAGCGATGCGATCCTGCTGCGCGAACCAGCGGAGCAGCGCTTCCTGCTGGCCCGGCGCGGCATGGTAGAGCGAAACCATTGCGCGTGGCTGCGACGGGGCAGTCTGCGCATAGACGATGGAGCCGGCCGCACATGCGCCGACGGCCGCCGCGGCGGCCAGTTTCATCAGCTGTTTCATTGGTCTTCCCCTGATTCCGGCGCGAATGCCCCTCGCGCCGGACGAAGAGGCTGCGCCTCTAGCCAATTTGAGTCAAATCTGCGTGATGGCCGGCTTGGGCAAGCCCGAGCAGCAATTGGTGAGCCAGGAAAACTCGAAGCCTTGCGGCTGGCGAGGGGATGCGCCGGAAGCCGCAAGGCTTCGTACGGTTCCGGCAGCGCCGTTCGGGAGCTCGTAGGGTGACGGCGGCTGCCGACCTTTGGTTTACTCCTGCGCGGTTAGCGGCGTGTGACAGGATATGGTTCACAAGTTTTAACATTTTGCCGGTGGCGGTTGCCGGCGAGGTGAAGGAAACAGTCGGAACAACAGTCGGTTACGGCCGTTTGCAATATGTGGGTGGGCACTGCGTGCGACGGTGACCCAATGAACGAACAAATCCTGGACGACGCTTCCGACCTTCGGGACAAGATCGCGCGCTGCCACCGGCTCGCCGCGATGATGACCGACGGCGAGCTGCGGCACTCCTTCGAAGCTCTGGCCAGGGAATATGAAAGCCGGCTGCCGAGGCGCGGCGGCGGCTTCATGCTTCAGCCGAGGGAACGGCGTCCGCAGCGCTTTGCGGAGTGAGAGTCGAGCCGACGCCTTTCGATCATCCAAGCCATTGACATCAGCCATGAAATTGCCAAGCTGAAAGCGACCGCAACAGGCCGGGGCAGGGGCAATCGTGGAAGAAACCGAGTTCGCGTATTTCATTCAGCGTATGCGTGACGAGTTTGCGGCGGCCGCTGCGGCGGCGTCCGACGCCGCCCGCGCAGCGCACGAGACGATGGCGTCCCACTATCGCCAGATCCTGGCCGACTATGGCTATCCCTTCGATCGCGACGACGACGACGTGGAGCCCCGAACGGCCTAGCGTCGTTCGCGGAGGCTCGCTCCTTCTTCGAGCCAGTCAGGAAACGGAGCTGATCCGCGTCAGCTTTTCGCCGGTTTTCATGACGACGAAGTTGTCCCGGTCGAATTCCTCGACCCTCTCTTCGGTTTCAAGCTGGAACCGCCTTTCTGCGATGAGGCCGAAGAAGAATGTTTCCCAAACCTCGTAGACGGTGAGCTCGTCACCATTTGCGTTCCTGACCGGGATTGGCGTCACTCGAACCGCCACAACCCGCTCTCCCCATTGCGGACGATCCGGCAGGGCAAGCTACAATCGGGTCGGTGAGAAACAACTTACCGATAGTTAGGCGGCGCTGCCGCCGCGCAGGCGCCCATCCACACTGTTTTTCGATGGCGCCAGGCCCAAGGCGCGCCTAAGCTACGGAAAAGATTGGACTCGCTGTGCCGCGCCGCAAGCCTCCCGCATCCAAATTTCTTCGGGCGAACCGCTTGGGGTGCTTCATAATCGCGGCCGTGTTTGCGGCGTTCATCGGCACCGCGATTTACCTCGGCCTCATCTCGCCGTCCGAAAATCCGCTGAACTCTGTGATCCCAACACGTCAGTGATGGACGAACGGCGGCACTGTCCCTCGCGACGACGACGCAAACGCGAGCTGTCCCCTTACTTGCACTTCATGTAATGTCCCTTGGAGTCGCGGCACGCCTGCGGCTTGGCCGGACATTTGACGAACTTGCCCTTGGCGTCCTTTGCACGGAGCCGCAAGCGCGGGCGCCGCGAAGCCCCGGTCAGAGCCCGGATCGGTCGTCCGTGGTTGAGTAAGGCTGTTCCTGGACGCTCGTGTCGACCCCGACCAATTTGTAGACGATGCACCTCGCCAGCAGACCGCTGATGAGAAGGTATGCCGCGACTATTCCGGCGACGATTGCCGCCACTCCGGAAAGGGTCCCGAGATAGATGAGCACGCCGAGCCCGAGCCCGACTATTATTCGAACGACGCGGTCCGACCCACCGACATTGACGGCCATGGCACCTAACCCCCTTGTGAGCGCTGGATCGGTTCTTAGCCCATCGTTCAGGGAAACCAAGTGAAAGAAATGTCAGTTTAACGCGCAAACGCGCGTCAATCCGCGGCCGACTCCTTGGGCGCGGCGCGATTGCCAAGAACGTAGCCCGCGATGCCGCTGAGAAGCGCGATCACGGCCTCGCCTGCGATGACTCGCAGCAGGCCGAGCAGTGAAGCAGCCAGGACGATCATGATGATGGTCGCCAATTTGGGAACGTCCGTTTGCTGCAGGATCCTGGCAATGCTCGCGCCGGAGAAGTTACCTTTCCGGAACATCGAAATGTAAACGGCGGCCGCCCCTGCGATCAGGATGCCGAACGCGATGAGCAGAAACAGCGCGAGCTTGAGGATGAAGTTCAACAGCTCCGGCGTGACTCCATTTGGCATCGTCGATCTCCTCCCTCCGATCGCGAAGTTATCCGATTGCTCCTGAAGTCTCCAACGGATTGACGGCTCGTCGCCAGGCGAGGGCGAAGTTCCGCGCGTCAGGCCGATCGTGGAGCCGGTAAGCGCTCTCGCGGCGACATCCGCGAGCCTAGGGCACAAAAGAGGGGCTGCAGGACAGCGGAAAGTCAGGCGCGCAGGGTGAAGCCGACCTTGATGGTCACCTGATAGTGGGTGACCTTGCCGCCCTCGACGTGGCCGCGGGTCTCCAGCACCTCGAACCAGCGGACGTTGTCGAGCGTGCTCGAGGCGCGGCTGATCGCCGCCTGGACCGCGTCCTCGATGCTGCTGGGCGACGATCCGACAAGCTCGACGATCTTGTAGATGTGGTCTGACATGGCCTTGCTCCTTTGGCGAGAAATGCCCGCCTAGCTTGTTGGACAGAGATCTCACAGAGGCTGAGGCAATTGCCTATACCATCCGCCCGAGCCAGACCCGGCGGACATCCCTTGCGCTTCGCCCGTCAATGCCTAGGCTCCAAGAGCCGGGGGCATTCACATGCGTTTCAACTTGCGGCCGGCCAAGGGCTGGCGGGCATTCGCTGGAGAGGTCGGGGTCATCGTCCTCGGCGTGCTGCTCGCGCTCGGCGCGCAGCAGGCGGCCGAGACCGTCAATCAGCGCCGTGAGGCCGCGGAGACCCGGGCGGCGCTGGCCAACGAAATCAAGGAGACGCTCGCCGTGCTCGAGCTGCGCCGCCTTGCCCAGCCCTGCATCGACAGAAGGCTCAAGGAGGTCCGCGCGCTCGTCGACCAATGGGGCCGCACGGGCAGCTACAGGACACCGAGCTGGGTTTCGCAGGCGACCTGGTTCGCGGTCGTCACCGCGCGCTTCGATGCGGCAGAGTCAGCGGGCCGGCTGGCCTTGCTGCCGAGTGAGGAGCAATATCGGTTCGGAGTCGTCCACGGCGGCCTGGTTTCCTTCCGCGATTTCCAGCGCCGGGAGACCGACGTCTGGGGGACGCTGAGGATGCTGCAAAGCGGCGCCGATGCGTTGTCGCCCAGCGACCGGACGGCCGTCCGGCAGGCGCTCCAGGACGCTTCGACGCTGAATTACCTGGCGAACATCCGGGTCGGGCAAACGCTGCAGCAGGCGGCGAGCTATGGCTGGCGGCCCGACATGAGGTGGGCGCGGGAGACGATGCGCCTCGCGTGGAAGGACGGCAAGTTCGCGCCGACGATCTGCCTACCCATCGACACGCCGCCCGAGCAAGCGAACCGCGAAACGGGCATGATCTACGACCTCCCCGACTAGGGCGCCCGCGCGGCTTTGGGAGCCAGCTCCCGGAAGTTTGCTAAGTTTGCTGCCCAGCGCGCGCAGGCGCGCGCCCGCGCCCGCGTACGCGTGAGTCACGCTTCTTCCTCGCCGTCATCCCCGCCTTCCCAGTCGACCGGATTGCCGTGCTCTCCGGCGGGGCAGTTGAACTCGATTTCGGTGAGCGGGCCGTCGAGCGCGAGGCCGTCGTCCTCATACTCCTCGGGATCGGGCGCGAGCATCCGGTCCATCCACTTGCCGTAGCGCGCCGGGCGGCGGCTGCGCAGCAGAAACATGGTCAGGCGCTCGTCATAGTAGCGCCATTCGCCGACCTGCTCGCCCTTGTAGAAGATGGGCCGGGGGACGCCGTTGATCGACCGCTCGATCGCGGACTGCTCGACGCGGTGGACCTGGCAGTCCATCGCCGCGTCCCAGCCGCGGCGGAACGAGGCGCCGCACGGCTTCCGCCGGAGCGCGTAGGCGCTGGTGTCGGACATGCCGACGCGCCGGCACGCCTCGTCGAAGGGCGTCCTGTATTTTGCGGCCGTGGACATGCATGGGCGCCAATCACGGGCAAGGCGGTCCAGACGCAGGCTGGTTTGTCGTTTCTGAGACATTTGCGACCCGGTGGGGACAGGAACACGTGGCCTGCAGATTGATGGAACGCCGAAGTTAGATGGCAGGGAAGCGTTTCACTAGGTATTTCCGCGACCAAGCGTTCAAGGCACTCGTCGATGAGCAATTCGCAAGAGCAGAAGCGGCTACAAAGACCGGATTTTGCATCACTTACGCGATTCACGATCCAACCCGTCCCGACCACATTGAGGGCAGCCGTGATGGGTTGATCATCTATGTCGGTCAGTTGAAAGAATTTAATAGGCGTGTTCGCAAGCGCATGCGTGACGCTGGAACCGCTGTGAGACGCCCTCGTGATCGCATCGACGGCGCTTGTTACGATGTCATGGTTCGTGGAGGCGTGCCGCGCTTTTCGGTGCTCGAAGAAACGGCCTGCGTGCTGGACTCACTTGTATCGGAGACCAACTGGTCAAAGCGGTTGCGAGGCAAAGGGTACCCCTTGCTGAACCAGTGGACCGAGCAGAAGCTCGCTGGTCTCGAAATCGATCGTCGGACAGTGCCACACGATTGGCTTTGGCCGATGACGGCAGCAGATGCGGTCGCTTCCAGGGTTGATTTGATCGTCTCGGAACAGGCGCAAGAGATCACGCCAGACCTGTCAACGTTCCCACCAAATACACGGCTGCGTGAAATCAGGGACGCGCTGAAAGCCCCAGGCAGAAAATTCCGATTGTCCGTGGGATGAGCCGTTCTCGGATCGAGCACGGTACCCGACAAACAAATCGAAATTCTGAGGAACGACTGTCAATTCAATGGGTTGGGCGATAGCGGGTACCCCGCCCGTTTTGCAGCCCAACAGGAGGAATCTCCATGAGTGAGCGTGTTGTATCCGCGGTGTTCGACAGCCGCGAAGAGGCCGAGCGCGCCCTTTCCGAACTGCGTTCCGCCGGCATTGAAGACAGCGCGATCTCGATCGTCGGCAAGCGCGATGAGAACGAATGGTCGCAAAACCGGTCGTATGACAGCGACGAATCCGATGACGCCAAGAGCGATGTGATCAAGGGCGCCGCCATCGGCACCGGCGCGGGCGCGTTGCTTGGCGTTGCCGCGCTCGCCATCCCCGGCGTCGGACCGCTTGCCGCGGCAGGCGCGATCGCCGCCTCCGCCATTCCGCAAGCCGCCGCGATCGGCGCCGGAGCGGGCCTTGCCGCGGGCAGCGTCGCCGGACTGCTCGCCAGCCATGGCGTCGATGAGGAGGACGCGAAATATTACGAGGACCGCCTGAACCAGGGCGGCATCTTCGTTTCGGTCCAGGCCGACGAATCCGGCGTTCCGAACGAGCAGGCGCAGGAGATCCTGTTCCGCAACGGCGGCCACAGCGCGAGCCGGAGCCGGACGTCGGCGGTCTAACTCGAGCGGGGCAGGGTGGGGAGCTAAGCGCTTCCCACCCACCTTCGATTACTGATCCAAAAAGCTCTGCATCTTCCGGCTGCGGCCCGGATGCTTCAGCTTACGAAGCGCATTCGGAGCTGGCACTATTCGGCCTAAATTTCGGCCGCTTAAGCGTTAGGCGCCCGACCCCGGGTGTGTTATAAGAACAAATCGCGCGAAATCTGACCTGTAGGCTCTTGCGCGGCTGAGAGACCCAAGGTGCTCCCGCTTACCGGCAAATGGAGCGCAGCCCCATGGATCTCAACTATCTCTATTATCGACAGCAAGTCTCATCGTTCATGGCGGACAATGCGGCCTGCGAGGAGTCGCGCCGCTCGCATCGCGAGATGGCGGACGGCTATCGGGCATTGATCGACACCGCCAAGCGCGGCTTCCGATTCATGGTGTGCGAATGAACCAGCCCTCGAGAGAAGAAGCCGCCGACGACCTGCGCGAGCAGGCCGCGTCGTGCCGCCGGCTCGCCGGCAGGGCCCGGACCGAGGTGGGCGCGCATGCGCTCGAAGTCGTCGCCGATACCTTCGATGACGACGCTCGCCGTATCGATCCGGTGAGCATGCGCAAATGACCCTCCCCCAGAGCACAGAAAGTGCAAATGCATGACCGATAACGACAATCCCGACGCCAAGGAGCTCGAACGCTACGGAATCGTCCGCGTGCCGGCGGATACTTTTACGTGGAAGGGCTATCGTTACACCCACGTCCGCGACGCGCTCGCCGCTGCCAAGCGGGAGGCAGCGAAATGAGCCGCGCTCTCAATCTCGATCTTGACGAAGCACGGGTGATCGCCCGCTGTCTCAAGGAAAAGGTCGCAATTTCGGCGATCGAGCGACTGCCAGCCGGCGGCGTCCGCCTGGTGTGCATGAGCGCTGACGGCGCGGACGCGATCCGAAAGAAGCTCAAGGCGCACGTCATCGCCGGCGCGGTGACGAGGCAAAGGCTTAGGCCCGCAGGCCCGTTGTGGTGAGGGCCGGAGGGTCGCGCCGATAGGGTTATTGGTCGAGAAAGCTCCGCATCTTTCGCGACCGCGACGGGTGCTTGAGCTTCCTGAGCGCCTTCGCCTCGATCTGGCGGATGCGCTCGCGGGTGACGCTGAACTGCTGGCCGACCTCTTCGAGCGTGTGATCGGTGTTCATGCCGATGCCGAAGCGCATGCGCAGAACGCGCTCCTCGCGGGGGGTTAGCGAGGCGAGGACGCGGGTCACCGTTTCCTTGAGGTTGGACTGGATCGCGGCGTCGACGGGAATCACGGCGTTCTTGTCCTCGATGAAGTCGCCGAGGTGGCTGTCCTCCTCGTCGCCGATCGGCGTTTCGAGGCTGATCGGCTCCTTGGCGATCTTCATCACCTTGCGGACCTTCTCGAGCGGCATGGAGAGGCGCTCAGCGAGCTCCTCGGGCGTCGCCTCGCGGCCGGTCTCGTGGAGGAACTGGCGGCCGGTGCGGACCAGCTTGTTGATGGTCTCGATCATGTGCACCGGGATTCGGATGGTGCGCGCCTGGTCGGCGATCGAGCGGGTGATCGCCTGCCGGATCCACCAGGTCGCGTAGGTCGAGAATTTGTAGCCGCGGCGGTATTCGAACTTATCGACCGCCTTCATGAGGCCGATGTTCCCTTCCTGGATGAGGTCGAGGAACTGCAGCCCGCGGTTGGTGTATTTCTTGGCGATCGAGATGACGAGGCGAAGATTGGCCTCGACCATCTCCTTCTTGGCGATGCGCGCCTCGCGCTCGCCCTTCTGGACCATGTTGACGATGCGCCGGAACTCGCCGAGCGAGGTGCCGGTCTGCTGCGCGATCTCGGCGATTTCCGAGCGGATGCGCTCAACGCTGTCCTTCTCGGCGGCGGCGAAGGCGGCCCATTTCTTGTCGAGGCCGGCAACGTCCTTCAGCCAGGTCTCGTCGAGCTCACGGCCCATGTAATTCTCGAGGAAGGACTTGCGCGGAACGCGGTGGCGCTCGGCGAGGCGCAGCATCTGGCCGCCGAGCGCGGTCAGGCGGCGGTTGTAGGTGTAGAGCGCGTCGACCAGGGCCTCGATCTTGCTGCCGTGGAACTGGACGCTTTCCACTTCCGCGGTGAGGTGCTCGCGAAGCTTGTGGTACTTCTTCTCCTCGGCCGGAGCGAAGTCCTGGACGGCGGCGAGCGCCTCCATGCGGTGCGCCTGGACCTTGGAGAATTTCTTGAAGAGCGAAGTGATCGCCGCGAACTTCTCCAGCGCCTGGGGCTTCAGAGTCTCTTCCATCTGGGCGAGGGAAAGGGTGTTGTCCTCGTCCTCCTCCTCGACCTGCGGGCGCGCCCGGCGCTCGACCATGTCGTCTTCTTCGTCCTCGGCCTGGGCCTCGGGCTCGTCGGCGACCTCTTCCTCTTCCTTGATCGAGGGGCCGGCGACCTTCTCGCTGATCTCGCCCTCGGCGCCTTCGCCACCTTCCTCAGTCTCGGTCAGCTGCTCGGCGGTCGGGCCCTTCGACAGCATCGCCTCGAGGTCGAGGATCTCGCGCAGCTGCATCCGGCCTTCGTTGAGCGCGTTGGACCAGCCGATGATGGCGGTGAAGGTGATCGGGCTTTCGCACAGGCCCCAGATCATGATGTCGCGGCCGGCCTCGATGCGCTTGGCGATGGCGATCTCGCCCTCGCGGGAGAGCAATTCCACCGCGCCCATCTCGCGCAGGTACATGCGGACCGGGTCGTCGGTGCGGTCGACCGCTTCCTTCTTGACCGCGGCGGCAGGGCGGGGGCCGCCGTCGTCGAGCGGGTCGACCTCGTCCTCGACCAGCGGCTCGTCCTTCTGCTCTTCCTCCTCGTCGTCGCTGTCTTCCGCACTCTCGACGACGTTGATGCCCATGTCGTTGAGCGCGGACATGACGTCCTCGATCTGCTCGGACGACATCTGGTCCTGGGGCAGGGCCTCGTTCAGCTCATCATAGGTAACGATGCCGCGCTTCTTGGCGCGGGCGATCATCTTCTTGATCGTCGCGTCGTTGAGGTCGATCAGCGGGGCATCGCCCGCCTCGGCCGTTTCGACTTCCTGAGTTTCGTTCTTCGCCATTCTTTTCCGCCGCTAATCAGTGCCGGCAAGCGATGCCAGCCTTTGCCTTAACCCGTGCTGCGCCTCGATCAGGCGCTGCTGTTCCTCCAGGGCTTCATCGGTGAAATCCCGTTTCAGCCGTTCCGTTGCATCCTCCAGGGCCTTTTCCACTTCCTCCGCCGCCGCGATGATCTCGACCGCTGCCGCCAGATCGCTTCGGGCGCGCTCCGGGTCGCTGTCGCGGCGGGTGAAGGAAAAGCCCATCGTGCGAGGGGCCGCTCCGCCCGCCGCTCTATCGATCCCCAAGATAGTGGCTAGGGATTGTTGATCAAGCACAGTGCCTGAAAACGCGGCGTTAACGAGCTCGTCGCGCGCCTTCGAGGTGTTCCGGTCGGCAATCGGCAGCGAAGCGAGCTGCTCGCAATGGGCGGGAAGCTCCTCGGGGAAGTAAGCGAAGCCGAGGATCAGGGCGCGGGCGGTCGGGGCGTCGATTCCGCTGGCGGCGATGGCCCGGGCCTTGTCGCCGACGGGCGGCGTCGGGGGGACGAAGCGGCCGTTCTTGAAGGAGGCTCGGCGGTCGCGCGGGACGAACTGCCGATGCGGGGCGATGTCTTGCTGGAAACGCCCCAGCCACTGGTCGCGATAGAGCTGACGCAGTGCGGGGTCGCCGATGCTGGCCGCATGATCGATCAGGCGCTGGCGGAGGCCGGCACGGGCCTCGGGCGTGGTCAGCGGCTGCGCTTCGAGCTCGTGGCGCCACAGGCGCTGGTCGAGCGGCTCCGGCTTTTCGAGCAGGGCCTCGAACGCCTCGCGGCCGCCGGATCGAATGACGTCGTCCGGGTCCTGTCCGGGCGGAAGCTCGACGAAGCGGAGAGTACGATCGGGGCGGATGTGAGGGAGGGCGCGCAGGGCAGCGCGGATTGCGGCCTTGCGGCCGGCGCTGTCGCCGTCGAAGCAGAGGATGGGTGAGGGGTCGAGCCGCCATAGTCGCTCGAGCTGCGCCTCGGTCACCGCCGTTCCGTTGGGCGCGACGACCTCGGGGATGCCCGCGCGGTCGAGCGCGATCACGTCCATGTATCCCTCGACAACGATCAGGCGCTTGGCGGTCCGACTCGCGGGGCTGGCGTGGTCGATGTTGTAGAGGGTGCGGCCCTTGTCGAAGAGCGGCGTGTCGGGGGAGTTCAGATATTTGGGTTCGCCCTCGCCGAGGATCCGCCCGCCGAATGCGATTACGCGGCCGCGCGGATCGCGGATCGGGAACATCAGACGCCCTCGGAACCGGTCGTAGGTCTCGCCGCCGTCATCGGGCTTGATGAGCATGCCGGTTTCGACGAGCCGGTCTTCGCCGAGCTTCTCCAGCGCACGCTTTAGGACCGTCCGGCTGTCGGGTGCGAGGCCGAGCCCGAAGCGCTGGATCGTCGCCTGGTCGATGCCTCGGCGCTTCAAATATTCGCGCGCGTCCGCCCCGGCGATTCCGTTCAGTTGCTCTGCATACCAGGCGGCGACTGACGCCATGACGTCAGTCAGGGAAGCTGCGTGCTCGGCCCGTTCGCGAGCCTTGGGGTCCGGCGCGGGGACTTCCATGCCCGCCTTGGCAGCGAGCTCCTTCACCGCGTCCATGAACGGCATTCCGCGATGGTCGGTGAGGAAACGAATAGCGTCGCCGTGAGCGCCGCAGCCGAAGCAATGATAGAATCCCTTGTCGTCGTTGACCGTGAAGCTCGGAGTCTTCTCGTTGTGAAACGGGCAGCAGGCTTTCCACTCGCGGCCGGCGCGGATCAGCTTCACCGACGGGGTGATGACGGCGGACAGGACTGTGCGCGCACGCAGCTCGTCGAGAAACTGAGCGGACAGGCTCACCAGGTGAGCCTTTCGAGCGAAGTGGGCGACGGCGTCATTTTAGGGAAGTCACTGTGTTGCACCTCGACTCACGCACCCGCAAGCGCGCGAGGCGAGTTATCCACAGCTTGCGACTCGGAACAGCTCGATCGGTATGGACGCCACTTCAATACCCACATGGTGTGCCAATAATTTACCAAGTGGCCAGGTGCTTGATTCCAAACGATTCATTCCATGCGCGAAACGAGGCGATTGAAGGTAATCTGTCACCGTTCCGACACAAAGCGGCAAAGACCGCTGAGCGGAATAATGAAGGAGGGGGATATATGCTGAAGAAAATCGGCGGGCTCGCCCGCGCTCTCTACATTGTGCTCGCACTCGTTGCCGGGTTTGTTGCCCTCGGCATGATGGATGTGACGTTGGTCCTCGTCGTGCTTGGCTTGATCGCGGGCCTTGCCGTTCCAAGGGACAGAATGGTCCTGCTCGCGGCGCTCGTCATTGCGCTGCCGATGGTTGGCGCTGCGCTGGGTCACATTCCCGCGGTTGGCGCACAGCTCACGGCAGTGGCGGGCAATCTCCAAATGGGCGCGGCCGGTTCACTCGCGACCGCCCTGGCCATCTTCCTTTACGAGCTCGTGATGGAAGGTGTGACTGGGCTCGCGGGAGGTGGAAGCACCAGCGGAGCGGCTACTGCGGCAAGATAGCCGTCAATACTGTCTCATTGGGCTCCGTCGCCGACCGCGGCGGAGCCTTTTTCGTACACCCTAGGAGAGCGCCGCCTTGACCAGTCCGCTGGCCCGAGCCGGCTCGATCGAGGCGCCGAGGCGCTCCTTCACCAGCGCCATCACCCGGCCCATGTCCTTCATCGACGAAGCGCCGGCTTCGGCGATGATCTCACGGATCTTCGCCTCGGCTTCGGCATCGCTCAGCTGCTGGGGAAGGAAGCGCTCGATCACCGCGATCTCCGCTTCTTCCGCGGCGGCGCGGTCCTCGCGGCCGTTCTTGCGGTAGATGTCGGCCGATTCGCGGCGCTGCTTGATCATCTTCTGCAGCACTTCGGTGACCAACGCGTCGTCGTCCTTGGGAGCGCCGCCGGTTCGCGCCTCGATGTCGCGGTTCTTGATCGCGGCCTGGACCAGCCGCAGCGTGCCAGTCGTCTCCTTGTCACCGCCCTTCATGGCGGTGATAGTCGCAGCCTTGATGTCGTCGCGCATCATCACTTTGTCTCTGCCGGGAAACCTCCAGCCCTAGCGGGCGATTTCGGGCCTGACCAGACGTTGACCGGGGGCCATAATGCGCATAGCGGAAATGCCTTAGCGACATCGCTGATTGAACCCCTGACGGAAGGCTCTTTCGCCCATGGCCGACGTACGACCCCTGCACGCGCAGGGCTCCCAGATAAAGGGGCCCGAGGGCGCGACGGGAGTCGTGGTGTTCGCCGACGGGCGCACGGTGTGGGGCCAGGGCTTCGGCGCGGAAGGGCAGGCGGTCGGCGAGCTGTGCTTCAACACGGCCATGACCGGGTACCAGGAAGTGATGACCGACCCGAGCTACGCGAAGCAGGTCATCGCTTTCACCTTCCCGCACATCGGCAACGTCGGCGCCAACGATGAGGACGTGGAAGCGGCGGAGGCGCATGCGCTTGGTTGCCTGGTGCGCGAGGTGGTGACCGAGCCGAGCAATTATCGCGCGAACCAGGGCTTTGCCGACTGGATGCGCAAATGGGGGCGGATCGGGATCGCGGGCGTCGACACACGGGCGCTGACGAAGCTCGTGCGCGGCGAAGGCCCACCGACGATCGCGATTGCTCATAGCCCGAGCGGCAATTTCGATCTCGAGAAGCTGCAGCGCATGGCCGCCGAATGGCCCGGTCTGGAGGGCATGGACCTCGCCAAGGAGGTCAGCCGGCTGCAGGTCGAGCGCTGGACAGGCGGCAAATGGGCCTGGGGCCACGGCTACGAAATGGGCGGCGACGATGAGAGCCGTCCGCACGTTGTCGCGGTGGACTATGGCTCAAAGCGCAATATCTTCCGCAACCTGTGCGAAGCCGGCGCACGCGTGACGGTGGTGCCGGCGACCGCGAGCTTCGACGAGATCATGGCGCACGAGCCAGGCGGCTTCTTCCTCTCGAACGGGCCGGGCGATCCGGCAGCGACGGGCAAATATGCGGTGCCGGTCATTCAGAAGATGCTGGAGACCAAGAAGCCGTTGTTCGGAATCTGCCTCGGGCATCAGATGCTCGCGCTCGCAGTCGGCGGAAAGACGTCGAAGATGTTCCAGGGCCATCGCGGCGCCAATCATCCAGTGAAGCGCCTCGCCGACGGGCGTGTCGAGATTACGAGCATGAACCACGGCTTCGCCGTCGAGCGGGAAGGCATCCCGGATAACGTGCGCGAGACGCATGTATCTTTGTTCGATGGCTCCAATTGCGGGATTGAACTGACTGACCGCCCAGCATTCAGCGTCCAATACCACCCGGAGGCCTCACCGGGTCCTCAGGACAGTTTCTACCTGTTCGAGAAATTCGTGAGTCAGATCGCGAAGGAGGCATGACATGCGTTTGTCCCTCATCGTCGCTATCGCCGCGCTGTCGGCAGCAAGCGCAGCGCAGTCTCAAGAGATCGTCGAGGTGCCGGCCAGCAAGGCAGGCGTTGCCCTCCCCGAGGATGTTTTCGGTCTTCCGCCTGGCCAATGGTATGTCGCAAAGCAGGTCACGCAGGGCAGCGAGCCCTGCACATCGGACGCCTGCGAGGCTGGCTTCAACTCGGGCGACCTTGTCGTGAGCGTCGAGCATGCCAAGGAATTCGTCCGCGTTATCGCCGGCTTCCGCGGCTGTCAGGGAGTGGCCTTCCAGGAAGTCGAGACGGGAATGCGACCGGGCAAGTATAGCCGCGGCAAGGTTTCCGACCTGATCAAGGATGTGGTCAAGGGCGCGGAGAAAAGCTGCAAGGTGAAGGCACCGGCGGTGCCGAACCTCGACGTTGCGTCCTTGTTCCCGAAGGATGCCAAGTGATCGCCAGGCGCACCTTTGCCTTGTCGGCACTCGCGCTTTCCGCCTGCGCGACGCCGGCGCGGATGCACACCGACGCTCAGCTCAATGAAATCGCGCTCGGCTGCGGACTGGCGTTGGGCGAGCTGATTCAGGACGAGAGCGAGAAGCGCCTCGTGCTGCTGATCCGCGACAATCCCTCGCCCGAGCAGCGCGTGTGCATCACCCAATGGGCGCGGAAGAACGGCCTCAGGCCCGTCTTCGTCAACATGAGCTTCCAGACCTGATGCCTAAGCGCACCGACATATCCTCGATCCTGATCATCGGTGCAGGCCCGATCGTCATCGGCCAGGCGGCGGAGTTCGACTATTCGGGAAGCCAGGCGGTCAAAGCGCTGAAAAGCGAGGGTTATCGGGTCATCGTCGTCAATTCGAACCCGGCGACGATCATGACCGACCCCGAGCTCGCGGACGCGACGTACATCGAGCCGATTACGCCCGCGATCGTCGCCAAGATCCTCGAGAAGGAGCGGCCGGACGCGGTGCTTCCGACCATGGGCGGGCAGACGGCGCTCAACACCGCGCTCGCGCTCTACAAGGACGGGACCCTCGACCGGCTGGGCATCGAGCTAATCGGGGCCAATGCCGAGGCGATTGAGAAGGCGGAAGACCGACTCAAGTTCCGCGAGGCGATGGATCGGATCGGGCTCGAAAGCCCGCGCTCGGCGATCGCGCACAGCCTCGACGAAGCGCTCACGGCGCTCGACCATGTCGGGCTGCCGGCGATCATCCGCCCCAGCTTCACGCTTGGCGGGACGGGCGGAGGAATCGCCTACAACCGCGACGAATTCCTTCATATCGTCACCGGCGGCCTCGAAGCCTCGCCGACCACCGAAGTGCTGATCGAGGAATCGGTGCTCGGCTGGAAAGAGTTCGAGATGGAGGTCGTGCGCGACCGCGCCGACAATGCGATCATCATCTGCTCGATCGAGAATGTCGATCCGATGGGAGTGCACACGGGCGACAGCATCACCGTCGCCCCGGCGCTGACCCTGACCGACAAGGAATATCAGCGGATGCGCTCTGCCGCCATCGCCGTGCTTCGGGAAATCGGCGTCGAAACAGGCGGTTCTAACGTCCAGTTCGCAATCGACCCAAAGACTGGGCGAATGGTCGTGATCGAGATGAACCCGCGCGTGTCGCGGTCGTCCGCGCTTGCCTCGAAGGCCACCGGCTTCCCGATCGCCAAGGTCGCGGCGCGGCTGGCGGTCGGCTACACTCTGGACGAGATCGCCAACGACATCACCGGCGGTGCGACGCCGGCGAGCTTCGAGCCGACCATCGACTATGTCGTGACCAAGGTGCCGCGCTTCGCCTTCGAGAAGTTCAAGGGCGCGGACGCCATCCTCACGACCTCGATGAAGTCCGTGGGCGAAGTCATGGCGATCGGTCGCAGTTTCGCAGAAAGCCTGCAGAAGGCGCTGCGCGGGCTCGAAGTGGGGCTGACGGGGCTCGATCGCCACCGGGAACTCGAGAATGCCGACCCGGTCCGGATCGAGAGTCTGCTTGCCCGACCGACGCCCGATCGGCTGCTGGTCGCGGCGGAGGCGCTGCGTCAGGGCTTCACGGTCGAGAGGATCAACCAGATCTCCGGGTTCGACCCCTGGTTCCTCGAGCGACTGCAGGAGATTGTCGACGCCGAGGAAGAGGTGCGGATCAATGGCTTGCCGAGCGATGCTCGCGGCATGCGGCGCCTCAAGGCCATGGGCTTTTCGGACGCGCGGTTGGCGCAATTGTCGCTCCGCTCCGCTGGCATGGAGCGTGAGATGAGCGAGGCGGTGGCTGCCGGCTCTGGAGTGGTGCACACCGCAATTCGGATGATGACCGGCGGGATCACCGAAGCGGAGGTGCGCGCGCACCGGCTCCAGCTTGGCGTTCGCCCGGTATTCAAGCGGATCGATAGCTGCGCGGCCGAGTTCGACGCGACCACTCCCTATCTCTACTCGACCTACGAGGCGCCGCTGTTCGGCGAGCCCGAGGACGAAGCGGAGGTCTCTGACCGCAGAAAGGTGATGATCCTCGGTGGCGGCCCCAACCGCATCGGGCAGGGGATCGAGTTCGATTATTGCTGCTGCCACGCGGCCTTCGCCCTCGGGCGCGACCGCAACGGTCAGGCAGGCGCGGGCTTCGAGACGATCATGGTCAATTGCAATCCGGAGACGGTCTCAACCGACCCGGACACCTCGGATCGGCTCTATTTCGAGCCGCTGACCGTCGAGGACGTGCTCGAGATCGTCCGGCGCGAGCAGGAGAAGGGCGAGCTGCTGGGCGTGATCGTCCAATTGGGCGGCCAGACCCCGCTTAAGCTTGCCGAGGAGCTCCAAGCTGCCGGAGTTCCGATCCTCGGCACGTCGCCCGACAGCATCGACCTTGCCGAGGACCGCGAGCGGTTTGCGAAGCTTGTGGTTCAACTGGGCCTGAAGCAGCCGGCCAACGGTATCGCGCGAAGCCGCGACGAGGCGCTGCGCGTCGCTGAGCGCATCGGCTATCCGGTGCTCCTGCGGCCCTCCTACGTGCTCGGCGGAAGGGGCATGGAGGTGGTCGACGGGCCCCAGCAGCTCGACCATTATATCGCGACCGCGGTGCAGGTGTCGGGGCGCAGGCCGGTCTTGATCGACCGCTATCTGCGGGACGCTATCGAAGTCGATGTGGACGCGATCAGCGACGGCACCGACGTCGCGGTGTGTGGCGTTCTCCAACACATCGAGGAAGCGGGCGTCCATTCGGGCGACAGCGCCTGCGCGATCCCGCCGCACAGTCTCGAGCCGAAGATCATCCGCGAGATCGAGCGGCAGACGCGCGAGCTGGCGCTGGCGCTCAAGGTCAAGGGGCTGATGAACGTCCAGTTCGCGGTCAAGGACCAGGACGTCTATCTCATCGAGGTCAATCCGCGCGCGAGCCGGACGGTGCCCTTCGTCGCCAAGGCAGTTGGGCGGCCGATTGCCAAGATTGCGGCACGGGTGATGGTGGGCGAGCCGCTGAGCGCTTTCGAAGAGATCCGTCAGGACCTCGACTATATCGCGGTCAAGGGCCCGGTCTTCCCCTTCGCGCGCTTCCCGGGCACCGATCCGGTGCTCGGACCGGAAATGAAAAGCACCGGCGAAGTCATGGGAATAGATAGAGATTTCGACATCGCTTTCGCCAAGGCCTTGCTCGGCGCGGGGATGGTCCTCCCGCAGGGCGGAACGGCGTTCGTGTCGGTCAAGGACGCGGACAAGGACAATATCATCCCGGCGGTCGAGAAATTGGTCGAGCTCGGCTTTTCGATCATCGCGACGGGCGGAACGGCGGCACACCTTCAGGCGAAGGGCCTTCCTGTGAGCCAGGTCAACAAGGTGGCACAAGGCCGGCCGCACATCGTCGACCGGCTGCTCGACGGGGACGTCGACCTGGTCTTCAATACGACCGAGGGTTGGCAGTCGCTGAAGGACAGCCATTCGATCCGGGCGACAGCTCTGCAGAAGAAGGTGCCCTACTTCACCACCGCCGCGGCGAGCCTCGCGGCGGCACGCTCCATCGAGGCGGTGCGAGGCCACGCGCTTGAAGTCGCGTCGCTCCAATCCTATTATTCCCCTTCCAAAAACTAGCTTCCAACGACAATCTGCCTCTCGTTTGCGGGCTATAGCCACGCCGGGGCAGGGTTTTGAAAAGGGTTTCAACATGGCGACTGCCGAAAAGGTGCCAATGCTCGAAGAGGGGCACCGCAAGCTCAACGATGAGCTGCGGCGGCTGCGCAATGAGGAACGGCCCGCGGTCGTCGAGGCGATCGAGGCGGCGCGCGCACATGGGGATCTGTCCGAGAACGCCGAATATCATGCGGCGAAGGAGCGGCAGGGCCAGATCGAGGCGACTATCGCCGACCTCGAGGACCGCCTCAGCCGCGCAATGGTGATCGACCCGACGAGCCTGTCGGGGGACAAGGTGGTATTCGGCGCGACTGTCACCCTCAAGGACGAGGATGCCAAGAAGGTGAAATACCAGCTCGTCGGCCAGACCGAGGCGGACGCGAAGGTCGGGCGAATCAGTTACAACTCGCCGCTCGGCCGCGCATTGATCGGTCGGCAGGTAGGGGACGAGGTCGAGGTCTCGACCCCCTCGGGCGACCGCTATTACGAGGTCAAGAAAATCGAGTTCGTCTGACCCGTCCGATGGCGCGGGTTCCACGCACAGCGACGGTCGCGATCACGGCGCTGACCGCGCTTGCGTGGCTGCTTGCCGCGCTTCTTAACGCTTCCGACCAGGCGGCGCTGTCGTTGGGCTTCATCCCGGCAAGGCTCAGCGGAGCTGAGGTGGCTTGGCCGGCCGTACCGGCGATTCTGACGCCGCTCACCGCGACTTTGGTTCATTCGGGGCTCGTCCACCTTGGATTCAACCTGCTGATCTTCGTCTGGTGCGGGACTGCGGTTGAACGCGTGCTCGGCAAGACAGGCCTCATCACCCTCTATCTGGTGGGCGCTTATGCCTCGGCGGGCGCGCAGTGGCTTGTCGAGCCTAACGTGATGGTTCCGATGGTCGGGGCTAGTGGGGCAATCAGCGCGGTTGTGGGCGCGTTTGCGCTTAGTTTCGGGCGGCCGAAGGACATCACTCCTTCACCCCTCATCAACCGATGGATTAACGCGCTGTGGCTGATGGCTGCCTGGGTCGTGCTGCAGCTGGCGATGAGTTGGCTCGCGGGCGGACAGGGCTACATGCTGGCGACCCCCGCGCATGTTGGCGGCTTCGCGGTGGGCCTTCTACTGCAGCGCCCGCTGCTGCTGTGGCGCTATCGCTCGGCCTGAGGCTCCGCCGGGGTCGTCTGCGGCCGCTTGATCCCCTCGCCGTCGGGCTCAAGGAGGCGGTGCAGGTGGACGATCACATATTTCATCTCGGCATCGTCAACCGTGCGTTGAGCCTTTCCGCGCCAGGCGTCCTCGGCTTCGGCATAGCTGTCGTAAACCCCCACAAGATCGATGCTCTTGAGGTCGAATTCGAGGCCGCGCGGATCCTTGACCCGCCCTCCGAATACCAGATGGAGCTTGCTCATGGAGCTTGGCTAGCAGGATTTGCGGACAGCACGAAACCCGTTCAGCCCTTGCTCCGGGCCGCGTCGTACGCCGCCTTGCCGGAGGCCCGCGCAGCGTCGGTAACGCCCTGGAACAGGGAGCGGATCGTCTCTTCGCCCTTCTCGCGATTGAGGCCGAGCTCGCTGAGCCGCTCGCTGCCGGTCTCCTTCGCGGCTTCGAACGCTGCCTTGGCTGTCTCGCGCACGCGGCGCGCGGTTGGGCGGACGAGCCGCGCCTCGCTTTGGGTCCGCGGAAGGAGGGCGGCGATCAGCGCGCCGGCGGCGATCCCGCCGGCAAGCGCAATCAGCGGCGCTTCGCCGAGCGTGCCGGCGGCACGGCTGCGAGCGCTCTCATAGACTTCGATCGCCTGCTGGCGCCGGAAGCGGCCGCGGCTCTCTTCATAATCCTCAGGGGTTTGGTCGTTGTCCTGCTTGGTCATTCCACAACCTCCGTATCGTCTTGCTTTGTCTTCGGCCTGCGGGTCTTGCGGGCCTTGCGCTTGTCATTCGCTCCGCCGACTACCTTCCCCGCAAGATCCATCAGCGGTTCGCGAGCAAGGAACATGGCAATTGCGGCAACCACGCCAGTGACGGCGAGCGGCCGGGCGCGGACGGCATCAACCGCGTCCTCGGCGAGATCCGCGCCTTTTTCCTTCGCGCCGTCCCATGCTTCGCGCATGATATGCCTGGGCGTCAGCTCCTGCAGGAAATCGGAGACCGACCGCTCAAGCCCGCGGAGCGTCTCGAGCAGCTGCGTCCGCGCTCGTTCGGCCTCGATCCGGGCCGCGGCGATCTCGGCCGTTTCCCTCACAGCTCGCGCCTTATGCGTTCCGCGCCATACCAGCCGAGACCGGCGGCGATCACCGCGAAGATCACAACGCCGACAATTCCCGCGAGCAGCGGTCCGGTGAACTTGGCTAGCGCTATGACCACCCCGACGGAGAGAGCCGTGACTGCAGCGAGCGCCAGGATGAAGGCGACCCCGAGCAGCACCGCCGGAAGCACCAGCGCCTTCGCTTTGGCATTCGCGATCGCCCTAAGGACGCTGATCTCGGCTTCCGCATAGGACTTGCCGTCGCCGACGAGCCGGCGGACCAGTTCACCGATCGAGGGAGACTCCTGCGGTCCGGGATCAACCGGCTTCAGCATCAGCCGTTGTCGTCCTCGCCTTCATCGTCCTCGTCCGGAGCTAGCCCGCTCTTGATGAGCCGGGCAAGCACGAAGCCAACGACCGCCGCTCCGGCGAGTGCGATGCCTGGACTGTTCCGGACGAAGTTGCGGGTGTCCTCAAGCAGCTCGTCCGGATCCTTCTCGGCAATGGTATTGGCGACGTTCTCGATCGCGCCGGCGGCGCGGCGGGCATAATCGCCATATTCGGGCCCAAGCCGCTCCTCGATCCCATCGGCCGTATCGCCGACCATTTTCGAGGCATTGGAAAGCGCCTCGGCAGTGCGCTCGAGACCCTGGCTCACGAGGCCGCGCGCCCTATCGCCGGCTTCGGTCGCAAGTCGCTCGCGGCCGCTGCGGAAACGATCGGCGAGCCCGCCTTCGGGGCTGCCGCTGCCGGTTACCGGCCGCTCAGCGTCGCCTTTCGGCGCGGGGATCTTCCTTTCAGTCACCAATGCCGTATCCTCGATGGTTATCGTGCCGCCGCTTTCATCGCGCCCGACGCGTTCGGTCGCAATCGTACCCGCGTTTCCCGCCCCCTCGATCGCCTTGTCAGTCTCATCTGGCAGAGCGGGCGTCTTGTTATCAGCCATGGCAGGTCCTCCTTTGGCCTCTTCAACCCGGAGCCCGGAGGTTCCGTTCCGGGCCACCACGCCGAAAGTTGCACGCCCGAACGCGGGGCCTATACGGCCGCACATACAGCCACATCATTACGCTTGCGCAAGAAGGAACGCCATGACCGCGATCGTCGACGTTCACGCCCGCCAGATCCTCGACAGCAGGGGGAATCCGACGGTGGAGGTCGACGTCACGCTTGAGGACGGAAGCATGGGCCGCGCCGCGGTTCCCTCGGGCGCATCGACCGGCGCGCACGAAGCCGTCGAGCTGAGGGACGGGGATAAAAGCCGTTGGGGCGGCAAGGGCGTCAGCCATGCCGTCCAGGCGGTGAACGGCGAAATCGCCGAGGAAATCGTGGGGCTCGAGGCCGAGGACCAGGCCGACATCGACTCGGCCATGATCTCGCTCGACGGGACGGAGAACAAAGGCCGCCTAGGCGCGAACGCGATCCTCGGCGTCAGTCTGGCGAGCGCCAAGGCGGCCGCGGATGCGCTGGGATTGCCGCTCTATCGCTATGTCGGCGGAGTCGAGGCGAACCTGCTTCCCGTGCCGATGATGAACATCCTGAACGGCGGCGTGCACGCCGACAACGGCATCGACTTCCAGGAGTTCATGGTGATGCCGGTCGGGGCGCCGAACTTTGCGGAGGCGCTTCGCTGCGGGGCGGAGATCTTCCACGCACTGAAGAGCGCGCTGCATGAGGCCGGCCTTTCCACCGCGGTCGGCGACGAGGGCGGCTTCGCACCGGCGATCAATTCGGCGCGCGAGACGCTCGACTTCATCCTCCGCGCCGTCGAGAGCGCCGGCTACAAGCCCGGTGAGGACGTGCTGCTCGCACTCGATTGCGCGGCGAGCGAGTTCTTCAAGGACGGGTCATACAAGATGGAAGGTGAGGGGCGGGCCCTCTCGCCCGCCGAGATGGCGGATTTTCTCGCCGAGCTCGCGTCCAGCTATCCCATCGCGTCGATCGAGGACGGCATGGCTGAGGACGATGCGGAAGGGTGGAAAGCGCTCACCGACAAGCTCGGCAGCCGGGTCCAGCTGGTCGGCGACGACGCCTTCGTGACCAACGTCAAGCGGCTCCAGTGGGGCATCGACCACGGCATCGCCAATTCGATCCTGATCAAGGTCAACCAGATCGGCACCCTCACCGAGACCATCGCGGCAGTGCGGCTCGCGCAGACTTCGGGCTACACGGCGGTGATGTCGCACCGGTCAGGCGAAACCGAGGATTCGACGATCGCGGACCTGGCCGTCGCCCTGTCCACCGGTCAGATCAAGACCGGCAGTCTCGCGCGCTCCGACCGCACCGCCAAGTACAACCAGCTGCTCCGGATCGAGGAGGAGCTGGGGGACAGCGCGCGTTATCCGGGACGGGCGGCGCTGAAGGCTTACAAGCCCGCCTGATCCACAAATTTACCTACGGGATATCCATCAAAGCATTCTTTTCACTTGCCTTCATGCCGCCGTCGTGATTCTTCTTGGGCATGGGGGGACCTAACCGCTTTCTCGGCTTGATCCGCAAGTCTGCCGTGCCTGCGCTGGCGGTGATCATCGTCGGCACGTTCGCCGGCCACGCGATTGCCGGGCCCAACGGGATCCTCGCCTGGGGCGGATATCACCGCGCACTTAAGGAGCGGCAGGCCGAGCTCGCCCAACTCGAGGAGCAGAAATCACATCTGCGGCACCGCTCCGCGCTGCTCGACCCGCGCAAGGCGGACCCGGACATGGCCGACGAGCTGGTGCGCAAGGATCTCGGGCTCGTTCGCCCGGACGAGGTGATTATCCCGCTGGATTGATGGTGAGGATCCGCGCCCTCGCACTTGCCGCACTGTTCATTTCATCATCGGTGCAAGCGCTGCCCAATAGGCTTCCACCGATCGAGCAATGCGGCGGGGATTCCGGTTTCACCACGTTTCGCGAGGCCTTGAAGAAGGTCGTGCAAACAAAGGATCGCCAGGCGCTACTGCGGATGCTGTCGCCGAAGGTCCTGGTGAATTTCGGAGGTGCTGCCGGTCCGCAGGCATTTGCCGAATCCTGGGACTTCGACCCGGCCTCGCACGGCATTTGGGCCTTGCTCGAAACCATGCTCCAAATGGGCTGCGCCCGGGACGGCGACGTTCGCCTCATTCCATCGCTCATCATGCAACTCGAACCTTATACCGACAATGATTTCTACGACGCCCGGCTGGCTCTGCCCGGCGCCAGGCTGTTCAAGGAGCCGGGGGTGGAAGCCAGCGCAGTCACGGTCGCCCCATGGACGTTTGTGACGGCTACGGACACCAGCGGCGACCTGTGGACCGGAGTCAGGCTTCCCGACGGGAACACCGGCTGGATGTCGGATGACGATCTTTACGAGCCCATCGGGTACCGGATGGTGATCGAGAAGCTTCGCGGGAGATGGATGATCACGGCCTTCGTCGCCGGCGACTAACTTGCCTCGCGCGGCACGTCGCTCCTATAGACCCGCCCGCCTAGCCTAACGAGAAAGTCCGCACGTGGCGCGTTCCGCGAAGAAAGCCGCCGTTTCCCCATCCCGGTCCGCATCACAGATCGAGCGGTCGCCGAAGGTCGAGCGCTACAAGGCGGGCAAGGACGAGCTGCTAAAACTCTACCGCGAAATGCTGCTCATCCGCCGCTTCGAGGAGCGGGCAGGCCAGCTCTACGGGCTCGGCCTGATCGGCGGCTTCTGCCACCTCTACATCGGCCAGGAAGCAGTCGCGGTCGGCCTGCAATCGGCAATGACCGTCGGCAAGGACAGCGTGATTACCGGCTATCGCGATCACGGCCACATGCTGGCTTACGGGATCGACCCGAAGGTGATCATGGCCGAGCTCACCGGGCGCTTCGCCGGCATTTCACACGGCAAGGGCGGATCGATGCACATGTTCAGCGTCGAGCACGGCTTTTACGGCGGCCACGGCATCGTCGGCGCGATGGTTCCGCTCGGCACAGGCCTGGCGTTCAAGCACAAATATAACGGGGACGGGGGCGTGTGCCTCACCTACATGGGCGACGGCGCGGTCAACCAGGGTCAGGTCTACGAGGCCTTCAACATGGCCAAGCTGTGGAACCTGCCCATCATCTACGCGATCGAGAACAACCAATATGCGATGGGGACGAGCGTCGCGCGCTCGCACTCGGAGCCCTTGCTCTGTCGTCGCGGCGAAAGCTTCCGGATCCCGGGCGTGGCGGTCGACGGGATGGACGTGCTTGCGGTTCACGGCGCTGCGAAGGTCGCGCTCGACTGGGTAAGAGGCGGAAAGGGGCCGATCATCTTCGAATTCAACACCTATCGCTACCGCGGCCATTCCATGTCCGACCCGGCGCGCTACCGGACGCGCGAGGAGGTGCAGGACGTGCGTGAGCACCGCGACCCGATCATGCATGCAGAGCGCGACCTCGAAGCGATGGGAGTGAAGGAAGAGGAACTCAAGGCCATCGACAAGGAGATCAAGGACATCGTCGTCGGAGCTGCGAAGTTCGCTGAGGAGGCGCCGGAACCGGATCCCAAGGAGCTCTACACCGACGTCCTGGTGGGAAGCTACTGATGCCCACCGAGCTAAAGATGCCGGCTTTGTCGCCGACCATGGAGGAGGGGACGCTCGCCAAATGGCTCGTCAAGGAGGGCGATGAGGTCAAATCCGGCGACATTCTTGCCGAAATCGAGACGGACAAGGCGACCATGGAGTTCGAGGCGGTCGACGAAGGGAAGATTGCGAAGATCCTAGTGCCCGAGGGGACGGACGGGGTGAAGGTCGGACAGCCGATTGCGCTCCTGGCCGCCGATGGCGAGCAAGTGAACGGGGGAGCCGCTCCGTCATCCGCGGCACCGAAGGCTGAACCGGAAGCTCGACCGGAGCCGGAAGAGGCCAAGGATCCGGAGATTGAGATACCGGCAGCCCAGCAAGCCGAGGCACTGCCGACTCCGCACGTGTTCGAGACCGCGGCGCGCGATCTCGTCGCTGATGTTGCGGCCACGCGCGACGAGCCTGAAGTGCCGGAAGGCACTCCGCTGGTCACTATGACGGTGCGCGAAGCGCTGCGCGACGCGATGGCCGAGGAGATGCGCAAGGACGAGCGCGTGTTCGTAATGGGCGAGGAGGTCGCCGAATATCAGGGCGCCTACAAGGTCACGCAGAACCTCCTGCAGGAGTTCGGGCCCAAGCGCGTCGTCGATACGCCGATAACGGAATATGGATTCGCCGGTGTCGGCGTTGGCGCCGCGATGGGCGGGCTACGTCCAATCGTCGAGTTCATGACCTTCAACTTCGCGATGCAGGCTATCGACCACGTCATCAATTCTGCCGCGAAGACCAATTACATGTCGGGCGGGCAGATGCGCTGCCCGATCGTGTTCCGCGGGCCGAACGGCGCCGCGGCTCGCGTTGCCGCCCAGCACAGCCAGAATTATGGCAGCTGGTACGCGCATGTCCCGGGGCTGGTGGTGATCTGCCCGTACAGCGCGGCCGATGCGAAGGGCCTGCTGAAGGCGGCGATCCGCACCGATGACCCTGTCGTATTCCTTGAGAACGAACTGCTCTACGGCCAGCATTTCGATGTTCCCCAGCTCGACGATTACGTCCTGCCGATCGGGAAGGCGCGGATCGTCCGGCCGGGCAAGGATGTGACGATCGTCACTTATTCGATCGGGGTCGGGGTGGCGCTTGAAGCCGCGCAGGAACTGATGGGGCAGGGGATCAACGCCGAGGTGATCGACCTCCGGACCCTTCGCCCTCTCGACAAGGCGACCGTGCTCGAGAGCCTAAAGCGTACCAACCGTATGGTGGTGGTCGAGGAAGGCTGGCCGGTCTGCTCGATCAGCTCGGAAATCATCGCCATCGCCATGACCGAAGGCTTCGATGATCTCGATGCGCCCGTGCTGCGCGTGACCGACGTCGACGTTCCGCTGCCATATGCCGCGAACCTCGAGAAGATGGCGCTTATCAAGGCGTCGGAGGTGGTCGAGGCGGTGAAGGCGGTCACCTATCGCTGACCCTTTGCTCGGCGCCGACCGGGCGCTGGCGCTGAGCTATGTCCCCGCCCCGGACCGAGGCCCGCTTTCAGCGCTCTTCGTCATCGACGCCGCGATGGGCGATGTCGTGCGCACCACGCGTGAGCCCATGCTTGGCCCGATCCGCCTCGCCTGGTGGCGCGAGCGGCTCGAGGAAATCGACGCCGGCGTGCCTGCGCCGCCCGAGCCGCGGCTACAGGCGGTCGAGCGCGAGCTTGTGCCGCGGGGAGTGACAGGGACGGATCTCGCAGCGCTCGAAGGCGGGTGGCTCCGCCTGTTCGACCCGTTCCCGTGGACGATCGAGACGAGCGAAGCGATCTGGTTTCGTGGCAATTTGTTGTTCGGCCTCGGTGCGAGGATACTTGGTCAGCCCGACGAGCGCATCCAGGCGGCGGGGGGTCTGTGGGCATTGGTTGATGCCGCGCGGCACTGTAGCGACTCCGATTCCCGCGTCACCCTGATTGAACAGGCGCGGACGTTCGCGCGAGGGCTGGGCGGGACCGGGTTTCCCTCCGCGCTCCGCCCGTTGTCGGTGCTTGCGGCCCTCGCAATCCGAGATGTGAGGCGCGGCGAGCCGTTCGAGGCGGAGGGGACGCCGGGCCGTGCGGCCGCGTTGCTGTCGCATCGCCTGATCGGGCGACTACCCCGACCATAGTTGACAGAAGCCGCTCCGCTTCGGAGCATGGCACTGCCGAATCTCCGATGTTCAGGAGGTGCCGATGGCACGATTCCTCGCCGGGGCCGCGGCATGTTTTCTGCTTCTCACCGGCGCATTCCTGCTCTGGCAGTCCCATGCCCAGCAAAGTCCGACATTGCCATCGGCGCCCCCGCCGCGCGCCGCCGGCCCAACGATGTCTACCTCTCCGCTCGAAGCTCCCGAGGCAGGTCCCAAGAACCGCGAGGAGAAACGATTCAGCCGCGCCGACCGCGACAAGGACGGGCGAATCGAGTCCGCGGAAGTGCTAGGGCCGAGGCGAAAGGCGTTCGCGAAGCTCGACGTGAACGGGAACGGCGCGCTGTCATTCGAAGAGTGGGCGGTCAAGTCGATCGACAAGTTCAAAGGCGCCGACCGCGACCGCTCCGGGTGGCTGACGCCGGCAGAATATGCCACGACCGCCCCGCCGCCTCCGAAACCAAAGAAGTGCAGCTGCTAGGCTAATGCTGGAGCGCGCTGCTCTTCGAGCCACACAGCGAGCGCCGCCCGGGCGCGGTCAGTGTAAGCCTTTTTCCGGTCGGCGCGCTTCCAGCGGCCCGCCACCGGCGGCATCAGGCCGAAATTGACGTTCATCGGCTGGAAGGTCTCGGCGTTCGCGCCGCCCGTGATGTGGCTGAGCAGAGCGCCGAACGCCGTCTCGGCCGGTGGAGGAGACAAGCTCTCACCGCGCAGCTCTGCAGCCGCGAAGCGCGCGGCGAGGATCCCGACTGCGGCGCTTTCGACATAGCCCTCGCAGCCGGTGATCTGGCCGGCGAAGCGGATGTTAGACTTCGATTTCAACCGAAGTTCGCTGTCCAACAGCCTGGGAGAATTGATGAAGCTGTTGCGATGGATACCCCCAAGCCGGGCGAATTCGGCATTTTCGAGGCCCGGGATCGAGCGGAAGATGCGTACCTGCTCGCCGTGCTTCAGCTTGGTCTGAAAGCCGACCATGTTCCAGAGCGTGCCGAGCGCATTGTCCTGCCTCAGCTGGACGACAGCATAAGGCCAACGCCCAGTGCGCGGGTCGTCGAGGCCCATCGGCTTCATCGGGCCGTGGCGCAGGGTCTCGGGGCCTCGCTCAGCCATCACCTCGACCGGCATGCAGCCCTCGAAATAGGGCGTGTCCTTCTCCCAATCGTGGAACGGCATCTTCTCGCCGGCAATGAGCGCGGCGATGAAGTCTTCATATTGTGGCTTGTCGAGCGGGCAATTGATGTAGTCCTTTCCCCCCTTGTCCCAGCGCGCAGCCATCCAGGCGACGTCCATGTCGACGCTGTCGCGGTGAACGATCGGAGCGATCGCATCGAAGAAGGCGAGGGCTCCTTCGCCGGTTTCGGCGGCGACGGACTCGGCGAGCTTCGAGCCGGTCAACGGCCCGGTGGCGATGATCGTGGGATGATCCGGCAGGGCGTCGATGCGTTCGCGGACGACGTTGATGCGAGGGTGCTCTTCGATCGCGCGCGTGACCTCGGCAGCAAAGCCGGTCCGGTCGACTGCCAATGCCGATCCGGCCGGAACGCGATGCTTGTCGCCCGCACGCAGGATCAGCGAGCCCAGCGCGCGCATCTCCTGGTGGAGCAGGCCGACGGCATTGTGCTCGGCATCGTCGGATCGGAAGCTGTTCGAGCAGACCATCTCCGCAAGGCGGTCGGTCTCGTGCGCCGGGGTCATATCGACGCCGCCGCGCATTTCGCTGAGTCGCACTCGAAAACCCGCTTCGGCAAGCTGCCAGGCAGCTTCACTTCCAGCGAGCCCGCCGCCGACGATGTGGATGTGGAACTGCATCGCGGGCCGCACTAGAGCGCCCGGGCAAAAGGAGGAAGCGTATGATTGATCATGTCGGTTTCGCCGTTGCCGATGCCGAGTGCTCGCGGCGCTTTTACGAGCAGGCGCTGGCCCCGCTCGGGATCAGTCTGATCATGAGCGTCCCCGCCGAAAAGACCGAAGCCGGAGGCGCCGCGCACGGCTTCGGGTCGGACGGCAAGCCCTACTTCTGGATCGGTGACAATGAGCGGGTCGGTGAGGGCACCCACGTCGCCTTCGTCGCCGAGACGCGTGCTGACGTCGATTCATTTTACCGTGCCGCGATCGACGCAGGCGGCCAAGACAACGGAGGCCCTGGCCTGAGGCCACATTATCATCCCGACTATTATGCAGCGTTCGTATTCGACCCCGACGGAATGAACATCGAGGCGGTCTGTCACAAGCCGGAGTGAAAGCATGCGCATCTTCACCATCGGCTATGAAGGCACCACAGTTCCTGAATTCATTGCGGCTCTAAAGCATGCGCGCGTCGAGCGGGTGATCGATGTTCGCGCGCTTCCCCTGTCGCGACGGCCCGGCTTTTCCAAATCGCCGCTTCGCGCGGCGCTGGAAGAGGCAGGCATCGGCTACGTCCATCTCAAAGCGCTCGGCACGCCGCCGGCGGGCCGAAGCGCGGCGCGGGCAGGGCGGCACGAAGATCTGAAGCGCATCTATGCCGGTCAGCTGGAGTTGCCCGAGGCGATGGCGCAATCCGCGCAGATGCTCGAGTTGGCGAGAGAGAATTCAAGCGCGCTGCTGTGCATGGAGCGCGATCCGGCGCATTGCCACCGAACCTTGCTACTCGAAGCTGTCGCTCCTGATGCCGAGGTCGTCCACCTCTACGCCTGACATTCATCGGAATAGCCGTAGGAACCGGACTGGCACTGGCAGGTTTCCCACTGCACAAATCACAAAATGGGAGAAGCCTCGATGAGGAAACTGGCGATTCTCCTTGGCGGCGCAGCTCTCCTTGCCGCCTGTGAAACGAAGCCTCCGCCCGAGCCGCCGGCTCCGCCGCCGGTCGACCTCAATAACCTGCTGCTGGCGCCCGGCTTCCTGACCCACGCTGTGAGCGCGAACCAGTTTGAGATCCAGTCGAGCCAGCTCGCTCTCCAGGCGTCGCAAAATACGGCTGTGCGTGACTTCGCAAACTTGATGATCGCCGACCACACGCGCCTCGGCCAGGCGATCGACGCGGCGGCGACCTCGGCGGGCCTCACTCCGCCAGCGCCCACCCTGCTTCCGGAGCAGCAGGCCGGACTGGACCAGCTACGCGCTGCCGGAACCGGCCCAAGCTTCGACATGGCCTATCAGCAGGCACAGGTCAGCGGTCACCAGCAGGCCATAGGCATGTTCCAGAACTATGCCGCGAGCGGGGATGTCCCGGCCCTCAAGACCGCCGCATCGCAAGCAATCCCAACCATGCAGATGCACCTGCAACGGGCTCAGGCGCTGCAGGTCGCGCCACCACCATCGCCGCCTCCGCCACCGGTCAAACGACCGGGTGAGCGCGGGTAAAGATCGCCGAAGGAGGAGGGACCCGGCCACTGGCAGCGGCCGGGCCTTCCTTTTCAAGCAGCCGGCAATTCGGTCCGGGTGTGGCCGTTGAGCAGGGCCTCGATGTCCGGCACCGGGCGCCCACTCATCTCCTTGTTGACGGTGCAGACAATGCGCCGAGCAACTTCCTTATGGAGGCACTTCTTGAGCACGCCGAGCGCTCTGGGAGGGGCAACGATCGCAACCGAGTCGAAATCGTTGCGAAGCACGCGCGCCTTCAATTCCTCGGCCGCGTCCTTGATCCAGCGGTCCTCTTCCTGCTGCTTGAAGTCGGCTTCCTCGTAGGTGGAGCGCCCATAGCCGAAACTCTGGCGAGTCATGCCCGGCGCGTCGGTCTTGATCTCGCGGTCCTTGCGTTGCTTCCGCGCGTCGTGCGTCTCGGTCCGGAGGTCGATTTGATTTTCATCCCCATGATTGCGGAAGAACAGCATCTTGCGGCCATCGGCGACCAGAACCAGCGCATTGTGGGGAAGTGGCATGGACGTTTCCTCCTAATCAAACCTGCCTAGGAGAACGCGAACCCTGGCGGGCCGGTTGCGGCGGCTCGTCGCGAGATTCGTTATGCCGGGCTTGACTCGGCACACCCCTCTTCTTCGACTCTTCGTGCTGCAACGCAAGACGGATTCCAGCTGAGGATCGAACTGGGACTTACCCCTAATCCTGTTCCGGATCGGCCGGCTTGTCGAGTTCGCTCTCGCCGACGGTTGCTCCCTCTTCCGGCGCGAACTCATCGCCGCCCTCAACCTCGATTTCCTCCTCGTCGCTTTCATCGATCTTGGCGACGCTCACGACATGCTCGTTCTCGCCGACGCGGAAGATGGTCACGCCCTGGGTGTTGCGGCCCATCACCCGGATGTCCCCGACTGTGGTGCGGATCATCTTGCCCTGGTCGGTGACCAGCATCAGCTGTTCGCCTTGATGGGCGGGGAAGCTCGCCACCGCGCAGCCGTTGCGTTCGGACGTGTCGATATTGGTGATGCCCTGCCCGCCGCGGTTGGTGCGTCGGTATTCATAGGCCGAGGAACGCTTGCCATAGCCATTCTCGGTCAAGGTCAGAATGAACTGCTCCTTGTCGGCGAGCTCGGCGATCCGCTCCTGCGAGAGCGAGCATTCGCCGTCCTTCTCGCCCTTCCACGGGGCAAATCGCAAGTAGGCCTCGCGCTCCTCCTGGTCCGTGCCGACGCGATGCAGGATCGACATGGAAATGACCTGGTCGCCGGGCTGGAGGCGGACTCCGCGCACGCCCGTCGATGTGCGCGACTGGAATTCGCGCACATCGGTAGCCCTGAAGCGGATCGCCTTGCCGTTGCGCGTGGCGAGCAGAACGTCGTCCTCTTCCGTCAGAAGCTCGACCCCGATCAGCCGGTCGGTCGGATCCGCCTGCTCGTCGCCGTCGTCGTCGTTCTCTGCTTCCTCGGCAGCCCCGGTCCCAAAGCGCATCGCGATCTTGCCGGCGGTAGGCACGTTGGTGAAAGCGGCCATGCTATTGCGCCGGACGGTGCCGTGCGCAGTGGCGAACATGATGTGCAGTCCGCCCCATTCGGCCTCGTCCTCCGGCAGCGGGAGGACGGTCGAGATAGTCTCGCCCTCCGCCAGCGGCAAAAGATTGACCATCGGTCGACCGCGCGTGTTCGGCCCGCCTTCGGGGAGACGCCAAACCTTCATTCGGTAGACGCGTCCAAGGTTCGAGAAGAACAGCACCGGATTATGGGTCGAGGTGACGAACAGGTTGGTGACCGCATCCTCTTCCTTGGTCGCCATTCCGGCACGGCCCTTGCCGCCGCGTTTCTGCTCGCGGAAGACGGAGAGGGGCGTTCGTTTGATGTAGCCGGCAAGAGTCACGGTCACGACCATGTCCTCCCGCTCGATCAGGTCCTCGTCCTCAATGCCTTCGGCGGCCGCGGCAAGCTCGGTTACGCGCGGCGTGGCGAACTCGGCATCAACCTCGTCGAACTCCTCACGCATCACCGCATAAAGGCGGGCGCGATTGGCCAGAATTTCAAGCAGTTCGCTGATGTTTTTGGCCAGGCCTTCCAACTCCTGGCCGATCTCGTCACGGCCAAGCGCGGTTAGGCGATGGAGGCGAAGCTCGAGGATCGCCTTCACCTGCGCGTCGGATAGCTTGTAAGTCTCGCCAGCGGCCTGGGGCTCGACCGCCTCGACCAGCTGAATATAGGGCCGGATCTGGTCGCCAGGCCATTCTCGGGCGAGCAGCTTTTCGCGTGCCTCGGCGGGAGAGGCGGAGCCGCGGATCAGCTTGACCACCTCGTCGAGGTTGGTGACCGCGACGACAAGGCCGAGCAGGATATGGGCCCGCTCGCGGGCTTTCAGCAGTTCGAACTTCGAGCGTCGGGTGATCACTTCCTCGCGGAAGCGGATGAACGCCTCGATGAAGTCGCGCAGCGTCAGCGTCTCAGGCCGCCCGCTCCGGATCGCGAGCATGTTGGCCGGGAAGCTCGTTTGCGCCGGGGTGTGCCGCCAAAGCTGGTTGAGGACGACGTCGGGCGTGGCGTCGCGCTTCAGGTCGATGACGATGCGCACGCCCTGTCGGTTGGATTCGTCGCGGATGTCGGCGACACCCTCGATCCGCTTGTCCTTGGCGGCTTCGGCGATCTTCTCGACCAGGCCGGACTTGCCGACCTGGTAGGGAATCTCGGTGAGCACCACCGAGCGGCGGTCGCCGCGGCCTTCCTCGATCGTGTAGCGCGAGCGCATCATGATCGATCCGCGCCCGGTCGTGTAGGCGCTGCGAATGCCCGACTGGCCAAGGATGAAGGCCCCCGTCGGGAAGTCGGGGCCCTTCACATGCTCCATCAATGCTTCGGAGCTGACTGCAGGATCGTCGATGTAGGCTCGGCAGGCGGCGAGCACTTCGCCGAGGTTATGCGGAGGGATGTTGGTCGCCATACCGACCGCGATTCCGCCCGCACCATTCACCAGCAGGTTGGGGAAGCGCGCAGGCAGGACCTGCGGCTCGCTCTCGCTCGCATCGTAATTGGGCTGGAAGTTGACCGTGTCTTTGTCGATGTCGCCCAGGAGGAAATTGGCGACCTTGGCGAGGCGCGCTTCCGTGTAGCGCATCGCCGCCGGCGGATCCGGGTCCATCGAGCCGAAATTGCCCTGGCCGTCGATCAGCGGCACGCGCATCGACCAGCTTTGCGTCATGCGCGCGAGAGCATCGTAGATCGCGGCGTCGCCATGCGGGTGATACTTACCCATGACGTCACCGACGATGCGGCTCGACTTGCGGTAGGGCCGACCGGCGACATAGCCGGCCTCCTGACAGGCGAAGAGAATACGGCGGTGGACCGGCTTCAGGCCGTCGCGCACGTCAGGCAGAGCGCGAGCGACGATCACGCTCATCGCGTAATCGAGGTAGCTGGTCTTCATCTCATCGACGATCGAGATCGGTGCGATGTCGTGGTCGCCCGGAGGAGGTGGGCTGTTATTATCGTCGCGGTCGTCGACCGGCGGCTGAGTGGCCAAGAAATTGTCCTGTCGCTAGGGATGCACGCGAGGGTTTGCGGCGGATGCCGTCCCCCCAAATCCCTACCTAGTGCGTCGGACGCTCGAAGACCACCCCGCGCACGTGCGCGTACGCGCGCGCGACGATTTCACCAGTTCAAACGGGGTTCAGCCCATCGGAGCCATGGCACTTGGCGCGCTCGTCGCCCGGGATTAAGGCGGCCCCGAGCTTTTCCAATCCTTTCAAGATACTGGCAGGGAGACCAGACCATGAAACTTGCAACCACCGCGCTCGGGCTCGTGCTCGGGCTTTCCGCAGCTTCGGCATCCGCGCAAATGAGCCAGTATGGCGCCCAGGCCCCCCAGCAGCAGCCGCCGCGCCAGACCAATGCGCAGGAGCAGCAGCCGCCGCAGCAAGAGCAAGCGCAGCCCGCCAACAGCGTGAAGCCGTCGCAAAAAGCGCTCAAGGCCATCGTCGAGCTGCAGAAGGCCGTTAACGCCAACGACGCCGCGAACATCCCCGCGAAGGTCGCCGCGGCGCAGGCCGTCGCCTCGACCAAGGAGGACCGCTACCTCATCGCCCAGATGCAGCTCAAAGCCGCACTTACAACGAAAGACACGACCGCCATGGCGTCAGCGATCGATGCGGTCGCCGCTTCGGGTTACGCAGACGCCACGAACATCGGTCAGCTCTACATGGCGCTCGGCAGCACCTACTATAACGCCAAGCAGTACGACCCGGCCGCCGCAGCCTTCGAGCGTGGCCTCGCCGCGGCGCCGAACAACACCGACCTTATGCTGAACCTCGGCGAGACGCGTTTCGCCCAAGGGCGGAAACAGGACGCCATTACGGTGTTCCAGCGCGCGATCCAGGTGCGGACGGCGGCCGGCCAAAAGCCGGAAGAAGCGCTCTACAAGCGCACACTCGGCATTGCCTATGACGCCAAGATGCCGAATGCCGCGGAGCTCGGCCGGCAATGGGTCGCGGCCTATCCATCTCCGCAGAGCTGGCGCGATGCGATTGCCGTCTACCGGAACGTCTCCAAGCCCGACGTTGAGGGCACCCTCGACCTTCTCCGCCTCATGCAGGCGACCGGGGCATTGTCGCAACCCGCGGACTACAACCTTTTCGCGACGGCGGCGGCTGACCAGTCCAACTTCAACGAAGCCCAGGCCGTGATCGACGCCGGCATCGCGGCAAAACAGATTGATCCGTCGAGCGCGCTGTTTCGCGACACGATCGCGGGCCTCAAATCGAAGCCCAAGGCGACAGCCGCGGACCTCGCGGAGGCTACGAAGACGGCGCAGAGCGGTATGGCGCTGCTCCGCATCGGCGATCGCTATTATGCAATGGGCCAATACGGCAAAGCGGTCGAGCTCTATAAGATGTCGATGGGCAAGTCCGGCGTCGACAAGGATGTGGCTAATTTGCACATTGGCATGGCTTTGGCTCGCGCAGGGGATAAGGCCGGAGCGACCGCGGCGCTCAACGCCGTCACCGGTGCTCGGTCGGAAATCGCCAAATATTGGCTCCTTTACGTCCAGCAGAAGGCGTAGGCCTCCGGGAGCTTTAGCGAGCGACGGAAGAGGCGTCGGCGGCTCGCCGGCGCCTCTTTTCTTGCGCTCTCGTCTCGTCCACGAGGCTGTCCCGTTTCGGGATGGTTCATTCATGGCGACTTAGCGGCTGAGGCCTCTCGGCTTAGAGCCAATCGGTGCGTCTGAGATCTACGGGAAATTCGGTGCGGTTCGACGATCGCCTGCTCACAGTCCTGAACCAGCCGGCCGGTGACCGCCACGACGCGGCGGTGCGCTGGAGGCAGCTGGTCGATCTCGTCGCGCGCGCCGGACCGAACAGTAGCAGTCCGGTCGTCTCCCAGGCGCTCGACGCGATCCGAAGCGAAGCTCCCAAGGTCGACGAAAATCTGCGGGCGGCGGCGGCGCGGGCGGTAGCTGCGCTTCCCTTGCCGATCGGCCTGCTCGAGACGTTCGCGGCGGACCGTTTGTCGGTCTCCGCGCCGGTGCTCGCCGCGGCCTCGCTCGAACCGGCCCAGTGGCGCGGCCTGCTTCAGGGAACGGACGAGGAGACTCGCCGCTTCATCGAGACCCTCCATCCAGAGCTCGGAATCGAACCCGAGCCCGAGTTCACCGAAACGCTTGTCGAGCCGGCGCCGCCCGTGGAACCGACGCCATCACGGGAAGCCAAGCCGCCGCCGAAGAAGACCGCGACACCGGCAAAGACCCCGCCGCCTCCGCCTCCATCTCCCGCCGGGCCGTCCCTGAGCGAGGTTGTCGCCAGGATTGAGCGCCGCCGCCGCAGCCGCGAGCTGCAGCAGCCCAAGCGGGAGGCCCCGGCCGCGGCGACTGCTCCGACCGGAGCCCCGGCGCTGTTCCGCTGGGAATGCAACCCGAGCGGGGAGATCGCTTGGGTCGAAGGCGCGCCGCGCGGAGCCCTGATCGGCCGGTCGATTTCGCGCCCCCAGGACCAGGAAGACGAGGGAGTCGACGAGGAGGTGGTTCGGGCCTTCGCGATGCGTGCGCCATTCCGCGACCGGGCGCTGAGCGTCGGAGGCGACGGGCTGGTGTCGGGCGAGTGGCGAATCAGCGGCGTGCCCGCATTCGAGCCCAACGACGGCCGCTTCGCCGGTTATCGAGGAGTCGCGCTGCGCGAGAATCCGCAGGCGGTCGCCGTGGCTGAAGAGACTCCGGAAATCCTGAGCGACCCAGATTCAGTCCGCGAGCTGGTCCACGAGATCAAGACTCCGCTCAATGCCATCATCGGTTTTGCCGAGATTATCGACGGGCAATATCTGGGGCCTGCCGACCGACGCTACCGCGAACGCGCGGCGGGTATCGTGGAGCAGGCTCGGCTGCTTCTGAGCGCGATCGACGATCTCGACTTTGCGGCCAAGATCCACTCGGGAGGAGGCGCGGGACGCCGCGTCGATCTCGGCGACCTGCTCGAGAGGATCGCCGGTTCGCTGCGCGAGCTTGCCGAGAAGCGCGGCGCGTCACTCGAGATCGCCAAGACCCCGCGGATGCCGGCTGCCAGGGTTGAGCCTGAGCTCGCCGACCGCCTGATCTTCCGCCTGAGCTCGGCGGTGATCGACAGCTCCGAACGCGGCGAGCGACTGCGGCTGTCGCTCGACCAAGTGGGCGACCAGTGCAGCTTTTCGGTGAGCAGGCCATCGACTCTGCGCGGAGTGACGGATCCGCAATTGTTCGATGCCGGGGCGGGCAACGCCGCGGCGGCCGCCTTCTCGTTGCGGCTTGTGCGCGGTCTCGCTCGGATCGCGGGCGGCGATCTCGTCACGTCTCATGCCGGCCTGACCCTGACGTTCCCACGCGCCTGACCTGGCGCAGTTGACTTGAGGGAGCGGCCTTCGGCGTCTATCGCGAACGCACCGGGGAGGGCCTGTAGCTCAACGGTAGAGCCGGCCGCTCATAACGGCTAGGTTGGAGGTTCGAATCCTTCCGGGCCCACCAGCCTTCGCTCCTATCGGGGCTACGGCTGGCAAGCCAGCCCAAGTTTGTGTAGCGCGGCAAAGTGCCAAGGCGGGCTTGCCCGCCGAAGCTGCACAGCAGCGAAGGCGGGGAGTAGCGCAGTCTGGTAGCGCATCTGCTTTGGGAGCAGAGGGTCGCAGGTTCGAATCCTGTCTCCCCGACCATCGCATCTCGCCCTGTCCGGGGGGCAGGGCGAAGGGTGCGATCAGGGCACTACTGCTTGTTCGTCGTGTTCGTTTTCACGTCCGTGTCGACGTTCACGCTGACGTCCGTGTTGTCGATCCTGTTCTCGAGCCTGCCACCTTCGCTCTTGACGTCATTGCCGATGTCGGCGGCGATGTTCTCGGCAGTGTTGCCGATGTCCGCAGCCGCATTCTCGGCGACGTCCTGATTGTAGGTGATGCTCGTCGTGCCGTTGGACTCGTCCTTGCTGACCTGACAGGCGCCAAGCAGCAGGAGCGGAAGAGCAAGTGCAATGCGCATTGAATGTCCTCCTCTTTGGGGACTCAACGCCGCTTGCCCCGTTTCGGCTCCGGCTCAATTCCGCCCGAAAGCACCGCCAGCATCGCGGTCCATGCCGCGACATTCTGCCGAAGTGCTTCGGGATCGACCTTGTCGAGCGTGTCGTCGGGCGTGTGGTGGATGTCGAAATAATAGGTGCCGTCCTGGTTGAGGGTGACGCCCGGCGCTCCCGCTTCGAGCATCGGCCCGATGTCCGATCCGTCCGCCTTGTCGAGCGACCCGGGGACAATCCCGAGCGGAGCGAGCGCGGCCTGCAGCGCCTTCGCTTCCGTTTCGCGCTCCTTGCCAAGCTTGCTATCGACTTTCCAGACGCGCCCGGTGCCGAAGTCGCTCTCCGCGAGTGCATGATGCGGCTCGGCATGCTTTGCCTTGTAGGACAGGCCGCCGAATAGCCCGGGCTCCTCGGCGCCGAACCAGACAACGCGGATCGTCCGCAGCGACCGTCCGGCATCCATGATGCGCTTGGCCGCGGCGGTGGCGATTGCCACGCCAGTTGCGTCGTCGATCGCTCCAGTGCCTTCGTCCCAGCTATCGAGGTGCCCGCCGACGAGAATCGGTGGGAGCTTCGGATCGCGCCCACGCACTTCGGCGATGACGTTCCCCGACTGCCCGTGACCCGTCTGCGACACCAGGGTCAGCCGCATCGTGACGGGCTTCCCGCGTTTCAGGATGCGCTGCAATTGCTCGGCATCGGGCAGCGGGAGCGCGCCGGCGGGGATCGGCCGCACGCCTTGGTCGAACATCTGTACGCCGGTGTGCGGGTTGCGGTGATAGTCAGTGCCGATCGAACGGATAACGATGGCGATCGCGCCCTTGCGGCTGGCGATGCTCGGTCCCTGCCGTCGCGGGCCGCCGAAGAAACCGTAGCCGGAGCCGTCCTGTGTGCGCGGCATCGCATGCGACACGAACACGATCTTGCCCCGAACCGCAGCGTCCGGCGCGGCTTCGAGATCGGCAAGGCTGTCGAATCCGACGACCTGGCCGGTGATCCCTTCCGGAGGAGTCGAAGCACTGTTGCCAAGCGCGGCGATCATCAACCTCTGCGGAAAGGGCCCGAGAATCTCGACCGACTCCGGCCCACGGTTCCAGGTGGGCATATCGAAGGGCTCGACCCGCACCTTCGCGAAGCCAAGCGCCTTGAGTCTCTTGACCGCCCAGTCGCGGGCCCTGGCTTCCGCTTCAGTGCCCGCGAGGCGCTCGCCAACCTCGGTCGTGAGCCCCTCGACGATGTCGTAAGCGACGTCATCCTTCAGTGCCGCATCTCGAAGCGCGGCGATCTTGGGGTCGACCGACGGCAGAGGCGCAGCTGCCTGCTGGGCGAGGGCTGGGGTGGCGGCGGCGAGCAGAAGCGCAGCGATGAGATAAGGTTTCATGCTCTTCGGAGTAGCAACGGAGCGACGGATGTCACGATCGCCGGTCGATTAAATTTGAGCATTGATCGATCAAAGAAGTCGCATCTGGTTACCCTCGGGCGGACGGAACAGGTCCGTCCGCAGCGGGAACTTGGCCTGCTTGAGGCCATATTTCTTGGCGGCGATCTCGAAACGCGTCCTTAGGAGCTCGGCCCAGGGGCCCTGTCCTCGATGACGGCTGAAGAAGTTGGGATCGTTGTCGCGCCCGCCGCGAAGCGAGCGGATGGTCGCCATCACCTTGGCCGCGCGGTCCGGATAATGCGTGTCGAGCCAGGCGCGGAACAGAGGCGCGACCTCGTGCGGCAGGCGGACCGGCAGATAGAAGCCGCCCGGCGCCCCGGCTTCGACAGCCGCCTCGACGATATGTTCGAGCTCATGGTCGGTGATTTGCGGGACCACCGGAGCGATCGCGACATAGCAGGGCACTCCGGCATTGTTCAGCGCCTTGACCGCTGCGAGTCGCTTTCTCGGCTGCGGAGCGCGCGGCTCCAACGTACGCGCTATCTGGGGATCGAGTGACGTCACGGAAATCGCGACCGACGCAATGCGGAGGTCCGCGGCCTGCTTCAGAAGGTCGATGTCGCGCAGCACGCGGTCGGATTTGGTCGTGATTGTGAAGGGGTGGCGAGTTTCGAGCAGCAGCTCGACGAGCGAGCGGGTCACCCGCCAGCGTTCCTCGATCGGCTGGTAGGGATCCGTGTTGGTTCCCATCGCGATCGGCCGGCACTCATAGCCTGGCCGCGAAAGAGCCGCGTGCAGGAGCTGCGCGGCGTTGGGTTTCACGAACAGGCGCGATTCGAAGTCGACCCCGGGCGACAGGTCGTGGAAGGCGTGTGTCGGCCGGGCGAAGCAATAGATGCAGCCATGTTCGCACCCGCGATAGGCGTTGACCGAACGATCGAAGCCGATGTCGGGCGAGCTGTTGCGCGTCAGGATCGATTTCGGATGCTCGATGGTGACGGTGGTTCGGCGCTTCGGCACGCCGTCGAGAGCCTCGACCTGGTCGAGCCATTCGCCCTCGACAACCCGTTCCTTGAGGTTGAAGCGCGTGGGCGTTGCGTTGCGGGTCGCCCCGCGTCCGTCACTCGACTCGACTGGCATGGCCCGAAGGCTACGCCGCTTGGTGGAACATATCAAGAACGCTCGGCGTGATTCGCGAGACGCTGAAGCGCATCTTCCCACTGTTCAGACACCCTTGCCAGGAACGCTTCAGCTTCCTCGAGGCGCTGGTGCTCGATGCGGAAGCGCACTTCGCGGCCGGACCTGCTAGAGCTCACCGCGCCGGCGCGCTCCAGTACGCGCAGATGCTTGGTCAGCGCCTGCCGGCTGATCGAAGAATCGCGGCCGAGCTCACCGATCGAGCGCGGGCGCCCGTCGGCGAGCCGGCCAACCAGGGCAAGCCGCGTCGGATCGCCGAGTGCAGCGAACAACTCGGCCGGGTCACCCTGCGACATGCTTTTTGATGTTCTCCATTTGCGCTTCCCATCCGCCGGAGTTCATCCGGAAGGCTTCGTCGCGACGGCTCGCGGGAATGGCGTCGAAGCCGCTTTCCACCACCTCGACCCGGGTCCCGCTATCCTGCTCGGCGAGCGTGAACTCGACGAGCGTCGTCGGCTCATTCGAATAGTCTACGTTGGGATCGATGGCGTAGGGATGCCAGCGCAGCGCAAGCCGGTGCGGCGGATCGACGGCGACTACCTCCGCATTCCATTTGATGTGCTCATAGCCGGGATGGGTAATGTGGCCCGTTGACGGCTTGCCGGCTTCGAATGGTTGGTCGAGCGCTACTTTGAACCACTCGCCGAATTCCCGGTGATCCGAGAGCGCGCGCCACACGCGTTCGATCGGAGCCTGGATGAAGGTCGATTTCCTGATCGCATCGGCCATTTTTCTGCAACCTCCTGATTGCGCGATCCATTCGCACGAGTTGCTCAGGCATGCAACCTGATGGTTGCGTAAAACGATGAGACGCCTGCTTCGTCCGATGGCCTGACAATCAGTTGCGATTTGTAACGAGTCATTCATCTGCCAGCCAAGTTCGTCCCGACAACAGGCGCGCAACAGGGGCTCACAAGCCAAAAGGGATTAAAAAATATGCGTAACTATGTATTGGCAGCGACGGCGCTCACCGCGTTTGCGACTGCCGCAACACCGGCTTTCGCAGGGACGGCCGATGGTCCTTATGTCGGGCTCGAGGGCGGTGCCACTTTCCCCCAGAGCACCGACCTCGACGTTATCCTCAACAACACGACCGCAACCCCGCCGACCACGGCCGAATTCAACGACGGTTACAAGGTCAAGCACAAGACCGGATACGACGTCGATTTGATCGCCGGCTACAAGCTGGGCCTGTTCCGGCTCGAGGCTGAAGGCGGATACAAGCGAGCGAAGCTGAAGAGCTTCGGCGTCAGCGCTCCACTGATCACCGCGGTGGGGACTGCGGCCGGCGTGCCGGTCACGGCGGACGACTTCAGCGTCGGTGATCACATCGGCATCACCACCCTTATGGCGAATGCCTTGCTCGACTCGAACTTCGGCGCTTCCAAGTTCGGCGGATATATCGGCGGCGGCGCCGGCCACGCCTGGGCCAAGTTCGCGGGCGACAAGGACAATGCATGGGCTTTCCAGGGCATCGCCGGCCTGCGCTATGCGGTCACTCCGAACATCGATGCCGGTGTCAAGTATCGCTACTTCCACACCGGTAAGCTCGCGTTCGACGACGACTTCACGGTGAACAGCACGAACTTCAGCACGAGGGCGAAGGGCAATTACGACTCCCACAGCGTCCTTGCGAGCCTCGTCTACAACTTCAACTCGTCCGAGCCGGCACCGGCGCCGATCCCTGCAGCCGAACCCGCTCCACCGCCTCCGCCGCCAGCGCCTGCGACGCAGACCTGCCCGGACGGGTCGGTGATCCTGGCGACTTCCGCCTGCCCGGCTCCTCCGCCGCCGCCTCCGCCGCCAGTCGAGCGCGGCGAGCGCGGGCGCTAATCCACAGGCGCATAGACCCTCACTACGAGGGCAACTCACTCCCGGGCAGGGTCGTCCTGCCCGGGATTTTTTTAACTAGTGGGAGAGGCGGGTCATCCCCGTGGGGAAGGTCGGCCAGCGATGCTCGGCCATCGATTTCAGGGTCGACGCATTCTCTTTGTTGAGGCCCTGATAAACCCACATGTTCCGGAGTACTGCGGGCACGTAGTAACGCGTCTCCCAATAAGGGATGGATTCGATCCACAGCAGCGGGTCGCCCTTATCGTTGATTCCAGCCCAGCGCGCGACCGGAAGCGGGCCGGCATTGTAAGAAGCGATCACTCGCGGAAGCTGCCCCGCCGTCGCCGAAGAGCCGCGCATCATCTCCAGGAAGCACTGGCCGAACTCGAGATTGTATCTCGGATCGGTGAGCGCAGCTCTGGAATAGGGAACGCCCCGGTTCCTCGACAGCATCTGCGCCGTGACCGGCAGGACCTGCATCAGGCCGACCGCTCCGGCCGTGCTGATCGCCGTTCTCCGGAAGGACGACTCCTGGACAATATGCCCGTAGGCGAGCGCCGGATCGACTCGCCAGCCCATCAGCGGATTCCAGCGCGGGTTGGGATAGCGGTCGGCCGCGTCGGAGCGCGCGCCCCATTGGCCGTTGTTCGCAAGCCAGAGCTGCGCTGCGGGAAGGTCGAGCTTCTTCGCGAGCTGGATCAAAGCATGGTGTTCGGAAGGCGTTCCGATCCTGGCCTGGTGACGAAGCATCTCCTCGGCCAGCGCCGGCTCACCGATCTTCGCAAGCTCGATGGCGCGCTGGACATTGGGATATTGCTCGACCGGCGGGTCGAAGCCGACGAGCGGGTCCGACGCAAGCTTGGTGTCCAGGCCGAGCGTCTCTCTGGCGAGCAGGCCATAGAAGCTTTCCGGAGCTTCCGCGGTCGTCGCGGCCGCTCTCAACAAAGGGGCGACCGAGCGCGGGCGCCGGCAGGCCTGCTCCGAGCGCGCCGTCCAGTAATAAGCGCCGGCCCTGAGCTCGCGCTGCCGGGCGAACCGGGCGACCTGCTGAAAGGCACGCGAAGCGGATTCGCAGTCGCCGAGCCGCCAGGAGGCGAGTCCGGACACCCAAGCGGCCTGTGAGGCCCATTCGCCGCTCGCGCCCTGCCGCCAGGTATCGGCGACCCGGCGCGCATCCACGTCGAGGCCGAGCACATAATAAGCGAAGGCGACACGGTGACCCGCTTCGGCGCGCGCTTCGACAGAGAGGTACGGCGCCTGAGTGACGAGCAGGGCCTCAGCGCCGGCGGCGTCATTGGTCTTGACCAGCGGATCGAGCGATGCACGGAGCGCGTCCGCGGCCGGCTCGCCCTGGACTGGCCTGGTCCGATAGCGGCCTGGAGCCGAGCCGAGGCCATAAACGGGCTTCTGCAGGACGATCAGCGGCGACGTCGTCGCGCCGCGCGTGATCGCCATTCGCGCAAGCTGGTCGGCCTGCGGTAGCTCCGGAGCCTCGGCGATCAGGGCCTGGATCGTCGTGAGGTCGACAACCGGCGAGCCCTTCGCGGTGTACAGCTCGGCCTTGGCGAGCGGTGTGAGCACGCTCCTGGGAAGAGTGGCGATCCCGGCCCGAGCCGAAGACCACTGGCCGGCATCGATCGCGTCAAACACGCCGCGCCAATCCTTCGGTATGGCGACTACGGGCACCGGCGGGGGCGGAGGAGCGAGGACCGGCGCCTGTTGCACAGGAACGGTCGCGGGAGCCGCCGGAGAGGGCGCGGGCTGTGTGGTTGGAACGACGACGAGCGGCTCGCGCGGCGCCGGCTGTATGCCGGCCGGCGGCTCTCCTTGAGGGGTTGAGGCCGGCTGAGGAGGCAACGGAGCCAGCGGGTCGGATGCCTGCGCGTACACAGGCGCGGCCCAGATCAATGCTCCGAACGCAAGCAAACCTGCCTTCAAGATTCGTCCTCCATCAGAAGCAGAAGATCCCGCCATGCCAGCGCCTTGTCTAAGGGACGATTAATGAGGTGGCGGGGGTGGAAGGTGGCGACCGTGCGCACCCCCTCGATCTTGTGGATGTGCCCGCGCGCCTCCACCATTCGCTTGCCGAGCAGGGCAAGACACGGACCGTCGCCAAACAGCAGGAGCCGTCTGGGCTTGGCGAGGCGGATTTGCTGACGGGCGATCTCGGCGCACGCCTGGCGGTCGCCGTGGCTCATCCGAGCGCCGGGTGCGTGGAAGCAGGACAGGGAAGCGCTGTAGGCATCCTCTCCCCGAATTCCGATCGCCGCGAGCATCCGCTGGGCAAGGATCCAGGCTTCGCCACCGATAGGCTGCCCGGCAGCCGCATCCTCGAGCGCGGGCGTGTCGGCGAGAAGCATCACCGGCGCATTTTCCGGCCCGTGCGGAAGGACGCGCCTGGAGCCCGCGCCGGCTAGCGGGAGGACGACGCTGTTCGCCAGCCATTGCTGAAGTTCGGCGAGCGTTTCATGGCTCGGCTGAGCGACATTTGCAGCGGACGAGCGCTCGGCAGGGGCGGGTTGGCTGCGCTCGGGTGCGGGCTTCAGCCAGTCGCGCGGCTCCTCCTGCACGGCAACATCGACGCCGGCCTCGAGCCACCACGCGAGCGCGCTCCTGGCCTCCATGAGGCCGATATCACCACTTTCCCCACCCACCGTTCCAATCCTCTCCGGCATTGACGCGGCGGTCAAGGAATTGGCAGGGCAGGCGAAGGCAAAGCGAGTCTAACGCGCGACGAGAGGTTCCAACGTAGGCGCGCGGCAGCGCGACTAGGGGAGAAAATGCAGCGCGAATCCATGAATTATGACGTGGTCATCGTCGGCGCAGGGCCGGCGGGACTCAGCGCGGCGATTCGCCTGAAGCAGCTTGCGAACGAAGCGGGCCGCGAATTTTCCGTCTGTATCCTGGAGAAAGGCAGCGAAGTCGGAGCGCATATCCTGTCGGGCGCGGTGATCGATCCGATTTCGCTCAATGAGTTGATTCCCGACTGGAAGGACAAAGGCTCGCCGTTCACCGTTCCGGTGACCGAGAATCACCATTGGGTGCTCGGCAAGAAGGGCAAGTTCGCAATCCCCGAGCTGCTCACGCCGCCCTTCATGCACAACAAGGGGACCTACACTTTGAGCCTCGGCAATTTCTGCCGTTGGCTTGCAGGCCAGGCGGAGGAACTCGGGGTCGAGATCTTCCCTGGGTTCCCCGCGTCCGAGATCCTGTTTCACGAGGACGGATCGGTGAAGGGCGTCGCAACTGGCGATATGGGTGTCGCTCGCGACGGGAGTCATCGTCCCGACTACCAGCCCGGTATCGAGCTCCACGCCCGCTATACCTTCTTCGCCGAGGGCGCACGCGGGCATTTGACCAAGCGCCTGACCGAGCTGTTTGGCCTTCGCGACGAAGGTAACCCGCAGGTTTTCGGGCTTGGAGTCAAAGAGTTATGGGACGTTCCTCCCGATAAGCATAAGCCGGGGCGAGTGATCCACACACAGGGGTGGCCGCTCAAGGACGCATGGGGTGGGGGTTTCCTCTACCATCAGGAAAACAACCAGGTCGCGCTCGGGTTCGTGCTCTCGCTCGATTATTCGAATCCGTACCTGTCGCCGTTCGAGGAAATGCAGCGCTGGAAAACCCATCCGGCGATCCGCGCTGAGATCGAGGGCGGTCGCCGGGTCTCCTATGGAGCCCGGGCGATCAATGAGGGCGGCTATCAGGCCATCCCGAAGCTGGCCTTCCCTGGCGGCGCCTTGATCGGCTGCTCGGCAGGCTTCGTGAACGTTCCTCGGATCAAGGGCACGCACACGGCCATGAAGTCGGCCATGCTCGCGGCGGAAGCGGCGTTCGAGGCGATCGCAAGCGACCGATCGAACGACGTCCTCGATGCCTACCCGGCCGCCTTACAGAAGAGTTGGGTGGTGAAGGAGCTGAAGATGGTCCGGAACGCCCAGCCGGCAGTGGCTCACTGGGGCGGGATGCTCGGAACGCTCTATGCCGGCCTGGACATGTGGCTCAATTATTTGCGGATCGGCGTTCCGTGGACTCTGAAGCTGAAGCCGGACAACACGACGCTCCGCCGCAAGGATCATGCCGCACCCATCGATTACCCCAAGCCGGACGGCGTGCTAACATTCGACCGGCTGTCGTCGGTGTTCGTGTCCAACACCAATCATGAGGAGGACCAGCCGGTTCATCTGACGCTAAAGGATGCGGACATACCGACTGCCATCAACCTGCCGGTCTATGCCGGTCCTGAGCAGCGTTACTGCCCGGCAGGCGTTTACGAGTTCGTCGAGGATGAGAGTGGATCGCCTAGGCTCCAGATCAACGCCCAGAATTGCGTCCACTGCAAGACGTGCGACATCAAGGACCCGACCCAGAACATCAACTGGGTCACACCCGAAGGCGGCGGAGGCCCCAATTACCCGAACATGTAAATTGCTCTGCGGGGCGGCAGTGGCCGCTGCCCTGATGGCGCCTGCCGCAGTCTCGGCGCGGGCGAGTGCGACGCTCAGCGATCCTGCGCGAACCTATGTCGAGGCACGCGCCGCAGCGATGAGCGGAGACCATGCGCGTTCGGCAGCGTTACTGGCCGCGATCGCGGCCAGCCAGCCCGAAGAGGTCGACCTTGCGCGCAAAGCGCTCGGAGAGGCGCTCGGCGCTGGACAGATGGACCTCGCGCTGAGGCTTGCGCGCAGCATTCCGCCAGCAAAGCTCACGAGCGACGTCCGGCTTCTGCTGGTCGTGGACGAAATAAAGCGCGGTCGTCCGGATCGCGCAATGACCTGGCTCAACGTCGCGGGCGACACAGGCGACCTGACCTTTCTGGCGCCGCTCATCACCGCGTGGGCCGCAGCGGAGCGCGGTAACTTCGACTCTGCGCTGACGACCATCGACCAGGTGCCGGTCAACAGCCTTCTCGGCCCACTGCGCGCGGAACAGCGCGCTCTGATCCTGCTCAAGTTCCGCCGCACTGCTGACGCGGAGCCATTCGCCCGCCGCGCGGTCGCCACGTCCGGTTCGCGGGAGAATCGTCTGAGGCTAGCCTATGCCGACGGCTTCCTCGAAGCCGGCGACAAGACTCGGGCGCTGGCCATGCTGGACGGCATGGGCACCGACATGCCTGGGGCCCGCCAACGTGTGCTTGCGGGAAAATTGAGCGGCCAGGCGATCGACAAGCCGGCCGAGGCTCTGAGCGAGGCCCTTGTCGCGTTCGCGGGGGATCTCGCCCGACTTCAGCGCTCAGCGCCGCCGGTCGGCCTGGTCCAGGTCGCGCGCTATGCCAATCCGCAGAACAGCAGCGCCGCCGTGCTCCTCGCGCTTCTGCTCGACGCGCAGGGGCGCTCGGATGAGGGGCTGGCCGTGCTGCGCTCCATCCCCCCGAACGATGCGTTGATCGGGCAGGTCCGGGACGTCCAGATTCGGATCCTCACCGACGAGAAACGGCTGAACGAGGCCTATGCGCTGGCTGCCGCAGCGACAGCCGCTCCAAATGCCAGCTCGGGCGACTGGTCCCGGCTCGGCGACGTGTACCAGTCGATGAAGCGGTACAACGAAGCTGCGGACGCTTTTGGCCGGGCCGTGACGGTAGCGAGCGCGCAGGGTCTCAAGACGGAGCTGTGGCCGATGCTCCTGCTGCGTGCGAGCGCGCTCGAGGAAGCACGACGCTGGCCCGAGGCGAAACAGGCCCTCGAGCAAGGGCTCGCGATCGCTCCGGATCAGCCGCTGCTGCTCAACTTTCTCGGTTACGCGAAGCTCGAACGCGGTGAGGATCTGGACTCTGCCGAAGGAATGATCCGCAAGGCGAGCGAGCTCGCGCCCGACGATGCGTCGATCACCGATTCGCTGGGCTGGGCCCAGTTCAAGCGCGGTAAAATCGCCGAAGCCATCGCGACCCTCCAGCGGGCAGCCGAGAGGGACCCGGACCAGGCGGAGATCCAGGAGCATCTCGGCGACGCGCTCTACAAATCCGGGCGTCGCTACGAGGCCCGTTTCGCCTGGAGTGCGGCGATGGTGACGGCCGAGGATGAGGTCGCCTTGCGGGTGAAAGCTAAGCTCGCCTCCGGGCTGACGCTCGCAAACGCTGCGCCTTGACCGCAGCGCGCGAGATCGCGCCGGCCAAGCTGAACCTTGCGCTCCATGTGCGGGGACGGCGGCCGGACGGCCGGCACACAATCGAAACCTTGTACGTCTTCTGCGCCGACGGCGATTGGTTGAGCGCCGAAGAGGCCGGAGAGTTGTCGCTCGAGGTCGCCGGCCCTTTCGCGGCCGATCTCGGGGAGGGCGACAATCTAGTGCTTCGAGCTGCGCGCGAACTGGCCGAGGCCGCGGGCATTGAAAATGGCGCGTCGATCAAGCTGGAGAAGAGGCTGCCGGTCGCTTCGGGGATTGGCGGCGGTTCCGCCGATGCCGCGGCCACGTTGCGGCTGCTGACGTCATTATGGGGAATCGATCCCGAGTACGCCTCGTCCGTGGCCCCGGCGCTGGGCAGCGACGTCCTCGCCTGTCTCATCAGCATGCCGGCGCGGGGGGGAGGCGCCGGCGACACGCTGAGCCCCGCGGCGCTTCCGGAGCTCTCCGGGAAGCCGGTGCTGCTGGTAAACCCGCGCGTTCCAGTCTCCACCACCGAAGTCTATGCCGGATGGGACGGGGTCGATCACGGCGAGCTTGGTGACTGGCGCGAGGGGCGCAACGATCTCGAGCCGATTGCCGAGGCCAAAGTTCCGCAGATCGCGACGATGCTTGCCTGGCTTTCGGCTCAACCAGGCGCGGAGTTCGTACGCATGTCCGGCTCGGGCGCGACCTGCTTTGCTTTCTTTGAAACAGAAGAGGCGAGGGACGACGCGGCCGTAGCCGTTCCACGCGAGTGGTGGCATCTGGCGACATACTTGCGTTAGACGGCACGACCATGACGAGCGGCCGCCCGATCCTGACCGCGGAAGCGATGCGCGCGGCCGAGCAGGCGGTAATCGACGGCGGCACGAGCGTTGAGGAGCTAATGGAACGCGCCGGAGCGGCGCTGGCCGAGGCGGTGCATCGCTTCGCCGGGCCGATGCCGGCACTCGTCCTCGCCGGCCCGGGAAATAATGGCGGCGACGGCTATGTCGCGGCGCGCCACCTTGCCGGAAAAGGCGTGAAGGTCCGTGTCGCCGCTTTGTCCGAGCCGAAGAGCGATGCAGCGAAATGGGCACGCGGGCAGTGGGGCGGCGACGTTGAAAACTTGTCAGACGCGACGGCGCCGGAGCCGCTGGTCATTGATGCCCTCTTCGGAACAGGACTCAAGCGCGGCCTGGAAGATAACGCGACACAACAACTTTCTAGGCTATGCTATGCCGCCGTCGTCCGGGTGGCTTGCGACTTGCCTAGCGGGGTCGAGACAGACAGCGGCGACGAGCTCAGTACGGTTCCCAAATTCGACCTGACGGTGACATTCGGCGCTCTCAAGCCGGCACACCGGCTGTTTCCGGCGATCGAGAAGTGCGGCCGGGTTGTGCTAGCCGACATCGGAATACGGACGAGCACCGGTTGGCATGAGATCGGTCGCCCGGAACTACCGCCGCTCGATCCGGGCGGACACAAGTACGACCGCGGGCTGGTCCACTTGCTCGCCGGCAAAATGCCTGGCGCGATCGCGTTGGCGGCAAAGGCCGCGGCGCGGGCAGGCGCCGGCTACGTCCGGGTCAGCACGTCGCGCAGCATCGACGGCATTCCCTCGTCGGTGGTCCAGACCGACACGGCGACGATGGACGACGAGCGCATCGGCTGCTTGCTCGTCGGCCCCGGCATGGGCGACATCCCGCAAGTGCTGACCCTGGCGCTGACGAGTAAGGCGCCCAAGGTGCTCGACGCCGACGCAATCACCTTCCTCGGCGATCCGGAGCGGCTCAAAGGGCAGGACGCGATCATCACGCCGCACGAGGGCGAGTTCCGCAAGCTGTTCGGTGAAATCGAAGGGTCGAAGCCGGACCGCGCGCTCGAAGCCGCGCGGCGGTGCGGCGCGGTGGTAGTCTACAAGGGGCCTGACACCGTCGTGGCCAGCCCACATGGCTTCCTCGGCCTAGCCCCGCCCGCCCCGGCGTGGCTCGCGACCGCCGGAACCGGAGACGTCCTCGCCGGGATGACGGCGGCGCTTCGAGCGAGGGGCCTTGGCAATTGGGACGCGGCCTGCGCCGGGGTTTGGCTGCACGGCCGGGCGGCGGAGATCGCGGGCCCCCAGATGATCGCGGATGACCTCGTGGCGGCGATTCCGCAGGCGTTCGCCCTTCTCGAATGAACGAGCTGATCGTCCGGATCGCGGCCCGCGGCGACGGAGTGACCGCGAGCGGGCGCCACGTGCCGTTCGGCGTGCCGGGGGACGCGCTGCTCGACGACGGCGCTCTTGCGCCGGGGCCGCACCACCAGGAGCCTCCATGCCGTCACTTTCCGGAATGCGGCGGATGCCAGCTGCAGCATGCCGATGATGAGGCATATCGCGGCTACCTCGTCTCGCGGGTCGAAACCGCGCTCGCGCAGCATGACCTGGCGACCGACGTCCGGGAGCCGCATTTGTCGCCGCCGAACAGCCGCCGCCGCACGACCCTGCGCGCGATGCGGGTTGGGCGGGCCGCCGTCATCGGCTTCAACGCCGAGAAGTCGCACCGTATTGTCGAAATGCGCGAGTGCCATATCCTGAAGACTGAGCTGTTCGCGCTGGTCGAGCCGCTGCGGCGATTGCTTGGCCAATTGCTCGAGCCCCGCCGCACTGCGGAGGTGCGTCTGACGCTAGTCGACCAGGGTGTGGACCTGCTGCTCAAGGGCGTCGAGCCGCATGGGTTGGAGGCGATGGAGGCGCTGACGTCATTCGCCACAGGCCACCAGATCGCTCGGCTGGGTATCGATCAGGGACTTGGCTCAGAGGCGCTGTACGAACCGCAGCCTGCGACGGTCACGCTGTCGGGCATCCCGGTCGCTTTTCCGATGGGCGGCTTCCTGCAGGCAACCGAAGACGGCGAGGCGGCACTGACTGCCTGTGTTCGCGAAGTGGTTGGAGAAGCAGGATCAATCGCGGATTTCTTCGCAGGGCTTGGCACTTTCGCCCTGGCAGTTCCCGCAGCTTATGCGGCCGAGGCGTCCCGCGACGCGGCCGCGGCGCTCAAACGGGCCGGGCCGAACGTCACAGTCGAACATCGCGATTTGTACCGGCGGCCGCTCGACAGCGCGGAGTTGGAGCGTTTCGACGCCGTCATCCTAGACCCTCCGAGGGCCGGCGCCGCCGAGCAGGTGGCGGCGCTGGCGGGTTCGGCTGTCGCGAGGATCGCCTATGTCAGCTGCAATCCAGCAACCTTCGCGCGCGACGCGAAGGCGCTCGTCGACGGAGGCTACACACTGGAATGGATCAGGCCGATCGGCCAGTTCCGCTGGTCGACCCATGTCGAGCTCGCAGCCTGCTTCAGGCGCTAGTGCATGAACAGATGCCAGCCGAAACAGTCGTGGAGGATCCGCAGTCCGGCATGGGTGGTCAGGCCGATCAGGCATAACGAGGCGAGAGCGAAGACTGTGAACCGGTAGGCGACGATGTTCACCGTCCCTTGGATCAGGCTGTGAATGACCCTCAAGCCGACATAGCCGCAGGCGAGCCAGAAATTGATACCGCTGCCCATACCCATGAGCGCAAGCGTCAGTGCGATCGCATAAAAGATCGTCGGCTGCTCCATCAAATGATTGTAATTGTGAGACTTCCACTGCGCTTCCGCTTCGGCGCGGCCTTCCAGGTCGACGCCACGCGAACCGCGCGGCATGTTACCGAAGGTGATGCCGAGCCGGCGGAACTCGGCGCCGCGCGTGATGAACATCCAGAGCATGACCAGCAGCGTCCACGCAACCAGCGCGACGACCGGCACGAGAATCGGGCTGTAGGACATGAAAAACCCTCCCCCTGTGAGCCAGGGGAGGGTGCTTCAGTTCATTTCGATTGGCAACCGACTCAGTCGAACAGCTTGGCGAAGCGACGCTTCTCGCGGTTGCGCCAGGCGCCGCGGTGCCAGGCGTCACTGGCGAGGAGCGGCAGCACGCTGGTGGCCTCGGCGAACACCATCTGCTCCATCGCGGTCGAAACCTTGCCCCAGCTCGCCGCTTCCTGAAGCGTTGAGGAGGAGCAGGCGCCGTCGCGCACGTCGGCGACGGTAATCTGCACCGCATATTTGTGGACCTCGACGTCGTCGTGGCCGAGGATCTCGGCGCAGACGACCGTGTCCTGCGTGAAGTTCTTGGGAACGCCGCCGCCGATCATCAGCAGGCCCGTAGTGCCGGCCTTGATCTTGATGTCGGTCAGCTCGCGGAAGTCGGCGATCGCGTCGAGGACCATGTAGTGGCCGCCGCGCTTCATCGCGTCGACCTGGTGCTTGACGAGGCCGAAGCCCGCCGATGAATCGACAAAGGCCGGGCAGAAGATCGGCACGTCATGCTCGTAGGCGAGTTGGACGAGGCTGCCCTGCTTCTTGGCGTTGCCCTCGCTCAGCCATTTGCCCATCTCGCGGATGAAGGCGCGGCTGCTGTACGGGCGAGGCTCCAGGTTGTCCGCGATCTTCCCGATCGTGAAGTCGCAGTCCTGTAGCTGCTCCTCGTCGATGTAGGTGTCGTAGATGCGGTCGATATAGAGCGAGCGCAGCGTATCATCGTCAGGGATTTCATTGGCTTGGTAGTGCTTGTGGCCAAGCGCTTCGAAGAAATCCATGTCGACGATCGTGGCGCCTGTGGCGACGATCGCGTCGACCATGTTCGACTTAACGAGCTCCGAATAGAGGTCCATGCAGCCGCCCGCGGAGGTCGAGCCCGCGATGACGAGGATGATCGAGCACTCGGGGTCCTCGAGCATCGTGTTGTAGATGCCGGTCGCGCGGGCGAGGTCACGGCTGGTGAAGCTCATCTTGCCCATCGACTCGACGATCGGGCGAGCATCGAACTTGGTAATGTCGATATGCTCGATCGGGGTCGCCAGAAGCTCCGCCTTGCGGGTGTCGTTGATCCGTTCGGCGTCCTGAACCTTGTTCAGAGTCTCGGTCGTCATTGTCATGCTCCAATACAGACTGCGCCCCGGCGAAGGCCGGGGCCCAGAGTTTGTTTGTTTTGGGCTGGGCTCCGGCCTACGCCGGAGCACAAGCAATTTAAAGCTTCACGACGTTCGAGCGTTTGCGCTCCACTGCGGCATAAAGGCTCGCCATCGGCTCGTCCTGGACGATCTCGGCCCGTTCCGAGCCGAAGCCGTTGAAGCCGGTACGCATGGCGCTGCCGTAGGCGCCGAGCATGCCGATCTCGATATAGTCGCCGGCCTTCACGTCGCCCGGAAGCTCGAACGGCCCGGCCATATGGTCGAGGTCGTCGCAGGTCGGCCCATAGAAGCTGAACTCCATCGGGCGGACCATTGATTCCTGTTCGCGCAGCAGCTGGACTGGGTATCGCCAACCGATATGCGCGGCGTCGAACAGCGCGCCGTAAGCGCCGTCGTTGATGTACAGCTCGCTTCCGCGACGCTTCTCGACGCGCACGATGAGGCTGCCATACTCGGCGCACAGCGCACGGCCGGGCTCGCACCACAGCTCGGCCGAATAGCTGATCGGCAGCTTCTCGAATCCTTCGTGGATCACCGCGAAATAATTCTCGAGCGTCGGCGGCTCCATCCCCGGGTAGGAGGATGGGAACCCGCCACCGACATCGACGATGTCGACGACGACCGCCGCCTCGACGATAGCGTCGCGGACGCGCACCATGGCTTCGGCAAAAGCCGCGGGGCTCATCGCCTGGCTGCCGACATGGAAGCAGATGCCGAGCGCATCGGACGCCTGGCGCGCGGCGATCAGCAGCTGCTTCATCTCGTCCGGCGCAGCGCCGAACTTAGCCGCCAGGCTGAGCTTTGCGTGGTCGGAGTTGACGCTGATCCGTACGAGCAGGTTGAGATCGCGAGCGATCTGGCCATCCGTCGCGGTCGCCCGGATGATCTTGTTCAGCTCGTCCATCGTGTCCAGCGAGAAGGTACGCACGCCATGATCGAAATAAGCCTCGGCGATCGCTTCCTCGGCCTTCACCGGATGCATGAAGCAGAGCGAGGCCTCAGGCAGCGTCTCATGGACGAGCCGGACCTCGCCGATCGAGGCGACATCGTAATGAGTGACGCCAGCGTCCCACAGGATCCGCAGCAGGTCCGGTGACGGGTTCGCCTTTACTGCATAGAGCGACAGGCCCGGAAACTTCTCAACGAAGAAACGGGCGGCCCGACGCGCGGCGTGCGGACGCAGAAGCGTGACCGGCTGGGCCGGACGAAGCTTGGCAATAGCGGCACCGCTACGGATGCCGGACGGGGTGGCAGCTAGCCCCAGCGCGCGATGATGCTTGTGCAACTCAAGGGACCTCCAACTGGCTAGTTCAACACGAGAGCTGCCTTGCGGTTGGAAGTCCCATGGGGCAGCGGGGGCGCGATATATGTGCGGGGGTCCCTTGACGCAAGTTATTTTGCCCCTGCCCAACGATTTCAGTGAACTCTTGTCGCTCTCATGCAACGGTTGATCGAAAGGATAGAAAGATCAAAGACTTGGATACACTTCCTCTGGTGATCCGCGATGATGTGATCACCGCCGGGCAACGAATTGCCGGGTTGGTCGAGCGCACTCCGCTCCTGGAGAGCGAAGTCCAGGGCACCCGAATCTGGCTAAAATGCGAGTGCCTTCAAACGGGCGGCGCTTTCAAGCTGAGGGGTGCGACGAACCGGCTTCTCCAATTGTCGCCGGAAGAGCGTGAGCGCGGCGTCGTCGCTTTCTCGTCGGGTAATCACGCGCGCGGCGTGGCGATCGCGGCCCGGCGCCTCGGCATTCCCGCAGTGATTGTGATGCCGTCCGACGCTCCGCAAGTGAAGGTGGACGGCACACACGGTGAGGGAGCGGAGATTATCTTCTATGACCGGCGGACCGAGAGCCGCGAGGAGATCGCCGCGAAGATTTCAGAGGAGATCGGGGCGACCGTCGTGCCGAGTTTCGACGATCCGGCGATCGTAGCGGGCCAAGGCACGGCCGGGCTCGAGATACTCGAGCAATTTGCAGAGCAGAGTGAAGGCGCGCCGCCAAGGATCGTTGTCCCCTGCGGAGGTGGCGGACTCGCCTCGGGAATCGCGCTGGCAGCGCGCGATGCGGAGATCGTGATCGTCGAGCCCGAAGGCTGGGACGACATGGCGCGCTCGCTCGAGCTCGGTGAGATCGTGCCGGTTCCGCCGGATGCACCCAACACCTTCTGCGACGCGCTGCAGACCCCGCGGGTCTCGCCCATCACCTTCGGTATCCTCCAGGCCCGCAACGCACACGCGCTGTCGGTCAGCGACCCGGAAGTGGCCGAGGCTGTGCGCTTTGCCTGGGATCGTCATGGGCTGGTGGTCGAGCCAGGCGGTGCAGTGGCGCTGGCTGCGCTGCTGAGTGGCAAGCTCGCGGCACTGGAGGATACGGTGCTGGTGCTATCGGGTGGGAATGTCGATCCGGCGCTGCACGCGCGGATCGTCGTAGAAGCGGCTTAGGCGGCGCCTCTTGCGCGATATTCGCCCGGCTCGACATGGACCGGGCTCGACCGCTCGACCGCCTTGGTCAGCTCCTCGAGCTCGGCGGCGAGCGTCTTCAGCTCGGCGGCGAGAAAGCGGCGCTCGTTCTCGGCGACGGATTCGGAGGCATCGATCAGAGTTTCGAGCATCATTGCGATGCACGGCAGGATCGTCTCCTCGATTCGCTCGAACGCCTCGTCGAGGCGCTGCTGCTGTTCGGCCACTGGCATGGCCGTCAATCTGGACGGTTCTTGGTTAAGCCTTCGTGAAATTGAGGGAAGAAATGGGGAATTTTTCATCGGTTGCGATGGCCGGCGCCATGGTCGCCGGCTTCCTCCTTTTGGTAGGCGGAATGAAGCTGATGCTGGATCGTCAGACGAGGGGCCGCGGCGTACTGATGATCGTCGCGGCGGTCGTGCTCGTCATGAACGTGATGATCTGGACGGTATAGCGGGCTTTACCGGGTCGGTGGCGAGACGCATGTCGAGATAATCGTCGGTCGACTTCATCAGGAGGTCGAGTTCGTTGGCGAAGAAATGGTTCGCGCCGGGGATCAGGTCGTGATGGATGGTGATGTGGCGCTGGGTCCTGAGCTTGTCGACCAGCTTCTGGACCGCGCTCGGAGTCACAACCTCGTCGGCTTCGCCTTGTATGATGATCCCGGACGACGGGCAGGGCGCGAGGAAGCTGAAGTCGTACATGTTCGCAGGCGGAGCAATCGAGATGAAGCCGCGAATTTCCGGGCGCCGCATCAAGAGCTGCATGCCGATCCAGGCGCCGAAGCTGACTCCCGCGACCCAGGTCGTCTCGGCTTCGGGATGGATTTGCTGGACCCAGTCGAGTGCTGACGCGGCGTCGGAAAGCTCGCCGATGCCGTTGTCGAACACACCCTGGCTCTTGCCGACTCCGCGGAAATTGAAGCGCAGGGTCGCGAAGCCGCGCCGGACGAACGTCTGGTAAAGTAGCTGGACGATCTTGTTGTTCATCGTCCCCCCCGCCTGCGGGTGGGAGTGCAGGATCAGGGCGACGGGGGCGCGGGGGCGGGTGCCGGGATGAAACCGTCCTTCGAGGCGTCCCTCGGGGCCGGGGAAAATGACTTCGGGCATGGATGCAGGTGCTCGCGTACGACTGAAAGCCGCGAGCGCGGGTGCGCAGCGGCGTTGCGTTCTATATAGGGGCGCTCGTTCATGTGGCAATCGGCAGGAATCCCGCGCTTTTGAACTCGCCCGACCGCCTTTACCTCGACCATGCAGCAACCACGCTCGTGCTGCCTGAAGCGCGCGATGCGATGGCGCGTGCGCTGGAGAGCTGGGCGAACCCGAGCTCGCCCCATGGCGACGGGCGGAAGGCGCGGGCGGCACTCGAGGAAGCGCGGCGGGCGATCGCCGATGCGCTGGGTTGGCGGCATGACGTCATCCTGACCTCGGGCGCGAGCGAAGCGATCCAGATCGCAGCGTGTCGCGCGAAGGTCGATCAGCGCGTCCTTGGGTCAACTGAGCATGACGCAGTTGTCGCGGCGATGGGGGCTGACTCAGCAATTCTGCCGGTCGACGCCCGGGGATTGATCGACCTCCGCGTCTTGGAAGAGGAGTTGGCGAGTGGCCCTGGGGTCGTCGCCATCCAGCAGGTCAACAACGAGACCGGCGTGATTCAACCGCTGGAGCAAATCAACGAGCTTGTACGCGCGGCCGGCTCGCTATTGCTCGCCGATTGCGCGCAGGGCGCAGGCAAGATTCCCCTCCCCGATGCTGATTTCATCGCGATTTCTGGTCACAAGTTCGGCGGACCTCCGGGCGTTGGGGCACTGCTGATCAAGGATCTCGGCACGCTCGAAGCCAGTGGAGGGCAGGAGCGGGGATATCGCCGCGGCACCGAGAACCTGCCAGCGGTTGCAGGCATGGCGGCGGCGCTCACGCGCCGGGCCTTTGCCGAGGCGATGCCGCGGCTTGCGGCTCTGCGTCAGCGACTGGAACAGGAGGTCGTCGCCGCCGGTGGCCTGGTGATCGCGGCAGAGGCCCCCCGAATCGCAACTATCGGCGCCTATGCCGCGCCCGGAGTCGCGAGCGCCAGTCAGCTCGTCCAGCTCGACCTTGCCGGAATTTCCGTCTCGGCCGGGAGCGCTTGCTCGTCGGGCAGCATGAAGCCAAGCCGAGTCCTCGCCGCGATGGGCGTGCCGCAGGACACCGCCGCTTCCGTTATTCGCGTGAGCTTCGGCCCGACCACCGACGAGCGCGATGTTGAAAGATTCACCACCGAGTGGCGGCGCATCAAGGGACGCGCCAAGGCCGAGGCCGCATGATCTACCTCGACTATCAGGCCACTACGCCGGTCGCGCCGGAAGTCGCCAAGGCAATGGGTCCGTGGATCGAGGAGAAATTCGCCAACCCGCATTCGCCATCGCGCTGGGGGCATGAGGCGTCAGCGGCAATCGAGGTTGCCCGCAAGCACGTCGAAAAGTCGATCGGGCTCAAGGGAGGAAGCGTCGCTTTCACCGGAAGCGCGACCGAGGCGCTGAACTGGGGGCTCAAGGGCACGGTCGAGAAAGCCCGCGCGGCGGGTTCAAAGCGCAACCGGATCGTCACGGTGGCGACCGAGCATGCCGCTGTGCTCGACACGTGCGAGTGGCTAGCCGCGCAGGGCGTTGACCTCACCGTCCTTCCGGTCCGGAGCGACGGGCGCCTCGACCTCGAAGACCTCGAGCGCGAGCTCGACAAGCGCGTGCTGCTGGTCGCGGTGATGCAGGTGAACAATGAGATCGGTGTTACCCAGCCGATTTCGGAGATCGCGCACATGGCCCATGGCTGCGGTGCACTGATGCTGTGCGACGCGGTTCAGGCGCTCGGCCGAGTCGAACTCTGCAAGGGACCCGATCTGGTCGCCGTTTCGGCTCACAAGATCCACGGCCCCAAGGGCGTGGGCGCCCTGTGGATGCGCAAGGGCAAAGAGCCCGCGCCGTTCATCCATGGCGGCGGGCAGGAGCAGGGGCTGCGCTCCGGCACATTGTCGCCGGCGCTATGCGTCGGTTTTGGCGCGGCCGCCAAACTCGCCGATGAGCGCACGACCCGCGATTATGATCACGTGCAGAAGCTCTGGACCGCCGCGGAGCGAGCGCTTGGCCCGGGCTGGACGATCAACGGCGATATCGCGCACCGCTACCACGGCAACCTCAACATCCGCCGAGAGGGCGTCGACGCCGCGCGGCTGATCGCTGACCTTCGCGACATCGCCTTCTCGCTTGGATCCGCATGCGCGAGCGGCTCAGGGCGGCCTAGCCATGTGCTCCGCGCGCTCGGGCTCGACTATCGCGAGGCGCGCTCCTCGATCCGCCTCGGCTTCGGCCGCTACACCAAGCAGCAGGAGCTGGTGGACGCCTGCAAGCGGATCGCCGCGGCGGCGGTCGCACAGGAGAAGCTCGACGCGTGACCCTGGTGCGGTTTTTCCGGGCTGACGGAACGCTCGACAAGGAAGTGGAAGCGGAGCCGGGGCAACGGCTGCTCGACGTGGCCTGGGCGGCTCGAGAGCCGCTCGAAGGCGCCTGCGAAGGTGTGATGGCGTGCTCGACCTGCCATGTGATCGTCGACTCCGAGGATTTCGAAAGATTGCCGCCGGCGACGGAGGAGGAGGAGGATCTGCTCGATCTCGCGGCCCATGCGACGCGGACGTCGCGGCTCGCCTGCCAGATCATCCTGACCGAGGATATGAAGTCGCTAACCGTCCGGATCCCGGCGGGCGCAACGAATTGGATGGGGCGCTAGTCGCCGGGCGGCAGCGGATTGCCGACGCGCGTGTCGACGGCCTCCTTCTGCTTGATGCGTCGGCCCGGCTTGGGTGGAGGCGGGAGGAGCGTAGCAAGCTCCTGCAGAGTGAGCCTGCCCTGCCGCTTACTGTCGAGCAGCTGGAACCGATAGATCGCAGCGGCCCTGAATTCTTCTAGCGTTATCGCCCTGTTGAAGTCGGCATCGGCGCCAACGACAGGTTCCGGCATGTTGAGCAGCGAGTACCTGGCAGCACCCTGTAAGCCGTGTTCCAGGCCGTCGCTGGTTCGGCTGTCAAAGACCTGATTGCCGCCTTCTCGCCGCTTCCCGTTGCCACGTTGGCGCTCGCTGGCGCTGGCTTTTTCACCGGGTGGAGCAGGGCGGACCCGTTTCCACCTCGACCCGACCTGAATTTCGGGAGCGAGTTCCCATTCGTATTGCACGAGCTCCTCCGGCTCGATCGCGCCATTGTGGTCGGTGTCGAGCGTCGCGAAGAAGCGGTCCGCATCAGCCTGCATCTCATCGGACGTGAGCATTCCATCCTGATTGCGATCGGCCTGATGGAACCAGCGGGCGAGCGTGTCGTCGCCTGCCGCGCGGGCACGAAACGGCTCTCCCATCGGGCTGATGAAGGGCGCCCACGGGCGGCCCGTAACGGTAATCGGCGGCTCCGCTGCCTGGGCGACCGAAGCTAGGATCGGGAAGACCACGGCAAAAAAGGGCATTCAGGCGGGCCTCCGGCTAGCTGCGCAGACGTCCTCCTCTGCGCGTGAACGGGTCATGAAGGCCAGGGACGATCAAGATCTGCTCGATCCTGCGGTTGGCGCGAGCTGCTAGTTACCCGCGATTGGTATCGAAGAAGGGGAGACGCTCTCGTCCGGGCCGGCCTGATCTCCCGAGGCGGGCCTTCGTCCACCCCTCGCAGCCGCGGAGGCGGCCTGCCGGAAAGCTTGCAGCTGCGCAAGCGTGAGGCGCCCGGTGTGATTGATGTCCAACAGTTCGAAACGCGAAACCGCCGCATGCTGGAATTCGTCACTCGAGACGCCGCGGTTGAAGTTGCTGTCGGCCGAGGCAACGGGCTCGGGGATCTGGAGCAGGCCGAAGCGACCGGCCCCAGCTTCGTCATCGAACCCTCCAAAATCGAAGGCGCCGCCGTGGCCGCCATGCCTGCCGCCGCGGGGCGGCCGTCCGCCTCGGCCGCGCTCTTGCGGCCGGCTGTCTCCGATCGACGCATCGGTCGCAATCGGACCGGTCCGAACTTGCGGCGCGATCACATCCTCGTAGTGCGTGATCTCGTCCGGATCGATTTCGCCGTCGTGATCGGTGTCGAGGGTAAGGAAGAAGCGCTTAGCATCCTGTTCCAGCTCGTCGATCGTCAGCATTCCGTCGTGGTTCCCGTCCGCCTGCTCAAACCAGACACTGAGCCCGTCTTCGCCCGGTCGGCGACCGAAGAAGGGTTCCCCCATGGGGCTCATGAACCCGCGACCGACGCGTTGCCGACTGAATGGCTGTCCGACCGAAGGAGTAGCCGTCTGTGATGGAGGCGCCGGGGTCGCCGCCTGCATGGCCGAAACCGCGGCAACGAGCATGAGTGGAGGAACCATGGGCAGAGCTCCCGCGAAGAGAGGCCGCGCTTCTTCCGCTATCGGTCAACGTGAGATGAAGAAACAGCCGGTCCGAACATGAACTTGCATGCCTGCACTACTTCACCCATATGCGCGCCCGGAAGTCGGCGGACGGCGCTGTCGCCAACCTGGTCAGGTCCGGAAGGAAGCAGCCACAACGATTTCGTGCCGGGTCGTCGGCTTCCACCTCTCAACAAGGCGAATAATCAGTGGGCTTCAGCGTGCGATCCTGAATGTCGCCGACCGCCTGACCGTGGACTGCGGCCCATTCCTTCTTGATCCTCGACCATTCCTTGTCTGCCAAAAAGGCATTCCACTGGCGCTTCATCGTTGCCTCGTCCGGCCATTGCAGCAGGTAGACGAATTCGGTCCGGTCGCTCTGTTTCGTTTCCCACATTGCCACGACGTCGAAGCCGTAGCGCTTCATGATCCGTGTCGCATGGTCTCGAAAGCGGGCGTGGAAGGCTGGCTTGTTGCGCTCGAAGATCTCGTAGATTCGGAGTTGCTGGATGCCGCCGAGCGGGCAAAGCCGTTCGGCGGCGGAAGCGCGGACCGGCAGGCTAAGGCCCATGATCGCAGCGGCCAAAGGCGTAAAGAAAGAGGTTGCATGATCGCATCCGTGCTTCTCCTTCTCCGTGTGCCATTCGCGGTGGCGGGTGATTGATGCAAGACAATGACGGCCGACTGGCCCTAAACCACCATTGATGGACGACGCCGAATCGCCCGGTCTGGGCCTCGACTTACCGGAAGTACCGCAACCGATCGCGGCGGTTTCGGCTTATCGCGTGCTCGCACGCAAATACCGCCCGCAGACCTTCGACGAGCTGATCGGCCAGGATGCGATGGTGAAGACGCTCGCCAACGCGATCGCCCGCGGACGGATCGCCCATGCCTTCCTGCTCACAGGCGTACGGGGAGTCGGCAAGACCTCGACGGCGCGGCTGATCGCCAAGGCGCTCAACTGCGTCGGTCCGGACGGGCAGGGTGGCCCGACGATCACGCCTTGCAACATCTGCGAACCGTGCCGCGCTATCTCCGAAGGGCGGCACATCGACGTGATCGAGATGGATGCCGCCAGCCACACCGGCATCGACGACATCCGAGAAATCATCGACGCGGTCCGCTATGCCTCGGTCAGCGCCCGATACAAAATCTACATCATCGACGAAGTTCACATGCTTTCCAAGGCTGCTTTCAATGCCTTGCTCAAGACTCTTGAGGAACCGCCTGAGCATGTGAAGTTCCTTTTTGCGACGACCGAGGTCAACAAGGTGCCGGTGACGGTGCTGTCGCGCTGCCAGCGCTTCGACTTGAGGCGCATTCCGGCCGAGAAGCTCGCAGCACATTATGCCGAGGTCTCCCAAGCGGAAGGCGTGGACGTAGAGCCGGAAGCGCTCGGAATGATCGCCAGGGCGGCGGAGGGCTCGGCGCGCGACGGGCTGTCGATCCTCGACCAGGCGATCGCGCATGGGGCGGGCACGGTGACAGCGGAGCAGGTTCGCGACATGCTGGGCCTCGCTGATCGCGGCCGCATTCGCCGGCTGCTCCAGCTCGTGCTCTCGGGCGACGCCAATGCGGCGCTGGCCGAGCTTGACGAGGCGCATGAGCTCGGGATCGACCCAACACAACTCCTGCGCGGACTCATGGAATCGCTGCATTCGGTGACCCGCGCCAAGGCTGGCGCGACCGCCGACGCTCTCCAATCCGCCGAAGAGCGCGAAGCTGCCCAACGGATGGCGGAAGCGCTGTCTTGGGGTACGATCCACCGCCTGTGGCAGATGCTGCTCAAGGGCCTGCAGGACGTCGACGTCGCGCCCGACCCGCGCGAGGCGGCCGAAATGGCGCTGCTGCGCCTCATCCACGCCGCCGACCTGCCCGATCCGGCGACGCTCATGGCGCGGCTTAGTGGGGGAGAGGCAGCGGCCGCGCCCACCTCCGCGCCGACTGCAAAGCCGTCCGGCCCCACGGCAACGCTCCCGCCCGATTTTCCGGCGGTCGTGAAGGCGATTGAGCAGAGCGGCAGGCATCTGCTCGCCCAGCAGCTCCACGACCAGGTGGGGCCGGTCCGCTACGCGCCGCCCGAGCTCGTGCTGAAGCTGATGCGCCCGCTCGGCGCCGACTGGTCGCGGGACCTTGCGGCCGCGCTTAAGTCCATTACTGGCGTCAGCTGGCAGGTCGCGTTGTCGGACGAGCCGGGCGAGCCGTCGTTGCTCGACCAGGAGAAAATCGCCGAGGAACGCGTTCGCGCCGATGTGCTTACCGATCCCAATGTCCGGGCAGTGATGGACGCATTCCCCGGCGCAGAGCTCGAAACCTATTCAACCAAAGGCAGCTGATATGCCCGAAATGCCCGACATCGATGAAATTCTTAAGATGGCGCAAAACGCGCAGAACGAGCTGCAGAGGGCGCAGGACAATCTCGAGAAGGTCGAGGTCGAAGGCGCCGCGGGCGGCGGTCTCGTCACCATCCGCGCGACCGCCAAAGGGCGAATCCTGAGCGTGGCGATCGACGACAGCCTGCTTCAGCAGTCGGAAAAGGCAATGCTCGAGGACCTGATCGCCGCGGCGATCAACGATGCCCGCGGCAAGGCTGATGCGGCCGCGGCCGAGGAAATGCAGAAGATGTCGAGCACTCTTCCGCTTCCGCCAGGATTCAAGCTACCCTTCTAGGGCGTTTCCGCGTCGACATTTTTGGGCCATGATGCGTCCCCCTATGGGGAGGCGCTCGATGTCACTCGGCGCAATGCAGGACTGGCCGCTCCGGATCATGCGGTTGATGGACCATGCCGAGCGCGAGCATGGCGATCGCGAGATCGTCGCCGCGCGGGCCGACGGGACCACGGTTCGAACCAATTGGAAGCAGCTTGCTGACAATGCGCGACGCATGGCCGAGGCGTTGGAACGGCTTGGGGTTCGCTCTGGAGACCGTGTCGCCACGCTGGCGATGAACCATGATCGCCACCTCGCGGCATGGTTCGGCGTGGTCGGCGCTGGCGGCGTCCTTCACACCGTCAATCCACGGCTGTTCGACGACCAGCTCACGTACATCATCACGCACGCAGAGGACCGAGTACTCCTTTACGATGCTGCCTTCGCGCCTCTCGTCGAGCGGCTGAAGCCGCAGTTGCCGACCGTCGAGCATTACATTTGCTTCGACACCGACTTTGACGCGTGGCTCGCCGCGGAGGACGGCGATTATCGCTGGATCGAGGGTGACGAGAGGGCGCCGTGCGGTCTCTGCTACACTAGCGGGACGACCGGGCACCCCAAGGGCGTGTTGTACGAGCATCGCTCGACCGTGCTTCACGCCATGTCGATCATCGCGCCGGACGTATTCGACTTATCGGCGCAGTCAGTCATGCTCCCGGTCGTACCGATGTTCCACGCCAACAGCTGGTGCTTGCCCTACGCAGCCGCGATCACCGGCCTGAAGCTTGTCATCTGTGGCGATAACAAGCCCGAACGTATCTGCCGGCTGTACAACGAGGAGGGTGTCACGCACTCGGCGGGCGTTCCCACGGTCTGGCTGAACGTCATCGACCATGTCGAGGATACCGGCGCGAAGCTCGGCAAGCTGCACACAATCATCGTGGGCGGATCCTCGGCGCCGCCCGCGACGATCCGCTGGTTCCGTGAGCGCGGCATTCGTGTCCGGCACCTTTGGGGCATGACCGAGATGACGCCGATCGGAACAGTTGGAGCACCGCCGGCGAACTGGGATTCGATGACCGATGAGGAGCAAGTCGATTACCAGTCTCGCCCCGGACGCTCGCTTTTTGGTGTCGAGCTCCGCATCGTCGACGACCAAGGCAAAATCCTGCCGCGCGACGGCGAGAGTTCCGGCCATCTGCAAACCCGCGGCGTTGCCGTTGTTCGGCGGTATTTCAAGAAGGACGAGGACTGCGTCGACGCGGAGAACTGGTTCGACACGGGCGACATCGCAGTCATCCACCCCGACAATACGTTGCGCCTGACCGACCGCGCCAAGGACGTGATCAAATCTGGCGGGGAGTGGATCAGCTCCATCGAGCTGGAGAATGCCGCCGTCGGCTGCGCGGGTGTTGCTGAAGCAGCGGCGATCGGGATTCCGCACCCGAGGTGGGATGAGCGGCCGCTGCTGCTCATCGTCCGCGATAACAACAGCGATGTCTGCGAAACGGAAATTCGCAATTTTCTTGCCGGCCAAGTCGCGAAATGGTGGCTTCCCGACGCGATCGAGTTCGTCGCCGAGCTTCCGCACACTGCGACCGGCAAGCTGTCGAAGAAGGACCTGCGCGACCAGTATCGCGACTATCGCTTCGCAAACGCGGAGGCGATGGTCGGGCGCGACTAGAAAAAGCAGCTTGGGTCGCCTAACTGCCCCGCAACTCCCGAACTCTGAAGGAATCTAGCGACCCAATGGCCGCACAGTACAGCTTTGTGATGAAGGGCCTGAGCAAGGCCTTCCCGGGCCAGAAGCCCATCCTCAACAACATCCACCTGCAATTCTACCCCGACGCCAAGATCGGCATCGTCGGCCCCAACGGCTCGGGCAAATCTACGTTGATGAAAATTATGGCCGGCAAGGACAAGGAGTTCACCGGCGAGGCCTGGGCGGGCGAGGGGATCACCGTCGGCTATCTTGAGCAGGAACCGCAGCTCGACCCAAACAAGACGGTCAGGGAGAATGTCATGGACGGGGTTCGCCCCGTCGCCGACATGCTCGAGCGGTTCAACGCCATCTCCGCGCAAATGGCCGATCCGGGCGACGATTTCGACGCGCTGATGGCCGAGATGGGCGAATTGCAGGAGAAAATTGACGCGGTCGACGGCTGGACGCTCGACAACCAGCTCGAGATCGCGATGGACGCCTTGCGCTGCCCGCCGGGCGATGCGTCGGTCGCGAACCTCTCGGGCGGCGAGAAGCGCCGCGTCGCGCTGACCCGGCTGCTGCTCGAAAAGCCCAGCATCCTGTTGCTCGACGAACCGACCAACCATCTCGACGCGGAAAGCGTCCAATGGCTCGAAAAGCATCTCATCGATTATCCCGGCAACGTCATCCTCGTCACCCACGACCGCTATTTCCTCGATAATGTGGTGAAATGGGTGCTGGAGCTCGATCGAGGCCGCTACTACGTCTACGAATCCAATTATTCTGGATATTTGGAGAAAAAAGCTAAGAGGCTGGAGCAGGAGGAGCGCGAGGAGGCGGGACGCCAGAAGGCGATCTCCGACGAGCTCGAATGGATCCGGCGTTCTCCCAAGGCGCGGCAGGCCAAGTCCAAGGCGCGGATCAAGTCGTTCGACCAGCTCGTCGAGGCACAGGAGAGCCGCACTCCGGGCAAGGCGCAGATCCTGATCCAGGTGCCCGAGCGGCTCGGTGGAAAGGTGATCGAGGCGAAGGGCCTGAGCAAAGCCTATGGCGACAAGCTCCTGTTCGAGAACCTGTCGTTCAGCCTGCCGCCCGGCGGGATTGTCGGGGTGATCGGTCCGAACGGCGCCGGCAAGACCACTTTGTTCAAGCTGATCACCGGCCAGGAGCAGGCGGACTCGGGTGACATCGAGGTCGGACCAACCGTCCACCTTGGCTATGTCGACCAGTCGCGCGACGATCTCGACGCGAAGAAGAACGTCTGGGAGGAAATTTCCGACGGTCTCGATCTGTTCAAGATCGGCAAGAATGACGTCAACACGCGGGCCTATGTCGGCGCGTTCAACTTCCGCGGGCCCGACCAGCAGAAGAAGGTCGGGCAGCTATCGGGCGGCGAGCGAAACCGCGTCCACCTTGCGAAGATGCTGAAGGAGGGCGGCAACGTCCTTCTGCTCGACGAGCCGACCAACGACCTCGACGTCGAGACCCTGCGCGCGCTCGAGGAGGCACTGGAGAATTTCGCGGGATGCGCGGTGATTATCAGCCACGACCGCTTCTTCCTCGATCGCCTCGCGACGCACATCCTCGCCTTCGAGGGCGACAGCCGGGTCGAATGGTTCGAGGGGAATTTCGAGGCCTACGAGGAAGACAAGATCCGCCGCCTCGGCGAGGAAGCGACACGACCGCACCGGATGACCTACCGGAAGCTGACGCGATAGGGGGACTGATGGAAGGCAGCTGGTCTAGTTTGTGCCTACGATCCAGAGAACGACTTTAGCAGATATGAAAGCGGCCCGGTCAGGGGATGCCAACCGGGCCGCTTATCCAAGGTGAGACCCCCGCTCCTTGGGTTTTGCCGAACTTGGGACTCGGAGTCTCGGCGCAGAAACTAACGAAAATATCTAGCGAGTCCAACGCCTTCGGCGCTCGCCAAAGACAGGCGGTGCCAAAAAGTAGTTAGGCGGCGAGCAAACCAATCCGCCGATATGCGAGGCGCCTGCCTTCCATGCCTTTGAGCATGACAGCGGCGCGCTCACCGATCGAACTAACAAAAAGATCTGGCAAAATAGGATTTCACTTGGCAGCGTTTTTATGCGGCTTGGGTGAAATGGAACTCGCCGTATCCGCGGGGCGGCAAAGCAGCAGGAACGTTGTCGTCACTGCGAACATTCGGAACATTCGCGCATGATCACCGTCACCGGCCCGCTTTGGATCTGAGGACGGGTGAAAAGAGCAGAACGTGAATAACCCACGATGAATGCGCAACCCACCTACTTTCCTACCGAGGCCGATTTCCGCCACTGGCTCGAGGGCAACCACGAAACCGCGCCCGAGCTGCTCGTTGGCTTCTGGAAGAGGGGCAGCGGCAGGCCGTCGATCGACTGGCCGCAGGCGCGCGACCAGGCCTTGTGTTTCGGCTGGATAGACGGGGTACGAAAGTCGCTGGGCGAGGACGCCTACACCATCCGGTTCACGCCCCGGCGCAAGGGAAGCATCTGGAGCAAGGTCAATGTCGAGCGCTTCAACGCGCTGAAGGACGCTGGTCACATGACAGCTGCCGGCGAACGCGCGTACGAGGAGAACAAGCACAAGAGCGGGCTCTACTCTTATGAGCGGCCGCTGGCGGAGCTGACGGATGCGGAGCAAGCCCAGTTCCGCGGTAACAAGGCAGCGTGGTCGGATTGGGAGAAGCGACCTCCCGGCTACCGCAAGGTCGTGCTCCATTGGATCACCAGTGCCAAGAAGCCGGAGACCCGCGCCAAGCGTCTTGTCCAGCTCATCGAGGACAGCGCAGCCGGGCGGAAGATCGCCGCTTATGATATCGGCAGGAAGCGCCGCGATGAATGACAAGATCGACACAGCTCGAGTCCTGGTCCGCCCCCCAATCGCCCTGGTGCTCGCCATCATCGGCGGGATTGCGCTCGATCGGCTCTTGCCGCTGCCCTGGCTGCCGTCCGACCTCCCGGCGGGCTGGCTCGGCGGGGCGCTGTTTGTGCTCGGATTGGCATTGCTCGTTTGGGCCGCGGTGACGATTACCAAAGCGGGTTCGAATGTGCCGACCAATCAACCCACCACGACGATCGTCGAGAGCGGGCCGTACCGCTTCTCGCGAAATCCCATCTATATCGGCATGTTCCTGGGCCTGATCGGGCTGGCGATCGCGCTGAACACCTTGTGGCTTCTCGTCGTGATGGTCCTCTTCGCGCTCATCCTCCGGTACGGAGTCGTGGCCCGCGAGGAAGCCTATCTCGAGCGCAAGTTCGGCGACGCCTATCGCGGCTACCGCTCGCGAGTGCGGCGCTGGTTGTAGATGATCATCGTCACCGGCCCGCTTTGGATCTGGGCCGGCGGAAGCTGGCATTTCTTCACAGTGCCCGCGGAGGAGGCGATCGAAATCCGTGCCCACAGCTTGCTCAATCGCGGCGGCTTCGGCTCAGTAAAGGTCGAGGCGAGCATCCATAACGTCACCTGGCGAACCTCGGTCTTCCCGCAGAAAAGCGGCGGTTACCTGCTTCCGGTGAAGGCGGATGTGCGCCGAAAGGCAGACGTCGCCGCGGGCGACGAAGTGACGGTCAGCCTGGAATTGCTGTGACCGGCTAAAGGTCGTTATCGGCGCGGAGCTCGGCTGCGGTGCGCGCGAACTGGTCAGCCATGGCGGAAAGCACGCCCGAGGTTTCGCGATTGTACACCGCGCCGGCCAGGCGACGGCAGCGGCTGGCCTGCTCTGCAAGCACTTCGCTTTGCTCCTCGGTGACGTCGATCAACAAGCTGACGGCTCCGCGAAGGGAGCCGTCGTCGTTGAACAATGGCGTGGGGTAGGGCCGAAACGCAGCGCGCGTGCCGTCCGGGCGCTCGGCGATCGCCACCTGGTCTCGAATGATCCGCCTCTGCCGGATCGCTTGAGCCATCGGACACTGGTCGTGAGGCAAGAATTCGCCGGTGGTCGTGAAGAGTTTCCAGGTCACGCACCAACGGTCCTGGCCTGGCTCAGGCTCGCGGCCTGCGAACGCCACACAGGCGCGGTTCCAGTAGGTTACTCCGCCTTCGGCGTCGGTGACGTAGATCGGGACCGGCAGGGCGTCGAGAACCGCACGCCAGTCAATGACCGTGCAGAGAGCATTCAGCGCGGTGTCGAGGAACCCTTCCGGGCTTTGCGGGGCCAGCATGTTGAGCAATCACAATTTGAGTTGGACCGAGAACCGGTCACCGAAGCCGCGGTTCCGCGCGGCGGTTGAAATCGCCGCACTGTGCCTCAAGAACAACAGCTTGGGTTGCGGTCAGCGCAGCCGCTTCACGAGCAAGCGGCCATCGTCGCCGTTCTTCACTTCGAAATTGGGAACCGCCTTGATGAGCTCGGACAGTCGCGTGAAGCCATAGTTGCGCGCGGCGAAGCTCGACACGGCCTTGGCGCGCTGCCCCAGCTCGGACAGGGGCGTGTATCCGTCCTCATCGCGCTTCGAGGCCTTATAGGCAGAGCCCAACACCTGGAGCAGCTCGGGATCGACTGGCCGCTGCCCCTTGCTCGTGGCCGGCTGTTCGAGCTGCTCCTCCTCGTCGAGCGCGAGTGCGCCGACGTCGAAGTAGCGCGTGCAGGCCTGCTGGAAAGAGACGGGCGTCTTGGCTGTCCCGAAGCCATAGACCGGCAGCCCGTCCTCCCGGATTCGCTGGGCGAGCGGAAGGAAGTCGCTGTCCGAGGACATGATCCCGAAGCCGTCGACATTGCCGCGATAGAGCAGGTCCATCGCGTCGATCGTCATGCGCATGTCCGTCGCGCTCTTGCCTTTGACGACATCGAACTGTTGCATCGGCACGATCGAGTGTGCGCCCGTAAGATTGCCCCAGCCCTTGAGGCTCGCCTTGGCCCAATTGCCATAGGCGCGGCGGATGTTGATCGTGCCGAGCTCGCCGAGCACCAAGAGCACCTCGTCGAGGTGCTCAGGCGACGCGTTGTCCGCGTCGATCAGGAGGGCGATGTTGGCTTCTTGTTCGATCGTTCGGTCTCGCATTCACGAATCCTCTTGAGTCTCTCTACCGCAGTGTCGCGCAATGACCACAGTTGACCGCGCATGTGTTTTGGACCTGAACGCCAGATGATCGATGCGGGAACGAAATATCGTTTTGAGCACTAATGGCCGCATAGGGGGCGTGTTGAGCAAGGGAAGGGAGAGACGATGAGGAAGCTCGGATTTGCAGTACTGGTCGCCGTGGGAATCGCGACGACCGGCTGCGCCACAAGCCCGTACGGCTACGATCCGTACTATGGCGGCTATCAGAATGACCAGGCTCGCCGTGCGGCGACGGGCGCTGCGATCGGTGGCGTCAGCGGCGCCGCGATCGGCGCCGTGGTCCCAGGCGTGAACCCGATCCAGGGCGCCGTCGCCGGTGCAGTGCTCGGCGGCGTTCTCGGCGCCGTGATCAAGGGCCGGCAATATTATCGCGATACGCGCGGCTATTGCTACTACGTCGACCAATACGGTCAGCCACACTACGACTATAACGTCAGGTGCTAGCGCACGCTGCACTCCCCTGCAGCTGACGTTTCAATTTGAGCAAGCCGGCTAGACGGGGCGGAAGTCACCTTCCGCCTCGTCGAGCACGTAAAGGCGCCCCTCGGCAATTGCAAAATGCGCGCCGTGGAGCCTCAGGGCGCCGGCTTCCTCCCGTTCCCGGATCCAGGGAAACGTCCTGAGGTTCCCGAGGCTTACTTTGACCGCCTCTCGTTCCATCTCAGTAAAAGCCTCGTGGTCGAGTTCCGGGTGATGGGCCCGGATTTCGTCGCGCGCGCCATCCAGCATCCGCACCCAGTCTGCGATGAAATGCCCTTCGCCAGGCGGAGTGCCGTCGAACTGACCGGTGAGCGCAGCCGCGCAACCCCCGCAAAGGCCATGGCCCATCACCAGGATTTCGTCGACATCGAGCTGGGTAACGGCAAATTCCAGCGCCGCAGACACGCCGTGAAAGCCGCGGCTCGTTTCGTAGGGCGGAGCGAGCGCCGCAATATTGCGTACCACGAACATCTCCCCGGGCCTGGCGTCGAAGATCTGCGCCGGGTCGACGCGACTGTCGGCGCAGGAGAGGATCATGACCTTCGGGCTTTGCCCTTCGGCGAGCTCGGACCATCGCTCGCGCTCACGAGCCCAATCCGCGTCGCGAAAGCGGCGGTAACCTTCGATCAGCTGTTCAAGGTAGGACACGCGCCGGCGCTAGCCGCGCGAGGGCAGGGGTGGCAAGCCGGGACCACAGTCGCTATCTCGCCACGCGATGAACGCTCCCGCCTCGATGCCGAAGCAGCGCAAGCCCGACTGGATCCGGGTCAAGGCCCCGGTCAGCGAAGGCTATCACCAGACGCGCAAGCTGATGCGCGAGCTTAACCTCGCCACCGTTTGCGAGGAAGCGGCCTGTCCGAACATCGGCGAGTGTTGGACGAAGAAGCATGCGACGGTGATGATCCTCGGCGACACCTGCACCCGCGCCTGCGCCTTCTGCAACGTGAAAACGGGCATGCCATGGCCGGTCGACCCGCTGGAGCCGGAGCACGTCGCGACTGCGGCGGCCGAGCTTGGGCTCGAGCATATCGTCGTCACTTCAGTGGACCGGGACGATTTGCCGGACGGTGGAGCGTCGCAGTTCGTCAAGGTGATCCAGGCACTGAGGAAGCGCACGCCGGGGACGACGATCGAGATCCTGACGCCCGATTTCCGCAACAAGAGCGAGAAAGCGGTCGAGGCGATCGTCGATGCCGGGCCCGACGTTTACAACCACAACCTCGAGACCGTGCCGCGGCTCTATCCGACGATCCGCCCCGGGGCGCGCTATTATTCCTCGCTGCGCCTCCTAGAGAGTGTGAAACGCCGTGCACCGCACATGTTCACGAAATCCGGGCTGATGGTCGGCCTCGGCGAGCAACGGCTCGAAGTCCATCAGGTGATGGATGACATGCGCTCGGCAGGCGTAGATTTCCTGACCATGGGCCAGTACCTCCAGCCGACGCCGCGCCACGCAAAGGTCGAGGAGTTCGTCACTCCCCATGCGTTCGACGCTTATGCCGCGATCGCACGGGCCAAGGGTTTCCTGCTCGTCGCAGCCTCGCCGCTGACGCGCTCGAGCTATCACGCCGGCGATGATTTCAGGAAGATGCAGGAAGCGCGCGCGGCGCAGCTGGAGCGGTCGGGCTCTGGGGCAGGGGCCGATGCCGCGCCATAGCGAGACGCGGCATCTCCCCTACACGCCGGAACAGCTGTTCGATCTCGTCGCGGACGTTCAGCATTATGACGATTTCCTGCCGTGGGTGGTCGCGGTGCGGGTGCGCTCGTCGAGTGAGAAGGAAACGGTCGCCGACCTGGTGGTCGGTTTCAATGCCTTCAAGGAGCGCTTCACCAGCCGCGTCGTGAAGCAGCGGCCGACGAACATCTGCGTCGACTATGTCGAAGGGCCGCTCAAATATCTCCATAACGAGTGGCATTTCGGCCCCGCTCAGGACGGCGGCACGAACCTTTGTTTTTCGGTCGATTTCGCATTCAAGTCGCGCCTGTTCGAAAGCCTTGCTGGATCGATGTTCGATCGGGCGCTGAGGCGCATGACGTCAGCCTTCGAGCAGCGCGCGGCCGTGCTTTACGGCATCAGCAGGTCGAGCGCGCAGAGCGCCGCCTGAAGCCGGACTCCGGCGCGGTTCTCGTTCTTGAACAGCTTCTGGTCGGCGACGATTTTCGCCGGGTCGGCCTCGCGCTCCGCACGGGCAAAAACGACGGTCCCGACGGGCTTTGACGGCGTGCCGCCGCCTGGCCCCGCAATACCTGTGATGGCGACCGCGACGTCCGCCTCGGAGGCGGCAAGCGCGCCGCGCGCCATCGCCCAAGCGGTCGCCACGCTGACCGCGCCGAATGTCTCGACCACTTCTTCCGAGACTTTGAGCTGCCCGATTTTAGCTGCGTTGGAATAAGTTACGTAGCCTACTTCAAACACTTCCGAGGAGCCGGGGATCTCTGTGAGTGCCGCGCTGACCAGCCCGCCGGTGCAGCTTTCCGCGACAGCGATTCGCCGACCGGCCTTGCGATTGGCCTCGACCACCTCGCGCGCCCGGCTCACCAGTTCATCTGGGAGGAGCGAATCCTTCACCGCGGGAGCTCCATGCGGATGCTCGCGACCGCCTGCGCGGCAATACCTTCGCGCCGCCCGGTGAAACCCAAACCTTCGGTCGTGGTCGCCTTGATGCTCACCTGATCCAGTCTCAATCCAGCGATCTCGGCGATTCGGGAACGCATCGCGGGACGATGCGGCCCCACTTTCGGTTCCTCCGCGATGATCGTGCAATCCACATGATCGATGATGGCGCCGCGTTCCTGCAGCAGGTCGACCGCGTGCCGCAGGAAGAGATCGGACGACGCACCTTTCCATTGCGGGTCCGCGGGCGGGAAATGTTCGCCGATGTCCCCAAGGCCGGCAGCACCGAGAAGCGCATCGGTGATGGCATGAAGCACCACGTCGGCATCGCTATGGCCGGCGAGCCCGCGCGAATGTGGGACGACGATGCCGCCGAGCATGATCGGACCTTGTCTCGAGAAGGCATGAACGTCGAAGCCCATGCCCGTGCGCGGCGCGAGGCGGCCGGCGATCCATTCCTCAGCGCGCCGGAAGTCGCTGGGTGTGGTCAGCTTTTCGAGCTCAGGATCGCCTTCGACCGCGGCGACGCGCATCCCGGCTGCCCGGAGCACGGTTGTCTCGTCCGTCGGCGAGGCCCCTGACCAACTCGCATAGGCCCGGCGCAACGGCTCGAGCTGAAATGCTTGGGGTGTCTGCACCCGGACCATCCCGCTGCGGTCGACAAATTCGCCCAGCGTATCGCTGACCCGCGCCAGCGTGTCACCGACCGCCAACACCGGCGCTGCGCCCTCGAAGAACTCCAGTTGCGCGACGAGGCGATCGACCACCTCCGGCGGGCAGAACGGGCGGGCGGCATCATGGACCAACACGGCTTCGCCGCCGATCGCATCGAGGCCTGCGCGAACGGAATCCGCCCGCTCGGCGCCGCCCTGAACGAAGTCGCCCACGTCGAGCCCCTCCAGAGCCGACGCAGCATTCTTCTGCTGGTCGTTCCCGATCACCACCCGCGTGGATTGCACCGCGGGATGACCGATCAGGGACTCGACCGCCCAGCGCAGCACCGGTTTGCCGCCGAGAATGCGGTACTGCTTCGGCACACCGCCGCCGAGGCGCTCACCTTTTCCGGCTGCAACAATGAGGGCGGTAGTCGTCATGCGCGCGGCGCTCTACGGCGGCTTGCCTTGTCCGCCAAGGGCTGTTCCACTATCTCGCGCCAACCCTATGACGAACCTGAAGCCCATTCACGTCGGACCCATCCGGATCGACGCGCCGGTGATCCTGGCGCCGATGACGGCTGTCACCGACTTGCCGTTCCGGCGGATCGTCAAGCGCTACGGCGCCGGGCTGACGGTCAGCGAAATGATCGCCAGCCAGGCGATGGTGCGCGAAACCCGGCAGTCGCTGCAGAAGGCGATGTGGGATCCGGCGGAAGAGCCGGTCTCCATGCAGCTCGCCGGCTGCGAGCCGCAAGTGATGGCCGAGGCCGCCAAGCTCAACGAGCAGCGTGGCGCAGCGATCATCGATATCAACATGGGCTGTCCGGTGAAGAAGGTCGTCAATGGCGAGGCCGGTTCGGCGCTGATGCGCGACCTGAAGCTCGCGGCGAAGCTCATCGACGCGACCGTCAAGGCTGTTCGCGTCCCCGTCACGCTCAAGATGCGCATGGGCTGGAACCATGACAGCCTCAACGCGCCCGAGCTCGCGCGCATTGCCGAGAATCTCGGCGTCCGGATGATCACGGTTCACGGCCGGACCCGCTGCCAGATGTACAAGGGCGAGGCGGACTGGGCGTTCGTGCGGAAAGTGAAGGAGGCGGTGAACGTCCCCGTCATCGTCAACGGCGACATCTGCTCGATTGAGGACGCGCGCGAGGCGCTGCGCCACTCGGGCGCCGACGGCGTGATGATCGGCCGCGGCGCCTATGGACGTCCGTGGTTGTTGGCTCAGGTGATGGCGGACCTCGGCGGAGGAGGGGTCAGGCCCGACCCGAGCCTCGACGAGCAGCTCGAGGTGATGCTCGAGCAATATGAGGCGATGCTCGACCTTTACGGCACGCACACGGGCGTGAACCTCGCCCGCAAGCATATCGGCTGGTACACCAAAGGGCTCCCAGGCTCCGCTGAGCTGCGCAACACGGTCAACCAGCAGGACAATCCAGGCGTGGTCATCGATATGCTGCGCAATTTCTATTCGCCGTGGCTCGCTCGGTCGGCGGCCTGAAAATTACATCACGACACGAGTGTGTTCTTAATGCAACGGTCGTGCTAGCGCGCTCGTAATGGACGCGCGTACGGCCGAATCGCCGGTGATTTCTAGAGCGGAAAGCTGGCTCCACCGGGAGCGCGCGAGCGGTCGCTTCTACGATCGGCTGGCCGTTGCGATGGGCGGCTTCCTGGTCGGAATGCTTGCGTTCAGCGCGTGGCTGCTGAGCCGCGGGGGCGAACCCGGCACCCTGCTGTCGCCGCCACTCATCGCACTCCTGATGGTCGCCAACCTGTTGCCGGCGATTGGGCTGATGGTGCTCTATTCGCGCAAGGTGGCCGTGCGAAGGGCGGAGCGGGGTGGCCTCGGCAGTGGCCGCTTGCATGTGCGGCTTGTGGCGCTGTTCTCCGTAATTGCGGCCGTTCCGACTGTTCTCGTTGCCATCTTCGCTTCGCTGCTGTTCCAGAGTGGGCTCGAATTTTGGTTTTCCGACCGAGCGCGCGGGATGCTCGAGAATACCGTTCAAGTGGCGCGCGGCACCTACGACCGTGAGGTCGAGCGTGTCGCCAACGAGACCGTCACCATGAGTGGCGACCTTGGCGGATATCTCAAGATCGTGCCCATCGATGACCCGCGGTTCGTTGAAGGCTTCGCCCGCCAGGTCCTCAACCGCAATCTTTCCGAGGCGATCATCATCAACGTCGGACCGGACGGCGTTCCGAGGTCGCTGGCGCTGGTGAATCCCTACGAGCGTCCTCTCGAAAAGGTGATTACTCCGACGGTGATCCGAGAGCTTGGCAAGAGGCCGAGCGTACCGGTCAACTCGCCAGATCGCATTGGGGCATTAGCCCGGCTCGACTACGGCCCAGACACTTATCTCTACGCAGCGCGGGTGTTCGAACCGAGGTTCCGCGACCAGATCAAGCGCGCAGACGACGTCCTGAACGACTATCAGGCGTTGCTCGCGAGATCTCGAGCCAATCAGCTGCGATTCAATGCGGCGCTGCTCCTCGGCGCGTTGGTTATTGTCGGACTCGCTATCTTGACTGCGCTCAAGATTGCTGACCGGCTGGTTCGACCCGTTGGCGAGCTCGTGACCGCAGCGGGACGAATTGAGGAGGGTGATTTCTCGGCGCGAGTGCCGGTCGCCGAGACCGAGGATGAGGTACAGACGCTTTCCACCGCGTTCAACCGCATGGCCGGCCGGCTCGACGAGCAGACCACCGAGTTGCGGTCAGCCAACACCCAGCTGGATGCCCGGCGCGCCTTCATGGAGGCCGTGCTTTCCAGCGTCACCGCAGGAGTGATCGCGGTCGACAACCAACTCGGGATCCTGCTCGTCAACCGTTCGGCCGAAGCCCTGCTCCATAAGGGCCAGAGCGAGGTCGAAGGGCGGTCCCTCGCTTCGGTGTCGCCCGACCTCGACGAATTCATGCGCGGCGACCAGGGCGAGGCCAATGTGATCGTCATCGCCGATTCCGGGCATCGGACGCTGGCCGTCAAACGCGTGCGCTACCAGGACGGCTCAGTGCTGACCTTCGACGACATCACCGATCAGCTGACCGACCAGCGCCGCGCGGCCTGGTCTGACATCGCACGCCGCATTGCCCACGAGATCAAGAACCCGCTTACCCCGATCCAGCTGGCCGCAGAGCGTCTTCAGCGGCGTTTCGGGCACGAGATCGGGTCCGACACCGAGACATTTGAGCGGCTGACCGGCACGATCGTGCGCCAGGTTGGCGATCTCAGACGCATGGTCGACGAATTCTCGAGCTTCGCCCGCATGCCCAAGCCGGTGTTTCGCGACGAGAATGTGCACGAGATCGCGCGCCATGCCCTGTTCCTGCACGAGGTCGCGCATCCCGGCATCACCTTCGTTCTCGACCCGCCACAAGGCGATTTCCGCATGGTCTGCGACCGGCGACAGCTCGGCCAGGCATTGACGAATATAGTGAAGAACGGCGTTGAAGCCATTGAAAGTCGTAGAAATCGTGGAGAGCACAGCTTGGCCGGCGATCGCGTCGAGCTGCGCCTGCGACAGGATGGCGGGCAACTGGTCATCGACGTCACGGATACGGGGGTCGGGCTGCCCGAAGACCGCGAGCGGTTGACCGAGCCGTATGTTACGACACGAGTGCGCGGCACGGGCCTTGGCCTCGCGATCGTCAAGAAAATCGTCGAAGAACATATGGGCGAGATCGCGTTTCTCGACCGCTCCGGCGGGGGAACCCACGTGCGGATCGCTTTCGACACGGACAAGCTGGCAGCGCTCGAGCAGGACGAGAGCGCACCGGCAGCAGGCAAAGACAATGATGATGCCGAGGGTGGTGACTGATGGCGCTTGAGGTGCTGGTTGTTGACGATGAAGCCGACATCCGCGAGCTGGTTAGCGGGGTCCTGGAAGACGAAGGCTATGCGGTTCGCACTGCCGCAGACAGCAATGCGACGCTCGATGCAATCGAGGATCGAAGGCCCTCGATGGTCCTGCTCGACGTCTGGCTCCAGGGCTCGCGCCTCGACGGGCTGCAGCTGCTCCAGGAGATCAAGCGTCGCGACCCGACGATTCCTGTGCTGATGATCTCGGGCCACGGTAATCTCGACACCGCCGTCGCCGCCGTGAGGGAAGGGGCCGTCGATTTCATCGAGAAGCCGTTCGAGGCCGAGCGGCTGATTTACCTCGTCGACCGCGCGACCGATACCGATCGACTGAGGCGCGAGAATGAGACGCTTCGGCAGCAGGTCGGGCAGGAGGACCAGCTCCACGGTAATTCGGTCGCGATCAACACGGTACGCGCGACGCTGAAGCGTGTGGCGCCCACCGGCAGCCGGGTGTTGATCTCCGGCCCGCCGGGCGTCGGCAAGGAAATTGCCGCGCGTATGATCCACCAGTGGAGCCCGCGCGCCCGGGCCCCCTTCATCGTGCTTTCGGCGGCGATGATGAGCCCGGAGCGGGTCGAGGAGGAGCTGTTCGGGAGCGAGACCGACGGCATCGTACGTCCGGGCCTCCTCGAGCATGCCCATGGCGGGACCCTTTTCCTCGACGAGATCGCCGACATGCCACTCACCACGCAGGGAAAGATCCTGCGGGTGCTGACCGACCAAAGTTACACACGCATCGGGGGCCAGCGGCCTGTAAAGGTCGACGTGCGTGTGCTGTCGGCGACGTCGCGGAATCTGCAGGACGAGATATCAGCGGCCCGTTTCCGCGAAGATCTCTTCTACCGGCTTAATGTCGTTCCCGTCCGGTTGCCGCCGCTGCGCGAGCGTCGCGAGGACATCCCCGAGCTCGTGAACCATTTCCTCGCGCGCTTCGCCGCCGAGCGGCGAATGCCTGTCGCCTCCATCTCCGAGGAGGCCATGGCCGCTCTCCAGGCCCACGACTGGCCCGGCAACGTCCGGCAGCTTCGCAACATTATCGAGCGCACTTTGATCCTCGCGCCAGGCGACCGTGTGTCATGCATCGAGGTCGACCTGCTGCCATCGGAAATCCTCGACCACCAAGGTTCCGTGGGTGGTCCGAGCACCGCCATGGCCATCATGGGCAGCCCCTTGAGGGAAGCGCGCGAATCCTTTGAGCGCGAGTATCTTAAGATCCAGATCCGGAGATTTTCCGGCAACATCTCCCGCACCGCGTCGTTCATCGGCATGGAGCGTTCCGCTTTGCACCGGAAGCTCAAGGCTTTGGGCATCGGCGACAAGCGGGAGGGCGAAGAATAGCTGGGAGGAGGCTGGACGAGTGCCGGCGCGAACGCTCAGTCTTCAGGATCACTTCCTGAACAGCATCCGGCGCGCCAAGCTGCCCGTCACGATATTCCTCGTCAAAGGCGTCAAACTGCAGGGCGTGGTCACTTGGTTCGACGCCTTCTCGCTCCTGCTGAGGCGCGAAGGGGCGTCGCAGCTAGTCTATAAACATTCGATCTCGACGATCATGCCCGCCGAGCCGCCGCCCGATTTCGTGGCGAGCCACAGCTCGGTCGACGGCGCCAAGGCAGCGCTGCAGGACCTGTTCCTTGCCGCCGCCGCGCGAGACCATGAGCGCATGACCTTATTCCTGGTGAACGGCGTCATGCTTCAGGGCTCGGTCTCGGGGTTCGACCAGTTTTCGCTGGTGCTCGAGCGAGGCGGGCAGATCCAGCTCGTATACAAGCATGCGATTTCGACCTTGCAGCCGGCGCACCCGCTCAACCTCGAGGGTGGGCAGGAAGCGGGCGGCGAACAGGAGGAAGAATCCTGAACGATTACGACGGATACGGCGTCGTCGATGTCGCGCGCGGCGAGCGCGCGATCATCGCCGTGCCCGACCTTCCGCGCAGCGGATCGCGCCGTTCGGCCGAAGCGCGCGTCGAAGAGGCGGAGGGACTCGCCGAAGCGATCGGAATCGACATTGTCGCTGCGCGGCCGTTCCGAGTGCGCGCGATGCGGCCCGCGACCCTGCTCGGCAAGGGCCAGGTCGAGGAGATCGCCGAGTTGGCGAAGGATGAGGGCGCTGGCCTGCTGATCATCGATTCGGCGCTGACGCCGATCCAGCAGAAGAATCTTGAGGAAGAGGCCGGCACAAAGGTCATCGATCGCACGGGGCTTATCCTCGAGATTTTCGGGGAGCGCGCGGCGACTGCGGAAGGCCGACTGCAGGTCGAACTTGCTCATCTCGACTATCAGGCGGGGCGCCTGGTCCGGAGCTGGACCCACCTGGAGAGGCAGCGCGGCGGCTTCGGCTTCCTGGGCGGCCCCGGCGAAACCCAGATCGAAGCGGACCGGCGCCTGATCCGAGACCGGATGGCGCGGATCCGCCGCGAGCTCGATCAGGTGAAACGCACACGCTCACTGCACCGGGGCCGAAGGCAGCGCGCGCCGTGGCCAGTGATTGCGCTCGTCGGCTATACCAATGCGGGAAAGTCAACGCTTTTCAATATCCTGACGGGCGAAGCTGTGTTCGCTGAGAACCTCCTGTTCGCGACGCTCGACCCGACGATGCGCGATATCCGGCTGCCCGGATTCGACAAGGTCATCCTATCCGACACCGTCGGGTTCGTGTCCGACCTTCCGACCGAGTTGATCGCGGCCTTCCGGGCAACGTTGGAAGAGGTGCGCTCTGCCGATCTCCTGGTCCATGTCCGAAACATGGCGCATCCCGACCGTGAGGCGCAGCGTGAGGACGTCGACGACGTCCTTGCTTCGCTCGGCCTGGCGGAAGAGGGGGCCCCGCCGCGCATCGAGGCGTGGAACAAGATTGATCTTATGTCCGATGAGGAACGGGAGCGGATCTGCGAGGAAGCCAAGCGGCGAGAGGATGTGGTGCCGATTTCGGCCGTGACCGGCGAGGGGCTGGACGAACTGCGCGAGCGCATGGCCATGGAATTGAGAAGCGGGGAGCAAGTGCACCAGATCCGTCTTCCTGCGACCGACGGCGGCAAGATCGCCTGGCTACATTCGCGGGGCGAGGTTCTCGACCAGCGCGTCGACCATGATGACATTGAGCTTTCGGTGCGACTGTCGCCTGAGAATTGGGCACGCTTTCAGGCGCTGGAGACGGCCTGAGCGGCCTTCGCGCGCACCCAGAGTTCTTCTTTCTCTTCCAGAGGCATATCCGCGAAGCCGGGCTCGTTTTCGATCGCGCGAAAGCGCTGCTCGAACTTTCGATTGGCCTCGCGCAACGCAGCTTCGGGCTCGATGTTGAGATGGCGTGCCAAGTTCACGACGGCAAATAGGAGGTCGCCCATCTCGTCGAGCATGCGGTGATGGTCGGTCTCGGCGTCCAGCTCGGCCAGTTCCTCGTCAATCTTCGCGCGCGGGCCGCTTTTGTCGGGCCAGTCGAAGCCGACGCGGGCTGCGCGACGCTGCAACTTTGCCGCGCGCTCGAGCGAAGGCAGAGCCAGAGCAACACCGGCTAGGGCACTGTCGTCAGACGATTTCTTGCGCTCCGCGGCTTTCAATTCTTCCCAACCAGGGCTGTGCTCGGCGTCGCCGAAGATGTGCGGATGACGCCGCTCGAGCTTGTCGCAAATGCGCGCAATCACGTCCTCGAGCGTGAAGTGGCCAGCTTCCTTTGCCATTTGCGCATGAAACACGACCTGGAGCTGGAGGTCGCCGAGCTCGTCGGCGAGCGCGTCCATGTCGTCGCGAGCGATCGCGTCCGCGACCTCATAAGCTTCCTCGATCGTGTAGGGCGCGATCGTCGCGAAGCTTTGTTCGCGGTCCCATTCGCAGCCGCTCACCGGATCACGCAGCCGGCGCATGATCTCGACCAGGCGTTCAAGCGGCATGAGGAGCCTCAGGAGAGGCTCTGGGGGCCCCTCGCTCTCTGTGATCTTGAAGTATGATAATATGCATTATGTAAAGTCTTAGATAGGTCAGGAGACGAGAACCAGCCATCGTCCCTCGACCCCCCACCGGCTCAAGGACGACAGGAAATTCATTCCGAGAACGTTGAGATCGTCATTCTCAGCGACCTGTAGCGCGACGTCGCGGCGCGTGATTCCGCCAACCTCAAGCTCCGCCGCACGTCCGCTCGACACGCGGATGATGCCGTTACCGGTACGAACGAATTGATCGCGCCGCGGCGATACCTCGACGCCGACCCGGGCCGCCGTGTCGCGGTCGATCGTGGTCGTGGTCGCGCCGCTGTCGATGAGAAACTTGACCGGCTGGCCGTTGACCTCGGCCTCAACCCAGAAATGGCCGTCGATGGCCATCGGAATGCGGGTCTCCCGTCCCTGCTCCACCGGAGTTCCAACGGCCTCGGCCTTCAGCCGCTGAGCAACCCAGCCGAAATTGTCCCCAAATGTGAACAGCACGAAGCCGGCGGCGAAGATCACGATCCAGGCCATGCCCATCTTGAACAGCTTCACCGCTGGCTCGCGGCGTGCCATCAACGACCCGAGCACGAGCATCATCGCCATCAGGATGTAGACGCCGCCGAGCATCAGGTCGTTGGTCATAGGTCGATCTCGAGCCCATCGTAGGCCGGCGCCGCCCAATCGGGCAGCTCGGCGATCAGGGTGCGATAATCCAGGCCGTTTCCCATGTGCACAAGATAGAGTTGCCGCACTCGAAGTTCACGGGCCCAGCCCAGAACGGCGTCGAGATGGGCGTGGGTCGGATGCGGCTTGCGCATCAGGCAGTCGGCGACCCACACGTCCACACCCTCATAAAGCGCGGCCATTTCAGGTGTTAAGTTGCTGAAATCGATGGCATACGCGAGCGAACTTCCGCCATCGTCGAAGCGCAGACCAAGCGAGGTCGCGTCGCCGTGTGGCTGGTTGACGGAACGTACGCTCATACTTCCGAAGCAAAGCTCCTCGCCGATCTCTCGTGCCTCGACGATCGGCCGGTAGATGCTCGATTGTTCGAAGGCATAGCTGAAGCGATTGCGAAGCTCATCAAGCACGTCAGCACGGGCATGAAGCGGAACCGGCCCGCCGACCGCCTGGGAGATTGGCCTGAGCTCATCGATGCCGTGGCAATGGTCGCCGTGGGCATGCGTGACGATTACGCCGTGGAGGCGGCCCACCTCAGCCACGAGAAGCTGCTGCCGCAGGTCCGGTCCGCAGTCGACGAGCAGCCGCTCGCCGCCGCTTTCGACGAGAACGGAACTGCGCAGGCGAACATTGCGCGGCTCGTTGGGATCGCACCGACCCCAATCGTTCCCGATCTTCGGGACTCCGGTCGACGTCCCGCAGCCAAGGATCCGAACCTTCATGCGGAGGCCCGGCTGAATAGCCGGAAGAAATTCTCCGTAGTGGCTTCGGCCAGCTGCTCAGTTCTCTCGCCCCTAAGCTCCGCGACGAACTTCGCCGTATCGGCGACGAAGGCCGGCTCGCACTTTTGCCCGCGGTGCGGCACCGGAGCGAGGAAAGGCGCGTCGGTTTCGACCAGCATCTGGTCGCTGGGCAGCCACCTGGCCGTGTCCTGCAAGTCCTGCGCATTCTTGAACGTCACGATCCCCGACAGCGAGACGTAGAAGCCGAGGTTGAGGCCCTTCCGGGCGAGGTCCGCCGAACCGGTGAAGCAGTGGAGCACCCCCGTGACGCCCCCTTCCCGCACCGCATTGTCGAGGATCTCGGACGTGTCCTCCTCCGCATCTCGGGTATGGACGACTAACGGTAGTCCGGTCTGGCGTGCCGCCTCGATGTGTGCCTGGAAGCGCTCGCGCTGCGCCTGGCGGTCGGACTTGTCGTAATAATAATCGAGGCCGCACTCGCCGATGGCGATCACGCGCGGGTTGTTCGCGCCTTCGACTAGTGCAGCCGCGCCGAGGTCCGGATGCGCGTCTGCCTCATGCGGGTGAATGCCGACGGTTGCCCAGACGTCGTCATGGCGCTCTGCGACGTCGATGATGTCGCCCCATTCCTTCTGGCGCGTCGAGATGTTGAGGAACCCGTGGACGCCGCGTTCGCGTGCATTTTCAAGGACCTGGTCCTGGCGTTCGACGAGGCCTTCGTAATTGAGGTGGCAATGACTGTCGATCAGCCTCATTCCGCTGCCTCTGCCTCCTCGAGCTCGAGCCGCGGAAACAAGGGCTGGGGCTGCGGGATCGGCGCTCCGCCCTCGCCGGCGTCGATCAGGGTCAACAATTTGTCGGCGGACATCGGGATGATCGGCGCAATCGCGCGTGCAAGCTCACGCACCGCGACCACGAGCGTGCCGAGAACCGCCGCCATGCGTTCGGGGTCGGTCTTGCGGAGCGCCCAGGGTGCCTGCGTGTCGACATAGGCATTGCAGGCGAAGACCGCCCGAAGCCAGGCCTCGATCCCGATCGAAAAGGCGAACCGGTCGAACGCTTCCGGTACTTCGGTGCGCGTCGCTCCTTCGACCACGGCCAACAGTTCGAGGTCCGCACCGGCTTCTCCAGGTGCCGGAAGAACCCCATCCAAATTCTTGTAGATCATCGATAAAGTGCGCTGCGCGAGATTGCCGAAGCTGTTCGCTAGCTCGGCATTGGCGCGGGCCACGATCGCTTCCGCGCTATAGCTTCCGTCCTGCCCGAAGGGGACTTCGCGCAGGAGGAAATAGCGCAGGGCATCGACCCCGAACCGCTCGGCGAGCACCATTGGGTCGACGACATTGCCGACGCTCTTCGACATTTTCTCCCCCCGGCTCAGCAGGAAGCCGTGGCCGTACACTTGCTTCGGGAGAGCGATCCCTGCCGACATCAGGAAGGCGGGCCAGTAGACTGCGTGGAAGCGGACAACGTCCTTGCCGATCAGATGAACGTTGGCCGGCCAGTAGCGGCGCCACAACTCGGTGTCGTCAGGATAGCCGAGGCCGGTCAGATAGTTGGTCAGCGCATCGAGCCAGACATACATGACGTGACCGGGACTGCCGGGCACTGGGACTCCCCAGTCGAAGCTGGTGCGGGAGATCGACAAATCGGACAGCCCGCCCTCTACGAAGCGGAGCACCTCGTTGCGGCGGGTCTCCGGCCGGATGAAGTCCCGATTTGCCGCATAATGGTCGAGCAACTTCTGCTGATAGGCCGACAGACGGAAGAACCAGCTCTCCTCGACCGTCCATTCGACCGGAGTCCCCTGCGGCGAAAGCTTCTCCCCGTCCTCTCCTTCGACCAGCTCGCTTTCGTCGTAATAGGCTTCGTCGCGGACCGAATACCAACCTTCATAGCGGCCGAGGTACAGGTCTCCCCTCTCCTCCATCGCTTTCCAGATCGCCTGGCTAGCGCGGTAATGGTCAGGTTCGGAGGTCAGGATGAAGCGGTCGTACGATATGTTAAGATCGTCACACATCTCTCGGAAAAGATGCGACATTTTTTCAGCGAACGCACGCGGCTCCATGCCTTCCGCTCGCGCTGCCTGGGCCATCTTCAGCCCATGCTCGTCGGTGCCGGTCTGGAAGCGCACGTCGAGGCCCTGCGACCGCTGGAATCGCGCGATCGCGTCGGCGGCGATCGCCTCATAGGCGTGGCCGATATGCGGCGGGCCGTTGGGATAGCTGATCGCGGTCGTGACGTAGAAGGGCTCGGACATGTGTCGCCGCACGTAGCGGCGGCGGCCTAGCGCTTCAAGGAAGGCCCTTCCGCGACGTCGGCGAGGATGCCGCCGATCTGGAACACGGTCGCCGCGGGATCGAGGGACAGGCGCGGCGCGATCACGGCAAGCTCACGCGCCTTGGCATAGGCGTCGAGGGCGCGTTTGCGCGACGGGCCTTCGAGCTGACGCGCTTCGCGCGCGATCAGCGACGGCGCGAGGTCGAGGAAGGCGGCGTAGCGCTCGGCCGCTGCTTTCTTGCCGAGCTCCGATGCGAGGTCCGAACGGCGCGCATTGGTCGGATCCCCCTGGCGGAGGATGGCCAGCGCGGCGTCCTCGAGCTTTGCGAGGTCCAGCTCGGCGAAAGCCAGCGCCCTTCCCGCCGAGCCGAAGAACATGGCGACGATCCTCTGTCGCTCCGCCGCGCTTGTGTCCGGTGCTCGTGCCTCCAGGATTGACGTCATGGCGTCATCGTCGAGCGTCTGGAAATCGAGCCTCCGGCAACGCGAGCGAATGGTCGGCAGCAGTCGCCCGGGCGCGTGGCTAACGAGGAAAAAGATGGTGTTGGCCGGCGGCTCTTCGAGGATCTTGAGAAGTGCATTGGCGCCCGACGGCTCGAGCTCGTCGACCGTGTCGATGACGGCCACGCGCCAGGGCGACAGGGCAGAGGTAAGGCCGAGGAACTCGCCGAGCTCGCGCACCTGACCCACGCTGATGTTGCGGGCGAGCCCCTCCCCCCGCTCACGCGGAAGCCGCTCCAGCCACCGCATGTCCGGGTGACTGCCGGCCTCGATCAGCTTCACGATTGGATGGTCGTCTGGGGTCCAGAGCCCGGACAGATCGAAGGGCGGTCCCGCAGCCTCGGCAAGTACGCGCCGCGAGGAGGCATGGGCGAAGCTCGCCTTGCCGACGCCCTTGGGCCCGGCCAGCAGCCACGCGTGATGGAGCTTGCGCGAAGACCAGGCATTCGCGAACTGCTCGACGGCTCTGTCCTGCCCGACGATCACGGAAACAGGTCTCCGATCGCCTCGAGCAGGCGCCGCGTCACCTCTTCAGGAGTCCCAGACGCGTCAACCAATCGCACACGCTCGGGCTCTTCAGCTGCGATCAGCCGGAAAGCGAGATCAACCTTCTGGTGATAACCTTCGGAGCGACCGCCGATTCGATCGCTCTCCTCATTGTCTCGGGCCCGGGCGCGAGCCCCGCCTTCCGCGAGAGCGAGGACGAGCGTGCGATCCGGGAACCATTCGTTGATGCCGAAGGCATTGATCCCTCGTACCGCCTCGATTCCAAGCTCACCGGCGCCCCCCTGATAGGCGAGCGAGCTGTCGACGAACCGATCCGAAAGAACCCACTTGCCCGAGAGAATTGCAGGCCGGATTATCTTATCCACGTGATCTGACCGAGCTGCTGCAAACAGGAGGGCCTCGGCTTCGGCCCCCCATCGATCCTCTGCTCCCGTCAACAGCAGTTGCCGGACGGCCTCGGCCCCTTCGCTCCCTCCAGGTTCGCGAGTCTCGACAACCTCGATGCCACGTTCCCGCAAGGCACCAGCTAGCGACTTAACCTGCGTCGATTTACCGACCCCCTCCCCACCTTCGAGGCTGATGAACCGTCCGCGCTGTATCTCGTTGGCGCTCACGCCATTCCGAGGAGTTGCTTGAAGCCGAGCCAGATGCGCCCGAAGAAGCCGGCCTTGCCGACCGCCTCACCGGCGACCAGCGGAAGGATCTGCGGCGGCGTGTCGCTCGTCGTGATCACCAGGTCAGCGATGTGCTGTCCCTTTGCGATCGGAGCGGCGACGGGCCCCTCGTAACGGATTTTCATGCCAGTCGAGCCGCTCGCCAGCCCTGCGGGCACCGTGACGGCGAGATCGCGCGGCGCAACTAGTGAAACCTCGCTATCGCTGCCGAGCTGAACCTTGGCCATGCCGACCTGCTGGCCCGCCTTGAACAAAGGCTTGGCCTGCCACGCATTGAAGCCCCATTGGATGAGGCGGGTCGATTCCTGAACGCGTGAATTCCAACTCGGAAGCCCGGCAAGCACCTCTACAAGTCGGCGGCCGTTCTGCTCGGCCGACCCCGTGAAGCCGTAGCCCGCCTCCTCGGTATGCCCGGTCTTGAGCCCGTCCGCGCCTGCGACCTTGCCGAGGATCGGGTTGCGGTTTTGCTGGGTGATGTCCTGGCCCGACCCGAGCGTCTTGCCCCAGGTGAAGCTCGTTCGTGGATAGAAGGTCTTGTAGAGCGTCGGATGGCGCTCGACCGAAGCCCGAGCAAGCGTCGCCAGGTCCCGAGCCGTCACGTAGGTGCAACCCTCGTCCGGCCAGCCATTCGAATTGCAGAAACGGCTGTTGGTGAGCCCCAGCTTCTTTGCGAATTCATTCATCTGGTTGGCGAAGGCCGGTTCAGTCCCCGCGATGCACTCGGCGAGCACGACCGAGGCGTCATTGCCGGAGAGAGTGACGATGCCATGGATCAGGTTCTCGACGCTCACCTGCTCACCGGGCGAGAGGAACATCGTCGAACCCGCCTGCGGTCCGTGCCATTTCTGCCACGTCTCGGGCCGCACCGTGCACATCTTGTTCAAGGCCAGCTGTTTCCGGTCGATCAGCTCGAATGCGACCTCGGTGGTCATCATCTTCGCCATCGACGCGGGCGGCATATGGGCATCGGCGTTCTTGGCGTAGAGCACTGCACCCGACGACAGGTCGATCAGATAGGCGACCTTGGCCGGCGTATCGAACGGCGGAGCGGCGGCCGGAGCTGCGCTTGCGAACAGGAGCGAGGCGGCGGTGGCGAGAAGGATAGAACGCGACATGGGCAAGACCGAATTCCCCGATTCAGGCTGTGGACCCGCCCTGTCTATCGCCCTGCAATCGCGTCCGCCAGAACCCCGACCGAGATCGCGTAGAAATTGGAGCAATTGTAATCGAGGATCGCTCTATAATTGGTCGTAAGCAGATAGCCCGTGCCGTAAGGACCGTCGGGCTCGATCAGGCTCGCCATCTCATAGTCGGGCAGCGAGCGGCCGAGCGGCGTGACCCCAAGCGCCCGCCATTCGCGCATCGTCAGCCAGCGGCTGTGACGGCGATAGACCTGAGGGCAGCGGGGCGCCGTCACCCTCGACACGATCGCGGCGCGGTTGAGCGTCGGCGGAGTTCGCACTCGAACCCCCCAGGTGACGTTCGGCTTCCACCCGGCGTCGCGCAGATAGTTCGCGATCGAGGCGAGCCCGTCGAGCTCATTGCTCCAGATGTTCGCGTAGCCGTCGCCGTCACCGTCGGCCCGCAGACGTAGAGCGACCGACGGAAGAAACTGGGGGAAGCCCGTCGCCCCCGCCCAGCTGCCCCTGAGTCGCGATCGCGACACACCCTGATCCATCAGCTTCAGCGCGGCGACAAACTCGCCTTCGAACAGGTCGCGCCGGCGGCCGTAATAGCCGAGGCTCGCCAGGACCTGGAGGAGATCGTGGCTTCCGGTGACCAGCCCGTAGCTTGTCTCGTGCCCGTAGATGGCGAGGAGGATGGCCGGATCGACTCCCCATCGGCCCTGGATGGAGCGCAGGCCCCCATAGAGATTGGAATAATTCCACTGTCCGCGACGGACGAGTGTAGGGCTCACGTGCCTGCGCAGGTACGGCGTTATGGAGGGCATGGCGCCCGTGCTGGTCCTCGCGACGGGCTCGTTGCGCTCGAGGTCGATGACGCGCTGGCTGATCGTCAGGCTTGGAATGGTGGCCTGAATAGTCGCCTCCCGCACGCCCTGCTGGCGGGCCAGCGCGGCCAAACGAATCTTGTAGGTTTCCCAAGCGCTGGGCGCGGCATAGGCCGAATAGCCATATGTCGGCTGAGAGTAGGTCTGGGCGAGCTGAGCGTCTGGCGGCGGATCAGACGACGGCTGTGCGCCCTGCGGGACCGGCGTTGAAGCAGCCCCAAGCGAAGCCGCCGATAATGCGATCCACCCCCACCCGATCATTCCGCCCAACGCCCGCTCCTCACAACAACTGAGGCTAGATTGCCAAGCCACCATCCGGCCAGCTTGGTTCATCGCGCGGGTTGCACAGCTTGGCGCGGCGGTCGATATGGTGCCGCCGATTTAGCGAGCTAAATTACACGGATGGGTGGCCGAGCGGTTTAAGGCACCGGTCTTGAAAACCGGCGACGTGCAAGCGTCCGTGGGTTCGAATCCCACCCCATCCGCCAAATCACGGGCTTTCGGGCCAACGTCCGGTTTGCGTGAAAGCGGACGTTGGCGAAGGAATGTAAAAACCATACACCCGAGGCAAGGCTAGCGTACGCGAGGGCACATTGCTCTGGTATCGATCGGACCAAACCATCCGCCGCGCGGAATCCTCCATCAGCGCGGGAAAAGAACGCCTTCCTCGGCGCCATCCTTGGCGCGGGCGTCATAGGCCTGCTCCTCCCACCGCAATTGATTGATTGCCCATTGGCCCGCCTCGTCGGCATGCGCGCAATCGGACCTGCGGACCGCCTGCGCCACTTTGAAGCGACCTTCGTAGGCGCGCCGCACGTGCTGCGCTTCGTGGCGGATAAGTGAATCAATGAAGGACCGCCAGCGCTGGGCGACCTCGGGGCTCAAGGACTCAGGCCTGGTAAGCCGAGGCAGGGTAACGTGCGCGCGGAAGCTGACCTGCGCGTTCGCAACGCCACAGCCTCCATCCGGCGCTGGATCCCAACTCCAATCGTAACGCCAGGTGGAGAGAGCATTCGCAAGCCGGCCGTCGATATGGATGGCGTCAGCCGATAGTGCCCACCGGATGCCCATCAGATCGCTCGCGTCAACGTCGTAATAGGAAACGGCAACGTTCGGGATTCCGCGAAACGCAGGAATAGCTGCTGCGTCCCAAACACTCCCGCGCTGCATTGCCGCGATGTCGCCGGCGCTCCACGGGACGTTGTAGGAGTCAAACCACCACTTCTGCTGCAAACGCAGACGAATGTCGTGAAGGAGCAGGATCGCAATGATCGTCATGACGAACAGGGCAAGATGACCCTTGGTA
>JBKPMC010000043.1:0-5087 GCA_046731955.1 Pseudomonadota bacterium | reverse complement strand
GAAGCTCAAAATCACCTTCGATGAGACGAGACTTGCAGCTCCCGCACTGCCCCTCCTTGCAGCCGTGCATCAGCGAAATCCCCTGGCGGAAGGCAGCGTCGAGGACGGTTTCGCCCTCCTCGACTTCCATTTCCACGCCGAGAGGCTCGAAGCGGACGGTATGAATTGCTGGTGCAGACATGGGCTCCTCGGACTTATTCAGTTCTTGATGCGGGTTGTGTTTGGCCCGCTTGTCGTCCTGGGAGCCGCCAACGCGGCACCCAGGACTGATCGCGTCAGTTGAACGGCCGGATCTTGAATCCCTTGCGGTATTCAGCGAGGGACTTTTCCCGATCCTTGGGGCTCATCTCGCGCAGCAAGCGCAGCGGGCTTTGCAGGGTGTGACCGCGGACGTGGTCGAGCGTCCACATGTCCTTGTCGTCGAACCGCAAGTGCGGCTGCGACACCAGGGTCTTGCCGTCCGGGCGAACGAAGCCGAGATCCTTGATCGCGTCGGCGAGATCCCAGCCGTGGTAACAATCTTCCCACTCGCGCCGACCGCTGAAACGGCCCATCGCCGGCGTCGGACGGCCTTCATATTCGGCGGCAAACGCCACCTTGTGGGTCCAGGCGCACTGCTTGGAGCAGTAGGTGTAGACCTTGCCTTCGACTTCGTCGCAGACGATGTCTTCGCGGATCAGGCAAGGCACCATGCAGCTCCAGCACCGGTGCGGATAGGCGTACCCGTTCTCCTGGTCGAACAGGATGTTGGTCTCGCCTGGCTTGCTCTTCTTGCCGTACCACTTCCAGAAATCGCCGAACTCGGCGTACCAACCCGGATACTTGTGCTCGAACCACTCGAAGTCCTTTTCGGTCTGAGCTTCGATGCGCCAGAAGTTCACTGGCCAGCCGACTGCGAAGAACTGCGCAACCTTGTGGACATAATTCTTCTTGACGATCCGATCCCATGCTTCGGAGACGTCATCATGATGAATCTTGATGCCGTACTTCTCCAGCGGAAGCATGTAGGTCCGGTAGTAGTCCTCGTAGATCCAGCGGTGCCACAGTTCGGCGTACGATTCCTTGTTCTTGTCGCGGTTGGTCGTGCCATATTCGATGAACGTGCCGATCGCAGCGTCGACGATGGCGTGGTTCTGCCAGAAGGCGTATTTCAGATCGCGCTCCAGCAATTGATGATTGTCCGGGTTGTTGATCATCGACATCAGCATCGAATGGCCGTTGCCGATATGGCGGGACTCATCCGATTGAACCGACAAGAACACCGTCGGCAGCGCGTAGTCGCCGTTGCGCGCTGCCTCGGACGGCATGGCGACGAACAGGGTGTTGGTGAAGGCGGTCTCGGCAACAACCGTCAGATAGACGTTGGCTGAGGTAATCGCGTCGCCGGTGATGAAACCTTCGGCGAACTGCCGCCCGATCGTCGTTGCGTAGCACTTTCCGAACGCTGCTTCGGTGATGTCGAAGCCCGCCGGATCGATGTAGTTCTCCATGTACCACTTCTTGAGATTCATCTGGATGGTCGAATGACGAAATTCATCGACCATCTGCATGGTGAAGCCGGTACGCAGTTCTTCACCGGGGGCGAGCCGTCCGACCATGGCCATCGAACGCGCGGCCGAGATTTCCGGAAACGGGATGATGGCCAGGAACAGCTTCATCCACTCGACCCAGCGCGGCTCGACATTACGGAACATGTCGCCGCGCAACGCCGCATCGAGCGCGCCATAAACGCGATTGTCCTTTTCCTCCTGCATCGGGAAGTAGGACCGCAAGACCTGCTTCATCGGGTCTCTGGCGACCTTCGATATCTTGTAGTCGGTCGGGAAGGTCATCGCTTCCTGAACGTAACTCGGTGTCCAACCGAGATCGGCCACCCGGTTTGCAGCTTCGGTTATGCCGATACCCTTCTGCGCCGTAATCTTATTGAGTGTTAGACTTGCCGACATCTAGCTTCTCCCTTTCTGTAACGTTGGATTCCCACTTCAGATCGCACCCACGGGCACGGCCTGCGCTCTCGTTGCCGTTTTGCTTGCAGCTTCACGGCTGTCTTCGACGAAGCCGATCGTCAGGTCGACCTCGCTCCTTTCATCCATTCGCCAATCGCCGGCTCCGACGGCCTGGCGAGGTCTTTGGTTTCGACAAGAAAGCGCGCCAGGAGCACGAGCGTCCCCACTGCGAAGTCCTTGCCGTGCGCGGCGATCATGTCCTCCCCGACCACGGCAAGACGTCTGAACAGCTCGTCCTTCGAACGCTCCTCGTCCGTTTGCGCCGGAGCTTCCATGGTGCTCGTGTCAGCCATCGAATCCCTCCTTCGGGTCAGGCTTCGCTGCAGCGGCATCGAATGCCGCCAGAGCTTCGGTTAGCCAATCACGCTCGGCTGTCAGCCGGCGTTCTTCTTCGTCGATCGCCGCCAAACGCTGGTCGCACCGCTCAACAGCCTCGACGAGAGCACGTTGCGGGTCGGAGACCGCAGCCGCGCGCGCGGCGAGTTGCCGTTCAATTTCAATGCCGTGGCGCTGATTGTCGCATCGCAGTTGACGTGCGTTGTTGTCGATCAACTTCATCACCATCTCGTGCCGCGCAACCATGCGCCCCTTGTCGTCATGCTCGAACTGCATATGGCAGCCCTCCACGAGAGCGCCCCCCGGCCACGAGAGACGGCTTTCAAGCCCGTCCGGTGGCAGGCCGCGCCACCTTGTGCGCACCGCCGTGGCGGTTTGCGCGATCATGGAACCAGCACCGCGCGACCGGGCACGCGGCCGAGATGAAGATCGTGAAGGGCGTCGTTGGCGGCACTCAGCGGATATTCACGCGTCTTGAGATCGACCAGGCCACGGTCTGCGAGGGCCATGAGTTCGACCAGCTCGGCATAGGTGCCGACGAGATTGCCGACGATGGTCTTCTCGGAAGTGATCATGTCGATGGTCGGAATATCGATGCGTCCGCCATAGCCGACGATGTAATAGAAGCCGGCATTCCTCGTCATCGCGAGGCCCTTGGCGATCGCATCCCCTTCGCCGACGAAATCGATGACCGCCTCGGCTCCGCGACCTCCCGTCAGCGACAGAACCGCCTCGACCGCGTTTCCGTCGGCCTTCACCACATGGTCGGCGCCGCAGCTCGTGGCGAGTTCCAGGGCGCCTGGCGCGCGATCGAGCACGATGATTTCAGCGGCACAGAGGGCCTTCAGCACCTGGATGCCGATGTGGCCGAGGCCACCAGCACCGATGATCACAGCATACTGGCCAGGCAGCAGGTGGCGGGACGCCTTCTTCGCCGCCCGATAGGCGGTAAGACCAGCGTCGGTGTACGGAGCAACGTCCTTCGGTGCGAGGGTCCTCGGCAGTTTGATCAATGCACGCGCACCAGTCAAAAGAACCTGGGCGTAACCACCATTGGCATTGATGCCCGGGAAGCTGCTCTCTTCCGAGTGCATATCGTCACCGCGACGGCACGCCAGGCAATGGCCGCTGGTGACGAGCGGATGGCAGATGACTGGATCGCCTTTCCTGAACCCGGTGACACCTTTGCCGACCTCTTCAATCCAGCCGGCGTTTTCATGCCCCATGATATAGGGCAGGTTAACGTTGGACTTCTCGCGCCAGATGCCTTCGACGATATGAAGATCCGTGCGGCAGACGCCGGCACCGCCGATTCGTACGATTACATCCGTGGGGGCTTCGATACGCGGATCGACGACATCTTCGTAGGTGACGAATTCCTTGGCGGTCAGCGTCTCGTCGTATTGATGGAGAACGGCGGCTTTCATCTCCCGGTTCCTTCTTTTCTTTCTGCCGTCCAGCACGGCTTCGATATTTCTCCTTCCTGATGAGCAACTGTCGTGCCAACGCCTCAACACGTTGAAATTTCATCGTATTGTCGAGAACGGACGAATGAGACTGTTGCTTCGATGAACACTTCGTCGAGCAGAGCTGTTGAGTCACGGAACATCATGCAACGCGGCATATTTCGGGCTTTGCGATGCCGTTCCAGCGCGTACTATGACGTTCAAAGTGCTCGACTAAGACCGACAAGATTGGCGCGAGCCAACGCGATCTTCGATGAATGCATCCTGGGAGGATAAGCATGCTGTCCAGGGAGGAACGCATTGCGCGCGCGCGACGCGAACTCGAACGTCATGGCGCGCTTTCAGCCGAACTCCTGCCGCCGGATATTCTGGAAAGCTGGAAGCGCTGCGCCGACGGCCAACTCGATCCGGCACACCCTCCATCACTGCAGATCGAGGGCGCCGCGGTTCTTCGGTCGGCGCGGCAGCGACACGAACTTGTGCTGCGGCTGGCAATGGCGGAGATGCACAGCCTTCACAGCCAGATTGCCGGTACCAATTTCGCAATCGCCTTCGCGTCACCTGACGGCATGCTGCTCGACATGGTCGCCGACGATAGCTTTCGGACGTCCGTGCATGGCGCTGCGGTCAGGCCAGGCGCAGTCTGGTCCGAGGCACGCTGCGGGACCAATGCGCTGGGAACAGCGTCCATTCTTCGCCGGCAGGTTCTCGTCTATGGTCCGGAACACTACTTCCCGCGCTTCGGTGGGCTCACTTGCGTTGCATCACCGGTCTTTACGCCCAATGGATCGTTGGCGGGCGTGCTGGATGCGTCGTCTGACTGCAAGTCACGACAGGATCATACACAGGCGCTTGTGGCCATGGCTGCGGCGCAGATCGAAAACGGCCTGTTTCGCCGACACCACGAGAGCGACCTGCTCATTGCGTTCCATAGCCGGAGCGAATACGTGCATACGCTGAGCGCCGGATTGATCGCGGCCGATCGCGATGGCCGCGTGCTTGCACTGAACGGACGGGCGAAGAACCTGCTGCAAGGCCTTGCGATCATGCCTGGACAGCGCTTCGAGGAGCTGTTCCTGACACCGTTCCAGTCTTTCCTGTCGAAAAGTCGTAGACAAGAATGCCAGCAGCTCGAAGATGCGGTTGGCAGCATGTTTGTGGCAACGATCGAGAACCTCCGCTCGACCGAGATGCCGCGGCGGCCCGTAACACCAGCCAAGCCTTCGGCCACCGGCTTCGTCGCCAACGATCCGGCCGTGCAGGCCATCGTCCGTCAGGT
>JBKPMC010000042.1:0-25265 GCA_046731955.1 Pseudomonadota bacterium | reverse complement strand
CCTCTTCCCGGCTGGCCCCGCTTCCGCTCCCGAAAGAGCTTCGACATTGCCTGCCGGCGGAGATCGGACCTTTGGTCACCTGCCGCGCCCGCCTGCCGTTGCCGGCTCTTGGGGAGGCCGGGACCGCCGTCCCGATCACTTGGTCACCATGCACAGGTCGGCCGAGTCGCAAAAGCGAAAAATAGGGTGAGAAGCCTGTGGATAACGGGGATATCGGGAACAACCGTAGGAACCTTGTCACAATCCGCCAATCGCGACTCGATGAGCTATCCCGGATAGCGCTCGAACGCCGGGATCTCGTTCAGCTTCTTCATCCAGCCGATGCGCTCCGCGGCCTGCACCTGCATGTCGGGCTCGACAGCGTTCGGATCGTCGAGCGTCGCGAGCTGGATGTCGATCTTGCCGGGGAAGATTGCCTCGTTCGTATAGAAGAGACTCGTGCCGCACGACGGGCAGAAGTGCCACCGTGCGTGCTCGGACGACGCATATTCCCTTGTCTCGCCCTCGACCCGGAATTCGTCGCGCGGGACCAGTCCCCACGCCACCACCGGCGCGCCCGAATGACGCCGGCAGTCGCTGCAGTGGCACAACGCCTTGTGGATCATCTCGGACGGCATTTCGTAGCGCACGGCGCCGCAATGGCATTGACCTTTCGGCATGATGGAACTCCCTCTGTTCCACTACCCATTGCTGCATTGCTGCCGGTCGCGAAAGGCCCGTCGCGCTTGCCGCGACTCCCGCCGTTCCCTAACTGTTCGTGGTGCCCGAATCCCCCGCTCTCATGGATGAGCCCGCTTATCTGCAGGGCCTGAACCCCCCGCAGCGGGAGGCGGTGCTGACGACGGAAGGGCCAGTGCTGGTTCTCGCCGGAGCGGGCACGGGCAAGACCGCGGCGCTGACCGCCCGCCTCGCCCATTTGATTGCAACCCGCAAGGCCTGGCCGAGCCAGATCCTCGCCGTGACCTTTACTAACAAGGCCGCGCGCGAAATGCGCGAGCGGGTCGGCGCCTTGTCCGGCGGAGCGCTCGAGGGCATGCCCTGGCTCGGAACCTTCCACTCGGTCGCGGCGCGGATGCTGCGCAGCCACGCGGAGCTCGTAGGTCTCCACTCCAACTTCGCCATCCTCGACACCGACGATCAGCTGCGAGTCCTCAAGCAGCTCATTCAGGCCGCCGGCCTCGATGAAAAGCGCTGGCCCGCGCGCCAGCTTGCCGGCCTCATCGACCGCTGGAAGAACCGCGGCTGGACGCCTCAGCAGGTGGACGCAGGCGAGTCCGAAGCCTTCGCCGCGGGCCGCGGCGCCGACCTCTACGCTCAGTATCAGGAGCGCCTCAAAACGCTGAACGCATGCGACTTCGGCGACCTGTTGCTCCACATGCTGGTGGTTTTCCGCCATCACTCCGACGTGCTCGACGGCTATCGCGACCGCTTCCGCTACCTGCTGGTCGACGAGTATCAAGACACCAACCAGGCGCAGTATGAATGGCTGAAGCTCCTCGCCGAGCCGCGGCGCAATCTGTGCTGCGTCGGCGATGACGATCAGTCGATCTATTCGTGGCGCGGCGCGGAGGTCGCCAATATCCTGCGCTTCGAGAAGGATTTCCCCGGCGCGAAGATCATCCGCCTCGAGCAGAACTACCGTTCGACCTCGCACATCCTCGGCGCGGCCGACGGGCTAATCGCCCACAATGCCGGCCGTCTCGGCAAGACGTTATGGACGAACGCCGGCGACGGCGAGAAAGTCCGGGTGATCGGCGTTTGGGACGGGCCCGAGGAGGCACGCCGCATCGGCGAGGAAGCTGAGTCGCGCATGCGCTCGGGCGGCTCGCTCGACGACATTGCCATCCTCGTCCGAGCGCAGTTTCAGACCCGCGAGTTTGAAGAACGTTTCATTGCCATCGGACTCCCCTACCAGATCATCGGGGGTTTCCGCTTCTACGAGCGCGCGGAGATCCGCGACGCGATCGCCTACCTCCGCCTGATCGTATCGCCGGCGGACGACCTCGCGTTCGAGCGCGTCGTCAATCAGCCCAAACGCGGCCTTGGCGACAAGGCGGTCGCGACCATCCACCGCCACGCCCGTGCCTCCCAACAGCCCCTGCTGATCGCCGCCGCGACCCTGCTCCACAGCGACGAACTGACCCCGCAGGCGCGCCGAAGCCTCGGCAATTTCGTCGCCGACCTCGCCCGCTGGCGAGGCATGGCATCAAGCTCCTCCCTGAGCTTGCCCGGGGATGGAGACCGCTCAGCGCAACCGAGTGGTGGGGTCCCGCACCCCGAGTTGGCGAGAATTGTGCTGGAGGAGAGCGGCTACACCGCCATGCTCCAGGCCGACCGCTCGGCCGAAAGCGCCGGCCGCCTCGAAAACCTCGCCGAGCTTACGCGCGCGATGGAGGAATATGAATCGCTCCAGGCGTTCCTCGAGCATGTCAGCCTAGTCATGGACAATGACGAGGCCCGCCAAGGCGAGCGCGTCACCATCATGACGATCCACGCGGCCAAGGGCCTCGAGTTCGACACGGTCTACCTTCCCGGCTGGGAGGAAGGCGTATTTCCGTCTCAGCGTTCGCTCGACGAAGGCGGCCTAGCCAGCCTGGAGGAGGAACGCCGCCTCGCTTACGTCGCGATCACCCGGGCCCGCCGCCGAGCGACCATTCTCCACGCCGCCAACCGCCGCATCTACGGCCAGTGGACCAGCTCGATCCCCTCCCGCTTCCTCGCCGAGCTGCCCAAGGAGCAAGTCGAGGAAGAAACCACGATGACCGGCGGCGAAAGCCTCTGGCGTGCCCAATGGTCCGAGCACTCCGATCCCTTCGCCCATGTAGCCCGCCCCAGCCGCGGCCCCGGCTGGCAGCGCGCGAGCCGCGTCGGCTACAATCCGGAACCGCAGCGCGTTATCGAGGCCCGCGCCTCAGCTGTCAGCCTCGGCAACCAGGGCCGTACCGATCTCTCGCTCGGCCAACGCGTATTCCACGGCAAGTTCGGCTACGGCACGATCGCCGCCATCGAGGGCAACAAGCTCGAAATCGACTTCGAGCACGCCGGCCGCAAGAAGGTGCTCGACAGCTTCGTCAGCGCAGGGTGATCTGCACTCACCATCCCGCTGGCAGCTAGCGCGAACGGCGAGCCGCCTCGTCTTGCGTCTGCAACATGCCGTCGCCCCCGCATTTGAATGAAGGGACCAGCCGCCCATCTCGCATGTACGTCCTAAAGGCTCGAACCATGCTTAAATTACTCATCCTCACGACCGCCGCTGTCGCGCTAGTCGCCACTCCGGCGGAGGCGCGTAACCGCCATCATCAACATTACCGTCATCATTATTACAGCTACGGCTACGGGGCCCATTGGCCCTACGGCTATGCCGCTTATCCGTACCTCGGCTATGGGTACGACTATCCATATTATGGCTACGGCTACCCCGGTCCGGTGGTCGTGTATCGAAGCTACGGTTACTCGCCGCGCTATCGGTACGTCCGCGGCTACCGTTCGTACGGCTATCATGCCTCCCGCTATTACGGGCGGGGCCACCGAGGTTGGCATCGCTGACGAACTTGGAATTCAGCCGATCTTCAGTTCCTCGATTCGGTCGCCGTCCACCACGAACCGGAACTTGAGCTCGATCGGGCTGCCGAGGAACAGGCCCGCGACAGTCGATTTCACGACGACAGCGTCGTCTTCGACAACTGTGTCGTGCGGCATTAGCCGGACGTCATATTTGTCATAGGTCCCCTGCGCCCAGTCGCGGATCGCCGGGCGGCCACGGTGATCCTCATTTTCATCATGTACGAGAGCATTTTCGCCGAATAACGCAGCCACCGCAGCTGCGTCATGTGCGTTCGTAGCTTCGAAATAGGTCGAGAGCGGAGGCTTCATCTCGATCGGCATGGCCACCTCTCCTGCGCTTGCTGGCGTTGCGGGCAAGCCGCGCGTAAGCGGCTCGAGTGCCAGGCGCCGCCCCATCTTACGCCATCCGCGACAATCCCCAAAAGCACCGCTTTGAGGCCGACCTTGGCGACGGGAGCCTGGCGATCGCCGAATACAACCTGCTCCACGACAAGATCGTCATCACCCATACCGAAGTGCCGCCGGCCCACGAGGGCCAGGGCATCGGATCGGCGCTGACCCGCTTCGCGCTTCAGTCGGCGCGCGAACGCGGGCTTCAAGTGATCCCGATCTGCCCCTTCGCTGCGGCCTACATCAAGAGGCACGCCGAGGAGCAAGACCTGCTCGACCCCGCGTACCGCAGGTCGCTCGGGCTGAATTGAGCCTCCCGCCGTTAGAGCTGCGTCCCGACCAGATTTCCGACGCCGTAGGTGACAGCCATCGCCAACAGGCCGCCCGCAACATTGCGGACGACCGATCGAATCAAGGGAATCCGGCCGAGCCGGGCGGCGATGACTCCGGTCAGCATCATGGCAACGACCACCGCAACTCCTGCGACCCAAATTGCGATCGTCCGCGGCGACGACAATAGTGCGGCGACGGGCACCGCTCCGCCGATGACGAATGAAATCAGCGACGAAAATGCCGCGCTCCATGGGTTCGTCACGGCCTCCGGATCAAGTCCGAGCTCGGCACGAGCGTGGACCGCAAGCGCGTCCTTGGCGCTCATTTGCTTGGCCACTTCGACCGCTATGTCCGGCTCGACTCCTCGCTGCTCGAACAGGCGCGCGAGCACTTTGAGCTCCCGCTCCGGATCCCGCTCCAGATCTGCCCTTTGCTGCGCAAGCTCGGCCCTTTCGAGGTCGCGTTGCGTTGATACGGAAACATACTCCCCGGCGGCCATCGAGAGCGCGCCGGCCGCCACGGACGCGATCCCGACGAGCGTGATGGTGCTGTGGGTGGCCGATGCACCCGCGACCCCGAAGATGATCGCCGCTGTAGAAACTATCCCATCATTCGCGCCGAGCACCCCGGCGCGCAGCCAGTTGAGCATGCTGAGGATTCGCGCGCTTGGCGGTTCGATTACATCTGCGATCGGCCGCGAGTTCGTCATTGAGAGCGGTCCTTGCCCAGGGTCCAGCTCGGCGGGTCGCTCGCGGGGAAGGATTCTTCGCCCGCTTCATCGACCATGTCCGCGCGGCGTCCCCGTTCCGGCCGTCTCGCAAGCCGATCGATCCCAATCAGCACCGATGCAAGCGCCGCAAAGGCGAGAACCAGCACCGTGATGCTGACGAGAAGCTCGCCGGTGCTCTGCTCGGCCGGGTTGAGGAACCAGTAGGCGTACCACCCATCCTCCGCGCCTCGGACGAGTGCATAGATGCAGTAAGCGAGCGGCGGGAGCAGCGCCCAACCGAGGTTGCGCCAGGCGACGCGGCCCTGCGGCAGTGCGAGCCACAGCAGGACCCACAAGAGCGGCGCCGCGTCGTGCAGGAGCACGTCGGCGAGCTTCTGCAAACCCGTCGGGCTCCACAGCGCCCGCAACGCAACGGAATAAACGATGCCGACCATGATGATCGACGTCGCTGCCATCAGCCGCGCTCTCTGGCCCGCCAGCCCGCTCCTTCCGCCGAGAGCGACGGCGGTAGCGACCGACGCCGCGCCGATGTTCGTCAGGATGGTGAAAAAGCCGACGAACCGCCAGGCCGCTACGCCTACGCCCAAATCGCGCGCCATCAGCCAGAATTGCAGCAACAACGCCGCCCAGCCGACGAGTGCCGCGATCCCCGAGATCAACCTGGTCAACCCCATTCGATTCACTCGGGTGGAATAGCAGAAATCGGCAGAAAAAGGGGTGACCGGCCGGCGGTCGGACCGTCCAACTTCTCGATCGTGAACACAGATTTAAGGAACCCGACTCAGGCGCCATGCATTTTCGCCACAAAGTCAACAACAAAAGTTCAGGTGTAAAATGAAGCAGCTGGCACGTTTGCTTGCGGCAACGTGCGCCTTCGGTCTTTCAGTATTGGCGATTCCGCCGGAGGCCGCAGCGCTCGAAACCCCCGAGGCGAAGATGGAAGCGGGGGACGCCGCAATGTCCGCAGGACTCGATATGTTTCAGGCGTTCGGCTTCAAGGCCTTGAAGCCGGGTCAGTACCTATGGCGCGATGTCCCCGGAAGTGCTGGGCAGGAGCGGCTTGTCATCAGCCTGACCGAACAGCTCGCCTATCTCTACCGCGGCGACGAGCTCATGGCGGTCTCGACCATTTCGACCGGCAACGATGAAAGGCCCACGCCGACGGGCATTTTCTCGGTGCGCGGCAAGACTCCGTTCCACCGGTCGCGCAAGTACGACAATGCACCAATGCCCTTCACGCAGTTCATCGACGAGTACGGCATCGCGCTGCACGGCGGGTTCAATCCGGGCTATCCGGCATCGCACGGCTGCATTCGGCTTCCGCAGGCTTTTGCGAAGAAGCTCTACGGCGTCACCGGTATCGGCACTCCAGTTTATATCGGCGCGTAACTTGCCGAGGGTCGCGCCGCGTATGGCGCGGCCCCTGTTCTCCGTCGCCGCGTCCGGCAAGAGTCCCGAACCTGAACAATTCTACACTAATCGAACGGGCTTTCCGGAACTGTCACCGCCTATTTGAACTCGTCCGCGCTTCCGACGTTATGCGGGCAAGACACTGATTTAACGAAGGTACGACCCGTGAAAACTCGGATGCTGGCCGGCGCCGTCTGCGCGGTGCTGACGATGCTTTGCGCGCCCGCGATAGGGCAATCCGCCCCGGCCCAGCTCGCGCTGGCTCAATCCTCGTCCGTCAACGAAGCCGTCAGCGCCTTTTACGCGTCGCGTCGCGGCGCGCCGCTGTGGCTAGGCAACGCCGCTGGAAATGCCGCACAGGACGTGATCGGCCTTCTCCGCCGCGCTCCCCTCGACGGTTTCGCAGGTGGCCCGTCGTTCGCTGCCGAGGCGCAAGCCTTGATTGCGCGCGCGCAAGCTGGCGATCCCGAGGCATTGGCGAGAGCCGACCGGCTGCTGTCGGCCGCATGGGTGCTTTACGTCCAGGCGTTGCAGCGGCCGCCCGCAGACATGACCTATGCCGATAAGTGGGCCAGGCCACGGCGCGATGCGGCCTATGACGTTCTCGCCCGGACTGCAGCGGCTCCGTCGCTCCCGGCCTACGTGCGTTCGGTTTCGGACGTGAATCCGCTCTATGCCGACCTCCGCAACGCGGCCTGGGCAGAGATGCAGACCAACGGCGGCCAGATCGACGCCCGGGTTCGGACCAGCCTCGACCGGATTCGGACCAACCCGTTCCAGAAGCGGTACGTCGTGGTCGATGCCGGGGCCGCCCGGCTCTACATGATCGAGAACGATCGAATCGTCGATTCGATGAAGGTAATTGTCGGCAAGCCGTCGGCACAAACGCCGATCCTCGCCAGCGTCATTTATTACACGACGCTCAATCCCTACTGGAATGTCCCGCCCGACCTCGTCCAGAAGCTGACCGCACAGCGCGTGCTCGAACAAGGCTTCAGTTACCTGACGACCCGCGGGTATCAGGTGATCACCAAATATGGTGACGACGCGGAGCCGATCGACCCGGCCAAGGTCGACTGGCAGGCCATCGCGGACGGCCGCGAGACGGTAGCCGTTCGCCAGCTCCCCGGTCCGGCCAACTCGATGGGCCATATGAAATTCGGCTTTCCAAACGCCGCCGACATCTATCTTCACGACACGCCGGAGAGGAATTTGTTCGGCGAGCCCAACAGGAACCTGAGCAACGGCTGCATCCGGCTCGAGGACGCGCAGCGGTTCGCGCGGTGGCTGCTCGGCCGCGATCCAACGACTGCGTCGAACCAGCCAGAGCAACATCTGCTGCTGCCGCAGCCTGTTCCGATCTACCTGACCTATCTGACGGCCCAGGTGAACGGCGGGCAGCTCAGCTTCGTGGATGACGTGTACGGCCTCGACACGCAGAGCGGCAAGGAAGTCGCCACGCTGCGCTAGCCGACAGGTCGCTCAGACCGATACTTCGTCTATCGTCTTGAGCTGAGGCGCCGGGATGCCGCTCGTTTCGAACCGGTCGGTCAGTTCCGCCTTGCGGACGGCAAGCTGCTCGCCGAGTGCGTCCATGTCGAGCCCGGCCTTGCGCGCCTGCGCGAACAGCCCCTCGAGCCTTTTCTCTTCCTCCTCGACGTGGTGCTCGATTTCCTCCTGCAGCACCTTGACCTTGGCGTCATAGAATTCGTCGCTCTTGGGCACATCGGCCATGATCTCGGCGATCATGAGCTTGGCCGCGTCATGTTCGACATAGGATTCCTTCAAAAGATCCTCGTCGACCTTGCCCTCGCAGGCTGGATAGAAAATCTCTTCCTCGATCTGAGCGTGGACCGACAGAGCAAGGCAGATTTCTTCGGCGAGCTTCTGCTTGCGCTCGGTTCCGCTCGCTTTTTCGAAATTGCCGAAGAGCTCTTCGACGGCGCGGTGATCGGCCTTGAGCAGCGCGATCGCGTCCTTGTTGTCGGCCATATTACATCCTCCTGTTTACGCGGAGAAAACGAAACAAATCGAATGGCTTGAATGTTCCTACGGTCGATGAGTCATCAAACTTTCACTAAGCCGGTTCTGCTGGGCATCGATTGGAAGGGCCTCGGCTATCTGACATCGATCGTGAGCGTCTTCTTCCTTGGCGCGATCGCTTGGCCGAAGCCCGGGGATCCCGGCTGGCATTTGCCCGCGCTGTTGATCGGCATGGCGACGTCCATCATCGGCATGGGATTCCGCTACAAGGCGCACCTCGACCAGCAGCGTGAGATCAGGAAGGCAGAAGCCGAGGCCCGGCGCGGCTAGGTCCTGGGGCGGGGTTTTCGCTTCGCGCCTGAGTCGGCCACGTCGCCGCTCCCGTTTTCAACCTCTGAGTCCGCCGCCGCGATCGTCTGCGTCGAAGGCCTAATGTTGAGCTCCATCCAGTCGCGGAACGGTAGGCCATAGAGCCTGTCCATTACCTCGAACTCGAGCCCGCCGGGTTGATTGGTATTGCTGTTCCACAGCGCAACGACGCCGCTCTTTTTCTCTGGATCGAACAGGATTAGCGATCGATAGCCGTTGATACCGCCGCGATGGCCGACGATATGGTGGCCTGCATAATCATAGCTGCGCCATCCGTATCCGTACCAGGCTGTGCCAAGCCGCTCGAGGAACTTGCGCAAGCGGCCGCGTTCGGTCGGGGTCACCACGTAAGGCGCGTGGATGGTATCTAGCACGCGCGCGTCGAGGACATCGGGCATCTCGCCCATTTGGGCGAGCATCCACAGCGCCATGTCCTTGATGTTGCTGTTGACCCCGCCAGCCGCCGGGACCTTGTAATAAGTGTCGACGATCGGGAGCGGCTTTCTCCCTACGGCGTGCGGCCTCGCCCAGCTGCGGCTGGCCTCGAGCCCCGCAAGCGACACGCTGCCGCTCGTCATCCCGATCGGATTGAACAGGTAGCGCTTTACCGCCTGCTCGTAGGGCAGGCCAGCTACGCGCGAGACCATTTCACTCGACGCGTCATAAGCGACGTTCTGGTACGACCAGCACGTCCCCGGCGGGCAGACGGGACTCAGTTCCGCAAGCGACCGGCGCAGCAGGCTCGGATCCTGCCCTTCCTCAAGCTTGTTGTCGTAAGCGTTGCGGTAGAGACCCACCCGGTGCGAGAGCAAGTCGCCAACGGTAGCTCGATATTCGTTTCCCGCCGGCAGTTTGAGATCGGGTGCGTAGGTCACCACCGGCGCGTCGAGCTGAATTTTGCCCTGCTCGGCGAGCTTCGCCACCATCGTCGCAGCAACACCCTTTGAGACTGACGCCCAGCGAAACACTGTTTCCGGGGTCACTGACTCGCCCGAACCGGCGAGCGTTTCCCCGTAGCCGCGCAGGAAGGTGATGCGGCCGTTCTCGACAATTCCGACGGCGAGGCCGACCATTGCCGGCTTCGTCATCAGCTGCTGCAGCCTTTGGTCGAGCAGCGCATAATCCACGTCGTGGCGAGAGGCGGTCGAAATCGACGCGAGGCGCAGGTGCGCCTGCCGCAGCTCGGCAGCCTGCTTGGCGCTGCTGTCGGGCCGCGTCGCAAACAGCGAAGCGCCCATCAGCAACGCAAGAGCGCCGAGCGCGATCTTGACCGATGTTTCCAACAAAAACTCCTCCCCGCCGCTGGTTGTGTGACCTTTTCGGCCAGCGCTCTCAATGTTGCGCTTCACGCCCTTGCGACGAGACGATTCGGTTGCGCGATGAACCGGGGTTCTAGTCTTAAACGAACGGCTCGCCTAAAGCGCCGCACGCTATGCAATTCTTGAAGACTCTATTCTGGGTTCTGATCGCGGTCGTCCTGGTGCTGTTCGGCACTCGCAACTGGAGCGACGTCACCCTCAATTTGTGGGGCGACATCCAGGCGGACATCAAAATTCCGCTGCTGGTGTTCGTTGCGTTCCTGCTCGGCCTGCTGCCGACCTGGCTGGTCATGCGAGCGCGGATCTGGTCGCTCAAACGCCGTCAAGAGGCACTCGAACGCCAGCGATCGTCCGTGGCAGCACCGGCGCCTGCGATCGACGATGGCGAGCCGGTGATATGAGCCCGATCTTCGTCGCGATCGATACGCCCGATGTTCATAGGGCCGCCGCGCTTGCTCGCGACGTTCGCGGCGTTGCCGGAGGGGTGAAACTGGGCCTCGAGTTTTTCTGCGCCAATGGGCACGAGGGCGTGTTGCGTATCGCCCAAGGCGAACTTCCGATCTTCCTGGATCTGAAGCTACACGATATTCCCAATACCGTCGGCAAGGCTGTCGAAGCGCTAGCGCCGCTCGAGCCCTCCATCCTCACCGTGCACGCCGCCGGAGGCCGGGCGATGATGGCAGCCGCGAAGGCAGCCGCACCGCGCGAGACGAAAGTCGTCGGCGTCACCGTGCTGACCAGCATGGACCAGATGGATCTCGCCGCGACCGGCGTCGCCGGCTCGCCAGCGGACCAGGTTAGACGGCTCGCGGAGCTCGCTCGGGAAGCCGGGATCGACGGCATCGTCTGTTCGGGCGAAGAAGTCGCCACCGCCCGTGCGGCTTGGGAGGACGGCTTCTTCGTCGTGCCAGGTGTCCGGCCGGCGGGCGCCGACGTCGGTGACCAGAAGCGAATCGTCACGCCGGACCAGGCGCTCGAGTACGGCGCATCCGTGCTCGTCATCGGCCGTCCAATTACTGAAGCCCTTGATCCGGCCCAAGCGATTGCTGACATCGCGGCCACGCTGCCCCGAACGCCCGAAGATTTGAGGATTGCCTAAATGAGCTGGCTGAGCCGCGTGCGCAGCGGCATCCCCTTCCTCCCCAAGCGCCAGACCGCCGAGAATCTCTGGCATAAGTGCAGCAAGTGCGGGACGATGGTCTTCGTCAAGGAATGGGAGGAGAATTACAGCGTCTGCCCGCGCTGTGACTTCCATGATCGAATCGGTCCGAAAAAGCGGTTCGAGCAATTGTTCGATGCCGCTCAATACGAGCTGCTTCCCGCGCCCGAGGTCCGGGAGGACCCCCTGCGGTTCAAGGACACCAAGCGCTACACCGACCGCGTGAAGGCCGCGCGCACTGCGACCGACGAGCGCGACGCACTTCTGAACGCACGCGGCAAGATCGACGGTCACAAGGTAGTTGTCGGAGTCCAGGATTTCGCCTTCATGGGCGGGTCGATGGGGATCGCTGTCGGTGCTGCGTTCCTCGCAGGCGTGCGCGCCGCGATTGCCGACAAAGCGCCCTACCTCCTGTTCACCGCCTCCGGCGGAGCACGCATGCAGGAGGCGATCCTCAGCCTCATGCAGATGCCGCGCACGACCGTCGCCCTGGCCGAGCTCAGGGAAGCGGGCTTGCCCTATATCGTCGTCCTCACCGACCCGACGACCGGCGGCGTCACCGCTTCCTACGCAATGCTTGGCGACATCCAGCTTGCCGAACCGGGGGCCCTTATCGGTTTCGCGGGGCAGCGGGTGATCGAGCAGACCATCCGCGAGAAATTGCCCGAAGGCTTCCAGCGCGCCGAATATCTGCTCGATCACGGCATGATCGACATGGTCGTGCCGAGGGGCGAGCTGAAAGAGAAGCTGGCGCTCCTAATTTCCTATCTGACGCCGGAGGCCAGGGAGGCCGCCTGATGGCGGATTTCGCCCGCTCGGCGCACCCCGGCGTCCAGTCGCAGCTCGACCGCCTCGACAAGCTGTCGCCCGCCGGCGACCGCCTCGGACTCGAACGCATCTTGGCGCTCCTCGACCGCCTCGACCACCCTCAGGACTCGCTTCCGCCCGTGTTTCACATCGCGGGGACCAATGGCAAAGGCTCGACCGTCGCTTTCTTGCGGGCCGCGCTCGAAGCCTCGGGGTACACGGTCCATGCGTTCACCAGCCCGCACCTCGTCCGGTTCAACGAGCGGATCAGGGTCGCTGGGCGCCTGATCGACGACGAACGGCTCGCCGCCTTGCTCGCGGACGTGCTCGACATGAGCAGCGGCATCGAGCCCAGTTTCTTCGAGGTCGCGACCGCCGCCGCGCTGCTCGCCTTCTCCCGAACACCGGCCGACGCCTGCATCCTCGAAGTTGGCCTCGGCGGTCGTCTAGACGCGACCAATGTCGTCGAACGCCCGCTGGTGACCGGCATCGCCAACCTCGCGCTCGATCACCAGCAATTCCTTGGCAAGCGCCTACCCGACATCGCCGCGGAAAAGGCGGGAATCGCCAAGGCCGGCGCGCCGCTCGTCACCCAGCTTTACCCCCCGGCCATCGGCGGCCGGATCGGCGAGATTGCCCATGACGTCGGCGCACTATGGCTTCCTCGCGGAGGAATGTGGGACGCAATCGTCAGCCGCGGCAGGCTGCACTATCGCGACGAGCAGGGCACGCTCGATGTGCCATTGCCGCGTCTGCCTGGCCGGCACCAGACGATGAACGCAAGCCTCGCAGTTGCCATGCTCCGCCATCAGGAAGCGCTTCGCGTCCCGGCCTCCGCGCTCAGCGCGGCAATGGGCTGGGCCGACTGGCCGGCGCGCCTGCAGCGCCTCGCACCGGGCCCGCTGGTGGGCGATCTGGAAGTTTGGCTTGATGGCGGGCACAACCCGTCCGCGGCGCGCCAGATTGCGGCCTTCGCCCGGCGCTGCTTCGCAGACGGCAAGCCGCTGCACCTGATTTTCGCCAGCCTTGCCTCGAAAGACCCAGAAGGCATGCTCGATCCGTTCCGGAGCATCGCCGCGCACGTCCACGGTGTTCCGATCGCCGATCATGCCTGCTTCGCGCCCGACGATCTCGCCGAGATCGCGGCGGGGCTCGGCCTTCCATCCGATGCACAGGACGGCGTCGAGGACGCTCTCGCCGCCGTCCCGGCCAACGCTCGAGTGCTGATCTTCGGCTCGCTCTATTTAGCCGGCCAGATCCTCGCCGCGAACGATCAGCCGCCTGACTAGCGGGTAGCTGGCTTCGCTTCGTCCACCGTGGGTGCCGTGTCGGCATCCGGCCGGCGGCCCGCGGCCGCGACCCGCATCCATTCGAGCAGCACGAATAGCACCGCGAACGCACCTGCAGCCGCGGTCCAACGGAATACGGTCGCATAGCCATAGATATCGAACGCCTCGCCCGCGATGCCACGACCGAGAGAACCAATCAGGAAGGTGAGCGAGGACAGCAACGCATATTGGACCGCGGTGAAGCGCTTGCTGACGATGCCCGACAGGTAGGCGACGAACGCTGCGCCCGCGATACCGGTCGAGATATTTTCCATCGAGATCGCAAGCAGCAACCGCACCATCCGCTCATCGAATCCGAACAGGCCGAACAATTGGGTAAGGCCGATCGTACCGGCGACCGCATCGAGATAAGGGCCGCCCTCGGCCAGGTCGGCATATACGAAATTACCGAACACCGGCAGAATCGCGCCGATCAGAACCGTCGGCAGCCGTCCGAGCCGCAGAAACAAATACCCCCCTAGGGCGATCCCGATCATCGTCATGAAAATGCCGAACACCTTCGAGGCGAACGCCACTTCGTCCTTCGAATAATGGAGGAAATCGAGATAGAAGGGGAAAGCGAAGCTCGACCAGATATTGTAGCAGAGCGTGTAGGTCAGGATCAGGCCGAGCACGATCAACACGCCCCAGCCAAGGCGCGCCGACAGTTCGCCGAGCGGCGCCACCAGCGCCACGTAAAGGTGATTGAAGGCGTTCCGCGTGGCCGTATGCGTTCGATCTTCACTGGTGAGCACGTAGCGCTTGCGCTTACGCAACCAGTTGATCGTCGCGGCTACGATCAGCGGGACGATCACGGTCGCAAAGATGACCCACGGTCCATAGAGCTTTGTGAAGTCCGCAACCGAGGGCTGCTTCTCGCCCGGCGCCGTGGTCAGCATCGAGATCATGAAATGACCGATTGTGAAAATCGCCCAGGCCCAGCTTACTCCGACGATGGCGAGCGCAATGAAGCGGGCGCGGGGCTCGATCGCGCCGGGCTCTGCGAGCTCCTTATGCAGCATGCCCACATCGGGCCGCTCCGTGTCGGGCGCCTGAAGAGCAATAAGCGACATCAGCGCGATAAGACCGCCCATGAGGAGATAGACGAGCGACCACGACATGCGTGCTGCCATCACTAGAGCAAGCGCACCGCCAACGATCGAAGCAATGCGATAGCCGAACTGATAAATCGCCGAGAGCAGCTCGACTGGCGTCTGCTCGTCCGCGACGTCGATGCGCCATGCGTCGACGGCGACATCCTGCGTCGCCGAAGCGAGCGCCGCGATAACCGCGAAGACGGCAAACGTTCCGATGTTGGTCGCAGGGTTCGTGGCGGCCAGCCCGGCGAAGCCCGCGATCATGATCGCCTGGCACATCACGATCCAACTCTTGCGCCGCCCGAGCCGATCGAGGACCGGCAGGCGGAAGCGGTCGACCAGCGGCGACCAGAGAAACTTGAAGCTGTACGAAAGGCCGATCCACGAAAGCACGCCGATGGTTGCGAGATTGATGTTCGCTTCGCCGAGCCATGCATTGAGCGTTCCGATCAGCAAGGCGAAGGGCAAGCCCGACGAGAAGCCGAACGCCAGCATGGTGGCCGATTTGCGCGTCGACAGAGCCGCCTTGAGCAGCTTCCAACCCTTCGGACGCTGACCTGCCACCTTCCCCCTCCTAGCTGAATTCGCGAAAGCTTAGACAGGTTTCACGTGCTGCCTAGCCCTGCGATGAACGGTCCGTCCGCTATTTCTGCTCGTCCATGGCGATGAACAGCTCGAGGCCCGTGGGAGTCCTGACCTTCTCGCCCTGAAGATGGCGGTCGACGCAATGGATCGCTTTGGTGAGCTGGCGCTCGGAATAGGGCTTCCTCAGGCAACCCACCGCAACCGTGGCGGCGTCAGGATAAGGGTGACCGGTCGCAAACAAAGTCGGCACACCTCGGTCCTTGGCGCGGTGCGCGAGGTCGATTCCGGTTTGCTGGCTGCGCAACCGCACATCACTCAGGACGAGATGGACCTCTTCGCGCTCAAGGATCTCGAGCGCCTCGTCGAAATCATCGACGGTCGCGACGATCTCATAGCCCGCGTCGCCGAGCATATTCTCGTTGTCGAACGCGGTCAGCGGCTCGTCCTCGACAATGAGGATGCGCTTGACGACTTGCTTTCGCCTCCCGAACAGCATCGATGACCCCGAGCTATGAATCCGCCCCCGCAACGAACGAAGCGAAATCCGGTGCCGCAGCAGCGTGGCGGACGCCGCACTGTGCCTTCCGCGCCCCAGGAGCGCAGCGGCGGACCGCAGCGCATCGCCAAGCTGCTCGCGCGCGCCGGCATTGCTTCGCGCCGCGAGGTCGAGCGCATGATCGCCGAAGGCCGCATCGCGCTCAATGGGGAAAAGCTCACCACGCCCGCGACCTTGCTCGAAGATTTGAAGGGCGTGACCGTCGATGGCCGACCTGTCCGGCCCGCGGCGGCGACGCGGCTGTTCCGCTTTTACAAGCCGCAAGGGACGATCACCGCCGCGCGTGATCCAAAGGGTCGCACGACAATTTACGACCGCCTTCCGTCGGGACTGCCCCGACTGATGCCGGTCGGGCGTCTCGACTTCATGACCGAAGGGCTGTTGCTGCTGACCAATGACGGTGAATTGAAACGTCAGCTCGAACTTCCGAAGAGCGGGGTCGTCCGCACCTATCGGGCGCGAGCGTTCGGGCATGTGACCCAGGCGCAGCTCGAGAGTCTGTCCGAGGGGATCACGATCGACGGCGTCCACTATGGTTCGATCAACGCGAACCTCGAGCGGCGCACGGGACGCAATTGCTGGATCGAGATGAGTCTCACCGAAGGCAAGAACCGCGAAGTGCGACTCGTGCTCGCGCATTTGGGACTGCAGGTCTCGCGGCTGATCCGCACGGCTTATGGCCCGCTAACGCTGCAGGGACTCGAGCCGGGCGGGGTCGAGGAGGTCGGCGAGGCGGAGCTCGATGCCTTCCGCAAGTCGATCAAATGAGGATCATTGCCGGCGAATGGCGGGGGCGGCAGATCGAAGCGCCGCCCGGCCGAGCGACGCGTCCCACCGGGGATCGCGTGCGCGAAACGCTGTTCTCGATGCTCGCGAGCCGCCTCGGCAGCTTCGAGGATCTGCGCGTCGCCGATTTGTTCGCGGGCAGCGGCGCACTCGGCCTGGAGGCACTATCCCGCGGTGCGGCGTTCGCGACCTTCGTCGAAAGCGACACCGCCGCTACAACCGTCATCAAGCGCAACGTGGAAGAACTTGGCGCGAGCGATCGCGTGCGAATCCTGGGCCGCTCCGCGCTTGTGCTCCTCCCGTCCGAGCCGTTCGACCTGATCTTCGCCGACCCGCCCTACTCGGCAGGCTCGGGGAGCGCCGTGGTGCAGGCCGTTGCCGAGGCCGAATGGCTCGCGGCCGGCGGCTGGATGAGCATCGAGACCAGCCGCGACGACGCCCTCGATCCCCGCCCATTCGCCGTCGACGCCACCCGTGACGTCGGCCGCGCGCGGCTTACGCTCCTGCGGCGCCCTTAGCCTTCTTCGCCGCCTTCTGGATTTCGTCGATCTCGGTGCTGAGCCGGCGCTTGACGGCGTCGGCCGCGGCCTTGCCGGCCTGTTTGACCGCACGCCCGGCGCGTTTGCCCCGGGCCGCGCTGCTCTTGCTGAACCCCTCCTCGGCAAGCGCCGCCAATGCCGCCGTCGCCGCGACCGCCACCAGCTCGGCGGCAAGCGGGCTCTGGAGCAGCTTGATGAAGGCATCGCCCATCGAATCCTGGGCGCCGGAGCGCCGTGCCACCGCGCGCCCTCCCGACTTGGATCCGCCCTTCTTGCCTCCCTTGCCCGTTGCCTTCTTTGCCATCCCGAATTCTCCTGTCCTCTTGGCGTTGGACGATTAACTCACGCGATGCGTACGGTATCCGCGAACGGTGCGCGTAAAGAATGCGCTTACTCGTGCGGCCTCTGTCATCCGCAAAACAACCGTTCGTCGTTAATAGTGCCGCTATCGTTTAGCATCCCCTCGAACTTCCATTCGCTGACCCTCTAAATGCATGGGTCGAACAGCTTTGGCGGGCGCCAACTCCCCCAACCCCTTGGAGGCGCCCGCCATTCTGTGACAGTGTATTGACACGATAATACACCTTGCATTATTCTCCCGCAAAACGGGAGGACCGGGCCATGTACAGCCAACAGGAGCTAGATGACGCGGTTGCCGCCGGCGTGATCAGCGCCGAGGCCGCAGACGCATTGCGTGCCTACGTTGACCGGCAGCGCTCGACTTCGCTGCCCGACGAGGAGCAGTTCCGGCTCATCACCGGTTTTAACGACATCTTCGTTTCGATCGCGGCGGCGATTCTGCTGTTCGCCGTTGGCTGGATCGGTCAGCGTGTCGGCGAACTTGCCGGCCTCGCGATCGACGGCAACGGCCCGTCCTTCATCGGCCCGCTCGCCATTGCCGGGACGGCTTGGGCGCTCGCGCTCTTCTTCACGGCGAAGAGGCGCATGGCACTGCCTTCGATCCTGCTGTTACTTGCCTTTGTCGGCGGCGTGTTCTTGGCGGCCGGTTTCGCGCTTGTGCTCGGCGTCGGGGAAGACCGGATCAACGACAATCCCCTTATGCAAGGCGTGGTTGGCGCGATTGCAGCTGCGACCGCCGCAGGCGCTGCATGGCTGCACTGGCAGCGCTTTCGGGTCCCCATCACCGTAGCGGCCGGCGCAGCCGCCGTCGCAGGGATCGCGGTCGCGTTGCTCTTCGCGGTGATGGGGCAGAATGCCGAATCTGCGCGCGACGTCATCCTGGGCTTCGTCCTGCTGCTCGGCATCGGAGTCTTCCTGTTCGCGATGTGGTGGGATGCCTCCGACCGCGCTCGCGTGACCCGCCGCTCAGACGTCGCCTTCTGGCTTCATCTGCTCGCAGGCCCGATGATCGTGCACCCGGTCTTCACGCTGCTCGGGCTGAACGACGGCAACGCCAATCTTGCCGAAGGCCTCGTCGTGGTCCTGCTCTATGTTGCGCTCGGACTGACCGCTCTCGCGATCGACAGGCGCGCGTTGCTCGTTTCCGCACTCGCTTATGTGCTCTGGGCGCTTGCCGACCTCTTCAAACGCTTCGGGGCGGTCGAGCTCAACGTTGCCCTGACGGCGCTCGTGATCGGCTCCGCGCTGCTGCTGCTTTCGGCCTTCTGGCACCAGGCGCGCGCCGCGGTCGTCCGTCCGCTTCCGCCTGGCCTCAAGGACCGACTACCGCTTCTCGACCGTCCGGCGGCTATCCAACCAGCCGCATGAGCCGGCGCTCGATCGGGGCCAGCACGGGCGTGAGCTCGTGGCCCCGTTTGAGCACCGCGCCGTGCTCGCTGACGAGCGCGAATGCCCCCTGCCTGAGGCGAAGCGCCGGGCGTTTCTCGATGCGGATTTCCGGCCGCTCGGAATGGCGCCGATATGCAGCGAACACCGCCACGTCCGGATCGATCCTCAGCGCGTAGTCCCGCCAGTGGCCGGCGGCGACCATTCGGCCATAGAGGTCGAGGATCCGGGAAAGCTCCCCGCGCTCGAAAGTGGCGATTGGGCGCCGGTCCCAGTGACGCGGGAACGGCGCGATGACGCTCAAGCGCTCTTGACCTTCGGCTGCGGCTGGCGCGCGGTCTTGATCACCGCGACCTCCTTCCGCAGCTCCTGAATTTCCTGCTCGAGTTCGGCGATCCGTGCCCGCACCGGATCGACGTCCTCCCCGCAAGGGGTACCGTAAGGCACAAAGCCCGGACTATAATGCACGGTGTCCAGCGGGACGGGCTTGCCCGGGATACCGACGACGGTCGATCCGGGCGCCACATCCTTGGTCACGACCGAATTGGCGCCGATCTTCGCACCCTCGCCGATCTCGATTGGGCCCAGCACTTGCGCACCCGACCCGATGACGACGCCCGAGCAGATCGTCGGGTGGCGCTTACCGCCGACTCCCGTCGAAGGGTTCGTGCCGCCCAGGGTCACATTCTGGTAGATGGTCACATCGTCGCCGATCTGGGCGGTCTCGCCGATCACGCTGAACCCATGGTCGAGGAAAAAGCGTTTGCCGATCTTTGCTCCCGGATGGATGTCGATCGCCGTCAGGAAGCGCGAGAAATGGTTCACCAGCCGCGCGATGAAATAGAGGTCGCCTTCCCATAGCCAGTGCGCGAGCCGATGCATCCCGAGCGCCCAGACACCGGGATAGAACAGTACATCCCATCGCGAGCGGGCCGCGGGATCGCGCGATTTGACGGAGTCGAGATAGGCGGTCAGCCCGGATTGCAAGCGGAAGAACCTCGTGCCGTTACGGCTTCCAATTTAAGTGCAGGACGCGCCAAATACCAGCGTGGCGTCGCTTTAGTGCAAACGGGCGATGAGCAGATCGAAGACGGCCGGGTGGAAGGGCTTCTCGAAGCGCAGTCCCGCGATGAAGTCGTCCACCCAGCAAACCTCGGCATCCATCACCTCGAAGGCCTCGAATTTGAGCATCAGGTGCTCGCCTTGGCTGGGGCGCTCGATCAGCTCGACCTTGCAGCCTTCAGGGGACAGGTCGAACAGGCGGACCCGATAATTGATCTTGCCCAGCCGCCGCAGCAAGACCTCGGCAGCGACGGACTTCCGCGCGGCGACCCGGGGTTGCAGTTGCTTGTTGGCAGCCTTGTCGGACGTGAAAACGAGGCCCGCCTTCCGATCGGAGCTCCAGCGGACGACGGCATTGATCGCGCCGCGCCGCAAAACGGACAGCTTGACCTCCTGGCCGGGGGTTAGCTCAACCGTGGTCTCGATGCCGCAGCCCTCATAGGAAAGGTCGAGCAGGTAGGCCTCGGCGGTCGTGCCGTCCTCGAGCGCGATAAAGCCGCGCATGGTGACCGAGCGCCGCTCGCGCCTCTTCACCGGTCCTTCCTCCAGCCCGAATGCCGTCGGGTGCAAAGGCTTGGTCACGCCCGCGCCTCCAGTTCCGGCCCGTATCTAACATGGTGTAAGTCAACGAGAGTTTAACGCCGTCGGCTCGCCGACACTCCTGAGGCGGTAGCGCGCCGCTAGCGGACTTCGGCCACCGGCCGGAGCACGGCGCAGGCGATCCGCGCGCCGCTGTTGCCGCTCGGGTCCGTCACATAATCGTCGGCGGCTGCGTGAAGCACGAGTGATGCGCCATCAGAATCGAGCAGGACTCCCGCCTGACCTGGTCCGGTCAGGCTTGCGCCGGGCACAGTGAGGGTGGTGCCAAGCGCGCCGTTGGCCGCCACCTCGACGTTGCGCATGTCGCCCGCGTGAGGCCCCGCGGGATTGTTGAAGCCGTGCTTCTTCGACGCCGGGTTCCAATGCGGGCCGGCACTTTCGAAATCGGGCGGATCGCAGCGCCCAACCGTGTGGACATGAATGCCATGGATGCCATGCGGCAGGCCAGTCGCATCGAGCCGGAGCGTCAGCCCGCCCGTTGTTTCCCAGGCGCGGACGGTGCCGATCGACTGGCCGCTGGCATTGACCAACGGCATGGGCTCGCCGCCTTTCGGCTCGACTGCGGCGCAGCCGGGGAGCGATAGCGGCGCGATGGCGAGCGACAGGAAAGCGACGGTGACGGGCAGCGTCGGGCGCGTGTTGGGCCTCCTCGAGGACTTCAATGACTCACTCCTCGCTTGGTTCAGGCTCGACGCGGACAAGCAACTGACCTTCGGTGACCTGCGCCCCAGGCGCGGCGGACAGTTCCGCTACCGTCCCGTCGAAGGGCGCGGTCAGCGCATGCTCCATCTTCATCGCTTCAAGGGTGAGCAAGCGTTGCCCCTGAGCAACCTTTTCACCTTGTGAAACCTCAACCGCGGTTACCTTGCCCGGCATTGGGGCCTCGATCTCGCCATCGTGAATGCCGTGGCTCGTGCCCGTGCCGCGGGATGCCATTCTGTACTCCCGAGCTTGGCCGGAGAAGAACAAGACCACCCGTTCATCGTCGGCGAAGGCCGAGACGTTGGCAATTTCGTCCCCTCCGCTCAGTGTGACGGTCTGCCCGTCGAGCGTGGCGCTAAGTCTGGGTGGGCCGTTGAGTCTGAAACCGGAAATCCCCGGCAGCGGCGCCTCTTCCTCAGCGGCGAGAATCGCGACCGATGCCGCCGCCCGCAAAATGTGAGGGCCAAAATCTTCAGAAGGGACGAGCGAATCCAGGTGTTCAGCAATGGACCCCGTATCAATATCGCCGCGCCAGAATTCATCACTCGTCAGGGCGTTCACCAGGAAGCCAGCGTTCGTTTTCACCGGCCAGACTTCGACGTTGTCGAGGATATCGGCAAGTCCGTTGATTGCGGCCTTGCGATCTTCACCAGCGTAGATCAGCTTGGCGATCATAGGGTCGTAGAAGGGGGAGATCGCATCGCCTTCCTCGACACCGGTCTCGATGCGGCCTTCGCTGCCGAGGTCGAAATGCTCAAGGCGCCCAACACTCGGCAGGAAGCCCTTCGCCGGGTCTTCGGCGTAAAGTCGCGCCTCGATCGCATGGCCGTTGATCGACAGCTCGCCCTGCTTCTTCGGAAGCTTCTCTCCCGACGCGACGCGGAGCTGCCATTCGACCAAATCCTGCCCCGTTATCTCCTCGGTCACCGGATGTTCGACCTGGAGGCGCGTGTTCATTTCCATGAACCAGATGCGGTCGGCGCGGAGACCCTCGGACGCGTCGGCGATGAACTCGATCGTGCCGGCGTTCTCGTAGTTCACGGCTTGGGCGGCGCGCACCGCGGCGCCACACACCGCCTCGCGCGTTTCGGAGTCCATGCCGGGCGCGGGGGCTTCTTCGATCACCTTCTGGTGGCGGCGCTGGAGCGAGCAGTCGCGCTCGAACAGATGGACGACATTGCCGTGGCTGTCGCCGAACACCTGCACCTCGATGTGGCGCGGCGAGAGAATGTATTTCTCAATCAACACGCGGTCATCGCCGAAGGCGCTCGCCGCCTCGCGCTTGGCGCTTTCAAGCGCCTCGTCGAACTGGCCAGCCTCGTCGACGCGGCGCATGCCCTTGCCGCCGCCGCCCGCGACCGCCTTGATCAGCACCGGATAGCCGATGGCGCTTCCTTCCTTCTTGAGCCGCTTCGGGTCCTGGTTCTCGCCGAGATAGCCCGGAGTCACCGGCACGCCCGCCTCGGCCATTAGTTTTTTGGCGGCGTCCTTGAGGCCCATGGCGCGGATGCTGGCGGGCTTTGGTCCAACCCAGATCAGCCCTGCGTCGATCACCGCCTGGGCGAAATCCGCATTCTCGCTAAGGAAGCCGTAGCCAGGGTGGATCGCCTCGGCGCCGGCCTCCTTCGCGGCCTCGATAATCCTGTCGCCGCGGAGGTACGACTCCCGCGCCGGGCTCGGCCCGATGTGCACCGCCTCGTCCGCCATGCGCACGTGCAGCGCCTTCGCGTCGGCGTCGGAATAGACCGCGACGGTCCGGACCCCGAGCCGTCGCGCGGTGCGGATCACCCGGCAGGCAATCTCCCCGCGGTTGGCGATGAGGAGGGAGGAAATCACAACAATTTCTCCCCGGAACGGGGAGGGGGACCATGCGGAGCATGGTGGAGGGGGCCCACCTCGGTGCAGCGCGCAACGATGCCGGTCAGGACCGCGTCCAAGTCCCGAAGCACATCCGTCGCGGCAACCCGCATCACTTCGAACCCAGCTCGCCGAAGCATCGCGTCTCGTACAGCATCCCTGCGGGGCTGGTCGCCACGACGGTGAGCTTCTCCGTCGATTTCAATGATCACCCGACGCTCAAGACAGGCAAAATCAACCGTCACCTGTCCAATCGGAAACTGTCGTCGAAATTTGAATCCGTCCGGCCTTCTTCGAAGCACCTGCCAGAGCAGGACCTCCGGCAGGCTCATCTCGCGCCGCAACTTCCTTGCGCGCTTTACCTGCTTGATCGGAGCCTGGAGGATGCGTGGGCCCCCTCCACCAGCCTTCGGCTGGTCCCCCTCCCCGTTTCGGGGAGGAATTTCTGGCGACTTCAGCATGCGCGAATGTTCCCAATGTTCGCCCTGACGCGCGCGATCGGGTACGTCCGCGCGCACGCGCCGTGACAATCGATTTGTCGAACAAGCAACCAGCTCATTCGCTTGCCGTAACTGATCGTCACGCCTGTAGGACAGAAGCTTTCCGTATACCGGAGCGATCTCATGGCGCGGGGCAGTCGGTCTTGCGCTGGGTCCAGGTGATGTTGAGCACCTTCCACTGGCCGGCCTCGCGAACGAGATCGAAGTGATCGATCCCGCAGTGGCTGAGCTTGCCATCGACGAGGAAGATGTAAGGCGACCATACCATCGCAATGTCGCCGTCGACCTCGATCGCCGGTGCGCCGACCAGCCGCTCCTCGAGCGCAGGCCCTTCACCCGGCTTGAACCGTGCGGCGAACTCGGTCCAGCTCGAACTCTTGGCTCCGGCCTCCGAGACGCCGGTCAGCCGGCCGTCTGCTCGGACCTGGGCGAGCATCCGCGCCCCGTCCTTTGCCGCCATCGCGGCAAACAGCTGATTGATCGGAACGAGAACGGCTTGCTCGTCGCTCGCGGGCGGCGACAGCGCCTGCGCCGCGGGCAGCTTCGTCGTCGGTGAAATAGCGGCGAGGGCGAGGAAAATTGAAATCATGCGAAGCTACATCCTGAAGACGCCGAATTGCGGCCGGTCGGGGATCGGCGCGTTCAGCGTCGCCGCGAAGGCCAGCCCCAACACGTCGCGGGTTTGGGCCGGGTCGATGATCCCGTCGTCCCACAGCCGCGCGGTCGCGTGCCAGGGATTGCCTTGCACTTCGTAATCGTCGCGGATCGGCTGCTTGAAAGCTTCGGCCTGCTCGGGCGGCCATTTGTCGGCGTCGCGGTGGACCGTCGCGAGCACGCTCGCGGCCTGCTCACCGCCCATCACGCTGATGCGGCTGTTGGGCCAGGTGAACAGGAAGCGCGGCGAGTAGGCTCGGCCGGCCATGCCGTAGTTGCCGGCTCCGAAGCTGCCGCCGATCAGCACGGTGATCTTCGGCACGCTTGCGGTCGCAACCGCGGTCACCAGCTTCGCGCCATGCTTGGCGATGCCTTCCGCCTCATATTTACCGCCGACCATGAAGCCCGAGATGTTCTGCAGGAACAGCAAAGGCGTCCGCCGCAGGCAGGCGAGCTCGATGAAATGCGCGCCTTTGACCGCGCTCTCGGAGAACAGGATCCCGTTGTTGGCGAGGATCGCGACCGGGATTCCCCAAATGTTCGCGAAGCCGCAGACGAGCGTCGATCCGTAAAGCGCCTTGAATTCGTGGAGCTCTGACCCGTCGACGATGCGCGCGATAAGTTCGTGAACATCGTAAGGTTCCCGCACATCCTGCGGGATGATGCCGTAGAGCTGCTCCGCGTCATAAAGCGGCGGGCGCGGCTCGCGCAGGTCCAGCCCGGCGCCGGACTCCGGCTGAAGCGTCGACACGATATCGCGGACGATGGTCAGCGCGTGCTCGTCATTTTCGGCGAGATGATCGACGACGCCGCTCCTGCGCGCGTGGAGGTCCCCGCCGCCGAGGTCCTCGGCGCTGATCTCCTCGCCCGTCGCCGCCTTCACCAACGGCGGGCCACCCAAAAAGATCGTGCCTTGGTTGCGCACGATAATACTCTCATCGCTCATCGCCGGGACGTACGCACCGCCGGCGGTGCAGCTCCCCATCACACTGGCGATCTGCGCGATGCCCTTCGAGCTCATCTGCGCCTGGTTGAAGAAGATGCGGCCGAAATGGTCGCGGTCGGGGAAGACCTCGGCCTGGTGCGGCAAGTTCGCTCCGCCGCTGTCGACCAGGTAGACGCAGGGCAGGCGGTTCTGCTCAGCGATCTCCTGCGCCCGCAAATGCTTCTTGACGGTGATCGGATAATA
>JBKPMC010000041.1:0-6345 GCA_046731955.1 Pseudomonadota bacterium | reverse complement strand
AGGTAAGAAAGAGGCGCTGATGAACCGCCTTAACGCCTTCCTTGCCGAGGTCGATAAAGACCGCACCTCGATGCAGCGCTTCCAAGACTTCATCATGTCGCTGGCAAAGACCACAGCCGACGCGACCGAGGAGTTGGAGCCGACGTGGAAATGGGCTCGGCTGATTGCAGCTATCTTCGGCGTTCGCCAGGACACTGAGAACGCCAAGCTGCCGCCACCGCCCAAGCGGATCGAAAAGCCGAAGCAGCAAATACCGCCGCCGACGGCTCGGCGCAACGGCACCAGGAACGTCGATATGGACGACGACATCCCCTTCTGATGAGCGCTCGACAGGACATCTACAAAGCCACCCGTGAGGGGCAGGACAAGTACGCGTATTTCCTGCTCGCCGCCGCCGGCGCAGCTATCGCCTTTGCTGTCACGCAGTCGCAGACCGCCACGCTAACTTGGCCGAAGCTACCACTCGCTTTTGCCGTCCTGTCTTGGGCCTTCAGCTTTTATGCCGGTTGCCGGCAGATTCGCGATGTAACGAACATCGTGCAACAGAACTACGACTTGCTACGGGTCCAGGAAGGTCTACACCCATAGTTCCCGAACCACCCCGAAGTCGTGGCAGTGATCGAAGAGGCCGTTCGTGAGAGTGCCGATAAATCCGGTCGGTGGGGCGCTCGGCAATTTCGCCTTCTCGTCACCGGCGCCGTGTTCTACGTCGTCTGGCACGTCACCGACATGGCGCTACGAACGCCCGGCGTTAACGTTCCTTATCTCGGGTACTCGTAGCTATCCCCAGCCCCTTCATTTGAAGCTTCATGGGGCGTGGTACAGTATTGCTATGCGATTGATAAAGGATAAGGCGCAGAGCGTTTCAGTTACTGGAGCGTTCTGTGTTTCGGCATGGAATAAGGACCCCGTATTCGGGGTAATCGGCATCCAATCGGGACCCCGGGACAAGGGTCCACAGTGGCTTCCATCACATCATGGAAGCCGAGGTTGGGATGCTGGTGGTGGAGACGATTGCGAAGATCCGTCGCGCCTATTTTGTTCATGGTCAGCCGATCAAGGCGATCTGCCGGGAACTTGGCGTATCGCGCAAGGTGGTCCGGAAGATCATCCGTTCCGAGGCGACGGAGTTCCGGTACGAGCGGGAGACGCAACCACTTCCGAAGATGGGCGCCTGGAGTGCCGAACTTGACCGACTGCTTGCGGCGAACGAGAGCAAGGCGGCGCGGGAACGACTGACGCTGATCCGATTGTTCGAGGAGCTTCGTGGCCTCGGCTATGCCGGCGGCTACGATGCGGTTCGTCGCTATGCGCGGCGCTGGAGCCAGGAGCGCGGACAATCGACGAGCGCGGCTTACATCCCGCTGAGCTTTGCACCCGGAGAAGCTTACCAGTTTGACTGGAGCCACGAAGTGGTCCTGCTGAGCGGGGTCACGGTAGTCGTGAAGGCGGCGCACGTCCGGCTTTGTCACAGTCGGATGCTGTTCGTTCGGGCCTATCCGCGCGAGACGCAAGAGATGGTGTTTGACGCCCACGACCGGGCGTTCGCCCTGTTCAAGGGGACTTGCCGGCGCGGCATCTACGACAACATGAAGACGGCGGTGGAGACGATCTTTGTCGGCAAAGGCCGCCTTTACAATCGCCGCTTCCTGCAGATGTGCAGTCACTATCTCGTCGATCCGGTTGCCTGCACGCCAGCGTCGGGTTGGGAGAAGGGCCAGGTCGAGAACCAGGTCGGGTTGGTCCGCGAACGCTTCTTCACCCCGCGGCTGCGCTTCAAAACGTTGGACGAGTTGAACGTCTGGTTGCTCGATAAATGTATCGCGTACGCCAAGGCTCATCGGCATCCGGAGTTCGCCGACCGGACCGTCTGGGAGACCTTCGAGGCTGAACGACCCAATCTCGTGCCCTATGCAGGTCGGTTCGATGGCTTCCATGCCGTCCCGGCCTCGGTCTCCAAGACATGTCTGGTGCGCTTCGACAACAACAAGTACTCGGTGGCGGCAAGTGCGGTCGGACGGCCTATTGAAGTCCAGGCCTATGCGGACCGCATCGTGATCCGCCAGGATGGCCGGATCGTTGCCGAACATCCGCGATCATTTGGTCGCGGCGAGACGGTCTACGACCCCTGGCATTATGTGCCGGTGCTGGTGCGCAAACCGGGTGCCTTGCGCAACGGTGCTCCCTTCAAGGATTGGGTACTGCCCGCGGCGATCGAGCGAGTACGGCGCAAGCTTGCCGGTGCCGACGATGGCAATCGACAGATGGTCGACATCCTCAATGCGGTGCTGACAGACGGATTGCCAGCAGTTGAGGCCGCCTGCGCCGAGGCGGTCGCTCACGGCGTCCATTCCGCCGATGTCGTGCTCAACATCCTGGCTCGGCAACGAGAGCCGGCGCCCCCAGCCAACATCATGACACCGGCCGCACTGACGCTTCGCCATGCGCCGATCGCCGATTGTGCCCGCTACGATAACCTCCGGAGGACTAACTGATGGAACGAACTCAAATCTTCGATCTTATGGGCGAGCTCAAGCTCTACGGCATGAAGTCCGCCTTCGACGAGATCATGACGACCGCGATCAAGCGCCAGCACGAACCCCAACGCATCGTCGGCGATCTGCTCACCGCCGAGATCAGCGAGAAGCAGGCGAGATCGATCAAGTACCAGCTCACCATCGCCAAGCTTCCACTCGCCAAGGACATCGAAGACTTCCAGTTCGATGGCACGCCGATCAACCAGACCCTGGTCAATGATCTCGCCGGCGGCGGCTTCATCGCCCAGCAACGCAACGTCGTTCTGGTCGGCGGAACTGGAACTGGCAAGACGCATCTAGCCATCGCCATCGCTAGAAGTTGCATCCGCGATGGCACCAGAGGACGCTTTTACAACGTCGTCGACCTCGTCAATCGGCTCGAGACCGAGACCCGCAACGGTCGGCAGGGTCGGCTCGCCGAGCATCTGACCCGCATGGACTTCATCGTCCTCGACGAGTTGGGCTATCTACCGTTCGCACAATCTGGCGGTCAGCTTCTGTTCCATCTCATCAGCCGCCTTTACGAGCGTACCTCCGTCATCGTCACCACCAACCTCTCCTTCGGAGAGTGGCCCAGCGTGTTCGGCGATGCCAAGATGACAACCGCGTTGCTCGACCGACTGACTCATCACTGCGACATCGTCGAAACCGGCAACGACAGCTGGCGCTTCAAAAGCCGCGACGACGATCAAACAACTCGCGCTCGCGCCGTCTCCGCAATCCCGGCCAGCTCCGACGCCGCGAGCGCTACCATCAAGACTCGCCGATCAAAGGGGTACCCTTTGGACGCCGATCGGGGGTCCCAGTCCAACGCCGATTGACATTCGGGTACTCCGTGAAAGTGTAATCTTTTGCCGCCACTATCGTATGGCACGCGTACCCGCTGTTGGCGCCGCTCCCATCGGGCGTGAACGTGTCGGACTCGGCGTGAGCGCTATTCCGACTTTCCGCGCGAGATCATCCCGTTTGCATCGATGCGCGTCATGAAAGCATCCCCTTAGCAACTGGCTCCGGCTCACCGATCTGCAGCCATTGACCATCCAGAATGAGACGAAGGGACGTGTGTCTCAGGCGGACGATCTATTTGGTACGGCGGCCGAACGATTCCGCGTAGGCCTCGGTGCGCGTGTTGATGATCGGGTCATCCGAGGGGTCAATGCCGCTCGTCACATTGGTTGGCAAGAACAGCAACTCGTTCTCGACTTTCTTCGTGTCCAACGCTTTGATGACCGCGATTTCGCCGAGCTCCACCGTCGGCCGGCTGTCTGGCCAAACCTTCGCGGCATCCGTGGTCGAATCATCGGCGGCGGCAACCTGCACCAGGAGGCGGAACTTGACCGATCCTTTTTCTAGCGATGCCCGCAGGTTGTCGGCTAGCGCATTCGGAGGACGCTTCGCGGCCTCCTCGTCGCTCACGTAAGCGGGCCCGCTCTCGGGCATGATGCGGTAGCGGCCGAACTTGCTTGTTCCTTGCGCATTGGTGAACTTGAACGCGTTGACGCCGAAGAACGGCTGCGTACCGTAGCTGACCGCCACAGGTCGCGGCGCCGTCACAAAAGCGAGTGCGGCCGGGTGGGTGGACAAAAATTTTTCGACCGGCGTCGGCTTGGGCACGTCGGGACCGCTTGCGCCGACCGCCTCGAGCAGAGCCAGAAAATCTTCGCCGGTCGCCACCGGAAACCCGTTTGCCGATATGCAGATGATGTCGGCCTCACTCCCATCCGAGAGACGGAACTTGATTGCCATGCCGCGGACACGGTCGGTCGAAGGGTGGGTGTCGGGTGCATCCGGCACGCCGCCCGCGTTGGAAAAACGAATGATCAGCGGCGTGGGTGCACCTTTAAGAAAGACAGCCGAGCTGAGCGCATCGGCGCCTTGCGCCGGCGTGAACATGCCTTCGAACACGGCGCCCTTGGCGTGGTTCGCTCGAACGCCCGGATGCGCGCCGTAAAGCGCGTTCATTTGATCGACCAGCCGAACGCCGAGCGGAGCGTCTTCGGCACGGGCGCAGGTCGCGCCCGCCGCCATCAGCGCCGAGAATGCGATGCTCGCCGCAACTCTTTGAAACGATCGCATGACTGTTCTCCTGATCAATCACGAAGCGCATGCAGAGGCGTTTCAGGCTGCCGAATAATTGCGCCCGCGGCCACCAATCTAAACTAAAATTCGCTCCTGACATAGTCGATATCCGGCCAGGCGACGTGCCCTCGCCCACCACGTCGCAGTCCGTGTCGTTCCACTCGACGGTTGGCCGTGAGCCCCAGGAAATACATATTTTCCGAAATGACGACAGAACGTCGGCGTGTTGGTTCTTTCGCCCATGTCTCATAAGGGTCATTCGCTACGGGTCCCTCGTCGCCGGACCAGACGCGAAGTCCGTAGTGGCCCGAAAGCTGACCTAGTTCCAAACGCCCTGGCTCATGCTTCTCGCCCTCTCTAACCGAGGAGTATGGCCATGCAAGATCAAGAGAACGCGACCCTCGCGTCTCATAAGCGAGTGCCCTGGAATAAGGGCAAGGTGACCGGAGCAAAGCCCCGTTGCGCCCCAAGCACGTTTGGTCGATCCGGACAAAACTCCAGATCGAAGGTCGTGCTCGGGACCTCGCCATGTTCAACTTGGCGATCGACAGCAAGCTGCGTGGCTGTGACGTCGTAGCGATTAAGGTCGAAGATATCGCCGCCAGCGGATACGCCGCGGATCGGGCAACGGTCCGACAGAAGAAAACGGGCCGGCCAGTCAGATTCGAGTTGAGCGAACTGACCCGCCAAGCAGTCGATGACTATTTGAAGGTTGCCAACAAAAGACCCGGGGAGTTCTTGTTCACTGGTCGTCGTGGTGCCGAACGCGGTATGACGACGCGGCAATATGCGCGCCTCGTCTCGGAATGGATAGGCAGCGTTGGACTAGACCCTAGGCTTTTCGGGACGCATTCGCTCCGACGCACGAAGGCTACCCTGATCTACCGTCGCACGGGCAATCTCAGGGCCGTCCAGCTTCTGCTTGGCCACACCAAGATCGAAAGCACCGTCAGATATCTCGGGATCGAAGTAGACGATGCTTTGGCAATAGCGGAACAAGTTGATGTCTGAAATACCCGGGCAGAGCGGACATGCTCTGCCCAGCCTCCAACAGCCGGTCTGTGCCAATACCGACCGTGAGTTCACTCTTGCCGCTACCATCCCGACGAACCTGGGGCATCACGCCCTATTCGCGGATAACTTCGATGGCCGAGCGCTGGGGCCCTGGTTCGACAAGCTGCGCCGAGCAAGGATCGCAGAATTCGGCGGCGCGCCGTTCGCAAGTAGAGTAAAATCGTCAAGGAGCGGCAAACATCAGGGGTTAGAGCCCAGTGCGTGAGTGGGTTCGAGTTCCGCGAGTATTTGCGAGCCTACCGGGCCTATGTCTCGGCCAACCTTTTGTGGGGCAGAGCGACGCATCGCAGTTCACTAGTCTAGGAGCGGGCTTGTAAACAAGGAGGCCGAACATGACTGCAATCTCCTCTTCACCCACCCGGCGCAGCCTCCTCGCAGGGTCAGCCGCAACTGGTGCCGTCAGCTTGCTTCCAATACATTTCGTCGCCGCACGCGCGCAATCGAAGCAAGGAGGGTCCCCGTTTGGTACGACCAAAGCCGACGCAATTCTTCCCTTCCGCGTCAATGTCCGGGGTGAAGACCTCGCTAATCTCCGCCGGCGCCTCGCGTCCACGCGCTGGCCCACCAAAGAGCTCGTTGAGGATCGGTCGCAGGGTGTGCAGCTGGCGACGCTGCGGGCGCTCGCCCGCTACTGGTCGACTGAGTACGACTGGCG
>JBKPMC010000040.1:0-4253 GCA_046731955.1 Pseudomonadota bacterium | reverse complement strand
GCCGTGCCCCAGCCCGCGTCGACGGAGCCGACTTTCGGTCCGACCTGCCCGAATTGCGCGGTGTCGGCGGCAATCGTCAGGTCGCACAGCGTCGCCAGCACATTGCCGCCGCCGATCGCAAAGCCATTGACGCGCGCGATGACGGGTTTGGGAACGTCGCGGATCAGGCCCTGCAACTCGTCGATCGGCAGTCCAACGACGCCACGGCCGTCATATTGTCCTTCATGCGCGGACTGATCGCCGCCGGTGCAGAACGCCTTGTCGCCGGCGCCGGTGAGCACGATGCTCGAAACGTTGCGGTCGTTCGCGGCAATCTGAAACGCTTGAATCAGTTCCTCAAGCGTCTGGCCGCGAAAGGCATTATAGACCTTGGGCCGGTTGATGATGATCCAGGCGGCGCGATCGCGGACTTCGTAGATCACATCGGTGAATTTGCTGGGGTCGAACATTGCGTTACCTCATATCTGCTAGATCATGTTCATGCCGCCGGAGACCGAGATGGCCTGTCCGGTGATGAATTTCCCGTCTTCCGATGCAAGCAAGGCAATAATCCCGGCGTAGTCATCGGGCTCGCCCATGCGCTTCAGGGGAATGCCACGCACCATTGCGTCCTTCCATTTTACCGCCTGTTCGCCTTCGCCGAGCACCGCCGCCATCATCGGCGTGTTGGTGGGGCCCGGACACACCGCGTTCAGCAGCACGTTCTTGCGCGCAAGCTCACGGGCGATCGATTTGGTGAAGGAGATCAGTCCGCCCTTGCAGGCCGAGTAAACCGCTTCGTCGCTGGTGCCGACACGGGCGGCATCGGATGCGATATTGATGATGCGGCCGCCGCCGTGTTCGACCATCAGCGGTGCAATGGCGTGGTGCGTATTGAGCGGACCATAGAGGTTGATGCGGATGATCTTGTCCCAGAGATCCTTGTCGGTCTTCAGGAACGGCATCGGCCGGTCCCAGCCGGCGTTGTTGACGAGCACCCAGATCGGGCCGAGTTCGGCCTCGACCTGCGCGACCGCGCGATCCACCGAAGCGCGGTCGCCGACGTCGACGGTGTAGGTCGTGATCGCCGACTTCGGCGCCAGTTTCGCCGTCTCATGTCCGGCGTCGGGATTGATGTCGAAAATCGCGACCTTGCAGCCTTCTTCCGCGAGCCGAAGGGTGATGGCGCGCCCGATGCCCTGGCCGCCGCCGGTAACGATCGCTACCTTGCCTGATAAGCCTCTCAAATCTCACTCCCTTGTTTTGCGGCGCATTGGCCGTTGCTTTGTTGGGTGAGGTCCGCCGGCCTTGGCCGACCGGCGAGCTCAACCGCTCTTGGCGAGCGCAAAACCACATTGCGCGAACATCTGGCGGGCGATGATGGTTTTCATGATTTCGATCGACCCGCCCGCGATCTTGACGATCCTGGCGTCGACATAGGCGCGCGCGATCGGATACTCCGTCATGTAGCCCCAGCCGCCAAACAATTGCAGGCATTCGTCGACCGCTTCGCAATGCAGCTCGGAAGTGAACATCTTGGCCATCGCGGCATCGACCGGATCGAGCTTTCCTTCCATGAAAAGCGAAATGCATCGATCGGTAAAGACGCGGGCGACGGTTGCCTTGGTCTTGAGATCGGCAAGCTTGAATTGGGTATTCTGGAAGTTGGCGAGCTTTTGACCGAACACGCTGCGGTCGGAGGTGTATTCAACGGTCCAGTCCAGCACGGTTTCGGTGACGGTGGCCGACCGGATCGCCTGGGCGAGCCGTTCCTGCGACAGCTTCGTCATCATCAGCGCAAAGCCCTTGCCTTCCTGTCCCAGCATATTGGTGGCGGGAATGCGGATGTTCTCGAAGAACAGTTCGGAGGTATCCTGGGCCTTCATGCCGATTTTTTCGAGGTTTCGTCCGCGTTGAAAACCGGGCCGGCTGCTCTCGACGATGAACAGCGTCACGCCCTTGGCGCCGGCGCTGCCGTCGGTCTTGGTCGCGAGCACGACGAAATCGCAGAGCTGGCCGTTCGAGATGAAGACCTTCTGGCCGTTGACGACGAAATCATCGCCATCGCGCACGGCGCGGGTCCGGATCGCCTTGAGGTCGCTGCCCGCATGCGGCTCCGTCATGCCAAGCGAGCCGATCGCTTCACCCGATACCATCTTCGGCAACCACTGCCGCTTTTGCGCTTCGGTTCCAAACGAAAGCAGATAGGTCGCCACGAGATCGGTGTGAATCAGAAATCCCGGGCCGCTGGCGCCGGAGCGCCATAATTCCTCGAACACGACCACGTCGAACAGGTAGTCGAGGCCCATGCCGCCATACTCCTCGGGCACGGTACAGCAGAGCAGCCCTTCGGCGCCGGCCTTGAGCCACAGTTCCCGTGGCACGATGCCGTCCTTTTCCCACTGCGCATGAAACGGCACGATTTCGCGATCGACGAAGCGCCGGACCGATTCCCGGAAAATATGATGTTCCTCGCGGAAAATGGTTCGCTCGATCATCGACATCCGTCCACATCAATTTAGTTAGGTAGTGTACTATATGTCCCGGGATGGTAAAAGGCAAGCTGGCCCGCGGGGGCTTTTTGCATCACCGGTCGATCGGACCAGCCAGAACTTTCGCGAGCGCCTGGCAGCGTCATCGCTGCAACCGCAGCAGAGGTTTTTCACGACGGGAGGCTGTCCATTTAAACTAGTACACAGATATACGATATGCTATAGAGCAAAAAATGACGGCGGAGAAAAGACCCATGGACGCGTTGGGAAAGCTGCAGCAATTCCGGGCCGAACGCAGCGAAAACAATGTCCTGCATCTTGTTTTCGACATGCCCGGCCGTCCGATGAATTTGTTCTCCAACGCCGCGATCGCCGAACTCGGCGTCTTCAGCCGGTGGCTCAGCGAAAGCGACGTCAAGGGTGTCGTCATCCGTTCGGGAAAGCCGTCGGCATTCTGTGCCGGTGCCGATCTTGCCGAGCTGGGATTGGCCTATGACATGATCATGGCTGCGCCTGCCGAGACGCGCGACCGCGTGGCATTCGACCATTTCTTTCGTCTCAGTCAGGCACTGCGTGGAATCGAAACGGCGGGCAAGCCGGTCGCGGCCGCGATCGCGGGCCTCGCGCTTGGCGGCGGCGGTGAACTGGCATTGGCGACCCATCATCGGGTCATGGTCGACGATCCCAGGGTCGCGTTTGGCCTGCCGGAGTCGCTGGTCGGGCTGTTGCCGGGAGGCGGGGGAACCCAGCGGCTGCCGCGCCTGACCGGAATCGAAAAGGCATTTCCGATCCTGCTGGAAGGCGCGCGCCTCTCTGGTCAGGCCGCGATCGCAGCCGGCGTGGTCGATCAACTGGTTCCTGCCGGCGAAGAGGTGGCGGCGGCGGAACGATGGGTGCTGTCGCATCCGTCGGCGTCGCAACCCTGGGACCGTCCGGGATGGCGGCCGGCGGATGTCGATGATGTGGCCGCGATCGTCGCGCGGAAACGCGAAAGCGTTCTGGCCGAAACCCTCGGACACTATCCGGCCCCGCTTGCCATTCTCGATTGTGTCGGCGAGGGGCTGCCGCAGCCGTTTGATGCGGCGATCCGCACCGAGATGCAGATATTCTCAAAGCTCATCCAGCGGCGGGAGCCGCGCAACATGATCAGGACGCTGTTTCTTGGCCGGCTCGATCATGACCGTCTTCGCAAGGCGGGAGGCATTCCCGCGCCCGTCGAACAAGCCGTGGCGGCGGTATCCGAGGCGCTGCAGGCGGGTGAAACGGCGGATGCGACGCTTGCAGATGCTTTCGCTCGCGCCGGCTTTCACGGGCCGAGCAAGGCACCGGCATTCGATGGCGTCATTGCTCAGTCCGCCTTCTGGCTGGAGGCGGAGCCTGCCACCAATGGCAAACGCGCGCTACGCGAGCGGCTGGTGCGGGCATACGCAGTGGCGGACAAATGGCGAGCCACGTTCTCCGAGGACCAGCGTCGTGCGGCGGATTATCTGCTGGTCACGAAGCATGGCTTTCCTGCCTACATGGCAGGTGCTTTCTCCTCCGCCGAGCCAGGCGCCTGAGCGGTGCCGGCTTCGAAAAAATCCGCGATAGCGGCGCAACCAATCGAGAGAACAGTAGTGTCAAAACCCCTGACCGGCGTCCGTGTCCTCGACCTGTCGAAAGTTTTGGCGGGTCCGTTATGCGCCCAATATCTCGGTGACCTCGGCGCCGACATCATCAAGGTAGAGGCCGTCGGCCAGGGTGACGAAACGCGCGGCTGGCCGCCGTTTCCGGCGCCGGGCC
>JBKPMC010000039.1:0-5154 GCA_046731955.1 Pseudomonadota bacterium | reverse complement strand
GCTGAACACCTGGCTGCGGCTATTCGCCCGCAGCCAGTCGCTGCCCCGCATCTCGGACTACCAGCCGGCGCGAATCGAGGATGAACTTCCGGACATGGTGTTCTACACCGTCGACACGCAGGCAGAGCCGCCGCGCCTGACGATCCAGAGCGACGGCACGCGAATGTCGGCAGCTTATGGCAATACCGGCAAGGGCCGCTATCTCGACGAGTATCTCGGCGCAAGGCTCGCTCCGATAGTGATGCCGGTCTATTATGTATGCATCGCGCGCCGCCTGCCCGCCTACACCATCGCTCATATGGACGATATCTACGGACGGGCCGTCGCCTATGAGCGGCTGTTGCTGCCGTTCTCCGACGGCGGCAGCGTCACCCACATCGTCGCTTCGCTGAAGACCATCAGCGAGGATGGCAGTTTCGAGATCAAGAACCTGATCCGCGGAAACGACAAGCTGCCGGTGCCGAAGCTACGCACCATCATCGACCGCGATCTCTTTCATCGCACACCGGGCCGCATTCCCTCCGGCGACGTACTGGAATTTGGTTAAGCCGCAATGGAATTTGCGAGTGCGGATCCCTCGGTAGTCAAATCGATCAGGCAACGCTATCTCCTGAACGAGTGGTTGCGCGCGGCCGGCAAGCGCAGGCCGATGCCTCTTCTGCGGGATTTTCACCTCGACCGCGTCGACGACGAAATGGTCGACATGATGGGATATGACGTTGTCGGCGAGGCCGACGGCGCGCGCTTCCTGATTACGCACCAAGGCGCGAGGCTGGCCACCACCTATGGCACCGCGCGCGTCGATCCCGGCGAACGGCGACGCTTTCTTGACGAAGCCGTCGGGCCCGAGCGCTATGCCCACGTGGTCGATCTTTATCGCGCCTGCCTTCGGCACAAGCGGCCGGTCTATTCAATCTCGACGGTGAATGATGCCGACGGCAAGGAGGTGTCGTATGAAAGGCTGCTGATGCCGTTCGGCGAAGGCGAAGCCGTCCAGCAAATCATCGGCTCCTTCAAGAGCATCAGCATTGAAGGCGGCTTCAAGGTCAGCAACCTCCTGGGCCTGAGGCCGAAGGCCAAGCCCGTGATTCTGGTCAGGGCGATCATCGATCGCGCTTTCGTGCCGGCTCAAGCAGGCCAGCATTCCGCCGACGAAATTATCGATCTCGACTAGCCTCAACATCGTCCGCACCGCGATACCGCGCGGTTTCGAGGCCACAGCTCATGCGGCGGTTTTACGCAGCCGACTACCCAAAAGATATATTTCGAACCAACACACTACATGATTGAATCTCGCTTTTGATGACCACAGGAGACATTGCCCATGTCGATGCGGTTCGTGGATCTGCCATTCACATTCACCCAGCCCGATGGGACCAAGCTCAAGGTCCTCGGCACCGGAAACCAGCACCAAGCGACCTTCAAGACCGTCGACGGCTATACCGTCGTCCGCGACCCGGTGTCCGGCTTCTACCAATATGCGCAACAGACCGATGCCGCCCATCCGATGCCGAGCGGCGCTCGGGCCGGGGCTGCCAATCCTCGCCCTCCGGGACTCGCCGTCAACATCAAGCCGACACCCGCGCCTTCAGGCGTATCCGCATTCGTCTCTCCGGGCCTGCCCCGGTCACGCTCGCGATGGCAGACCAGGCGCGAACAACATCGTACCCGGATACTCGCAGCTCAAGCCAATGGCGGCATCGCGTTGGCGCCGCCGCAACGTCAAACCGTCGGCACATTCGTAGGCCTTTGCCTGCTGATCCAGTTTCCCGACGTGCATGGCACCATCAAACAGTCCGAGGTAAGCGATTTCTGCAACAAGAAAGGCTATTCCGGATTTGGAAACAAAGGCTCCGTACGTGACTACTTCTTCGACGTATCTGACGGAAAGCTCACCTATACCAATACCGTCGCGCCCTGGTACACGGCGAAGCAGCCGCGTACTTATTATACCGACGAAGCGGTGGAACAACCAATACGCGCCCGTGAACTGATCCTCGAAGCCCTGGCCTATCACAAGTCCAAGGGTTTCGACTTCGCCCGCTTGACGGCCGACGAACAGCACTTCATCTACGCCATCAACGTGTTCTATGCAGGCGAGCGGACCAACAATTGGGCCAAAGGCCTTTGGCCTCACGCCTATCACTTGCAGGCGCCGATACAACTCGCGCCTGGCAAGCTCGCCAATGATTACCAAATCACCGACATGCCGTCCGAGATCACGTTGGGCACGTTCTGCCACGAGAACGGACATATGATCTGCGATTTCCCTGATCTCTACGACTACGGATACGAGTCGAGGGGCGTGGGTGCTTATTGCCTGATGTGCGCCGGCGGCCATGCCGATCCAAGAAATCCGGTCCGGATTGGCGCATACCTCCGGCACGCCGCCGGTTGGACCACCAAACTGACCAGCATTGTTCCCGGCGCCAATGTCAGCCTTGCCGCCGCCAAGAATGAGTTCGGCATATTCCGGAAAAACAAGACGCAATACTTCATCATCGAGAACCGGCAGCGAACCGGGCGCGACGCAAGTCTGCCAGACGCCGGCCTGGCGATCTGGAAAGTTGATGAAGCGGGCGACAACAGCAACGAGGAAATGACGCCCGCCGCACATTACGAGTGCTCGCTGATCCAGGCCGACGGCGCCAACGATCTGGAGAAAGGTATTAACGATGGTGACGGTGGCGACCTCTTTGCTGCAGGCGGCAAATTTTCCGACACCAGCCGGCCGAACAGCCACTGGTGGGACGGCAGTGTCTCAGGACTGAAGATAAGCCATATCACTGCGCCGGGCCCAACTGTCACTTTCTCAACCTGAAAGGCGCGCAGGGCTTTCGTGAACGCCACGGCGTCTTCGAGTTGAACTAGGCCTTCTTCTCGCGCGGCTTCGACGCGACCTCGCTGGCGTAGATGTCCGGCTTGAACCCGACCAGCAATTTGCCGCCGAGGTCGAGTACCGGCCGCTTGATCATCGAGGGCTGCGCCAGCATCAACGCGAGCGCCTTGCGCTCATTGAGGCCTTCCTTGTCGCTGTCCGGCAGCTTCTTGAACGTCGTCCCGGCACGGTTGAGCAGCGTCTCCCAGCCGAGTTCGTCGGACCATTGCTTGAGCTTATCCTTGCCGATGCCGGCAAGCTTGTAATCATGAAAGTCGTAAGCCACGCCGTGATCGTCGAGCCAGCCGCGCGCCTTCTTCATGGTGTCGCAGTTCTTGATGCCGTAGATGGTGATGGGTTTTGTCATTCCGCCCCGCCAAATTGATCCGTTACCCGTTTATGCCGCACCCGGCTCGAGCGCTTCACCCAGTTCGATCGGATGGGCCATCGCCTCGTGCAGCTTGTCCTTGTCAAGTTCGCCTTCCGAACGGCTGATGACGATGCAGGCGACACCATTGCCGATCAGATTGGTCAGCGCCCGGCACTCGCTCATGAACTTGTCGATGCCGACAAGAATCGCGATCGACTGGATCGGTATATCAGGCACGATCGAAAGCGTCGCCGCCAGCGTGATGAAGCCCGCTCCCGTAACGCCGGAGGCGCCCTTCGAGGTGATGATGGCGATGCCGAGAATACCGAGCTCCTGCCAGATCGTCAGGTTCGTGTTGGTGGCCTGCGCCAGGAACAGCGTCGCCAGCGTCATGTAGATATTGGTGCCGTCGAGGTTGAAGCTGTAGCCGGTCGGAATGACGAGGCCGACCACCGGCCGCGATGCGCCAAGATGCTCCATCTTCTGGATCATCTGCGGCAGAACGGTTTCCGACGACGAGGTTCCGAGCACGATCAGCAGTTCGTCCTTGATGTAAAGGATGAAGCGAATGATCGAGAAGCCCGAGATCCGTGCGATCGCCCCAAGAACGATCAACACGAACAGCATGCTGGTGAGATAGAAGGTCGCTATCAGCGCGATCAGATTCCACAATGAGGCAAGACCGTAGGCTCCGACGGTGAAAGCCATTGCGCCGAAGGCGCCGAGCGGTGCCAGGCGAACGATCATGCCGATGATGCGAAAGAACATCTTCGCCGCCTGATCCACGGCATGGGAGATCGGTTCGCCGGCCTTGCCCAGAAATGCGATGGCAAAGCCCGACAGGATGGACACCAGCAGAACCTGCAGCAGGTCACCGCGGGCGAGCGCGCCGAAATAGCTGTCCGGAATGATCGCAAGCAGATGCGCGACGATGCCCTCTTCCTTTGCCTTGGTGACGTAGGTTGCAACCGAATGCGGATCGATCGAGGCTGGATCGATGTTGAAGCCGCGACCGGGCTGAAGGACTTCGCCGACGAGAAGGCCTACGGCCAGCGCCACCGTCGAGACGACTTCGAAATAGATCAGGGCCTTCAGTCCGACGCGGCCAACGCGTTTCAGATCGCCCATCGACGAGATGCCGTGCACCACCGTGCAGAAGATCACCGGCGCGATCATCATCTTGATCAGTGCGATGAAGCCGTCCCCGAGCGGCTTCAATTCCTTGCCCAGATCCGGATAGAACCGGCCGACCAGGACGCCAAGCGCGATCGCGATCAGGACCTGAATATAGAGGATCTTGTACCACGGCTGATGGCGCGCGGCAGGACGGACGGTTTCAGTGGCCATGGGACGCTCCAGGCGGGAGGACCATCATGAAATAGAGCAACGTCGCAGGAAAATCACGTTCATGTGGCAGATGCCATCAGCCTATATGCGTCCCCGTCATGCACGAACTGCTCAAGCGCTTCTCATAGCGTTTTCGAGCGAAGTGGGCACCGGTTCGGCTCTGACCCGGTCAGAACTGAAGCCCTAGGGCCGCTTCGGAATATCGAGCCCGCGCTGCACCGCCGGCCGGGCGAGCCCGCGTTCCAGCCATGCCGGCACCTGCTTCAGCTCATCGAACGCGACGAGATCGCGCGCACCGTAGAAGCCGATCAGGTTGCGCACCCAGCCGAGCATGGAAATGTCGGCGATGGTGTATTCGTCGTCCATGATCCATTGCCGTCCGGCGAGCCGCGTCTCCACCACATCCAGCAGGCGCTTCGTCTCGGTGACGTAACGCTCGAGCGGACGCTTGTCGGCAAAATCCTTGCCGGCGAATTTGTGGAAAAACCCGACCTGCCCGAACATCGGTCCGATCCCGCCCATCTGAAAGTGCAGCCACTGGATGGTCTGGTATCGCCGC
>JBKPMC010000038.1:0-110234 GCA_046731955.1 Pseudomonadota bacterium | reverse complement strand
TCTTGCGGCCGTCGATGAGGTTCTTCATCTCGACCTGCATATAGGCGCCGCCCTTGCCGGGCTGGGTGTGCTGGATCTTCACGGCGCGCCAGATGCCGCCCTCATATTCGATGATGTTGCCGGGACGGATGTCCACGCCGGAGATTTTCATGGTCCTCGGTATCCCATCAACCGTTCGCCCTGAGCTTGTCGAAGGGCTGTCTTGGTCTTCTGGAGAAGGACAGGGCTTCGACAGGCTCAGCCCGAACGGGGAGTTGTGTCGTTGAAGGCCGCGCCCTTAGCCGCTGGCCCTTTTTCCGGCAAGGAGCGGATAGGGATTGATCGGGTTCCCCTGCCACCAGCGCTCGCCCGGCTGCATCCGGTTGATCGCGAAATGGAGGTGCGGCCCCGCGGCGCTGGCGTTGCCGGTATGACCGACACGGCCGATCAGCTGGCCGCGTCTCACCCGCTGTCCCTCGGCCAGGCCCGGCGCGTAGCTCTGCAGATGCGCATAATAATAGGTCCAGCGCAGGTCGGGTGAGCGGACATAGATCGTGATCCCGCCGCCGCCATCACTGTAAAAGAGCTTCTCGACGGTGCCATCAGACGCCGAGATTACCGAAGTCCCCTCAGGCGCCATGATGTCCAGCGCATCGTGCACACGCGCACCGCCCGCCCGCGCCTGGGTGTAGGTGTCGACCAGCTGGTTCGGCTTCACGCCCTGGACGGGGATTGCGAGGCCCGCAGGCCCGACCCAGATCCCTTCGGCCAGGGTCACCGGCGGCTGAGCCTTCGGATCGATCGTGATCTTCTCGCCCGACGCGCTGACCCTGCCGTCACTCGAAGGCACGAAATTATAGAACCAGATCCAGAAGAAGCTGGTCACAACCGCGGTCAGAAGCACCGTGCCGATAAGCCTGAGCATCGCTGCCGCAACCCTCGTCGGGCATTGTTGTTCAATGCGCGGTGTTGAAGTCGATGAGCCGGCGATTGGCATTTGCCGAAAGTTGCAGCAAAAAAGGTCCATCATGTCGCCAGACGAGCCGCCTCCATACTCCGAGCCGAGCATCCCATTTTCAGAGCAACGGTCCGAAGTGCGTGCCGAGCTCGGCCGAGCGGTCGCCACGAAGCTGGACTTGAACCCGGACGTCCAGCCTCTGCCGATCAATCCGGAGCGGCCGGCGCAGATCTACGGCGTCGCGAATTTCCTGACGCGCGACGAATGCGCACAACTGATCGAGCGTATCGACGCCAATGCTTATCCCTCGACCCTCTTCGAAGGAAGCGAGGAGAATTACCGGACGAGCTCGAGTTGCAACCTCAATGTTTACGATCCGGTGGTCGCCGAGGTCGAGCGCAGGATTGCCGACCTGCTCGGCATCGACCCGACGTTCGGCGAACCACTCCAGGGCCAGCGTTACGGGCCGGACCAATATTACAAGTCACACGCCGACTTCTTCTACATCGATCAGCCCTACTGGCCGGAGACGGAGCGGCGTGGCGGCCAACGCACCTGGACGGCGATGATCTACCTGAACCAGCCCGAGCGGGGCGGCGGCACGGCCTTCACCCTGCTCAACTTCCAGGTCATCCCGCGGCCGGGCTGGATGCTGGTGTGGAACAATATGGCCGAGGACGGGAGCCCGAACAGCTGGACGACCCATGCCGGGCAGCCGGTCGAGGAAGGCACCAAATATATCGTGACGAAATGGTACCGCGAGCGGCGCTTCGTGTGACGCTCTAGGCTCGCATTACCTCGCCAAAGCGCCGTACCGGAGCCGCGGGATCGTCGCTCCCCCACACTGCCTGGCACACCGCGAGGAAATCCGCGCCGGCATCGACCAGCGGCTTGGCGTTGTCCGGCGTGATCCCGCCGATGGCGACACACGGGATTTCGAACAGGGTCGACCACCAGGTGAGGATCGAGGGATCGGGGCGGTAGTCCGATGGCTTGGTCGTGGTCGGATAGAAGGCGCCGAACGCCACATAGTCCGCTCCCGCCTCCCCTGCCTCCATCGCGAGATGGCGGCTGTCGTGGCAGGTCTTGCCGATCTGCGCATCGGGACCGAGCAGCGCCCGCGCCTCGCGCACATCGCCGTCGCTTTGGCCGAGGTGCACGCCGTCCGCGCCGATGCGCTTCGCCAGCATAATGCTGTCGTTGACGATGAAGGCGACAGCGGCGTCGGCGCAGATGCGCTGCAGCGGCTCGGCCAGGCGCGCCAGCTCGTCCTCAGGGGTGTCCTTCACCCGCAGCTGAAAAGCCGTAGCAAGGCCCGGTTCGAGCGCGGCCCTGAGGCGATCGGGAAAAGCCCCGCCGACGTCCAGCGGCGAGATCAGATACAGCTTCGTCGGCTCCGTCCGCTGCGGCGGCGGAAAGTCGATTGGGTCGAACTCGGCTTCGTCCAAGGTTAGGCCGGGACCCGCGCGACCGAAGCCTGGTAAATCTCGTCGATCGCGCTGCCGAGCGTCCGGTTGAACTCCTCGTCGCTCTGCTGGGCGCGAAGGTCGGACAGAAGAGCGCGGCTGAAGCTCGCGATCATGCCAGGGTTCTTCGCCAGCTCGCGACACGCTTCCTCGCGCGAAAATCCGCCTGACAGTGCAACGACGCGCAGCACCTTTGGATGATCGACCAACGGCCCGAACAGGCCGGGCTGCGCGGGGATCGACAGCTTCAGCATGACCTGCTGGCCGTCGGGAATTTCGTCGAGCTCCTCGAGGATCGCTGTGAGCAGGAGCCTATCGCTCTCCGCGCGATCGGCGCTCTTGATGTTCACCTCGGGCTCGATGATCGGAATCATGCCGTGGGCGAGTACTTGCCGAGCGACCTGGAACTGCTGGGCGACGAGCACCGCGATTCCGGCCTCATTGGCGGCATTGATGACCGAACGCTCCTTGGTACCAAAAACGCCCAGCGACTTTGCCCTTTCGAGCAAAGCGTCGAGCTCCGGCATCGGCTTCATCATCTGGACGCCGTTCTCTTCGGCCTCGAGGCCCTTGTCGATCTTGATGAACGGCACGACTCCCTGGTCGATCAGCGCCTGCGGGGTCGGTTTGCCCGCAACCGTGCCGTCCATGGTCCGCTCGAAGAGGATGGCACCGATGACCTTGCCGCTGCCGAAGCAGGGCGCAGTGATGATCCGCTCGCGCATCTGATGGATGAGGTCGAACATTTCCTCGTCGCTCGACCAGGCGCCTTCCTCGACTCCGTACCCCTTCAGCGCCTTGGGCGTTGAACCGCCGCTCTGGTCAAGCGCGGCTATGAAGCCGTCGCCCTGCTTAATCTTCGCGATCATCTCGGACTGGTTCATGACTATCCCTGCTGCTCCAATGCGGCGACGCCCGGAAGCGTGCGCCCTTCCATCCATTCTAGGAATGCGCCGCCTGCCGTCGAGACGAATGTGAAATCGCCGGTCACGCCGGCGTGGTTCAGCGCCGCGACCGTGTCCCCACCGCCCGCGACCGAGACGAGCCAGCCTTCCTTGGTCAGTGCTGCCGCGGTCTTGGCGAGGGCGATGGTGGCGGCGTCGAACGGCGGCACCTCGAAGGCGCCAAGCGGGCCGTTCCAGACCAGCGTGCGGCACGTCTTGAGCACGTCGGCGAGAGCCTCAACGGCCGCAGGGCCAATGTCGAGGATCATCTCATCCGCCTGGACCTCATGCACGTTGCAGGTGCGCAGGCCCGGCGGGTTGGGCGCAAATTCCTTCGCGACGACGACGTCGTACGGCAGGTGGATCGTGCAGCCCGCCTCCTCGGCGCGGTCGAAAATCGCATTGGCCTCACCGGTCAGCTCATGCTCGGCGAGCGACTTGCCGACGTTCACGCCGCGCGCTGCGAGGAAGGTGTTCGCCATTCCGCCGCCGATGATCAGATGATCGACCTTGCTGACAAGGTGTGACAGCACTCCGAGCTTAGTCGAGACCTTCGCTCCGCCGACTATCGCCGCGACTGGATGCTCCGGATTGCCCAGCGCACGCTCCAGCGCCTTGAGCTCCGCTTCCATCGCCCGGCCGGCGTAGCTCGAAAGGTAATGAGTGATGCCCTCGGTTGAAGCGTGAGCCCGATGCGCGGTCGAGAAGGCGTCGTCGACATAATAATCGCCGAGTGCGGCCATCGCCTGGGCCAGATCGGGGTCGTTTTTCTCTTCGCCGACGTGAAACCGAGTGTTCTCCAGGATGCCGATATTGCCCGGCAGCATCGTCTCGACGGCACGTTCCGCCTCCGGACCCTGACAATCCTCGATGAAGCGCACGGATCGGCCGCTCAGCCGGTGCAGCGGAAGCACCAGCTGTGCAGTCGACATGTCCGGCCGCTTCTCTCCCTTGGGTCGGCCGAAGTGCGACAGCAGAAGCACGATCGCGCCGCGGTCGCTCAATTCGAGCACGGTCGGAAGCATTGCGCGCAATCTCGTGTCGTCGGTGACCTTGGCGCCCTCCATGGGCACGTTCAAATCGACGCGGACCAGCACGCGTTTGCCGGTCAGATCCTCCGGCAGGTCGTCGAGGGTCTTGAACTTAGGCACGCACCTGTCCTTCGAGACGCGGCTTCGACAAGCTCAGCCGCTCCTCAGGATGAGCGGACCGGCCGCAAACCCGCTCATGGTGAGGAGGGACTGAGTAAGCGAAGCGCATCGAAGGCCCGTCTCGAACCACTCAAGCGAGCGCGGCCATCGCCGCGGCGGTATCGACCATTCGGTTCGAGAAGCCCCATTCATTGTCGTACCAGCTGACGACGCGCACCAGCTTGCCCTCGATCACCGCGGTCTCGAGGCTGTCGACGGTGGAGCTTTGCGGCGTGTGGACGATGTCGGCGGATACCAGCGGGTCCTCCGAGTAGACGAGGATGCCCTTCAGCCGCTCGCTTTCGGCGGCGGCCTTGAGGATCTGGTTGATCTCTTCGCGAGTCGTGTCGCGCGACGGCGTGAAGGTGAGGTCGACAAGACTCCCATCAGGCACCGGGACTCGAATGGCCGAGCCGTCGAGCTTACCCTTGAGCTCAGGCATCACCTCGCCGACGGCGCGGGCAGCGCCGGTGGTGGTCGGAATGATGTTCATGGCCGCGGCGCGGGCGCGGCGCAGGTCCTTGTGGATCTGGTCGAGGATCTTCTGGTCGTTCGTATAGGCGTGGACCGTGGACATGAAGCCCCGCTCGATACCCACGCTGTCATTCATCACCTTGGCGACCGGCGCGAGGCAATTGGTCGTGCACGAGGCGTTGGAGACAATTGTCATGTCCGGCGTCAGCTTGTCGTCGTTGACACCGTAAACGATGGTCAGATCGACGCCCTTTGCCGGCGCCGAGATCAGCACTCGCTTCGCACCTGCATCGATATGCTTCTGAGCGCTCTCGCGATCCGCGAAGAAACCGGTGCATTCGAGCGCCAACTCAATGCCCTGGGCGCGGTGCGGAAGCTTCGCCGGATCCTTCTCCGCGGTGACATGGATGCGCTTGCCATCGACGATGATGTCGTTGCCGTCAGTCGTGACCTCGCCCGGGAACTTACCGTGGACGCTGTCATGCTTGAACAGCCAGGCGTTGGCCTTGGCATCGGCGAGGTCGTTGACGCTGACCAGCTCGAGCCCGGAGTCTGGCCGCTCCAGGATTGCCCGAGCGACCAGACGGCCGATGCGGCCGAAGCCGTTGATTGCAACTTTCGTCATTGAATGCCTCTTTGCTTCATGAAGTCGATGACCCGGGCGGCGACCGCGTCGGGCGTCAGGCCGAAGAATGCGTAAGCGTCTTTGGCCGGTGCAGAGACGCCGAACCGGTCGATACCGATGCGGAGGCCGTGCAGGCCGGTGTAGCGTTCCCAGCCGAAGGTAGTCCCGGCCTCTATGGAGACGCGGAGGATCTCGCGATTGCTGACATCCGGAAGGATGTTGTTGCGATAGTCGGCTGGCTGGGCGTCGAAGCGCTCGGTGCACGGCATCGACACCACGTCGGCACCGATGCCCTTCTCTTCAAGCTGCTTCGCCGCCGCGAGCGCGATTTCGACCTCGGATCCTGTCGCGAGGAAGATCACCTTGCGGGCATTCTCGGCGGCCCTCAGCCGGTAGGCGCCGCGCGCGCACAAATTCTCTTCCGAAGATTCGGTTCGCACGGGCTTCACGTTCTGACGCGTCAGGGCGAGGATCGACGGTCCGCGGCTTGTCAAAGCCAGGGCCCAGCATTCGGCGGTCTCCACGGCGTCGGCCGGGCGGTAGACGTCGATCTGCGGCATAGCTCGGAGCGATTGCAGATGCTCGATCGGCTGGTGCGTCGGCCCGTCCTCGCCGAGCCCGACCGAATCATGAGTCATCACATAGACGACCTTGGCGTTCTGCAGCGCGGACAGACGGATCGCAGGCCGGGCATAGTCCGTGAAAACGAGGAAAGTCCCGCCGTATGGAATGACTCCGCCGTGCAGCGCCATTCCGTTCATGGCCGCGGCCATGCCGAACTCGCGAATGCCGTAATAGATATAGCGGCCGCCGTAATTGTCGGCTGTCAGCGGTTCGAGACCCTTGGTCTTCGTGTTGTTCGACCCGGTGAGGTCGGCCGACCCGCCGATCGTGGCAGGCACCGCGGGGTTGATCACCTCGAGCGCCATCTCGGACGCCTTGCGGGTCGCGACCGTTGGCGGGTTGGCGATCAGGCCATCGAGATATGGCTTCAGCCAGCTTTCGTCGACGTCGCCGGCAATTCGCGCGAGGAACTCGTCCTTCCTGCCGCTCGCCTCGAGCCGGCGATACCAGTCCGCTCGTGTTGTCGCTCCGCGCGCGCCGATCTCGCGCCAGGCGGCAAGCACGTCATCGGGGATCTCGAACGGCGGCAGCTCCCAGCCGAGCTCCTTGCGCGCCGCCTCGACCTCGTCCTTGCCGAGCGCCGCGCCATGCGTCGCCGCAGTGCCCTGCTTGTTGGGCGCGCCGTAGCCGATGATGGTCTTGCATCGGATGAGGCTTGGCCGCGGGTCCGGGATCGCCTTCTCGAGCGCCTTGCTCACCTTGCCGGCGTCAAGGCCGTCGCACTCCAGCGTGTTCCAGCCGCACGCAGCGAAGCGCGCCATCACGTCCTCATTGCGGGACAGGTCCGTCGAACCATCGATGGTGATGCGATTGTCGTCCCACAGCACCACGAGCCGGCCTAGCCTGAGGTGCCCGGCGAGCCCCGCGGCCTCGTGGTTCACGCCCTCCATCAAATCGCCGTCGCCGGCGATCACGAAGGTTCGGTGGTCGACGAGATCGTCGCCGTAGATCGCGTTCAGATGGCGCTCGGCGATGGCCATGCCGACCGCCATCCCGAAGCCCTGGCCTAGCGGCCCGGTGGTGACCTCAACGCCCGGCAGCTCGAAATTCTCGGGGTGGCCAGCGGTCGGACTGCCCAGCTGCCGGAAGTTTTTGATGTCGTCGAGCGTCGGTCGCGCGTAGCCGGTCAGGTAGAGCAGCGCGTAGATCAGCATCGAGCCGTGGCCCGCCGACAGCACAAACCGGTCGCGGTCCGGCCAGTGCGGATCTGATCCGTCGAACCTCAGATGTTTGGTGAACAGAGCCGTCGCCGCGTCGGCCATTCCCATTGGCATGCCTGGATGCCCGCTGTTCGCGGCCTCCACCGCGTCCATCGCGAGAGCGCGTATGGCGTTGGCGAGGCGGCGTTGGGTCGGCTGCATCAGGGCTCCGTGTACGGGATCGCTTCGGCCGAGGGACTCAGGCCGATGGCTAGCGCCCTTTGGTCGGTGAGCCGTTGGGCGTCAATGCTTGCCCGGACTCGTGAACTTGCGTAGCGAATTAGCCATGGATGACCATGGTCTGTCCTCGGCACTCGACAGGGCCGAAGGGGCGCTCGAACGTCTCGAACGTGCGCTCGCCAGCCGCAAGCCCTCGCCCGGGCGCGACGAGGAACTTCGTGCGAAGGTGCGTGAGGTGGTGGAGGAGCTCGACGAGCTGATCAAGGAAGCAGCCGCCTGATGGCCGCGCTCATCGACCTGACGATCGCCGGCCGCACCTATCAGGTCGCGTGCCGCGAGGGCGAAGAGGAGAATCTGCGCGCCGCTGCTCGCCTGGTCGACGGGAAGAGTCGCGAGGCTTTGGCTGGCCTCGGCACGCTCAGCGAAGCGCGCCAGTTCCTGTTCGCATCACTGCTCCTCGCCGATCAGCTGATCGAGAAGCGCCCCGAGGCGGCTGCGCCGGAACCGGTGTCGATTCCGGCAGAAGTCGATCCGGTGCTTGCGGAGCGCGCCGAAGCGCTCGCCGGCCGCCTCGAATCGCTCGCTGCCCAGCTTGAGCAGGAGGCCGCAAATCCCTAGATCGGGAGACGACGGGCACTACCCGGTGCGCGCCTTCGGAAAATCCCTGAGGCGATAGAACATCCACGGGAGCTGTCCCTGCCCTGGTCACGATGGTCACATCGGGGTCAGGATCACACGGCGCCCACCTGACGTTTTGGCGTCAGAGGATTTTAGGGCAAACGGCCATGGTGGTCCCGTCACCTCCCTTCCCTCCCGGCCCGCGGCCTGAGATGGAGCCGCTGTCGAAGGAGAGCCTGCGGCGCACGGCGCTCGACGCGCGCAAGGCATTCGTGGCCACGCTCTCCGACGCGGACCGCGCATTGCTCGAGCAGCGGCTTGCCGAGCGGCTGACCTCGCTATTCGCCGGAGTATCGGTCGTTGGCGGCTATTGCCCGCTCGGCAGCGAAATCAGCCCGTTGCCGGCAATGGAGGAAGCCCGCGCGGTCGGAGCCATCGTCGCTTTCCCAGGCTTCAACGATCCCGGCAAACCGTTCCGTTTCCTTGCCGGCGATCCCCTCGAACCCGGACCCTTCGGGATGATGCAGCCGGCGAAACGCCACCCACAGGTCCAGCCCGACCTCGTCCTGGTCCCGCTAATCGCCATTGACGCACGCGGGACCCGTCTAGGTCGCGGCAAGGGCCATTATGACCGAGCACTCGTGCGCCTCAAGAAAAACGGGGCGCGGCTTGTCGGCGTCGGCTGGCCGACCCAGCGGCTTCCGGTGACGATACCAGCGGATGCCTGGGACGTGCCGCTCGACGCCTTCGCAAGTCCCGAAGGCGTCGAGTGGTTCGGACAAGTGCCTCTGCCGTTCTAAAGGCGAGCCAGGCCCTTAGTAGAAACCGCCGGGGATGATCCGCACGACTCGGCCGTTGCGGACGTTCACCAGCAGCAAATCGTCGCCGTAACGAATCCATCGCTGATAACGGCCCGGGGCGCGGATCCCGTATGCCCCATAATCGGTGATGAAGTAGCGTGAATGGTAGAAGCTCGGTCGAAGCTCGTACCCGACATAAACGGGCCGATACTTCCAGCCACGATAGGGCGCGACGTAGGCGACATGGTTGCGGCGATGCTTGCGATTTCCATTCCATTTGCGATCATGGTGGCCCTCCTGCCAGCCATGCTTCCCGTGCTCCTTGGCGAATGCATAACCGGGGCTGGTGAGAGCCGTGGCAGCGGCAAGAACGATCAAAATGGTCTTACGCATTGAGTACCTCCTTCGGCGGCGGACGAATGAGCCGCCATGTGCGCGAAGGATGGGAGCCTCTTCCTGAACGCAGCGGTTACGGCCGGTTGTGGTAGGATAATGATTACATTTCGGAGGCAGGATGCTCCGACAACTCTCCGGAAAGGCGTCCGCCCATGCTAGAGCGCCACGACCTTATGAGCCAGCAACCATCCCCCTCGTCCCGCAAGCTTGCCGGGGTTGGACTGATCATTCTGCTTATCGTCTTCTGGGCCGGTTTCGTCGCAAGTTTGGCGCGGGTCGTCGGAGGCTGGCCTATTCTTGTTCAGGCTCCATTCTATCTGTTCATGGGAATAGCGTGGATCATCCCATTGAAACCGTTGATAAGATGGATGGAGACCGGGCGCTGGCGCTCGAGTTCTGGTCCGCGAAGTTGAACTAACTGTATTAGCTGGCTATATCACTAGTTTATGCCCCAGGCACTGACCCTGAGTCGCCCTTTTGAGGCGCTTCGCCGGAACGCGGCGCGGTTGCAGCGGCGCACTGCGTCGGTTTTGCGCGTCTATCCGCGCGAATCCGTCGGCTTCGGGGTGCTTGGGCTGATCACAGCGGCAGCGATCGCGGGAGCGGCGCATTCGACGCCCGAGCTTCCGGGGACGGCGCGGAATTTTGCGGCGCCTGCCCCACCGCCGTTGCTGGTGCACCAGCTCCCACCCGAGCAGGCTCTTCAGGTCAATCAGGGAATCCCGCTCACCCACGGACCCAATCCGGCAGCGCCGGCTTTCCTGTTCAAGGGTAGCTCCGCAACCCGGCAGCAGGCGCTCCAGTGCCTTGCGAGCGCCGTTTATTACGAGGCGGGCAGCCAGGACCTGGATGGCGAGCGTGCGGTCGCTCAGGTAGTCGTCAACCGGGTGCGCCACCCTGCCTTCCCCGCGAGCATCTGCGGCGTCGTCTATGAAGGTTCGACCCGCGCGACCGGGTGCCAGTTCACCTTCACCTGCGACGGCTCGCTCTACCGCCAACCTGACTCAGTCGGCTGGAAGCGAGCGTACCGGGTCGCCGAGGCGGCCCTGACCGGTTACGTCTATGCGCCGGTCGGCTACGCGACCCACTATCACGCCGATTATGTCGTTCCTTACTGGGCTTCGACCCTTTCGAAGAATGCCATCGTCGGGGCACATATCTTCTATCGCTGGATGGGCGGCTGGGGGCAGCCGGGCGCGTTCACAAAGGCTTATTCCGGGCACGAAGCCAATGCCGTCGGACTGCGCAATGCCGCGCTGGCCGCGGAGGCCGCGACAGCAAGCCAAAGCGCGGACGGAGCCGAAGCCATCGCCAATATTCCGGGGGCTCAAGCGGTCCCGCTGAAGCCGTCCATGCGCGGGGACAAGAGGGTTGCAGTCCGGTTCAACCTCACGGCACGCAAGGCTTCTGACGAAGTCGTGCACCAGGACTATACGAGCAAGTTCGAAGCGTCCGACAATCTGCGCTGGACGCTGTCGGGCGACCCGGTGGCTTCCAATGAGACGCCTCTCGGCAAAGCCGTTGCAGCTCCAGCTACGGGTGGCGGTTCAGGCACCCCGTCCGCGCAGCGTTAGTCGGCCGCCGCGGCAGACACGTCCGTAACCGGCGTGGCCGTCCGCGCAAGCACCAGTTCGACATGCAGGCGGATGCGGCTCAGCCGTCCATCGATCGCAAGATAGTCGTCGGAGAAAATGGTAGCGGCGCTCATCTGACGCCCTGTCACCGCAAGCTCGCTGAACGGCCCCTGGTCGCGCAAGGGGTCGCGGTCCTGGAGCTCGACGACCGCATCGTCGAACGCTGCGCAGCGGTCGAGCCGGGAGAGGCTTGGCTTTAGCCGGAGCTGGTGATGACAATCGCGACTCGCCGTGGCGAGTGCCATTTCATCCTGGTTCCGGTCGATCCGAACCGCGTCGTAAATCGCACTGTCGATCGGGCCGAGCGCCAACGGCTGATCCATTGGCTCACCAGCTCCCGAAGCTGCAGCATGGGTCGCCGGCCGCGTTGAATGCGAGGACCCCGAAAGCGTCCCGATCGCCCGGCTCGCCGGCCCTGACAGCAACACTAGCGCTGCAATGCTGACCGCTGCAAAAATTGCGGCTCGCGACGAGGCTGGTCGTCCCGGCGGCTGGACCGGATCGCACGGGTCCTCCAGGATCAGCTCGTTATCCTCTTCGCGAGCCGTACGGAGCTCGCGATAGGCGCGGTTGATCTCGGCGGCACGTGTGGCGTCGCCGCCTTCACGGTCCGGATGATATTGCTTGATCAGTTTCTTGTACGCGCGTTCAACCGCTGCGGCATCAGCCCCGGGCTCAAGTCCGAGAGCTGCATAAGCGGAGGCTTCGCCAAGCATTAAGTGCCGGTTTAATCCACTCTCGAGGTATGTGAAAAGTGGCGCGAGTGACGGGGCTCGAACCCGCGACCTCCGGCGTGACAGGCCGGCGCTCTAACCGACTGAGCTACACCCGCGTTTTTGGCGTGGCGCGCACCTAAGAGAGGGGCTTGGGAGTGTCAACCATCGCTGGCTGGATTTCGCGGCGTTCCTCCTCTTCCTCTTCATCGGGGTCGCCGACGTGAGTCAGGGTCCCGTGCTCGAACAGGAAACCGGCGATGTCCGGGGTACCGGCCGCCGAAAAGATGGTCTTCATGATGATCAGCAGCGGCACCGCGAGCAAGGCTCCGGTCGTACCCCACACCCAGGCCCAGAAGGACAACGAAATGAGGATCGAAAGCGGGCTGATCGTCAGGCGGTGCCCGACGACCAGCGGCGTGAACAAATTCGCCTCGATCAGGTGGAAGCTGATGAACGCCGCGGGCGGCATCAGGGCTCCCCAGACGTCCGGATAGGTCATCAAGCCGCCGAGAAACAGCAGCAGAGCGCAGGCGATGGGTCCAAGATACGGGATATAATTCAGCACGGCGACGATGCCGCCCCACATCACGGGCGACGGCATTCCGAGCCACCACAGGACGAGAGCGGTCAGCGCGCCGAGTCCGATGTTGATGAGCGTGATCGTGCCGAGATAGGTGGAGGTCGCATCGACCACCTGCTGGATCACCCGCGCGGTGGTAAGAGCGCCCTCGAAGCTGCCGCGGGTGACGATCGCCTTCTTGCGCATCGCGGTCCATCCGGCGAGGAAGAAGAAGATCACCAGCAGAGCGAAGAAAAGCTGAATCAACAGGTGCGGCGCCGACGTGGTGAGCAGCCCCAGCATCGAACTGGGGGTTTCGATCCGAACTGCACGCGCCTGCCCCTGCGTGATCGTGATCTGCGAAGTCGTGCGCTCGATGAACCGGTCGAGATTCTTGTACAGGTCGAGGACTGGCTCAAGTGTCTCCCGCACCTTCGGGATTTTCGAAGGGACTTGCGCGACCCAGTCCGAAGCCGGGACCACAATCGATCCGATCGCGAAGAGGGCGAACAGAAGGAAGACGATCAGGCACAATCCCGCCGCGAGCTTGGACGGGACGCCGCGGCGCTCAAACCATTCGAGTAGCGGCACGAGCGCGATGGCGATGACGAGAGCCGCCGTCACCGGCATGAAGAATTCGGCCCCGGCGCGCAGGGCGAACGGCATCGCGACGATGGTCCCGATTCCAGCGATCAAGGTTAGCGATGCCAGCAGTCGGTCGCGCTTGGCGGTGATCGTCTCCGCCAGCATCCTTGCTTCGTCGACCGTCTCGTCGTCGACGTGGTGATGCTTCCTGGTCCGAGCGTCCATTCGGCGAGCATATCGCCGTCCCGGTCAGGCGGCTAGCGCAATGGTGCCCCTGGTCCGACTCGAACGGACACTCCGGTGAAGGAACTCGATTTTGAGTCGAGCGCGTCTACCATTCCGCCACAGGGGCACGCGCCGGCCTAGGTAGCGGCGCGTGCCCGGTGCGGCAATGGCTGCGCTCAGGCAGCCGCGGCTGCGTCGCCTGCCCCGTACGGGTTCGGCCCAAAGCGGTTATCGCCAGGCGTTCCAGGCAGGATGTAGAAGATCAGCAAGACGATCCAGCCGATCCCGCCTAGGATCAGGAAGAGGCTCGCAGCTCCAAGTCCCGCCATCATCCCGGGCTGCGCCATGCCTGCGGCCGCACGGAACAATGCTGCGCCGCCGAACAACATCGCGAGACAGTAAGGGATGATCGGCAGGAGAAGCCACCAGCCGCTGCGGTTCGTATCGTGCAACCGCCGCACACTGACGGCGATCGAAGGAACAATTGTCCCAAGCCACAGCAGAACAGAGAGCGGGCCGTACACGCCGAACACCATGTGATTGATGCCGATAATGCCCTCGACAATCTTGATGACGATGTAAGCAACGATCAGCGCCAGGACGAACCACCAATATTCCGCTCTCGGTGCGCGTCCGGTGAAGTCCGCATATTTGTCGATCGGGCGGCGCGCCCAATCCATCGGAGACATGTTAGGATTCATCGCCTTCTCCCCTGTGAAGCGAACCGCGATCGTAACTGGACTTTACGGGAACGCAACGATCAGCCGGATTGCGCCTGCGAACCCTTCTCCAGGAGCGCCATGAAGAACAGCCCGAAGCCGGCCGCGATCGGCCAGACGAGCACTCGATCGGTGAACCAGGCATGGTTCACCATGAGAACAGTGAAGCCGGCGCACCAGAGCGGCGTAATTGCTGCTGAGATAGCGAGCATGAGCGCTTCTTCGCGCACACTCTCCGACCAATCCCGTGTCCACAGGCGGACAAAACCGAGCGCGCCGGCGACGAGCGCGAGGGCAATCGTCCCGGCCGACAGAAGTCCCATGCCGCCGGTCAGGACGCCGATCGATTGCATCAGGTTTCGCGCGGCCACGCCCAGGTGCGGCCCCTCGGGCGACAGAATCGTCAAACGAAGAATTTCGGAAACCGTGTCCGAAGCCACACCTGTGGTTCCGGCCAGCGCAATTGCGACCATTCTTGCCAGGTAGAGCACGGCACCTGCACCCAGGAATGCGGCTGCCGCTGCCGTGGAGGCGTACAAGGGGCGGACCCCCCGTCCGATGACCAGCGGCGTTAGCGCAATCACCATGGCAAGGCCGATCGGCACCCCGCCGGTGAACAGCTCGAAGATGATGGTCAGCGCCCCGAATATGGCGGCTGCGACCAATGCGACCGTCAGGCCCACCGGGACAAAGGCCATCACGCACAAAGTCAGCAGATAGAGTGCAATCACCGCGTCAGCCGGACCATGGCCCAGCGACTGCGAGAAGGACTCAAGTCCGAAGTAACGCATGAAGGCCGAGGTGCTGACCCCCAGCACGACGAAGGCGCGAGGATTTCTGCCGCGCCACAGACCGGCCACCACCAAGGCCAGCGACAGCAGCAGGCAAGCGGTGATCGCCTTGCGATACAGCCCACGAATTTGGCCGATGCCGGCGTGCGGGAGCGCATATCGCAGCAGGACTACGGCGCCGTGGAGATAACGGTCGTAATAATAGAGGGTAGCGTTGGGTTTCTCGCCCTTATTCAAGGCACTGAGGACGGCGCATGGATTGGTGCCCATGTCGAGGTCCTGGTCGAAACCCATCAGCAGCGGCGCCAGTGCGAGCCGGTCGCGGTCCCCGCGCTGATCCGATGCCATCACGATGATCAGGCAGTCGTTCCACTGGTGGCTGCCGATAGTCGTCGAGCCTTCCTGATAGGGATCTTCAACCAGCTGTTTGTGCGCAAATCCCTCAGCAATGCGCTGACGAAAAACGGAGGGATCGCCGGGGAGCGCGCCGTAACTGACCGCCATGAACAGTGCGAAGGATGCCAGCCCGGTCAGAACGGAAATGACCATAGTGATGACGGTCAGGCGCCGGCCGCTCCTTCGAGCGGAAACCGGAGCGTCATTGTCCTCGGGCGCGTCGCCGTTCACGCAGACTCGCGGACTTTACGCTTGGGCTTGGCCGCCGTCGGCAGAGGAGCTTTTATCTCGGTCGGTCGCGGCAGGATTTTTTGCAGTGGCTTGGTCGGCACGTTGGCGACGTCGAAGCTGAGCGCCGCCAGAAGCAGCTGGAACCCGAGAATGATAGGAAGAGTGGCGAGCATGACGGTGCCGACCGACGCATTCTCGCCCGTCTTCTCGCTCAGGTACCAAGCGTAGCTGCCGAAGATCACGCCGAAAAGGAGCAGCGACCCGCCGAGCAGCGAGTGGACCGTCCCGACGCTGAAATCCCGCAACAGATAGTTGTAGAAGTAACGCCCCAGGACATTCCGAACGTGACCGAACAGGAAGCGCGGAATGGCCTGGTAAACGCTTAGACTGCTGTTCTCCTGGCCATATTTGGCGGGAATCGGCACGTCCTGAACGACCGCGCGCGAGATGTTCAACCGAAACAACAGGTCGCTTTCGAAGAAATAGCCGTTCGCTACCTTCCACCATTCGATCTCGCGGGCGGCGACCCTGCTCAACGCCGTGTATCCGTTGGTCGGATCCATCAGATTCCAGTACCCGGTCGAGGCTTTGCTCAGCATTGACAGCGTCGAGTTGCCGAGCAGCCGCACCACCGGCATGCGCTTCAGAAAGCGCTTCCGATAGAAGCGGTTGCCTTTGGTGTAGTCCGCCTCGCCAGCAACGATCGGTTGGATCAGCGAAGGAAGGTAGGCGAGGTCCATCTGACCGTCGCCGTCGATCTTCACGAAAATGTCGAAGCCCGCGTTGAGCGCCGCCTTGTAGCCGGTGATGGTCGCGCCGCCGACGCCCTTGTTCTGCGGGTGCCGGAGCACCGTAACGCGGCGCGCCGGAAAGCTCGCCTCGATCAGGTCGCCGGTCGCTTCGGGGCAACAATCGTCGACGACGAAGACATGATCGACCTGCTCCAGGGCGCCCGCGACCACCTCGGCGGCCTGGCTCCGGACACGATAGCAGGGGATGATCGCAGCGACTTTCATGCGACAGCTTCGGGACGCCGCGCGTGTTTAGGGTGAGGTGCTCCACGCTTTCCCAGGAAGCGCGCAGCTTTGCCGAGGAGCTCGTCGATGCTCACGCCGCCGCGCTTGCCATAAAGCAGCAGCTTCTTCGCCGGCCGTTCGAGCAACCGGCGAGAATCGAGCCTCTGCAACCTGAATTTGCTGCGCGTCAGCGAACGCCAGAGGATGAAGGGTGCCAGGCCGACGAACGAGCGCCATTGCGACGGATAGAAGCGGATAATCTCGGCTGGCAATCGGCGCTCCCTCGTGGTCAGAGGAAGGCTTACCACTTTGCCATTCTCGGCTAGCGGGGAGCCGAGCGTAAACATCGGCGCAGGCCAGCGGTCGGATGCACGGTAGAAGGGAACCTGCCAGACAGCGGTTTCGAGCCGGCGCGACGCTGCAAAAGCCGCAGCAACAACAAGGGCCGCATCATGGTCGGGGTGACCACCCTCCCAGGCGAACGAATAGATCTCCGCGATCGACTTCCAGTCCGCGGCCGACTTCTCTAGCGCCTCAAGGGCTTGGTCCAGGTGCCGACAGAGCTGACCGTCGGGTATGCCGCGTTCGCTCCCTGCAAAGTATACCGCTGACCGATGGATGCCGAGATGCCCAAGTGCGTTGACAGTCTCACGTTCGCGGACTGCCGACGACATGCCGGGAGCCGCTCCATCCGTCAGATAGATCAGCCTGATCGGCTGCTGCTTTCGAACGAGCCGACAGAGCAGCGGAGCGAAAGCGATCTCGTCGTCGGCGTGTGCCAGCACGAACAGGTGCACCTCTTTCGGGGCATTGCTTGCCATTGCTCCCTGATGCGTCCCCATTCGCCGACCACTGGCCCGTGCTGGGCTTCATCAGCCCGCAATTCCTGCCTCAAGTCAAGCAGATGGCCTGCAGCGTCCGAAAGTGACGCAGCCCTAGTTCCGAGGCGCCTGGCGGCGGTAGCTCAGCGCCTCGGCGACGTGGATCCGGCCGACCTGCTCCGCCCCGGCCAGATCCGCGATCGTTCGCGAGACCCGCAGGACGCGATGAAAGCCGCGCGCCGACAGACGCATCGCAGCTGCCGCGTCCGCCAGGAGTTTCCGGCCCGGGTCGTCCGGCGTCGCGACTTTGTCGAGCAGATCGCCGTCGACCTCGGCATTCGTGCGCACGCCCGACCCGTTATAGCGGTCCGCCTGCACCTGTCGCGCCGCGGCCACGCGCTGCGCAACCTCGGCACTTCCCTCGGCCGGAGGTGGCAGCGTCAGGTCGGCTGCCGAGACGCCAGGTACTTCGACATGGAGGTCGATGCGATCGAGCAATGGCCCGGACACGCGAGCCTGATAGTCTGCAGCGCAGCGCGGGGCCCGGCTACAGGCGAGTGCTGGATCGCCCAGATGGCCACAGCGGCACGGGTTCATCGCCGCGATTAGTTGCACACGCGCTGGGAAGGTGACGTGGGTATTCGCCCGCGCGACGCTGACACTTCCGGTCTCGAGCGGCTGACGCAGTGAATCCAGCACCGGTCGCTGGAATTCCGGCAGCTCATCAAGAAACAGCACGCCCAAGTGCGCGAGGCTGATCTCACCCGGCCGAACGCGCAGCCCGCCGCCGACGAGCGCCGGCATCGAGGCCGAATGGTGTGGTGCGCGGAAGGGCCGCCGTCGCCGGATCTTGCCGCCGTTCAGCTCACCCGCGACGGAGGCTACCATCGAAACCTCGAGGGCTTCGGACGGTTGCAGCGGCGGTAGGATGCCCGGCAAGCAGGCTGCAAGCAGCGATTTCCCGGCGCCCGGCGGGCCGCTCATCAGCAGATTGTGCCCTCCCGCGGCAGCGATCTCCAAGGCACGCTTGGCGACCTCCTGGCCCTTTACCTGTAAGAGGTCAGGTCCCCCGGTTGCCGGCTCAGCTTCGACTGCCGGCGGGGCAGGCACCAGGGTCGTGCCCTTCAGGTGAGCGAGCAAGGCAAGAAGGTCCGGTGCGGCGATCACATCCAGATCGCCGACCCAGGCCGCCTCGCTCCCTTGCGCCGCCGGGCAGATAAGGCCTTTGTCGAGCGAGGACGCGTGCAGGGCTGCAAGCAGGACGCCCGGCGACGCAGCGATCCGGCCGTCGAGGCACAGTTCCCCCACCGCGACATAGTGCGACAAGGTCTCGGCATCCGTCGCGCCGATCGCCGCGAGCAGACATAGGGCGATTGGAAGGTCGTAATGCGAACCTTCCTTCGGCAGATCGGCGGGGGACAGGTTGACCGTAATCACCTTGGGCGGGAGCGCGAGTCCGATCGCGGCAAGCGCTGCGCGCACGCGTTCGCGGCTCTCGGCGACGGCCTTATCGGCCAAGCCGACAATCGTGAATCGCGGCAGGCCGGATGACAGCTGAACCTGCACCTCAACGGCCCGGGCCTCAAGCCCGAGATATGCGACAGTGGCGACGGTCGCGGCCATCTCAGGCCCCGTTCCCAGGACGTGCAGCGCTGTTCAGAAGTCCCCCTAGCTCGGCGAGCGGAAGCTAGACCGGGGTGGCGGGCGACTGCAAGCCGCTTGCGCGAATGGTCAAGGTCAACCACATTTCAATGCATGATCACACGGGATCAGTGGCGAAAGTTCTGGGACAGGCCCTGGGTCGAATGGGGCCTGTTTGCGCTTGGCGTCCTGCTGGTCGTCGTCGGGCTCGTGGTGTCACCCCTCCCGGGCCCCGGCGGCATCTTCTTCATCGCCCCGGGGGCGGCGCTGATCCTCAAGACCAGCGTGTGGGCGAAACGTCGCTATGTGAAGTTCAAGCGCTGGCAGCCGAAGGCCGGCCGCTGGACAGACTGGGCGCTTCAGCGCCGGTCCGCCAAGCGGCGCGAGGCACTCCGCAAGGCCGAGGCCGCGCAATCGAACGAATCTGGAGGCACAGTGGAGAAAGCCGAGCTCGCCAGACAGGCCATTGATCGACTGTCCGGTCGTTGACTTCTCGAGGCCTCTCCACTATCGGCGCGCTCGAACAGCGGCTGCCTGTCGGGCGGCCCTTTTTTCTTTAGATTTTGAGGCATGAGCGATGAAGCGCACCTTCCAGCCGAGCAATCTCGTCCGCAAGCGCCGGCACGGTTTCCGCGCACGCATGGCGACACCGGGCGGGCGCAAGGTGCTGAACGCCCGCCGCGCGCGCGGCCGCAAGAGGCTCAGCGCCTAACCACGCTCAAGAAACGCGCCGACTTCCTGGCTGCGAACGCGGGGAAGCGCGCGTCGACGCCCGGCTTTGTTCTCCTCGTCCGCGACCGCAACGACGCCGATCCAATGATGCGCGTCGGCTTCACGGTCACTAAGAAGATCGGCGGCGCGGTCGTCCGCAACCGCATGAAGCGGCGCTTCCGCGCACTCGCTCGTGAAATTGTGCCCGACAAGGGATTTCTTGGCGCGGATCACGTGATGATCGGCCGGACGAAGGGGATCGAGCGCGAGTTCGACCTTCTCCGCTCGGAGCTCGCAGGGGCTCTCGACAAGTTGCGCAAGCCATGATGGCGCGGTTGCTCGTCCTGGTCGCGCGCGGCTGGCAGCTCGGGCCGTCGCAAATCCTGCCACCGAGCTGTCGCTACCAGCCGAGCTGCTCGGCCTATGCGATCACTGCACTGCAACGCTATGGGGCCGCGCGGGGGGGCTGGATGGCCCTCAAGAGAATTTGCCGCTGCCATCCCTGGGGCGGCCAGGGGTACGACCCGGTGCCATGACGAGGATTCATAAGTGAACGACAATAAGAACCTGATCCTCGCCGTGGTGTTGAGCGCCCTCGTGCTGCTCGGTTGGAGCTGGGCCGCAAACAAATTCTTCCCCACCGCGAGTCCGCCAAGCACGAAGGTCGAGAACGGCAAGCAGCAGCCCCTGCCCCAAGCACGGACGCAGCCGGTGCCCTCAGCTCCCAAAGCGCTGCAGAGCCGTGCCACAGTGCTTGCTTCGACCCCGCGCGTCCGCATCCAGACGCCGTCGCTCCAGGGCTCAATCAACCTCAAGGGCGCGCAGATCGACGACTTGCAGTTGGTCCGTCAGCGCCAGACGATCGCGAAGGATTCGCCGCCGGTGCGGCTATTGTCGCCGCTCGGTGCGCCCGGCGCCTATATCGCCGCGTTCGGCTGGACGGCTGAAGGCAGTCCGGCTCCGACGCTCGACACGATGTGGACGGCGGACGGGCAGGTCCTTGCCCCGGGACGGCCAGTCACACTTCGCACTCAAATGCCGGACGCGACGCGATACGAGGTCAGGATTGCGGTCGACGACGGCTATCTGTTCACGGTCGACCAGCGCGCGATCAACGCTTCGGGCAAGCCGCTGGCGATGCGGCCCATCGGCCTCGTCAGCCGCGCGGAGAAGTCGCGTGATCCCGACAGCTGGACGATGCACGTCGGACCGATCAGCGTTTTCGGCGGCAAAGCCGACTATGAGGTCAACTACAAGACCCTCGACGAAGACAGCAGCAAGACGTTCAATAATGTCAGCGGCTGGCTCGGATTCACCGACCATTTCTGGCTGACGGCACTCGCACCCGCGAGCCAGCCGTCAATGACCGCAGACTTCCGGCGATCGCCAAGCGGCGGCTACCAAGCCGATTATGCGCTCGCGCCGGCAATCGTCGGACCGGGCCGAACGCTCGCTACCAAGACTCACCTGTTTGCGGGCGCGAAAGAGAAGGCCTGGCTCGATCGCTACGAGGAGGCCGGAATCCCCAAACTGTCCAAGTCGATCGATTGGGGCTGGTTCGAATTCTTCATGCGGCCGATTTTCGACCTGCTGATGTTCCTGTTCCGCACCGTAGGCAATTTCGGCGTCGCCATCATCTGCCTGACCTTGATCGTGCGCGGCATCATGTTCCCGATCGCGCAGAAGCAGTTTCAGTCGATGGCAGCGATGCGCAAGGTCCAGCCGAAGATGAAGGCCATCCAGGAGCGCTTCAAAGAGGACAAGCAGCGCCAGCAACAAGAGATTTTGAAGCTCTACCAGGAGGAGAAGATCAATCCCGCTGCGGGATGCCTGCCGATCTTGCTTCAGATCCCAATTTTTTACGCGCTCTACAAGGTGCTGCTCGTCGCGGTCGAAATGCGCCACCAGCCGTTCGTGCTGTGGATCAAGGATTTGTCGGCGCCCGACCCGATGACTCCAGTCAACCTGTTCGGGCTGCTGCACTTCACTCCGCCCGTCTTCCTCGCCATTGGCGTCCTGCCGATCCTGGTCGGGGCGACGCAGTGGCTGTCGATGAAGCTCAACCCGCAGCCGATGGACCCGGCCCAGGCACAGATTTTCGCGATCATGCCCTGGGTGCTGGTCTTCGTGATGGCGCCGTTCGCCGCGGGCCTGCAGCTCTATTGGATGACCAACAACATCCTCACCATCGCCCAGCAATGGTGGCTGTACCGGAAATACGGGCTGCACTTCAGCGACACCCATCCGGTCCATACATGAGCGACGGCGCGGACGACGAGCTCGCCGAGCGGGCGCGAAAGTTATTCGCCGGCCCGATCGAGTTCCTGAAATCCGCGCCTGAGCTCAAGTTCCTGCCCGATCCGGTCGCGCCGGAAATTGCGTTCGCCGGCCGGTCGAACGTCGGCAAGAGCTCGCTCCTCAATGCGATCACGAACCGCAAGTCTCTCGCGCGCACGTCGAACACGCCGGGCCGGACGCAGGAGCTCAATTTCTTCAATGTCGGGGATCCGCTGCAGATGCGGCTCGTGGACATGCCCGGCTACGGCTTCGCCGAGGCGCCGAAAGACCTGGCGAAACGATGGCGGCACCTCGTGAACGACTATTTGCGGGGCCGAGCGGTACTGAAGCGCGCGCTATTGCTGGTCGACTCGCGCCATGGACTCAAGGACGTCGACCGCGAGGTGATGGCGATGCTCGACGTCGCGGCCGTCAGCTATCATGTGGTTCTGACCAAGTCCGACAAGGTGAAGCCCTCCGCGCTCGGAGCACTCTACGAAGCGACGGCTACCGAGGCCGCGAAGCATCCTGCCGCGCATCCTGCCATCTTCACGACATCGAGCGAAACCGGTAGCGGGGTCGCCGAGTTACGAACGGCGATACTGACGGCCGCGCTGGCCTGATTCTCCCCGGGACGGGGAGGTGGCAGGCCGAAGGCCTGACGGAGGGGGTTCGGAGCCCTGCACCACGCCCCTTTCCACCATTCACTCTTCGGTGAATGGTCCCCCTCCCCGTCCCGGGAGGATTTGAGTAGGAGTCAAAATGCTCAAGCTGATCATCGGCAACCGCGCTTATTCAAGCTGGTCGATGCGCGGTTGGCTCGCGTGCAAGCAGTCGGGCGAGGAGTTCGAGGAACTTGTCGTCCCGATGTTCGACGCTGACTGGGAAAAGCGCCGTGAAGGCGACGAATTCGCGCCCTCGCTCGGCAAGGTTCCGATCTTGTGGGACAGTGAGTGCGTCGTCTGGGACAGCCTCGCTATCATCGAATTTCTCGCCGATCGGGTCGGCCGCGACAAATATTGGCCGGAAGCGGAGGAGCCACGCGGAATGGCGCGCTCGATGGCCGCCGAAATGCACTCGGGCTTCCCCAATCTGAGGCGCGAGCTGCCGATGAACGTGCGAAAGAGCTATCCGCCGATGGAGCTCAGCGATCCGGTAAAGGAGGAGATCGATCGCATCCTCCAGCTCTGGGCGCAGGCCCGGGCGCGGTTTGGCGGGACCGGCGACTTCCTATTCGGAGACTGGTGCGCGGCCGACATGATGTACGCGCCGGTAGTCACGCGCTTCATCACCTACGGCGTGCCGGTGCCCTCGTTCGCGGCGGTCTACATGAAGGCGGTGTTGTCTCAGCCGCACGTCGCCGAATGGATCGACAAGGCCCAGGATGAGCCTTGGGTGATCGAGCAATATGAGGTGGGCAAAGCGGCCTAGGACGAAGAGGAAAGCGTCCGTGCGTCGCCGTACGGAGTCCCGTCCTTGTGCACGAAACGCCCGTCGGCGGTCCACATCATGTCAATGTCCGAATAAGCACCGGCCGCTTCGACACCCGCACTGACGCATACGAAGCTGCAGGGCTCCCTGCCGCGATTGATGAGGTGATGCCCATTGCGGACGCCCTTCGGCCAGGCGGCGATGTCGCCGGCGACCAGCTCGACCTCACCATCATCCTCGACCAGCACGGCGCGGCCCGTCAGCATGACGAGCAATTCGTCCTCGCCCTCATGCCAATGACGTTGGCTCGACCATGCGTCGGGCTCCAGGACGACGTATCTCGCACCGAGTTCGGTAAGGCCGGCTGCTTCGGCGACCTTACGCTGCCAGCGGCCCAGCACCGGCTCGTTGAACGGCGGCGGATAGCCGGTGCGGTTAGTCTGTTCGATCGCTTCGAGGTCGACCTTGGGCATAGCTGTTACCTTTGCTAGGCGGCTGCAATGTCGGTCGACCCCATCGCGCTTGCGCGCCAGCTGATCAACTGCCCGAGCATCACTCCGGCCCGCGGCGAAGTGTTCGACGTGCTCGAATCCGCGCTCACGCCGCTTGGGTTCACTTGCCAGCGCTGGGTGATGGGCGAACCTCCCGACGGGCCGACTGAGAATATGGTCGCGACCCGCGGCACGGGAGCGCCGCATTTCGGCTTCGCTGGCCACCTCGACGTCGTCCCGCCGGGCGAAGGATGGAGCGCCGACCCCTTTGGTGCCGAGATGACGGACGGGCTGCTCGTCGGCCGGGGCGCCAACGACATGAAGAGCGCGATCGCGGCCTATGTGGCAGCGATTTCACGGATCGAGGACGGCTCCGGCACTCTTTCGCTGCTGATCACCGGCGACGAGGAAGGCTATGCCACTTACGGCACTCCGCGAATCATCGATTGGCTGAACGAGCGGCAGATCCGCCCCGACATGATCCTGATCGGCGAGCCGACCTCGGTCGACCGGCTCGGCGACACGGTGAAGATCGGCCGCCGCGGCTCAGTCAACATGTGGATCGAGGTACCGGGTGTTCAGGGCCATGTCGCCTACCCGCACCGCGCGACGAACCCCGTCCCTGCCCTCGCTCGGATCATCAACGCCCTGGATTCGCTCCACCTCGACGACGGCAATAACGTCTTTCCGCCATCGAACCTCGAATTCACCGCGATCTCGACGCCGACCTCTGCGAGCAACGTCATCCCCGGCTCGGCCACGGCCCAGCTCAACATCCGCTTCAACAATCTGCACCGCGGCGCGGACCTGGTCCGAATGGTCGAGGAGATCGCCCATCGCGAAGCGCCGGACGCGACGGTGAAGGCGCGCATTTCGGGCGAAGCGTTCCTGACCCCGCCTGGCCGGCTCTACGACGTCGTGGTCGATGCAATCGAAGAGGAAACTGGGGTCGCGCCCGAGCTTTCGACCAGCGGCGGCACGTCAGACGGCCGTTTCCTGATTCAGCTCTGCCCCGTGGTCGACTTCGGCCTGCCCAACGCCACCATGCACAAGGTGGGCGAATGTGCGGCGGTCGCGGATATTGAAGCGCTCTCCCGCATTTACGAGCGGATCGTGCGAAAGGTGCTGAGCTAAGTCGCAGTCTTGGGCGCTGTTGGGGTTGCGTTCCGAAAAAGTCTCTTGATCCGCTCAAACTTTTGCGCGGGCGGCAGGCGGCCGATGTCGTAAAGGTCGACCATGTGCTGACACGCGCCCTTCACGCGCATGCGCGTTTTCTTCCCTTCCAAAAACTCCTTTGGAAAGAGTGAGACAACGAAATCGTCCCAGGCCAGATCGAACACAAGATGAACCCGGCTTTTTTCGCCGCCATTGAAGAGCCGGTGGGGAAAGGAAAAATCTCCGTACCAGATCTCGCCTTCCCTCCAGGAGACGTCCTCATGCGAAATCTGACACCGAACCCCCTCGTTCGTGACGATGGGCATGTGGAATCTGACCGATCGATTGCCGTCGATGCTTTCGCCCCGGTCGTAGTGCCACAGGATCGACTTTCCGGGCTGAAGTTCCATCAGCCTAATGCGCAATTTCTTCGCTGCCAGTTCGTCGAAGAGGCTTTCCAGATAGGGAGCCAAAGCGAAGGCCGGGGTCTTCTTGAGCGGTAGCTTCAAGCGATCGTCGGCAGGATCGCCATCGTGCGCGATCAGGCCGATCGCCTTCCAGCCTCCGTCATGATAGCGCCCGCTATGTACTGCCGGCGAATATTCCGAGACGATCCGGTCGACCTCGGACCGAACCGTGTCCATGTCGATCCGAAGCTCATCCAGAACCTTCAACGTGAGCTGCGCGCCGGCAATGCGCGATGCAATCTGCCATGGGTAGAGGTGCGTGAACTTCTCCAAACTCGTCCTCTTACGCCTCATCGGAGCACTTACCTCGCGCCAAACTCGGTCAATCGGCATCTGGCTAATGTGTCCTCGCCGTGCGCGCCGATCGCGGCAGGCGATCGATCAGGCGACCGATTTGGCCCCGCCTCGGCTGGCGTTGCCGACCCAGGCGAGGAACTCATCCTCGAACATCGGGGGTGAGAAGACATAACCCTGCACGGTGTCGCAGCCCATCGCGCGAAGGATGTCCGCCTGCGCCACCGTCTCCACCGCCTCAGCGACGATCTCACAATCGACACCCTTGATCAGGTGGACAACAGCCTGGACGACGCTGCGGGCCTTCTCGTCGTGCTCGATGTCGGCAATCAGCGACGGGTCGAGCTTGACCCGGTCAAGCGGCATCGAGCGCATCCGTGCGATGTTCGAATAGCCCGTGCCGAAATCGTCGATGGAAATCGTGATCCCGTCGGCGCGCAGCGCGGTGATCTCGGCGAGCACGGTGTCGCTGACCTCCGTCGCCGCGCTTTCGGTGAACTCGAGCTCTACCGTCGACAGCGGCACCTGCGCATCCGCGAAGGCCTGGCGCAGCCTGGCGAAGAAGTCGGGACGCTCGACCTGCCGCGGGCTGACGTTGAACGACAAGCGCCCGGCGAAACCGTCGCGCTGCCACGCGCCAAGCAGGCTCGCGACCTCGAGCATTACCCATTCGCCGATTTCAGAGATCACTCCAGTCCGTTCGGCGACGGGGATGAAGCTGCCCGGCATCCGCAGGCCATCGCGCGGATGCTGCCAGCGAAGCAGCGCCTCCGCGCCCACGACCTCGCCCGTCACGAGGCTCATCTGCGGCTGGAAGGCAAGCACGAACTCGCCGCGTTCCACAGCCTCAGTCAGCGCTTTCTCTGTCTCGACCTTCTCCTGATGCTCCGCAGCAAGGCCGGCGTTGAACAGGCAATGTTGGCCGCCGCCTGACGACTTCGCCCGGTACATTGCGATATCGGCGGCGCGCATCAGGGATTCAATGCTGGTGCCATGTTCCGGCGATATGGCGACCCCAATCGAAGCACCGATGTCGATGCTGTGGGACGAGAGCTCGAACGGCTCGGAGATGGCAAGCACGACCCGCCGAGCGACCCGCTCGATTTCGGCGACGGACTCGACGTGAGGAAAAAAGATCGTGAACTCGTCGCCCGCGAGCCGTGCAAGCAAAGGCCGCGAGCGGGCATTGCCCGTGAACTCGGCGTTGACGACGACGCGCAAGCGATTGGCGACCATGATCAGCAGCTGGTCGCCCCGGGCGTGCCCGAGACTGTCGTTCACGGACTTGAATCGGTCGAGGTCGACGAACAGCATCGCCGACTGGCCGCGTCCAGTCGATTCGCTCAGCAGCTTGTCAGCTTCCGAGCGGAAGTGAAGTCGATTGGGAAGCGAGGTCACCGGATCGTACATGCCAAGTGCATGCGCGTTTTCGATCGAAGCACGGACCTCAGCGAACAAGCTGTCAACCGCCGCTGCGAGCTTGGGCAAGCTCCGGCGGAGCGCAGGCGGCGCAGGCGAAACGAGGTCGCCATCCTCTACTGCGAGGAGGCGGTCGCCGAGGGCGGCGAGGGCGCGGGAACTTTCGCTGTTGGGCCGCTCGGCAGCGATGTAGCTGATCAAAAGGCAAAATGTGCCGGCCACCAGGGCAGCGAGGACCTTCTCGTTGATCTCGGTGATGTAGATCAGGGCCGTCAGCGAAAAGAGGAAAGACGCAAAGCCGGCTGTACACGACAGGATCGCGTTGCTGATCTTCTGGGCCGAGCCGGCTTTCATCGATTGTTGCGCCTCGCGCGGCGGCACGCCCGCCTAACGTGCTCGCGTTAACTGGGACAGGGTTAAGAAACCGTCAGCGGCGCCTCAAAATGATGTACAGGCTTCCTCCTCCGCCGTGGCGCCGGTGCGCGCCGCGGACCGAGGCGATGTTCGGCGCATGCCGCGACGCGGCAAGCCAATCGTGAACCGCGGCGCGGATTCGGCCTCTCTCAACCGGCGGATCGCCAAGGCGGTGATGCCCAGTGATGAGCAGCAGCACCCGATCACCGGCCACGATTGCCTGCTCGAGCCCGCGGTCGATCGCGCGCCAGGCGCTGTCGAGGTTCATGCCATGGAGATCGAGGATACGGTCCGGCTCCACGGTGCCCGAGCGAAGCCGCCGGTCCCAGCTCCCGTCGAGCGTGGTTCCTGGCGCGGGCCGGGCTGCGGGCGTTGGCCTCGGATGCGGTTTTGGGAGCGTAGGCCGGCGTTCTGGCCGTACGTTTTTCTCTTCTACTTTAAGAGCTTGAGCTTGATCTTTCTCACGCGACAGCGGTCGAATCGTTGCAGCGACCTTGGACCAGAGCTCCGCCTCCTCAGGGCTGAGCTGGCGCACTCGTCGCGGCCCCCTTGGGAAGCAGGATCAGCGCTTCGCCAGACGCCGACATTCCCCCCGCCGTCGCAACAGCCTCGGGTCCCGCGCCCCAGAAGGTGTCGAAGCGGTTGGGCCCCTTGATCGCTCCGCCGGTGTCCTGCGCGACCCACAGCCCGTTCGCTTCGTGCCGATCCATCTTTAGGAAAACCGGGGCTCCGAGCGGGACGAAATTGGGGTCGGCGGCGACGGTGGCGCGCGGCGTCACCGGAACGTTGATCGCGCCGAGCGGACCAGGGCCGGTGAGCTCTTTGAAGAAAACGTAGGACAGGTTCTCGCGCATCAGCTCGCGTCCCTGGTCGGGGTTGGCCCGAATCCAGTCCTTGATCGCCTGCATATTGGCGCCGCCCGGCGGTAAGATCCCGCGGTCGCGGAGCAACCGGCCGATTGCCACATAGTCGCGGCCGTTCTGGCCCGCGTAGCCGACCCGCATCACGCTTCCGTCGAGCATCCGGATTCGGCCGGAGCCCTGGATTTCCAGGAAGAACAGCTCGACCGGATCCTTGGCCCAGGCGAGCTCGAGCCCGTCGCCGTTAAGCGCTCCGTCCTCGATCTCGGCGCGGGTGTAATAGAGCGTGCAGGTGCCAGTCTCATCAATCCGCCCCCGGCCGCTAGTCCCGTCAGGCTTGGTGCACCGGATGAGATCCGGTGGAACGCGATAAATCGGGATGTAACCCGGAAGCTGGACACGTGAGCCGTCGATCTCCGGCTCATAGTAGCCCGTAGCGAACGCCTTCCCGTCCGCAACGCGCGCCCAGTCGAACCGATAGTAAAAGAATCCCGGCGCGAATTCCGGGCTCAACGTGGCGGCTTCGTTGCAGAGGGCGGTCCAATCGGCTGGCTGTGTCAGCAGGGACTGGTCCTGCCGCTGAATGAGAACCGGGCAGCTGGTGCGAAAAGCCTGAAGTGCCCGGCTCGCCTCCTCAGCGCCCAGCACCCTTGGCGCTTCGACCGTTACGCCGGCCGCGCGCGCATTAGGCGCGGTGATCGGCGGCGGTGGTGGCGGAACGGGCACAGGAGCCGGGACCGGCGCGGGCGGCGGAGCCGGAGCTTCAGGGGATGGGACAGGTTTGGTTGCGCAGGCGGCGAGAAGTGCGAGAGAAGCGAGCGCGATCGCCCGTCCGAAGAAGCTCACTCTTCCTCGTCGGTCTCGATCAGCAGCCAGTTCGGATCGCGCGACGATACGTCGCGGCGGAACGTCCAGAGGTCGCGCGTCTGGACCGCGTCGCTCAGCGACCCGGCGACGACCTCTCCCTTCGCGTTCCGTGTGACAGCAGCAATATCGGCTTCGAAGCGGACCATCACGACCGCAAGGCTCTGCTCGACGTTCGCCTCGGAAATGACGGCCTGGTCGATCGTGACCAACCGATTGTCGAGCTTGAGACCGTCCTTCTTCCGCTGCTCGACCGCGGCGGCGAAGGTTTCGTAGACGTGGTCGTCCACATAGGGCCGAAGCGCCGCCACGTCGCCCTTCCAAAAGGCCTCGAGAATGACTCGGTACGCCGCCTTCGCGCCGTCAAGAAAGCGCGCCACATCGAAGCTCTGGTCGGCGGCAAGGATCGCGCGGACTCCGGGACCGGCGGTCGGCAGGAAGGCCATGTCGGCGCCTTCCTGCGCCGTTGGCGGTGCGACCGACGGCTGCGCCGGACGAGGCTCGACTCGCGCATCGGGGTCGGCCGGCTTCAGAATCGGCTGCTGCTCATGCCCGGTCCGCTCGCCAAGCACGCTGTAGAGGCGAAGCCCGATGAAGAGTGCGACAAGGGCGAGGATGACGATAACTGTCAAGCTTCAGTTCCAGTCTTCAATTCTTTGGCCCAACATAGTGCGCACGGGCTTAATATTCCAACACCGGCAACGCACGAGGTCGGCATTGCGCCTCATTTGTGCGACTGCTAGGCGCGCAGCCTTAACCCGCCGCGTCTTCAGCGGCTTCCGACAATTCATTAAACTTTCGCAAGGACGGCATCGATGGCGGACCAGGATTTGTCCAACCCGGGTAATGGCTCGGGAGAACCGGGCAGCGAACCCCAGGTTTCGGTACTCGCCCAATATATCAAGGACTTGTCGGTCGAAAATCCGAGCTCGCCGCAGGTTTTCCAGTGGCAGGTCCAGCCGAGCCTCGACGTGCAGTTCCAGCTCAATGCGAACAAGGTCGCCGACGAGGTTCATGAGGTCAGCCTGAAGATCGAGGCGACGGCCCGTTCGGAGAACGGCGTCCACTTCGTCGTCGACCTCAGCTACGCGGGATTGTTCGGCGTTCGGAACATCCCGGAGGACTCGCTCGCGCCCTTCCTGCTGATCGAAGCGCCGCGGCTGCTCTTCCCCTTCGCCCGCCAGGTCATCGCCGATGCCGTGACCAACACCGGCTTCCCGCCGCTGCTGCTCGATCCGATCGACTTCTCGGCGGCCTATCTCGCGCAGCTTCAGGCGCAGGGCCAGGAAGGCGACGGCGGGGGCGAGCAGGCGCCGACCGAAATCCCGCCGCAGTCCTGAACCTCGCGCGGCGGGGTATCGCATGAACCTGCATAAGGCGACCGGGACCATAGGCGGACTGACGCTCGTCAGCCGCATCGCCGGCTTCGCGCGCGAGATGCTGATGTCTCGCGTGATGGGCGCGAGCTGGCAGGCCGACGCCTTCTTCGTCGCGTTTCGCCTGCCCAACACCTTCCGCCGGCTGTTCGGCGAGGGCGCTTTCTCGGCCGGATTTGTCCCGCTTTACGCGCAGCGGCTGCAGGGCACGGACGGCGAAGCGGAAGCGAAGAAATTTTCGGAGGAAGTCCTCGCCGTCTTCGTTCCAACCCTTATCCTGTTCACCGTGATCTTCGAGATCATCATGGGGCCCTTTGTCTTCTTGTTGTCGGGCTACCACGGGGAGAAGCTGGCGCTCGCCGCCTTCCTGACCCGGATCACCTTCCCCTACCTGTTTCTGATCAGCCTGGTGTCGCTGTTCTCGGGCATTCTCAACAGCGTTGCGCGGTTTAGTGCGGCGGCCTTCGCCCCGGCCCTTCTCAACCTCTCAATGCTCTGCGCCCTGATCTTCGTGCCTGTGGGCGGGACGACCACCGCCGTCGCGCTGGCAATTGCCGTGACCATTGGCGGCGTGCTTCAGCTCGGCCTCCTGCTCGCCGCCTGCAAGCGCCTCGGCGTGGTGCTGAAGCTCAGGAAGCCGCGCATGACCCCCGGTGTGCGGCAGTTCGTCCGGGTCGTCATCCCGGCGACCCTGGGCGCGGGCGTCTATCAGATCAGCGCCTTCATCGACACCTTCTTCCTGGCCCGCATCGGCACTGGAGCGCTGAGCTATTTCAACTACGCCGACCGCCTCAATCAATTGCCGCTCGGGGTGATCGGCGCCGCGCTCGGCACCGCGATCCTGCCGCAGGTCAGCAAGCACGTTGGCGCCGGCGAGCCGGACAAGGCGGCGCGGGTCCAGGGTCAGGCCGCCGAGCTTGCGATGCTGCTTTGCCTGCCCGCTGCCCTCGCGCTCGCGGTCAGCGCACTGCCCCTCGTATCCGCGCTGTTCCAGGGGGGACGCTTCACCATTGAGGACGCCCGCTTGACCGCCCTGACCCTATCGATCGTCGTGCTCGGCCTACCTGCCTATGTCCTGGTCAAGGTGCTCACCCCTGGTTTCTACTCCCGGCAGGACACGGCGACGCCGGTGAAGATCGCCGTAATCGTCCTGATCGCCACGGTCGTCCTCAACTTCCTTCTCATCCCGCCATTCGGAATCGCGGGACTCGCCTCGGCCATCGCGATCTGCTCGTGGCTCAACTGCGTCATGCTCTACGTCGTGCTCCACCGGCGAGGCCATTTTCGGATCGAAGGCTGGCTTGCGAACCGAGTGTTCCGCCAGCTGATCGCGTGCCTCGGCATGGCGGCTGCGCTTTACGGAATCCGGACGCTCCTGCCAGGCTGGTTCAGCGGGTCTCCCGGGCACAGGATCATCGGCGTCGCGGCGCTCGTAGGGGGTGGAATGGCCGTCTATTTCCCGCTCGTCTGGGTTCTCGGCGGCACCGACAGGGAGGAGCTCAAGAACCTGTTCCGCCGCAGAAGGCCGTACACCGATGTCGGCTGAGGCAAAGCGTGTGCGCGTCGTTTCGGGCATTCAGCCAACGGGCGACTTGCACCTCGGGAACCTGCTCGGGGCGATTCTCCGCTGGGTACGGATGCAGGACGAAGCGGAATGCCTGTTCTTCCTTGCTGACCTCCATGCGCTGACAGTCGACGTCGAGCCCGATCAGCTGGCTTCCAGCATTCGCGAGATGGCCGCGGGGCTGATCGCGAGCGGCATCGACCCGGCCAAGTCGATCATCTTTCGTCAGAGTGCGATTCCGGCTCATGCAGAACTCGCCTGGCTCCTGCAGGGCACTGCGCGGATGGGATGGCTCAACCGCATGACGCAATGGAAGGACAAGGCGGGCAAGAACAAGGAAGGCGCGTCCGTCGGCCTCTTCACCTATCCCGTTCTCCAGGCAGCCGACATTCTTCTCTACAAGGCGACGCACGTCCCGGTCGGCGAGGACCAGAAGCAGCACGTCGAGCTGACGCGCGACATCGCGCTCAAGTTCAACAATGACTTCGACGTCGAGCTTTTCATCCCGCCCGAGCCATTCATCGGAGGCGGAACAGCGGCGCGGGTGATGAGCCTGCGTGACGGGAACTCGAAAATGTCGAAGACCGATCCATCGGACATGAGCCGGATCAACCTCATCGATAGCGATGACACGATCGCGCAAAAGATCCGCAAGGCCAAGACGGATCCCGAGCCGCTGCCGGCCGACCCGGCCGATCTCGAAAGCCGTCCCGAAGCGAGGAACCTTGTCGGAATTTACGCCGCGGTGACAGGCGAGAGCATGGAGCAAGTCCTGACACGCTTCGCCGGCCAGGGGTTCGGCGCGTTCAAGCCGGCGCTGGCGGACGCGCTCATTGCGCTGCTGGCGCCGCTTCGCGAGCGGCTCAACGAACTCCGCGCCGACCCCGCTGAGCTCGACCACATCCTCGCCGCAGGTGCTGAGCGCGCGGCAGCCCTCGGCGCTCCCACGCTCGCGGCCGCCTATCGCGCGGTCGGCCTGACCGGCTGAGGTCACGCTTCATCGACGGTTCACGGCTGTTCGTGATATAATCCGTCCCTTATCCGAGGCTTTTCGGAGTCGAGGGAGCAGGTTATGCATATCCGAAAATTGACAGCGGCAGCGGCACTCGGGATCGCTGCGCTTGGATTATCCGCCTGCGCCGAGTCCATCAAAACCAGCGTTTCGCGCTATCAGGCCATGCCCGCGCCGCAGGGCCAAACATTTGTGGTCGTTCCGGACAGCCCGATGGCTGCGAACGGCGGGCTCGAGTTCCAACGCTATGCCGGAATCGTCGCCCAGCAACTGCAGGCGCTCGGCTACACGCCCGCCACCGACCCCAAAAGGGCGAGCATGATCGTGCAGTTCGGCTACGGCATCGACCAGGGCACGGTGCGCTACGAAGACTATGGCGGCTATCCCTACGGCGGTTTCTATGGTTCTCGTTGGGGATCGCCATTTCAACGTTCCCGCTTTGGCTGGGGCGGCGGCTATTATTGGGGCTGGAACGATCCGTTCTGGTACGGCGGCTATGGCGGGATCGACAGCTACGTCGAATATCATAGCCAGGTGGAACTCCACATACGCCAGGCGGGAACCAACTCCCCGCTGTTCGATGGACGCGCCCAGGCTCGTTCCTACACAGAGCGCCTGGACGTCGTGGTCCCAAGCCTACTCGACGCCATGTTCACCGGCTTCCCGGGACGGAACGGCGAAACGATCAAGATCACCGTGCCGCCAAAGAAGTACGGCAGCTAAGTCTTTACTGCGCGAGTAGACGATAGCCCACTCCGGGCTCGTTCACGATGAGCTCTGGCTGCGACGGTTGTACCTCGAGTTTCTGCCTCAGCGCCCGGATCGCGACGCGCAGATATTCGGTCTGGCCGACGTGTGCCGGTCCCCACACGGTTCGCAGCAGATTTTCATGTGTCAGGACGCGCCCGGGAAGCTTGGCCAGCTCTGCGAGCAAGTCCCATTCCTTTGGCGTGACATGAACTTCCTTGCCATCGCGCCAGACAAGCCGGGCCAGGAGATCGACTTTGACTGGGCCGGCTTCGACGACCTGCTGTTCGGATTCAGACGATAGCCGGTGTCGCAACGAGGCGCGCACGCGAGCGAGCAATTCCTCCGTGTCGAACGGCTTTGTTACATAGTCGTCGGCGCCGAGATCGAGCGCCGCGACCTTCTGCTCGGTCTGGTCCCGGGCCGAGACGACAACCAGGGCCGCACGGGGCTCGCCGCGAAGGGCAGTGACCAACTCGAGACCGTCGCGATCCGGAAGTCCAAGATCTAGCAGGATCAAGTCGGGTTTGACGATCGACTTGGCGTTGACCGCCTCGCGTGCGTTGGCAGCTTCGACCACCGCATAGCCGGCGCGGCCGAGCGTCGCCTTGAGCAAGGTGCGGATTTGCGGCTCGTCGTCGACGACCAGGATCTTCGCAGGACTAGCCGACACCGGCGGCCTCCGTCTCCTTCACGACCAGCTCTTTAGGGAACACCAGAGTGAAGGTGGCCCCGCGCTCGTCGCCGCGGTTCGATGCGAGGACCTTGGCGCTCATCGCGTCGGCGAACGCCTTGACGATAGCAAGACCCAGGCCCGCCCCGCCCTTGCGGTCGGAGCCCTCTATGTTCGTAAAGACGTCGAGCGCCCGCTCCTTCTCCTGCGGCAGACCTGGCCCCTCATCGGCAATCGTTAGGCGCACCTCGCCGCGTTCGACTGATCCGTTGACGGCGATCGAGCCGCCGTTGTCCGAATAACGTGCCGCATTGTCGATCAGGTTGATGAGGCAATGATGCAGGAGCTGCGAGTCGGCGCGGACCAGCGGCAGGTCTTCCGCGAGATCGACGGAGACTTTGCGATCGGCGAGCTCGGACCGCAGATCCTTGAGCGCAGCGGCAACCGCATCGACCAGGTCTACGGCCTCTGTCTTGAGCTTGACCGCGCCTGCTTCGATCCGTGCCATGTCGAGGAGGTTTGAGATGTAGCGTTCGAGCTTGCTGGCTTCGGCTTGGAGATTGGTGACAAGCACCGGGTCCTTGCTGCCCGCGCGGCGTAACTCGGCTGCGTAGCCGATGATCGCGGTCAGCGGGGTTCGCAGGTCATGACCGACCGACGACAGCAGCGCCGAACGCAAGCGATCGCGCTCGCGCAACGACGTCACTTCGCGCTTGTCGTCTTCGGCCCTTACGCGTTCCAGTGCGAGCGCTACCTGATCGAGCAGGTTGGTGAGCAGCGGCAGCTCGTCCTCGTCGACCGGAGGCACGCCGTCGTCGCGTGCAAGCCCGGCAGCCGCCAGGATCGCATCACCTGACCGGATCGGGTGAAACACCCACTCGGCGGGCTGAATCCGCTGCGTTGCACGGCCCGCCGGTTTCCCCGATTCCATGGTCAGTGCGGCCGCGGCAATGTCACTCGGCGTTAATCGGTTGCCTGAAGGAACGGCGGCAATGATCCGCGGCTCCGGCAGGCCGGTCACCAGCATCGCGTTGCAGTCGAAAAGTTCGCGCAGCTCTTCACAAATCGCCTCGGCGATCTGATCCTCGGTGCTGCACGACAACAAGCGGCCCGCAAAGCCGGCGATCGTGGCATTGCGATGGGCGTAAGCTTCTGCAAGCTGGCCCTGAGCCCGAATATCCGCCGCCAACTTGCTGGTGGCGAGCGCGACGATCAGCAGGACAACGACCGTCACCACGTCGGCGACGTGGTACATTTGCAGGCTGTGATACGGGGCCGTGAAGAAGAAGTTGTACGCCGCTGCCGCCACAACCCCGGCCAACAACGCGGGCCCGAGCCCCCATAACGCCGCAGCTGCGAGCACTGCAGGCAAATAGATCATGTCCACCGGTCCCGTGCCCCAGCGGGGTGCGATCCACAGCCCGATCAGGGTGGAAGCCGCGACGAGGGCAACAGCCCCGGCATAGGCCTGGATGCGCATCGTGATGGAGGCGTGCGGCTGCTTAAGCTGCAGGTCGCTCATGTTCGGCTAACTGCGCCCGGCGAAGCCGCGCGTCGAGGGCCGGAGCGGCAATTTAATGCGCCTGTCATGTGTTGCTCGCGCAAATCCACATAGAATCTTTACACCGCCGCGCCCCACATGAGCGCGTGTGACGGCCGTGACCCCCGATACCGCGTTCCACGCGGGCAATAATCCTGCGCAGCACGGTCCGAGGGAACCCCTACCAAAGCTGATGCTGGGCGCGATCGGTGTCGTGTATGGCGATATCGGCACCTCCCCGCTCTACACGATGAAGGAAAGCTTCCTCGGGCCGCATCCGCTCGCGGTCGATCCGCTGCACATCTTTGGCGTCCTTAGCCTGATCTTCTGGTCGCTGATGCTCGTGGTGACCGTGAAATATGTGTTCGTCGCAATGCGGGCCGACAACAAGGGCGAAGGCGGGTCGTTCGCATTGCTGTCGCTGATCGCCCGGAATGTCGGCCACAAGAAGTGGGCGCCTGCGCTCGTGATCCTCGGCGTCCTCGCAACCTGCCTCTTCTACGGCGATGCGATGATCACGCCCGCGATTTCGGTCCTTTCGGCAGTCGAGGGCCTCACCATCGTCCAGGCTGGCCTGGAGCCGATAGTCATTCCGATCGCGATCGCGATCCTTGTCGGGCTGTTCCTCGTGCAGTCACGAGGCACCGCGAGGGTCGGCACCTATTTCGGACCAGTTATCCTCGTCTACATGGCGGTCCTCGCGGTGCTGGGATTGACGAACATCGCCGCCCAGCCTCACATCCTGCAGGCGCTTAGCCCGCACTGGGCCGTCAAGTTCTTCTTCTATAATCCGAAACTGGCGTTTCTGGCGTTGGGGTCTGTGGTTCTCGCGGTCACGGGCGCCGAAACGCTCTACGCCGACATGGGGCATTTCGGCAGGAAAGCGATCGGCTTTTCGTGGCTCGGTCTTGTCTATCCGTGCCTTGTGCTCAACTATTTCGGTCAGGGTGCGCTGTTGCTCGGGACGCCAGCCGCGGCGGAAAATCCGTTCTACCTCATGGCGCCTGACTGGGCGCGACTCCCGTTGGTCTTCATTGCTACCGCCGCCACGATCATCGCCAGCCAAGCGGTGATCTCCGGCGCCTTTTCGGTCACGCATCAGGCGGTTCAGCTCGGCTTCCTGCCACGCCTCAAGACCGAGCACACCAGCGAGAAAGCTGCCGGCCAGATCTACATACCGTTCGTCAACTGGGGCCTGCTCGCGATGGTGATCATCCTGGTTCTCGGCTTCCGCCAGTCGACCAGCCTCGCCTCGGCCTACGGGATCGCGGTGACCGGCACGATGCTGATCACGACCCTCATGCTCGGCGTCCTCGTCTTCCAGGTGTGGCGTTGGAACCGGCTGCTCGCGAGCGCAGTCATCGGCTTGTTCCTGATCGTTGACGGCGCCTATTTCGCGTCGAACATCACGAAGATTCCCGACGGCGGCTGGTTCCCGCTGCTCGTCGCCGCCATCAGCTTCACTGTGCTCACCACCTGGTCGAAAGGTCGTCAGCTCCTGCGCGAGCGACTGCTGGAGTCGGCGATGCCTCTGCCCGTCTTCATCAAGTCGGCGGCGACGTCCGTGCATCGCGTCCGCGGCACGTCGGTCTTCCTGTCAGCCTCACCCGACAGCGTGCCCGCCGCTCTGCTTCACAACCTCAAGCACAATCAGGTGCTCCACGAGCGCGTGCTGATCCTCAACGTGAAGGTCGAGGAGGTCCCGCATGTCGGCGGGGACAAGCGCGTCGAAGCGCACGACGCGGGCCAGGGCTTCTATCGCATCATCCTGCACTATGGGTTCATGGACGAGGTCGACATCCCCCGTGACCTCGCGGACATCAAGACCTGCGGCGAGCCGTTCAACATGATGAGCACGAGTTTCTTCCTTGGACGGCAGAAGCTGGTTGCATCGAAGAGGCGCCCGGGAATGCCGCTTTGGCGCGAGAAGCTCTTCGCCTGGATGATGCAGAGCTCTGAGAGCGCGATGGAATTCTTCAAGCTGCCGACCAACCGCGTGATCGAGCTCGGGAGCCAGCTTCAGATCTGAGGCGTCAGCCGCCTCGCGGTCAGCCTTCCAGCTGCCGGGTCAGCAGGCGAATGTCGGCGTCAAGCTCAGCGTCGCTCGCGCGGAGCTTCTCGATCTGACGGACCGCGTGGATGACGGTCGTATGATCGCGGCCGCCGAAGCGCCGTCCGATGTCCGGAAGCGACTTGGGCGTCAGCTGCTTCGAAAGGTACATCGCCACCTGGCGCGGCCTTGCGACCTCGCGCGCGCGGCGAGCGGACGTCATCTCGGCCTTGCGGATGCGATAGTGCTCGGCAACTTGGGTCTGGATTTCATCAATCGAGATCCGCCGCTGGTTGGCACGCAGGACGTTCGCAAGCACTTCCTCGACGAAGGCGACATCGATCTCGCGCCCGGTCATCATCGCATAGGCACCGATGCGGTTGAGCGCGCCTTCGAGCTCACGCACCGACGAGGTCACGCGCCGCGCGAGGAAGTCGATGACGTTGCGCGGCATCTGTACGCCCGGAAGCGCCTCGAGCTTGGCAACGATGATGTTGAACCGCAGCTCGTAGTCGGCGGCATTGATGTCGGCGACGAGGCCCCAGGACAGGCGTGACAGGATTCGCGGCGCGATTCCGTCGAGATCCTGCGGCGCCCGGTCGGAGGTGATCACCAGCCGCCGACCGGCGGTGATGATCTCGTTCATCGTGTGGAAGAATTCTTCCTGAGTCGAATCCTTGCCGGCGATGAACTGGACGTCGTCGATCAGCAGCAGATCGGCATTCCGCAGGCGCTGCTTGAAGCCGATCGTGTCATTGTCTTTGAGCGCACGGATGAACTCGACCATGAACTTTTCGGCGGACATCGAGACGACGCGTGCGCCGCGATGATGCGCCAGGAAGGCATGGCCGATGGCGTGGAGCAGGTGAGTCTTTCCGCGCCCAGTCCCGCCATGAATGAAGAGGGGATTGAAGCTCACCGTTTGAGATGTGGCGAGGGTTCTGCCGGCGGTAGCCGCGACCTCGTTGGCCTTGCCGAGGACGAACGTCTCGAAGCGGTAGCGCGGGTCGAAATTGGGAGCGTCAGGATCGCGCTCGGAAGGCGGTGGCGTTTCGTCTAGGATCAGAAGCGGAGTCGGCCGGGGCGCATCCACAGTTGCGACGACCCGGATATCACGGACGATCGGCAGCGCGGTCTTCCAGGCAAGCCCGAGCCGCTCGCCAAAATGCGAACGTACCCAGTCGGCCATGAACTGGCTCGGCATGATAATGTCGAGTGTGCCGCTGTCGGGCTCGAAGGCTCCAAGGTCGGCCGGCTTCAACCAGCCGTCAAAAGTGCGGGCCCCAAGATCACGGCGAAGTCCAGTGCGGATCGATTCCCAGGCTGCTTCGAGTGGCGCTGCGACCGGCGCCCCGGCTGGTTCAACAGACACATTCGTCCCGCCCTGCACTGGCTCGCGCCTCCCTCGTCTAGCCCCCGTTTCGAGGCAAAAGAAAACCCTCACGCCCGATCCGAGTCGCGGCGTTCATGGCCCTTTTTCTCTCTTGCCCCCGACGCGGATTCGCGTCTGGAAAGCTCGTTTTGAGATTGTGCGCGGCAGCTTTCAAGTGCGATTTTTCACGGAAGTGAAATAATAGCTCTTGACATAGGAATTGCGCCGAAAGTGCAGGGAAATGGCTGAAAACAGCCGTTATTTTGGTTAGTTCCGGTTTAACGATCACGCGAATCGCGGAAATTGCTACATTTTTTTTACGGACCAGAAACAGCGTAAGCCCCCGGTTTCCCGGCGGCGCTTTCAGAGTCCCGTTTCGGGGCTAATTTCAGCCGAGCGAGGCGACCCTTTTCGACAGCCGTGAGAATTTCCGTGCGGCCGTGTTCTTGTGGATGACGCCGCACGAAACGCCGCGCGCCATCTCAGGCTGAACCTTCTTCAACGCCTCGGTCGCGTCAGCTTTCTTGCCCGCAGCAATCGCCGACTCGACCTGCTTGATGAAGGTGCGAATCCGGCTGATTCGCGAGTGATTGATCACTTCGCGCTTCGCGTTGCGGCGGATGCGCTTCTTGGCCTGCGGCGTGTTCGCCATCGAAAATCCTCGTGTCCGGTCGAGCTTAAAAACTCGGCGTTCAGTGAAAGAGCGGCGCAATAACCAAACGGCCGCGCCGACGCGGGCGTTCCCCTACTCAGGGAGGCCTCGAAGGTCAACCTTCTCACCCCCTATCTCTGGCACTTCGGGCAATAGAATGTTGAGCGGCCGCCCTGGACGATGCGCCTGACCGTCCCGCCACAGGCGCAGGGCTCGCCCTCGCGGTCATAGACCGAGAAGCTCTTGGAGAAATAGCCGAGCTCGCCGTTCGGGCTGACGAAATCGCGCAACGTCGAACCGCCCGCCTCGATCGCCTCGGCGAGAAGGTTATGGATCGCGGTCACGAGGCGCTGGAGGCGCTCGAGAGAGATCGATCCCCCTGCCCGCCTGGGATGAATCCCTGCGCGGTAGAGCGCCTCGCAGACGTAGATGTTGCCGAGGCCTGCAACGATTCGCTGATCGAGCAGCAGGAGCTTGATCGATGCGCTGCGGCCGGCGAGCCGCTTCCTGAGCTCGCGCGGATCGAGATCGAGCGGCTCCGGACCGAGAGCCTTGAAGGGCGGCCAATGATCGAGCTCATCGGTTCTGACGAGATCGAGCGAGCCGAAGCGCCGTGCGTCGTTGAGCGCCACGCGCCGCCCTTCGTCCGTCTCGATGAGGAAATGGTCGTGCTTCGCCAACTGGGTCGGATCGACCCGCCAGTGCCCTGACATGCCAAGGTGAAAGACGAGCGTGTCGCCGCGGTCGGTGTCGATGAGGCCGTATTTGGCCCGCCGCCGCAGCCCGACTACCCTCGCTCCAGTTAGCCGCTGGCCCAAATCGACCGGCAGCGCGCGGCGCAGGTCAGGCCGGCGTGCCTCAACTCGCGCAACGCGCCGGCCGTCCAGCACATGGGCGAGGCCACGGACCGTTGTCTCGACTTCGGGAAGCTCGGGCATCGCCGGCGATATGGCGGAGCAGCCGCAAGCCCGCTAGAGGCCCAGCCGCATGGCGAAAAAGGTGAATTTCGGCGACGAGCTGGTCAGCCCGGAAGAGAAGACGCGCCGCGTCGGCGCAGTCTTCAGCTCGGTGGCGAGCCGCTACGACCTCATGAACGACCTGATGTCGGGCGGAATGCACCGGCTGTGGAAAGACCGTTTCGTCGCCCGCGTAAAACCGCGCGAGGGCGAACAGATTCTCGACGTGGCGGGCGGCACCGGCGACGTCGCTTTCCGGATGGCGCGACGCGGGGCGCACGTGACCGTCGCCGACATCAATTCCGACATGCTGGAGGTCGGGAAGGAGCGGGCTGAACGACGCGGTCTCACAGGGCTCGACTGGAAGGTCGAGAATGCGGAAGCGCTGAGCTTCGCTGACCGGAGCTTCGATGTCTACACGATCGTCTTCGGGATCCGGAACGTCACCGACATTCCCGCAGCACTCCGCGAGGCGCATCGCGTGCTCAAGCGCGGCGGGCGCTTCTATTGCATGGAATTTTCGTCGAGCGAATGGCCCGGCTTTTCCGACCTCTACGAAACCTATGCGTCGAAATTGATTCCGCGGATCGGAAAGGTCGTCGCTAGGGACGAGGACAGTTACCTCTATCTCGTCGAGAGCATCCGCCGCTTCCCGAAGCCGCCGGCGTTCCGCACGATGGTCGCCGACGTCGGCTTCGCCCGCGCGGCGGCCGAGCCGATGCTCGGCGGCCTGGTCACCATCCACAGCGGTTGGAAAATTTGACAACCAGCGTCACCCATCTCTGGCGTTTGCTGAAATGGGGCCGGACGCTGGCCCGCCATGGGGCTCTGCGCGGGATCGAAGAAGATCCGATGACGCCTCCGCCGGTGCGGCGGCTCACGCGAATCGCCCGTTTCGGAGCGAAGATTCCGCCGACTCCGGATTATGCCGCCGCCCTCGTCGCGATCGGCCCTGCCGCGATCAAGCTGGGACAGGCGCTGTCGACCCGGCCCGACCTTGTCGGCGAACGCGCCGCCGAGAACCTTTCGCAGCTGCAGGACGACCTCCCTCCGGCCCCCTTCGCCGCGATTAGGCGGACGATCGAAAGCTCGTTCGGCGCGCCGCTCGAAAGCCTCTTCTCTCAGTTCGACGAGCAGCCGGTCGGCGCAGCTTCGATCGCGCAGGTTCACCGCGCGACCACTGCCGATGGTCGGGACGTGGCGGTCAAGGTTCTGCGCCCAGGCATCGAAGAGGAACTCGCTAAAGCGATCGAAACCTATGAATGGGCGGCGGCCCATGTCGAAGCCTATGGAGGCGAGGCCCGGCGACTGCGCCCTCGCCTTGTTGTCGCGCAGTTTCGTCAGTGGACGGCGCGGGAGCTTGACCTCCAACGCGAAGCAGCTTCCGCGTCAGAGCTTCGCGAGAACATGATCGCCGAGCCCGGCTATTACGTGCCGGAGATCGACTGGCGGCGCACTGCGCGCCGAGTGCTCACGCTCGAATGGCTCGATGGGATCAAGCTCAACGATCACGACGCGTTGATCGAGGCGGGACAAGATTGCGAGGCTCTGGCCGCGATCCTGGTCCGGGCCTTTCTTCGGCAGGCAGTAGTCGACGGTTTTTTCCACGCCGACCTGCACCACGGGAACCTGTTCGCGATGCCGGACGGTCGAATCGCGGCGATCGATTTCGGAATCATGGGTCGGATCGACCGGCGTGCGCGAATCTGGCTGGCGGAAATCCTCTACGGCCTGATTACGGGAAATTATCGCCGGGTCGCCGAGATTCATTTCGAGGCGCAATATGTTCCGCCACATCACTCCGTCGAGGAGTTCGCCACCGCCCTGCGCGCAGCCGGCGAGCCGATCCGCGGCTTGCCGGTCAAGGACATCTCGGTCGGCCGAATGCTCGAGAGCCTGTTCTCGATCACTCGCGACTTCGACATGCCCACCCAGCCGCACTTGCTGCTGCTTCAGAAGACCATGGTGATGAACGAGGGTGTTGCGACCGCGCTCGATCCCAACATCAACATGTGGGAGACGGCCGAGCCCTTCCTCAAGGAGTGGATCCGGTCCGAGCTTGGACCCGAAGCCTATTACGCCGACCGGATCATCGAGCTCGCGCGGGCGGCCAAGAAGATCCCCCAACTCATCAACCGCCTCGAAGAATATTATCCTCCGAGAGGTGCCGCTCCGCCTCCGCCCCCGCTGCCGGACATTGCGATCATCGAGCAGAAAAGCTGGTGGGGCTACGCGCTGGTCGGGATTGCAGGCGCCGCGGTCGGCGCGCTCCTGATCTTTGTGCTAGGCTAGGCGCATGGCACGGGTGCTTCTGATCGTCGGCGGAGGAATTGCCGCCTACAAGTCGCTCGAGCTGGTGCGGCTTCTCAAGAAGGCTGGTCATCAGGTGACTCCGGTCCTGACCAAGGGCGGCGAGCATTTCGTCACCGCGATGAGCCTCGGAACGCTCGCTGAAAGCCCAGTCCACAGCTCGCTCTGGGAGCTCAAGGACGAGGTTGAGATCGGCCATATCCAGCTCTCGCGTTCGGCCGATTTCGTGCTGGTCTGCCCGGCGACCGCCGACCTGCTGGCGAAGATGGCCGCGGGCATCGCCGACGACCTCGCGACGACGCTCCTGCTCGCGACCGACAAGCCGGTCGTCGTCGCTCCCGCGATGAACGTGCGGATGTGGCTGCACCCGGCTACCGCGCGGAACGTGCAACAACTGGTCACCGACGGCGTCAAGGTCATCGAACCGGCCGAAGGCGAGATGGCCTGCGGCGAGTACGGCCCCGGCCGACTGCCTGAACCGGAGGCGATCATGGACTGGCTGGCCAACAACGGATTTCTCCCAGCGAAGTGACCCTCGCGGGCAAGCATATTCTCGTCACTGCGGGGCCGACGCACGAGCCGATCGATCCGGTGCGGATCATCGCCAACCGTTCTTCGGGACGTCAGGGGTTCGCCATCGCCGCGGCCGCCGCGGAGCAAGGTGGGCGGGTCACCCTCGTCGCCGGACCCGTCGCGCTCGAAACGCCGCCCGGAGTTCATCGCGTCGACGTCGAAACCGCCGAGCAGATGGCCGACCGCGTCTTTGCTGCTCTCCCGGCGGATGTCGCGATAATGGTGGCCGCCGTCGCTGACTGGCGTGTCGAGCCCTCGTCCACCAAGCTCAAGAAGGGCGAAGGTCCGCCTAAACTCAAGTTCATTGCGACCCGCGACATTCTGGCCGAGCTGGGGGCCCGCCCCGACCGGCCGCGCTTGCTGATCGGCTTCGCAGCCGAAACCGAGCGCGTGGTCGAACAGGCGATCGCCAAGCAAGTGGCCAAGCGCGCCGACTGGATTGTCGCCAACGATGTGTCCGGAGGCGTCATGGGCGGTGCGCGCAACCGAGTCCACCTGATTACCGCGGACAGCGTCGAGGACTGGCCCGAAGCGAGCAAGGAGGAAGTCGCCCGGCGCCTGATCAGGCGAATCGATGAGAAGCTACGCTGATTCTGCCGTAGTTATCGACTCACCATTATGTCCGGAGTAAGTTCCGACCCCTCCAAATCAGGAGGCCAGACATGAAGCGATTGCTTGCTCTGCCCCTACTCCTCGTGTTGTGTGCCGCTTCGGCCCCGCCGGTGGCTGTCGAAGCTGCTGACACCGACTGGAGCTACCTGCCGCGCCTCAGCCAACGCGGCTACGACCACCTCAACACCAAAATGATGGCCAGGCTGCACGAGATCGCCAGCCAGGGCCAATGCAGGCTTCCGGGCGAGTATCTCGGGAAGCGGCTGGACCTCAGGCTATCGTTCGCAGCGCAATATGATCCCGATGGATCCCTTCGCCGTATCGTCATTCCGAAGCTCAATTGTCCGGAGGCCGAAGGCGTCATCGGCGGAGCGCTGCTCGAGATGATGCAGGGCGGCGACTACCGGCCGACCGGCAAGAACCCCGACGGCTGGTACCGCGGCAATCTGAGCTTCGGGTTCGAAGGCTGATCGAGTCCTAGCCGGAACTGCACGCGCGGCACCCCGGGTCCACCGGGATTCGTATCGTGCGCCAGCTGAGCTTCTCGCCGTCAAAAAGGTGGATCTTGCCGCTTGGATCCTCGCCGATTCCGACAATCGCGTTGATCGCGAGCAGGGCCGCGAAATTGCCGACAGTACCTGTGAGCGCACCGAGTACTCCAAGCTCCGCGCAATTGTCACAATCGTCGGCGTCAAACGCGTCCCCGACAAAGCAGCGATAACAGGGGCGGCCGCGGAAAAGTCCCACTTGCCCCTGGAACTGGACCGCGGCGGCGGAGAGGAGCGGAATGCCGAGCTGGACGCAGGCGTCACTGACGGCAAGTCGCGTAGCGAAATTGTCGCTTCCATCGATCACGAGATCGTGGTTGGCGAGTAACTGCTGAGCATTGTCGCGGTCGATCCGCGCTTGCAGCGGCCGCGCCTCCACGAACCGGTTGAGACGCTGAACAAACTGGCCGGCGAGCTCGGCTTTGGGATGCCCCGAGTCGCGCTCCCGGAACAGCGGCTGCCGATGAAGATTGGCAAGCTCGATCACATCATCGTCAACGATCGTCAGTGTGCCGACGCCGGCGCCCGCGAGCGCGGGAATGACCGCGCTGCCGATCCCTCCGGCACCGATCACAACGATTTTCGCCGCCTTGAGCTTGCGCTGGCCGACTCCGCCGACTTCCCGCAGCACGATGTGCCGAGCGTAGCGCTCGAGCTCCTGATCGGAGAGGCTCACTGCCCCGTCGAGCCGAAGCCCCCGGCTCCCCGGCTGGTCTCGCTCAGCTCGGCGACCTCATGGAAGTCCGCCCTGAGCACCGGCGCGGGCACCAGCTGCGCAATGCGCTCGCCGCGACGTACCTCGAACGGCTCGCTGCCGAGATTGGCGAGGATCACCTTCACTTCACCGCGATAGTCGTGGTCGATGGTGCCGGGCGTGTTGAGGCAGGTGATCCCGTGCTTGAGCGCGAGGCCCGATCGCGGGCGGACCTGAACCTCATAACCCTCCGGAATAGCGACAGCGAAGCCGGTCGCGACGGCGTAGCGCTGCCCAGGGGCGAGCGTCACGTTTTCGGCCGCGACCACGTCGAGACCCGCCGCTCCATCGGTCGCATAGGCCGGTGCTGGGAGCGCATCGCCGTGGGGCAGTCGCTGCAGCTGGATTTCGATCATCTCGCTTTCTTCCGTGCAGTCTTGCGGCCACGCTTCGGAGCCGGTCCCTTGGCCGCTTTCTCATCGATCATCCGGACGGCCTCGTCGAGCGTCACCGACTTCGGATCGGTCCCTTTCCGCAGCGTGGCATTCGTCGTGCCATCGGTCACGTACGGGCCGTAGCGACCGGCCATGACCTTAACCTCGGCGCTGCTGGTCGGATGCTTGCCGAGCACGGCCACCGGCTCGCGAGAGGCGCTGCGCTGGCGGCCTCCACCCGACGCGGCATCGGCGAGCTTGGACACCGCAGCATTCATTCCCGTTTCGAATACTTCGGCGGTCGAGCCGAGCTTCGCATATTTTCCGTCGTGCGCGAGATACGGGCCGTAGCGGCCGATCGAGGCCGTGATCGGCTTGCCCGTTTCCGGGTGCGGTCCGATCTCACGCGGCAGCGACAGCAGACGTTCCGCAACCTCGGTGGTTACGTCCTCAGGCGGCACGTCCTTCGGAATGGACGCCCGCTTATCGCCGCGCTCGACGTATGGCCCATAGCGCCCGGTCTTCAGCGTGATACCGTCGCCAAGTTCCTGCGGGCCTTCGCTTGCCTCGGCTCCCGATTGTCCGAACTTCTGCGTGTACCGGCAGTCGGGATAGTTGGAGCAAGCGACGAACGCGCCGAACTTGCCGCCGCGAAGCTCCAGCCGGCCGTTGCCGCATTGCGGGCAGATGCGCGGGTCGCTGCCGTCGGCGCGCGGGGGGTAGAGCCAGGGCGCGAGGAACTCGTCGAGCGCCTGCGTGATCTCCGAGGGCTTCTGGTCCATGACCTCGCCGGCCTTCGGCTTGAAGTCGCGCCAGAAGTCGTCGAGCAGTTTCTGCCAGTCGAGTCGGCCACCCGAGACGTCGTCCAGCTCTTCCTCGAGCTCGGCGGTATAGTCGTAGCTGACGTAGCGCTCGAAGAAGCGCTCGAGGAAGGCCGTCACCAGCCGCCCGCTCTCCTCCGGGACGAAGCGCCCCTTCTCGACCCGCACGTATTCGCGGTCCTTCAGCGTCTGAAGGGTCGCGGCGTACGTCGACGGGCGGCCGATGCCGAGCTCCTCGAGGCGTTTCACGAGGCTAGCCTCGGAATAGCGTGGCGCCGGCTGGGTGAAATGCTGCGTCGCCTCCACACCGGTTTTCGCCGGAGCGTCGCCGCGCTGGAGTGCCGGCATGCGAGCGGCATCCTCGTCTTCGGCCTTCTCGTCGCGGCCTTCCTCGTAGAGCGCGAGATAGCCGGGGAAAAGCACGACCTGACCGGAGGCGCGGAGAACGGCCCGGCCGACCCCATCGGTAAGCTCAACCGTTGTCCGCTCGAGCCGCGCGGAGGCCATCTGACTTGCCAGCGCGCGATTGTAGATCAGCTCGTAGAGCCGCGCGTGGTCGCCTGACGCCGCCCTCGCCCGCCCGAAATCGGTCGGCCGGATCGCCTCGTGCGCTTCCTGTGCGTTCTTGATCTTGCTGGTGTACTGGCGCGGTCGGTCGGGCACGAAGCCGGCGTCGTAGCGGCTGGCGATTGCCCGGCGCGCGGCGCTGACGGCTTCGGGCGCCATGTCGATGCCGTCGGTCCGCATGTAGGTGATCAGCCCGTCTTCATAGAGGCTCTGCGCGCCACGCATCGTGTGGCTCGCCGAGAAACCGAGCTTGCGCGCCGCCTCTTGCTGCAGGGTCGAGGTGGTGAACGGCGGCGGCGGATTCTTGGCGAAAGGTCGAGTCTCGACCGATGAGACGGTGAAACGTCCGGCTTCAACTACGGCTTTCGCGGCATCAGCGTCGCCGCGGTTGCCGATCGTCAACCGTTCGATCTTCTTGCCATCGAGTTGCGCGAGACGCGCCGTGAAGCTCTGCCCGTCGGCTTCGAAGGTGGCGCTGACCTGCCAATATTCCTGCGGTCTGAAAATCTCGATCTCGCGCTCGCGGTCGACGATCAGCCGCAGCGCGACCGACTGCACGCGCCCGGCGGACTTCGCCCCTGGGAGCTTGCGCCACAGGATCGGCGAAAGCGTGAAACCGACGAGGTAATCGAGCGCGCGGCGCGCCTTGTAGGCGTCGATCAAATCCTCATCGAGACCGCGCGGATTCTTCATCGCCTCGGTCACCGCCGAATTGGTGATCGCGTTGAATGTCACGCGCTGGACGTTCGGCGGCAGCGCCTTCTTCTGGCGCAGCACTTCCTGCACGTGCCAGCTGATCGCCTCGCCCTCGCGGTCGGGGTCGGTGGCCAGGATCAGCGTGTCGGCCCTCTTGGCCTCGTCCGCGATCGCGCGCAGCTGCTTCGAACGGTCCGGCGAAACCTGCCATTGCATCGCGAACTCATCGTCGGGATCGACCGATCCATCCTTGGGCGGCAGGTCGCGCACGTGCCCGAACGAGGCGAGCACGCGGTGCCCGCTTCCGAGATATTTCTCGATGGTCTTCGCCTTGGCCGGAGATTCGACGACGACCAGCTTCACAGATTGCCCTCACGCATACGCGTAAAGGTGGGGCTTGGGGATTCGGCGCGTCAAGCCATTGGGGCAGCCGAAACGCCGTCGGTATTTCTTTGCCGCTTATGGTCGTCGATAAGTTTGCGAGCGACCTTGCAGGTATGCTCGTGGTAACCGCGACGAGGATCGATCAACTCGACGACCTGCTTCTCGAAACCTTGGATATCGAGCCGCGAGACGAACGTCCTGACTCCGCGGATCGCCAGCGTGGGACTCATATAGCCGAAGCGATATCGCTCAATCACATATTCAAGATTATCGAGCTCGGTGAAGATGTAGCGCTCGGTGTCACTCATTCTCATGCCGATTCTCATGCCAACATCCGCAATTTGATTGCGGTGTTCGTTAGCGATTTCCAGTCTTTCGTAAAACTTGTCCATCGAGCTTTCCCGTCGGCCGAGCATCCATTCGACATATGTGACGAGGAGCAGGCCGGCAGCGACGACAACGCCAATCAACTCCGCCGAGGCACCGAAGAAGAATGCCACCGCGGCGATCAAGATCACTATGGCGACAATGCAGATTCTCCACGCCGCAAGCGGATGCAGCGTAACCTGCATTTGCTCTAGATCTCGTGCGGCCTTTCGATCGTCACCAGGAGCCAGGGTTCTCACAATTGGCAAAAATATTTGCATGCGCGACCTCCGTTCCGAGCAGAGTGCGCCTTTTTCAGAATACACGAAGGCGGGATCGCACCAAAGAGGAGATCATGAATCCGTTCGAAGACTGACTTTGTTCCCCGCGTGGCGATCGAGCCGCCCGGCGAGGTCGAGTTCGAGCAATGCCATCTGCACCGCGCCGCTAGGCGCGCCGGACAGACGAATGATCTCGTCGACCGGCACTGGCGAAGGGCCGAGCAGTTCTTCGACGATACCCAATGCATCGTCACTGCCGTTCATCGGCTCGGGCCGCGGGTGTTCGTAATCCGCGGGAATGGCGCGAACCCGCGGTTCGATCGGGCCGAGCGCCTCGACCACGTCCTGGGCATTCTGGACCAGCGTCGCGCCGTCGCGGATCAGCTGGTTGCAACCCTGCGCACGCGGGTCGAGCGGCGAGCCGGGAACGGCCATCACCTCTCGCCCGGCCTCCACGGCCAGCCGCGCAGTGATCAGCGAACCGGAGCGCGGCGCCGCCTCCACCACGACCGTCCCGGCGCTGATCCCGGCGATGATTCGGTTGCGATAGGGGAAATGCCGTGCGCGCGGCTCAGTCCCCGGCGGCATTTCGGCAAGCACCAGTCCGCGCTCGTAAAGCGCCTCCTGGCGCTCCTCATTTTCCGGCGGGTAGAAGACATCGATCCCACCTGCGATCACTCCGACGGTACCCGTCTCCAACGCTCCGTCATGCGCCGCGCTGTCGATGCCGCGAGCGAGGCCGGAGACGACGACCAGATCCTGCCGACCAAGTTCGTGGGCGAGCCCTCGCGCGAACCGGCACGCCGCCGCCGACGCGTTGCGCGCGCCGACGATCGCGACCGCCATCTTGTCAAGTAAGTTGAGATTGCCCTTCGCCATCAAGAGCGGCGGCGCGTCTTCGAGCTCGCCGAGAAGCCGTGGATACAGGCCCTGCCCCAGCGCCAGATATCGTGCGCCAAGCTTATCGACCCTCGCGATCTCGCGCTCAGCCTCGTCGCTGCCGAACAGCCTTGGCGTAACGCCCCCACCTCTTCGAGCGAGGTCCGGTACCGCTTCCAGCGCCGCTGCCGCGCTTCCGAAGCGCGCGATCAGCTGCCGATAGGTGACGGGCCCGATACCGGGCGAACGGACCAGCCTCAGGCGGTCTACGAGATCGTCGTTCAAGCCTTGATCCTCCCAATGCGTGGCTCGGTCCCGCCCTTCAGGCGAAGGATATTCTCGCGGTGCTTCCAGAAGATGAGCAACGCGAAACCGAGCAGCATTGGGAGGAGCGTTCGAGCGCCAAGAATTGCGGCCGTCACCGGCGCACTGATTGCCGCCGCCATGCCCGCAACCGACGAGATTCGGATCGTCAGAAGCAGGATCAGCCAGACGACGGCATACACTACGGCAGCGATGGGCAGGAGCGGAATGAGCACGCCAAGGAAGGTCGCGACTCCCTTTCCACCGCGGAATTTCAGCCAGGCGGGATACAAGTGGCCGATCATGGCAGCCGCGGCCGCAGCCATCTGGGTCTCGGGTCCGAACAATTTCCGTGCGAGCAAAATGGCCGCCGTCGCTTTGAGACAGTCGAGGATGAGCGTCAGCCCCGCGAGCCACTTGCTTCCGGTCCTCAGCACGTTGGTTGCGCCGATATTGCCGGAACCGATCTTGCGAACGTCGCCCTTCCCGGCGAGCCGCGCGAGAATGAGGCCAAACGGGATCGATCCGAGCAGATAGCCGAGCGCCAAAGCGAAGAGCATCTCGCGGGTCATTGCGGCGGTGGTAGCAAACCGGAACGGCTGCGCAACTTGCGGCTGTGGCGCGCTCACGCCACAGAGCCATCGTGGATCCCAGTGCCCCCATCCTGTTCTTCGATTCCGGCGTCGGCGGCCTGTCGGTGCTCGCGCCGACCCGCGAGCTCCTGCCTAACGCGCCGATCGTCTATGCTGCCGACAGCGCCGGCTTCCCCTACGGCCGGCGAAGCGAAGCCGAGATCGCGAGCCGGGTTCCCGCATTGCTCGGTCGGCTGGTCGAGCGCTTCCATCCGCGCCTCGCGGTGATCGCCTGCAACACCGCTTCGACCATCGCGCTCGACCATGTCCGCTCCGCCCTCGACCTTCCGGTTGTCGGTACGGTGCCGGCGATCAAACCGGCGGCCGAGATCTCGAAAACCCGCGTAATCGGCGTGCTTGGCACCGAGGCGACCGTGCGCCAGCCCTATGTCGATGACCTCGCCGCGAAGTTCGCGCCCGATTGCACGCTCATCCGCCACGGCTCTCCCGAGTTGGTCGAGCTTGCCGAGGCGAAGCTCGCCGGCGAGGAAATCGATGCCGAGGCGGTCCGAGCGGCGACGCAGCCAATGTTCGACGCGTCAGACGGCGAGCGCATCGACACCGTCGTCCTCGCCTGCACCCATTTCCCGCTGCTCGACGAGGAGCTGCGCGCAGCGTTCCCGGACGTGACCTACGTCGACGGCGGCCGAGGTATCGCGCGGCGCATCGCGTCCCTGACCCGGGAGCAGCCATGGCCGCCAATGCCAACCGAAGGTCTAATGGTGTTGACTTCGGCCGCGCGTGTACCTTCCCTAGCCTCGCTTATGAAATTCGGGATCGGCGAGATCCACACCTTCTAGGCAAGCTAATTGCGAGTCGTTCGCAATGGAATTGACGGAGAGGCAAAGCTAAGGGGCGGCGAAGCGAGGGTAAGCGTTGGACTACGACCGCATTTTCAAGTCCGCGATCGAGCGTCTTCATGAGGAAGGCCGCTATCGCGTGTTTATCGACATTCTGCGGACCAAGGGCAGCTATCCAAATGCCCGCTGCTTCGGCGGCAATGGACCCAAGCCCATCACCGTCTGGTGCTCGAACGACTATCTATGCATGGGCCAGCACCCGGTGGTCGTCGAGGCGATGGAGATCGCGCTCCACGATGTCGGCGCGGGCTCGGGCGGCACCCGCAACATAAGCGGCAACAGCCACTACCATACCGAGCTCGAGAGGGAGCTCGCCGAGCTGCACGGCAAGGGCGCCGCGCTGCTGTTTACTTCGGGCTATGTGTCGAACGAAGCGGCGCTGTCGACCCTCGGCAAGCTTCTGCCTGGCTGCGTGATTTTCTCGGACGAGCTCAACCACGCCTCGATGATCGCGGGGATCAAGAGCTCGGGCTGCGAGAAGCGGGTGTTCCGGCACAATGACCTCGACCATCTGGAAGAGCTACTGGCTGCAGAAGATGCGGAGACGCCCAGGCTGATCGCGTTCGAGAGCGTCTATTCGATGGACGGCGACATCGCTCCGATCGCAGCGATCTGCGACCTCGCCGACAAGTACAATGCGCTGACCTATCTCGACGAAGTCCATGCGGTCGGCATGTACGGCGAGCGCGGCGGCGGAATCTCCGAGCGCGATGCGGTTGCCGAGCGCCTGACCATCATCGAAGGCACGCTCGGCAAGGCGTTTGGTGTAATGGGCGGATACATCGCGGCGGACCTCACGATCGTCGACTGCATCCGCAGTTACGCGCCAGGGTTCATCTTCACCACCTCGCTGTCGCCGGTGCTGGTCGCCGGAGCGCTCGCCAGCGTCCGTCATCTCAAGCAATCGTCAGTAGAGCGCCGCGCGCAGCAAGAATCTGCCGCGATGCTCAAGACCAAGTTCACCGCCGCCGGCCTGCCGCTGATGCCGAGCGCCACGCATATCGTGCCGCTGCTCACCGGCTGCCCGGTCAAGGCGAAGCGGATCAGCGACATATTGCTCGCCGAGTATGGGCTCTACGTCCAGCCCATCAACTTCCCGACGGTCCCACGAGGCACCGAGCGGCTGCGCTTCACGCCCGGACCGCACCATACCGCAGAAATGATGGACGAGCTGACGAACGCGCTCGTCGAGATCTGGAGCCGCGAAGAGATCAGGCTAGCTGCCTGAGGGTAGCCAAGCCGCAGGACTGATCGGTTCGGCGTCGCGAGAGACGAGCTAGTAGCCCAGGGCCCAGACCCATGGAATCTGTCCCGCCCCCTGCTAGCATCTCCGGGGCCGAATCAATTCCAGGGGGCAGGAATTGCGTAATATCTCTGCACGGGCGCTGTTCAGTCCGCCAGTGCGTCTTCGCGCCCTTCCGGAACGATGGGCGTCAGTACTCCGCCTGCTCTGGATCCTCGCGTTCCTTTTCGCCTGCGCGGACGTTGCGCTCGGCACGGTCTATGCGCTGCGCGACACTTACGAAGTGCGGCCCGCATTCACCTCACTCGGCCTCGACTATGACGTCGACAACTACGGGCGGATCTGGGTCGATGTTGAGGATCGCCACGTTCCCGCCGCGCAGCCGGGCGACCAGTTCCGGCTTCTGAGGATCAATGGCTCCCCCATCCGGGCGGAAATCCGCAGCGTGGAGCTCGGACGCCGCCTTGGGGCGGCGCCCGGACGAGTCGTCACGCTCGACCTGGCAACTCGCGACGGACGGGCCTTCACGCTCCAGCAAAGACGCGACTCCTCGGCGGTTGATGCCGCGGCCGTGCGCGCCCGCGATTTGCGCGTTTCCGCGCGGCTCGGCTCGGGCCTGCTCGCCTGCGGAGCCTTGTTGCTCTGCTCGTTTCTGCTCGCGCGCCGCCGGCCCAATGATCCGGTCGCTTTGCTCTTTGCATTCGCTTTCGCCGGCATGGCATCCACGATCGATCCGCCGCTCGCCATGTGGATGGCACTGGGATGGCCCGTTCTCTACGACGTGATTTCGTCGATCTGGTTTTATCTGCTGCTGCTCGCCCTGGCCGTCTTCCCGGATGGCATCTTCGTGCCGAAATACTTCCGCTGGTTGATTGTCGCAGGAATTCCGCTGGCGATCTTCGTCTCACTTCCGAATGTCGACGCAAACGTTCAGGTATTCCTCGGCCTTGGCGCCCTGCTGACCATGCTCGGCGGGCAGTGCCGCCGTTACCACCGCCTGCAAGCCGGCATCGAGCGCCAGCAGATCAAGTGGGCCGCTTTCGGCTTCGCTACAGGACTGCTGCTTGTCGGCGCCGCCTTTGTGCTCCTCGCATTCGTCCCAGACACAGGCACGTCGAGCATGCTGCTGAACATGACGGTCGTGCTGCTGTTCAGCTTCGGAATGGCAGTCATCCCGCTCGGCCTGCTGATCGCGCTTACGCGTTTCCGCTTGTGGGAAGCCGACACGATCATCACCCGCTCCGCAGCCTACGCAGTTGTAACGCTCGTCGTCGGCGTGGTCTGGGCGGCCAGTTCCGACCTAGTGAAGCTTATCATCGAAGAAGTGATCGGCCGCGAAAGCCAGGCGGGCGCAACCACGGTCGGGGCAATCATCGCGGCAGGCATCTTCTCTCCGACCCAATCGCTCGTGCTCGGCTGGACGAGAAAGCGCTTCGGCGGACCGGTCGATCGCATGCGTGGCGCAGCCAGGCGTCTGAAGAGCTGGGGCCTGACAGAAACTCCCGGCGAAGTCGCGACCCGCGCGCTCGCGATCATCGACGATGTGATCCATCCCTCTGCCTCAGCGATCGTTCTCGATACGGCTCTCAGCCGCGAGCTCGTGGCTGCGCGAAATGTCTCATCGGAAGACGATCCCGAACTGATCGAAAAGCTCACCCTCGCCGACGAGGAAAGTTCGGTCGGCACTTTGCTCCTCAGCCGCCGCTCGGACGGCAATCGTTACAACCGGCAGGAGCTTGAAGCGGTCCGCGAAATCATTCCACCGCTCGCCGAGGCACTGCGCGTCGCGCGCAGCCACTATTCGCGAGAGAGCATGATGCAGCAGCGGCTCGACGAAATGGCGGCCCGCCTTGCACAGTTGGAGGGCGGCGCACCCAAACCCGCCTAGTTCTTGTGGTGGATGCTCGTCGGTTTGGGCGGCGTCTCCCGTGGAACGTCGGGCTCGGGACCGCCTTCGCCCTGGACGATCGGCTGCCCAAGCGCTTCCTTGTAGGCGTTCGGGATCATCGGATCGAAGAACAGCGTCTGCGCATTACGCTGGATTCGTGGAGTATCGCCGAACAGCGCGATGGACTTGGTAAAGTCGACCTTCTTGCTCACCTCTTCCAGCGGCACGCCAGCATTGGCGAGCGGCCCAACCTGCGCCCGGACATCGGTGATCGCGGCGATCAGCTTGTCCAGATACTCACGGTTGCGCATTGGTTCGCCGTGACCGGGGATGAGAGTTTCGAAGTCGATCGCCTTCACCTTGCCGATCGTCTCGATCCAGTCACTCGGGAAGCTCCCGAAACCGAAGGGGCTGGGCGCGACGACGATGTCGCCCGACATGAGGATTCTCTGCTTCGGAAGCCAGGCGAGTGCGTCGCCCTCTGTGTTCGCCCGGCCGAGATAGAGTAGCCGCACGGGCACTTCGGGGTCCTCGATCAGAAGCTCGCGCTCGAATGTCTCGGTCGGCGGCACGATGTAGCTTCCGCGGAAGTCGGCCAGAAATGCCTCATATTGGGGAATAGCCTTGCGGATCCGCTCCTTCCGGTCGGGCGCGGTCGCGGGATCGTCGAGGAGCTTTTGAAGCTGCTCCTTCGTCGCCGCAGTCAGCTTCGCCATGGCCTGGTCCCACTTCGGACCGGGCGAATAGCCGATGTCGAATGCCTCCGGGCCGAGCATTCCGGCCTCGGTCTGGCGCGTGGAGATGATCCGCACCTTGGGAAACGCGTCGCGGATCGAAGACACGCCCTGAGGATGATCGTTGTGCCAATGGGTGATCATGACAACCTTGATGGGCTTGGCCGCAAGCGATCGGGCGTAGCGCACGACCGCACGGCCGTTGGCAGCGCTGAGCCCGCTGTCGACCAACACGAACCCATCGCGTTGCTCGATTAGGATCACATTGCCGATGACCGGCCCGTAATAATCGTCGGGCGTGCTCAGCAGATGCACTCTCGGATTGATCTCCTTCGCGACGAATGGCCGGATGTCGACCTGCGGCGCTGGCTGACCCGCAGCGGACGTTGCAAGAAGCACGACGACGAACGGTAGGATGACGCGCATGGCTGGCCTCCCCGATTTGGTGCGCATCGAACGATATGGTTTGCGAGCCGTCGAGCAGCCATCGACGGGCGTGCCACAATGTTAGACGCGTCGACGAACGGCGGGCACTGGCGATTCGGGCGCGGCTAGCCTAGCTAAGGGGCATGCGCATCGCACTTGCCGCCGACCATGCAGGCTATACCCTCAAGGACGAACTCGTCCGCTGGCTTCGCGACCAGGGCCACGAAGTAACGGACCTGGGCACAAACGGGCCGGAGAGCGTCGATTATCCGGAATATGGCGCCAAGCTCGGCTCGCATGTCGCGCTCGGGAAGGCAGATCGCGGGATCGCCATCTGCGGTTCGGGAATTGGCATTTCGATCGCCGTCAATCGCAACCTCGAATGCCGCTGCGCGCGGGTGGACGATCCGCTCTCCGCCGAGCTCGCCCGCGAGCACAACGACGCGAACGTGCTCGCGATGGGCGCGCGGCTGATCGGCAGCGACATGGCGAAGGCGTGCATTTCGGCCTTTCTCGGCACGGATTTCGCTGGCGGGCGCCACCAGCGCCGAGTCGACCAACTTTCCCAGGAATTGCAGGACAGCGACTGATGGCCACCGCCGCCGATCTCGACCCGAAGCAGAGCAGCGACCAGAACTACCGCGTGCCGCACGGCTTCTTCACCAGCGGCCTGAGCGAGGTCGATCCCGCGGTCGAGGACGCGATCCACGCTGAGCTCCGCCGCGAGCAAACGCAAATCGAGCTCATCGCGTCCGAGAATATCGTCAGCCGCGCCGTACTCGAAGCGCAGGGCTCGGTGCTCACCAACAAATATGCCGAAGGCTATCCCGGCCGGCGCTACTACCAGGGTTGCGCGCCATCGGACGCGGTCGAGACCCTGGCAATCGAGCGAGCGAAGAAGCTGTTCGGCTGCCAGTTCGCGAACGTCCAGCCGCATTCGGGCGCACAGGCCAACGGCGCGGTGATGCTGGCGCTTCTGAAGCCCGGGGACACTATCATGGGGCTGAGCCTCGCGGCCGGCGGCCATCTCACCCATGGTGCCCCGCCCGCCCAGTCAGGCAAGTGGTTCAACGCGGTCCAGTATGGCGTTCGCCAGGACGATCATCTGGTCGACTTCAACGAGGTCGAGCGGCTTGCGAAAGAGCATCGGCCCAAGATGATCATCACCGGCGGTTCCGCCTATCCGCGCCATTTCGACTTCAAGCGCTACCGCGAGATTTGCGATGAAGTCGGCGCTCTGCTCCTCGTCGACATGGCCCATTTCGCCGGGCTTGTGGCCGCGGGTGAGCACCCCACCCCATTCGGCTACGCCGACGTCGTCACCACGACCACGCACAAGACGCTGCGCGGGCCGCGTGGCGGCATGGTGCTGACCGACGACGAGGCCATCGCAAAGAAGGTCAATTCCGCCGTCTTCCCAGGCCTTCAGGGCGGACCGCTGATGCATGTCATAGCCGCAAAGGCCGTCGCCTTCGGCGAGGCGTTGCACCCCGAGTTCAAGGCTTACGCGAAGGCCGTGATCGCCAACGCACAGACGCTCGCGAACCGACTGAAGGAGCGCGGCGCCGACCTCGTCGCGGGGGGCACCGACACGCATCTCGCCCTCGTCGATCTCCGACCGCTCGGCCTCACTGGCAAGGACGCCGACGAGAGCCTCGAGCGCGCTGGCATCACCTGCAACAAGAACGGCGTTCCGTTCGATCCGCTACCACCGGTGAAGACCAGCGGTATCCGCGTCGGATCGCCGGCAGGCACGACGCGCGGCTTCGGTGTCGCCGAATTCCGCGACATCGCCGACATGGTGGCGGACGTGCTCGATGGTCTCAAGGAGAACGGGCTCGAGAGCAACGGCGACGTTGAGCGCTCAGTGAACGAGCGCGTCCGCGAGCTTTGCGCACGCTTCCCAATCTATCAGGGATAAGGAATGCGCTGCCCGTTTTGCGCGCACGAAGACAGCCAGGTCAAAGACAGCCGGCCGAGCGAGGATGGGGCCGCGATCCGCCGTCGGCGGCAATGCGAGGCGTGCGGTGCGCGCTTCACCACGTTCGAACGAGTGCAGCTTCGCGATCTCACGGTCGTGAAGAAGAATGGCGAGCGCGAACCGTTCGACCGCGAAAAGCTCGCCCGATCGATCGCGATCGCCTGCCGCAAGCGCGACATCTCGCCCGATCGGATCGACCGTCTGGTCTCCTCCATCCAACGCCAGCTCGAAACCCGCGGCGACGAGGTGCGCGCAGCGGAAATCGGCGAAGCCGTGATGGAAGGCCTGAAGGCAATCGACCATGTCGCCTACATCCGCTTCGCGAGCGTCTACAAGGACTTCAGCGAGCCAGGTGACTTCGCCGAGATTGCGGGCGCAGTCGGCGAACAGGCGCCGGCGGACGAACCCGCGAAGCCGAAGCAATCCCCGCCGGACCGGCTGCTGTGAATGCGCTCCCCGTCGCTCATCCTGAGTAGGGACTGAGCTTGTCGAAGTCCCGTATCGAAGGACAGCAATGAGCTTTTGGGCCTACATGCTCAGGTGTGCCGACGGTAGCTATTACGTCGGTCATACCGATGACCTGGAAGTGCGATTCGAAGCACACCAATCGGTCAGTATTCCGGGATACACGCAAACTCGCAGACCTCTCCAGTTGGTTTGGTCGCAAGAATTCTCTGAACGCGATCAGGCGTTCAGGGCCGAACGGCAGGTAAAGGGGTGGAGCAGGGCGAAAAAGGAAGCTCTAATTCGAGGCGATTGGGATGGAATTCAGTTACTCGCGATGAGGACTCCCGTCCTTCGAGACGCGGCTTCGACAAGCTCAGCCGCTCCTCAGGATGAGCGGATTAGCGCGGGTTCCACCGCTCATCCTGAGGAGGGACTGAGCGAGCGCAGCGAGACGAAGACCCGTCTCGAAGGACCTGAAGGACCCATCATCGTCCTCGTCCGGCCCCAGCTGGGCCAGAACATCGGCAAGGCGGCGCGGGCGATGCTCAACTTCGGCCTGACCGAGATGCGTCTCGTCGCCCCACGCGACGGCTGGCCCAATCCGGATGCGGGCCCGGCTGCAAGCGGCGCGGACATCGTCCTCGAACAAGCGCAGGTCTTCGACACGGTCGAAAAGGCGATCGCCGACTGCTCTTTGGTTTTTGCATCGACCGTCCGTCGTCGTGACCTGGTCATGCCCGTTGTCGGACCAGCGGAGATGGCCGACGCCATCGCCGGATCACCACGACGCTCAGCCATCTTGTTCGGCCCGGAACGCTCCGGCCTCGAAACCGACGAGGTCGCGCTGGCCAACGCGATCGTCACCGTCCCGATCAATCCCGAATTCGCGTCGCTTAACCTCGCGCAGGCCGTGATCCTGCTAGCCTATGAGTGGTCGAAACGTGGCGAACTCGCCCAACCGCCAGCGAAGGAATTGGAACCCCCGGCCCCCCACGGCGAGCTCGATGGCCTAATCAAGCAGCTTGATGAAGAACTTGTCGCCAAGGGCTATTTCCATCCGCCCTCGCGCACGCAGGCGACCAGGAATACGATTCGGACGATCTTCACCAAGACCGGCTGGTCCTCTCGCGAGGTCAAGGCGGTGCGCGGCGTCATCCGCGCGCTGGTGAACCCACCTCGGCAACGATGACGACTTTTCGACGAACGGCAGCGCTAACGCATTGACCGGCTGAAAAGTCTTATGTTTTGTGACCGCGTTAGGGGAACTTTTGATGTCAATTCTGTTCATTGCGGCCATGATGATGGCGCAGACTCCCGCCGTCGTTCAGCCGGAAAAGCCGGTGACGGTCGTGAAGAAGTCGAAGCAGGTGTGCGAGCACATCGAGGTCACGGGCAGCCGCTCCAAACGCCGCGTCTGCCGCGACGAGAATGGGACACTCGACCTTGGCCCCGGGGTTTCCCGCATGGGCGTTCAAGGCAAAATCTATCAGCAACCCGGAGCTTCTGGCGGACCCCCTGGAAGCTGACGCGCGACTTGACCCCACGCGCCGTCTCGGCTAGCCGCGCGCCTTCGCAATTGGCCCCGCACCCCGGTGAAGCGGCGGTCCTGCCCTCTTGAGCGCTTCAAGAGCCAGCAGCGCGGCTCCGGGCATGTGACAACGCAATTGAAGGATTGATCATGACGAAGCGCACCAGCGCCAAATACAAACTTGACCGCCGCATGGGCGAGAACGTCTTCGGACGACCCAAAAGCCCGGTCAATCGCCGCGAATATGGCCCCGGCCAGCATGGCCAGCGCCGCAAGAGCAAGCTCTCCGACTTCGGCGTGCAGCTTCGCGCCAAGCAGAAGCTCAAAGGCTATTACGGCGACATCACCGAGAAGCAGTTCAAGAAGAATTACGTCGAGGCGAGCCGCATGAAGGGCGACTCCTCGCAGAACCTGATTGGCCTCCTGGAGCGCCGGCTCGACATGGTCGTCTACCGCGCCAAGTTCGCGCCGACCATCTGGGCCGCTCGCCAGCTCGTCAGCCACGGCCACATCCGCGTCAACGGCGTGAAGTGCAACATCGCCAGCCGGCGCGTGAATGTCGGCGACGTCGTCGAGCTTGGCTCCAAGGCGCAGGAGATGGCGCTGGTGATCGAGGCGCAGAGCCTCGCCGAACGCGACATCCCCGATTACGTCGTTCCCGACGGCACGTCGAAGATCACCTACGCGCGCGTGCCCAAGCTCGACGAAGTGCCCTATCCGGTGCGGATGGAGCCGAACCTCGTGATCGAGTTCTACTCGCGTTAAGCGGTTCGCGGATCAGAACAAGCAAGGGCGGCCTTCCGGGTCGCCCTTTTTTGTTTGGCTCAGTGGCCGATGGTCCGGTCAAGCAATTCGCCGATCTTCGCAAGCATTTGCGCCCGAGCGTCCGAATCGTTGAGCTGGTGATCCAGGCCCTCGAAGGTGATTAGCTCGCTCTGTTTGCCGGCAGCTTTGAACGCAGCTTCCATCTTCTGGGAATGAGCGATCTTCACATTATTATCGAGCGTGCCGTGGACAAGCAGGACGGGCGCACGGATCTCCGCGGCATGGCGCAGCGGCGAGCCGTCGGCGACATGCGGACCGCTGCCGATCTCCCTTTCCACGAGCTCGCGAATGGTGAAGTTGCGATAATCTTCCTTCAGCATCGCGAGGTCGGTAACCGGCGCGATCGCGATGACCGCCTTGTACAGGGAGGGTTCGGTTACCGCCGACTGAAGCGCGGCGTAGCCGCCGTAGGACCAGCCGAGGATTGCCTCGCGATTGGGGTCGGCAATCCCCTGGGCAGCTAGCCACTTCGCCGAATCCGTGATGTCGCCGATAGATGCTCGCCAATTCTTGAATCCATTTTCGTTTAGCCACGCGTCGCCGAAGCCCGCCGAGCCGCGAAACTGGGGTTGAAGGACGACATAGCCGCGAGCGGCAAGGAATTGCGGCAGCCAGTCGAAGCCCCAATAGTCGCGGGCGCTCGGACCACCATGCGGCAGAACGACTGCAGGAAGGTTTTTCGCCTCCTTTCCCGCCGGAAGGGTCAGGTAAGCGGGAATGGACACTCCTCCAGATCCCGCGATCGTGACCGGCTTCACAGTCGCGAGCGTTCGTCCTTCGAGCTCGGGCCGGCCGATCATCGCCGGGGTGAGCGTCTTCTTGTCGCGATCAAAAACGTAATAGCGACCGGGATCATTGTCGCTGCCGGCAAAGATCAGCAGTTTGCGGCCGTCGCGGCTCGCGTCAGCGAATTCCACGATGGGCGACTTCGGCAACGCCTTAGAAAGTGAGGCTGCGAGGGCTTTGAATTCCGGGTCGAAATAGACCCTTTCGGTAGCGTCTTCAGAGTAGGTGTAGCCGATGACCTTCTGGCCGTCTCCAAAGCGAATGACATCGTCGATGTCGACGCGCGGATTTTCCGCGATCAGCGTTTCGGGATGATACTCGGTCAGGCGGATGGCGTAGAGCGCCATCCGCCCGTCCTTCTTCTTCAGCGCGTAGAGCGAATTAATGCTGGCGTCGATCGCGAGCGGCTGAAAATCCGGGTTGTTGGCGTCGGCAACCGTGACAAGCGGTTTCCATTCTCCCGAGGTCGCCGTCCGAAAGAGATAGCTGATCTGCCCTGTCAGCATGCCGCTATTGTTCGCCCCGGCAACGGTCATGAGCCTGACGTGACCGAGGCCGTCGCTCATGTAGCCGGAAGCTCCGTCGCGCGGCTGCTCAACCGCATCGCTTCTCAATGTGCTGGCATCGACCCGATCGACTCCTAGGCCGTTCTTCGTGCGTACCAGGCGGGTGTTGAGCTTGAATTCCTCAGGTACATATGCGCGCTGGAGCAGGATCTTGTTGTCGGTGCCCTGAAGCCAGTCGACTACGGACGCATCGAACTGGCGCAGATAGGAGTCGTAAAAGCTTTGGCTCTGGCCGAGCTGTTTGGCATCGCTTCCGTCCGTGTTGATGGAGAGGAGCCTGATGTAACCGATGATCTCACTGACGGCCTCCTTGTCGAGACCGCTGATCCGGCAGACCGCGCGTGTCCCTGAAGCGAAATTGCACCAGCGCAGGGCGTTGGCATAGCCATCGGAGGTGACCATCTGCGTAAACGTGCCGGTGTCTAGATTCCCGACGACCGCCACGGATTTCCGGCCCGCAGCCGGCGTGATGTAGACAACGCTGGAACCATCAGCGGAAAGATCGGGCGCCTGGACGGCTTCCCGCGCCCCAAACGCCTTGGCGTCGGCGACGAGCGAAGCATCGGCCGCGACGACCGGCGCGGCAACAAACAAGCTGGCCGCCGAAGCGAGCAGCGCAACGCGAAACTTCATTGAATCCCCCTTTTCCCGGCAGACACATAGTGCACGCCATTTATGACAGTGCAATAGGTTGGCTTGGCGCTGACGCGCACGCCTGTTAGCGGCGCGGCGATGGTGACCCCTCTCCCACCCGAATGGGCGCTGCACGAAGCGGTCTGGATCGGTTTCCCCAGCGATCCAGAGCTGTGGCTCGGCGACCTGAAACCGGCCGAGCGCGAGATCGCGGCATTTGCCGAAGCGGTGCATGCCGGCGGCAAGGGCGAGAAGGTGTGGCTGGTCGCGGCCCATGAAGGCGCTGCCCAGAGCGCGCGGGCTCTTGCCCCGTTCGCCCAAGTGTTCGTCGAGCTCTTCGGCGACATCTGGCTGCGCGACACGGGGCCCATCGTCACGGGCAGCGGCAAAGCACGACGGGCGCAGGGCTTCGGCTTCAACGGCTGGGGCGGCAAGTACGATCTCGAAGGCGACCAGGACGTCGGCGAGCGGTTAGCAAAACGCGCGGACCTGCCCTTCACGAAGGCCGGCTGGATTCTCGAGGGCGGAGCGATCGACGCTGACGGATCGGGACTCGTCCTGACGACCGAACAGTGCCTGCTCAACCCCAACCGCAACACGCTGCTGCGCGAGGAGGTTGAAGAGCGGCTCCGGACCGACCTCGGCTTCGAGCGCGTCGTGTGGCTCGGTTCGGGGCTGATGAACGACCATACCGACGGTCATGTGGACAATCTCGCGCGCTTCGTCGCTCCGGGCCGCGTGGCGATCCCCACACCCACCGACCATGACCCCAACGAAGCCGTCTATCGCGAAGCGACGCGGCGGCTCGCCGAAGCCGGGCTCGACATCGTCACCCTCCCCTCGCCCGGCCGGATCACCGGCGAGGACGGCGACGTGATCCCCGCAAGCTACATGAATTTCTACATCGGCAATGCTGTGGTCGTTGTGCCGCAGTACGGCGCTCCAAACGACCGCGCGGCAGTGGAGGCAGTGCAGGCGCTGTTCGCCGACCGCGTTGCAATCGGCCTTCGCGCCGACCACATCCTGACCGGGGGCGGAAGCTTCCACTGCATTTCGCAACAGGTGCCGGCCTAACGCTCCTCCCTGTCGTGAAGCAACGGGGAGGGGGACCATTGAACAAAGATTCAATGGTGGAGGGGTTTGGCGCCGACCCCTCCACCACTCAGCTTCGCTGAGCGGTCCCCCTCCCCACCGGCTTTGCCGGTAGGGAGGAGCTTCGCTAAAGGCCCCCCATGACCAAGCTCACCGTCGCCGCGCTTCAGCTCGCCTTCACCGATGACACGGTCGCGAACATCCGCGCCGTCGCGGAGCTCGTGCGCGAGGCGGCCAGCAAGGGCGCGGAGGTCGTTCTGCCGCCCGAATTGTTCGAAGGCCCCTACTTCTGCCGGGTCGAGGACGAGAGCCTGTTTGCATCCGCTCGGCCGACCGCGGAGCATCCGTCGGTCGTCGCGATGCAGGAGCTGGCAAAGGAGCTGAAGATCTGGATCCCGACCAGCTTCTTCGAGGCGGACGGGCCGCATTATTACAACTCGCTCGCGATGGTCGGGCCCGACGGAAAGGTTGTCGGAGTCTATCGTAAGAGCCACATCCCCGACGGCCCGGGTTACGAGGAGAAATTCTACTTCCGTCCTGGGAATACCGGCTTCCAGGTCTGGAAAGGGCCGCATTTCTCGACGCTGGGCGTCGGTGTTTGCTGGGACCAGTGGTATCCGGAGACCGCCCGCTCGATGATGCTGATGGGCGCGGACATCCTCTTCTACCCGACCGCGATCGGCGCCGAGCCGCACGACCCCGAGCTCGACACGTCGCGGCTGTGGCGGCGGGCGATGATCGGCCATGCGGTGTCGAACGTCGTGCCGGTGGTCGCCGCCAACCGCATCGGCACGGAGCACGGCCAGCGCTTCTACGGCCACAGCTTCATCTGCGACGAGCGCGGCGACATCCTCGCCGAGTTCGGCGCCGAGAAGACCGGCGCGCTAGTTGCAACGATCGACCTCTCGCAGGCGAAGAAGCACCGCGCGGCGTTCGGTTTCTTCCGCGATCGTCGGCCCGAGCTTTATGGGCGGCTGGTGGAGGACCGGTGATTAGGCCGTTTGCGGTGCTTCTGGGAGGAAGTTGGGCACCGGGTAAATGGGCCGATTGCAGCGGATTCGTGACGACCCGCTTTGTACTTGCCGAGGATGAAGCGTCAGCAGCGATCATTGCTGAACAACGGCTTATGAAGGAAGTCCCCAAGAAGCTACCGGGCTGCCCTCCGCCAGTGATTGAGGCCGAAGAGGTTCGCGAAGCCGAAATGCATCAAATTACTGATCCGCCAGATGGCTTTGTGTTCTACGGCGACGAAGACTGAGCGCCCGCGCGAAAATCGCCTCGAACATCGTTGCATCAAGGCGGCCGGTGTTCTGATTGTAGCGCGAGCAGTGATAGCTCGACAGCAGCACTCGGCCGTCGGGCGCCTGCGCCTCGGCGCTATGGCCGAACTTCGTCGCGACGGGAGGAAGCCCGAGCGCCCGCGCCGTGGCGACATGAGCGATCTGGCCGAGCGCAACGACTACCCGCACATTGGTGAGTGCCGCTAGCGACGCGTCGAGATAATGGCGGCATGTGGCGATCTCGCTCGGCTCGGGCTTGTTGGCCGGCGGCAGGCATTTCACCGCATTGAGGATCACCGCGCCCTTGAGCTTCAGCCCGTCCGCCGGGTCGGCGCGATATTCGCCCTCGGCGAGACCGAACTTGAGCAAGGTGCCGTAGAGCAGATCGCCGGCGAAATCGCCGGTGAAAGGCCGGCCGGTGCGGTTCGCGCCTTGCTTGCCGGGTGCGAGGCCGACGATCGCCAGCCAGGCGTCGCGGTCGCCGAAGGCGGGCACGGGAGAGTTCCACCAGTCGGGGAACTCGGCACGGCACTCATGCCGGAACCGCACCAGCCGCGGGCATAAGGGGCAGTCGCGTGGCGCCTCGGCCTCCGGGATGGGCGACAAGTCGGCGGGTTGGATGTGGCTCACGCCTCTCCATACCGTTCGTCCGGAGCTTGTCGAAGAACCGCTCTTGTTCTTAGGACAGGAGAGAAAGGACAGGGCTTCGACAGGCTCAGCCCGAACGGTGTTTGTTGCCTGACCCCCCTTATCTCTACGCCATCGCGATCGGATCGAACCGTCCGCACGGCCGGTACGGCCGCCCCGCAGGCGTGGTCGAGGCCGCGATCGCTCGGCTGGATGAGGAGTTCGGGCTGTTCGACGCCTCGCCTATCATCTTGAACGCCGCGCATGGCGGCGCAGGCCGCGACTTCGCCAACGCGGTCGCGCTGGTCGAGAGCGACCTCGAGCCGCCCGAGATGCTCCGGCGTCTCAAATTTACCGAGCGCGATTTCGGACGGAGGCGCGGCCGCCGCTGGGGCCCGCGCGTGCTCGATCTTGACCTGGTGCTCTGGAGCGGCGGGACATGGCGCTCGCGAAAACTGAAGGTTCCTCACCCTCTGCTCGACAAGCGCAGCTTCGTGCTCCAGCCGCTCGCGGCGATCGCGCCGGGCTGGCGCGTGCGCGGGCCGCTCACCGTGCGCCATCTCGCTCAGCGCCTTGCCCGAAGAGCCTCGCGAGGGTAACCGCGCCTTTCAGGTGGGCCCATAGCTCAGTCGGTAGAGCAACTGACTTTTAATCAGTAGGCCGCTGGTTCGAATCCAGCTGGGCTCACCAGCCTCGCCCGCAGACATGCCGGGGGCATGTCGAGGACGAGGCTCGGAGCGAAGGACCGATCAGCGCCCCCTTCGCGAGCGCGCACCGCCTGCAAACAACCCTGGCCCCCGCCGCGCAGCGAACATCAGCACCGTGGGCAGGAACATCGTCATAAGGACGTCCTTCGCGCCCTCGCCATATTGCTGCCCGGGGTCGGGCCACTGCTCCACCCACAGATCGACCGTCTCGTTCCACAGGATAAAGGCGAGCAGCCACAGCCACGGGAACCACGAAGAAGCCGGCCGCCGGATCAAGGCGGCCACGACGAGCCAGACGAGGACCCCGACGATTACGTGCAATGTGTCGTGGCTGACCGCGACGGCATGCTCAATAAAGAGCTTGCCCTGGTGCCACGAGGCCATGGCCGACGTGATCGTCTCCCAGAATCCGCGCAAAGGTGCTCCGCCTACCTGAAAACGACGTGCCGGGTCGGCCGAAGATCGGACTTTTCCGCTCTGACCGGCGCGTGGCGCTGGACCAGCAACGCGAGGCACATGGCGAACACCGTGCTGATCGCCGCCGTGCGCAGCGGATAATCTACGAAGCTGTGAACGAGGATCGCCGCTGAGGCGATCGACGCGGCGCGTGCGTAGGGCCCGCCTTCAGGCGAACGCCACACGCGCCACGCCGCAGCCGCCCACCAGATGAGGAACGCCGCAATCAGCACTAGCCCCGGAATCCCCGTTTCCAGCGCCAGCTCCGCATAATCGTTGTGCGCGTGGTTCACGATATTGGGCATGATTGAGTCCGGATCCTCGAACATCGGATAGACTCGCGGGAACGAGCCCAGCCCCGCGCCGAAAGGCATGAAATGCCTGGCTGCCGTCAGAGTCGTCGAGACCATCTGCTGGCGCGAATGCACGGAGGTCGCTGCCTGGGCCCCGAAATTGCCGCCGCCAACCGGCCGCATCCAGAGCGCGACGGCGCCGGCGACGAGCAACAGGCCGGCAGCGATGCCGATCCAGCGACGCGCCCGGCTTGTCCCGGAAAAAACGATCAGGGCGCTGGCGAGCAGCACCGGCACGGCGAGTACATAACCGGCGAGCGAACCGTTGAGCATGATGCCGATGACCAGAACTGCGGCCACGCCGGTGACGAGCGCCACCACGGCTGAGTAGCGTTGCAAGCTGCCCCCGCGGGCCGCCGCGAGCAGGGCTGCGAGAAACGGCAGTCCAATCACCAGCAGGCTCGCCATATGGTTGGCATTCGCGAAGAAGCCGGTCGCAACTCCGAAATTGGTCTCGGGATAGAGATACCAACGCGAGGTCAACGGATCCGCGCTCGTCACCTGCAGCGCGCCGAGCAGAACGCCGGCGACGATTCCAAGGAGAAAAGCGAGCATCAGCCAGCCGGAGCGATAGGCGCGCATCCGGGTCATTGCGCACAGCACGGCGAGCGGCGGGATTAGAGTCAGCAAGGCGCTGAGCGTCGCATAAGGCGTGAGCGAGAGCGGACGCTCGGGTGTTGGGATGCCCAGGATGCGGTATTGCTCCGCAATCGACCCGCGCCCTCCAAAATGCGCCCATGTCGATGCCGGCAGCGGCACCAGCTGCAGCGTCACGAGCAGGAGTCCGAGAGCCACCAGAAGGAAGACGTACTTCGCCGACGGCGTCAGCGGCTCCGCGGGCGCAGCAGCGGCGGCCCACGCGATAATGACGACGCCGATGAGTTGGAAAAACATGTTGGCCCAGATGCCCTGGGCGCTGCCGCCGAGGAGCAGGCACATGAACAGATAGACGGGAACGACCATCTGGCGTCCACGGCTAGCCATTGCTGCGCTCCGGTATGAGCTTCAGCTCGGTTACCGTCGCGTCGATCTGCTGGGCCATGTCCGACGAACTCCCGACCAGCTCGAGCCGCTGAGCGTTGCAGCTCGCGGGGACGGAGAATGTCCATCCGTGATCCGCGACCGTTCTAAAGGAGACCATGCCGATCTCGTTCTTCGACCCTACGCACGCCAGCTGCCACCTGAGCTGCTCAACGTTCGCCGGAGTGCCGGGCGTATTCATGGTCATCCGGAATCTGCCGGGCGGCAGAAGGACGAGCTGGCTGGCAAGGACGCCGTCCTCCTGTCCGTAATAAATCACGTGAAGTCCGCCGCCCGGACGTCGTTCCGCGAGTCCGATGGTCGAGGAAGTCAGCAGCCAGTTGAACGGCGGCGGAGGGCCACCTTCGGAGAAGCTTGGATCGAAGAGCAGCAGGTCGCGCTGAGCTCCGATGCTCGACATGTTTGCCCAGACGTCGCGCGCCTTTTGATATTGGCCGGCCTTGACCAGGCTGGCGAGAAGCGAGGTGACCCATTGCCTGCGCGGGTCTCGATGCCGGTCGTCCGCCAGCGAGAGAATGGTATCCGCGTTGGCGGGATTGGCCGCGAGCGCGATGAATGTCGCCTCGGCCAGGTACGGGTCGGCGCGCAGCACCTCGCGCAGCTGCGGCCAGTTCGAACGATCGAGTGCATAGGTCGCGAGATAAGGTGCGAGACTTGCGGACCCGTTAGGCGCCAGTCGAGCGAGCACTACAACTTCGCGCAGGCCGCTCGCTGCATCGCCGCGCCCGAAATCATCCTGCGCAAGGAAATAACGCGCGGGAAGCGACCGCGGATCGCGCCGTTTGGCGGCGGCGAACGCTTGTCGCGCAAGGTCTTGATCGCCCGCAATCTGCGCCTGGACTCCGCGCACCAGGAATGGCTCGGAAGCAAGTGGATCCTTGCGGCTTGCGTCATAGACGGAGCTCAGGACAGCCGGGCTCATAGGCGACGGCTGGGAGGCGGCCGTTGCGATCGCAATCATGCCTTCAGAGATTTGGACCGTAGGATGGTCGTCCCAGAGGTGAGCCGCGCGCGCCGGATCGGTCGCCGCAAATTCACTGACGAAAGCGTTTCTGACGATCGTGATCGCAAGCAGGAGGGCGATCACCGCCGCAAACAGGCCGCGCGCCACCGTTCCGACTCCCGCGGACTTGGAAGTCAGCTGTCACTCCCCTGCGGGATCATCAGGATTTCCGGTCGCTTCTTCGCGAGCTTCCCGTAGCCGTATCCATAACGATAGCGGTCGTAGCCGTAGCCGGACATCTCACTTGTCGTTTTCGTTAGAATGGCTCCCAGGACATGTGCCCAGGTGGCCTCGACCCGGTTCAGCGCCTCAATCGCGGCGCGCGTGCGGGTCCTACCGCTTTCGACAACGAAGAGGAGGTTCTTCGCCGCAGCCGCCAGGAGCGGCGCGTCGGCGAGCCCCAGGGTCGGCGGCCCGTCGATTACGACCAGGTCGAAGCGTTCGGCCGCCTCGTTCATAATTTTGCGGATGCGCGCCGTGGAAAGAAGGTCGGCGGGGTTCGGCGGAACCGGACCGCTCGGAAGGAGCCAAAGGTTCGAGTGCTGGGTAGCAACGACATGCTGGCTCAGGGGGTCCTCGGTGGTCAGCAGCTGGCTCAGCCCGACATTCTCCTTGGCCGCGCGGAACGCCGGCTTCCGCAAGTCGGCGTCGACCAGCAGCACCGACTTTTCGCGCCGCGCGAAATTCTGCGCGAGCGCCAGGGCGGTCGAGGATTTGCCCTCGGTCGCCTGCGTGCTGGTTATCTGCAAGACGTTGGGCATGCCGGCTTCGGTGCTGAAACGCAGCGCCGCGACAACGGCGGAATAAGCCTCGGATATCGTCGAAGCAGGACTCTTGAGGTCCTCGATGAACGTGTTTTTCCCGCCGGTCTTGGGCACCGTGCCGAGGCACGCGATCCCGAGCTTGCCGCGGATGTCTTCGCGTGTCTTGATCGTGTCGTTGAGGAATTCAAGCCCGACGGCGCCAATCATTCCCGCAAGCAGGCCAAAGCCGAGGCCGGCGATGAGGTTGAGGAACATGTTTGGCTTGTATGGGAAGGTCGGCGTGTCCGCGCGATCCACGATCGACACGGGAGAGACACCAATTCCGCCGGCAACGCCAATCTCCTTGAAGCGCTGCAACAGCGCGTCATAGAGGCTGCGGTTGGTATCCACCTCGCGCTGAAGGATATTGTACTGGATACTGCGGCCCCGCAGGTTCAGCACGTCACCCTTGAGCTGGCCGACGCGAGCCTGCAGCGCCCGCTCGGCAGACAGGGCCGCGCGATAGTCGGCCAGAAGCGTGTTGGTCCGTCCCGACGACATTTGCGCGGATTCTCGGGAGATCTGCCGGTCGAGCTCGTCGATCTGGGAGCGCAGGCTCACCATTTCCGGATGCTCGGGCTTCATGAAGGTGCGCTTCTGCTGGTAGTCGGCCTCGAGCTGCGCCCGCTGCGAACGAAGTGCCTGCGTACTGGCGGTCACTTCCGAGGTCGGACCCGTGGCCAGCCCCTGCCGATACGCGCCTTCCGCGGCGACCCTGCGTGCGGTCGCGTCCGCGAGGGCTTTGTTGAGCGTGATCAGCGATTCGCCTTGCAGCGATCCCGCATCTCCGCCTCCCGACTTGTCGTTGTCGCCAGCGCCACCGCCACCGTCAGTTCCGCCCCCGACGTTGATGATGCCCTGGGACTGCGCATAAGCGACCAGCGAGCGCTCCGACCGTTCAAGGTCGCCGCGCGTCTTGGCGATCTGCCGCTCCAGGAAATTGCGAGCGTATGCAGAGGCTTCGTAGCGCCGTTGCAGGGACGAGTTGATGAAGCTGTCGGCAACGCCGTTGGCGATCATTGCGGCGAGCTGCGGCGAACTGGAATCGTAGCTGAACCTGATGACCTGGCCTTCTTCGGGCTTGGTCACCTTGAGGCCCCCCTGAACGATTCCGGTTGCAGCTCGCAGGCGTGTCGAGGGATCGGCGTTAAGGGCGACGAACTCCGGATTGTTGGCAAGGTTCAGCTCTTGAACGGTTCGCTGGGCGACCGCCTTGCTTGAGATAAGGGCGACTTGTGTGGCGATGAAATCATAGGAATTGGAAACTGACGTGTCCCGTTCGCGGGACTGCTCCTCGCTGACCGCAACCGTGGGCGGATTGGCCTCGAGCGTCACCCACGCCCGGTAGATCGGCGTGGTCAGGAGGGTGGCAATGATCGCGAGCGCCAGCCCTGCCGCAACACTGCCGATGATTAGCCAGCGCCAATGCAACAGCACCCGCATCAAGGTCGGGAAGTCTAGGATGTTGACGGCCGTATAGGTGCGCTGGCCCGGTCTCAGATGGGTAGCGGGCGGCTCTGCATATGGCTGCAGCGGCCACGGCCTCTCGTCTGGGACAGAGATGCTATTGTTCACGTTACCTCGCCTGCCGGATCATAGATTTCGGCACCCGCTAGAACGGTCTGAAAATCGAAAGCAGCGGGATGCTCTGGAAGATCTGCTTTTGCGCGGCCTTGATCGACGATCCGTCGACCACAACGATGTCGCCTGCGAAAATCTGCGGGTCCGGCGACTGGCCGCGCCGGATCGCCACGAGGTCGAAAGCCGCGACCTGGCGCTTGCCGCCGATCGTTCGGAAGACCGCGACGCGATGCGCATTCGCGTCCTCCGTCGTTCCTCCGGCCAGCGCGACCGCCTGCATCAGCGAGGTGTTTCCTGCGACCCCGAATGAGCCTGATTGTTTGACCGCGCCGTCCACCGTGACAGAGCGCTTGGTCGACGCTTTCACGCCCACGCTGACGTCCGGATTTTCCAGATATTTCTGGCCGAGGACGGCCGTGAGCTTCTGGTCCAGCTGCGCCGTCGTGAGATTGGCCGCCTCGACCTCCCCGACCAGCGGCAGCGAAATATGGCCGGTCAGGTCCACGTCGTAATCGCCCGACATGTCGGGCGCCTTGAACACTTTGACGGTCACCGTGTCCATCGGCGCGATCTTATAATCGGATTCGAGCGAGACGACGGTTGGAGCATCGGGCGTGCCGAGCGGCCGATAGGGAATGGGCCCGCCCGGCCCCTCTGAGGCGCAGCCGGCAACCAACAGGGTCACGGGTGCGCAAAACAGCGCCAAAAGGCCATGCCGGCCGGGGGTCAGATCTGCAAACACGATCGCACCTCGCCGAAAAACCTGCGACTCCCGCATTTGTCTCGACCTGGCAAGGCAAAACCTGCGGGACTCGCCAGGGGGTATCAATCGCCCGACGAAATGGCGGCTTCGCTCTCTGCGCGAGTGTCCAGAAACCAACGCTCCGTCCCTTCGATCCCTATCGCCGTCAAAACGCCCGTCGCAAACGCGCCGGTGTCGATGCCGATCCGATTAGGTCGCTCCTCCACTTCCGGGCTGATCGTATGGCCATGGACGACGACAAAGCCGTGCTTGGTCTCGTCGGTCAGGAACGGCTCCCGAATCCATCGAAGATCGGACTGACTTTGCTCCTGAAGGCCAACGCCTGGACGGATCCCGGCGTGGACGAAGAGATAATCGCCGAAGCGGCAGGAATCGACGAAGCTGCGCAGGAATTCGACATGCTCCTGCGGGATGGCGCCCCTGATCATCAGGAGCGCATGTGACGCGACGACCGAGGCAACCTTTCGCGGATCGACCCCGTAACTCTGCAGGCATTGCGCGCCGCCGAACCTCAGCCAGCTCGGGAGCGGCGATGGATCTCCGTCCACAATGCGCAGCAACACCTCCTCATGGTTGCCCAGGAGGAAGATTGGTTGCACTTCGCGCCGGCGGTAGGTCCGAAGCCGCTCGACCACCTGTGCGGAATGAGGCCCGCGGTCGATCAAGTCGCCGACAAACACCAGCAAGGTCCTGGTTGCTTCGCGGCGCTCCATGTCCGCATGGATCTTGTCGAGCAGCTCGTCGAGCAGGTCGAGGCGCCCGTGGATGTCGCCCACCACATAGGCGCGAAGATCACGCGCACCTGCCGGCAGGTCGGTCACTGTGTGTGAAGACGAGAACATGCGAGCCCTAGTTGTCGAAACGGCGGGGCATTGCCAGTGGTTCAGATTAAATGATCAATAGTCAGGCGCTGAGAAGCTGGAAACGGGGGATGTCGACGTCGAATGCGCTGCCGTCCTCGTCGACCATTCGATAGCTCCCGTTCATCGTCCCCGAAGGAGTATCCAGCGGGCATCCTGAGACATAATCGAAGCTCGCCGACGGCGCGATCAAAGGCATTTCCCCGACGACACCCTCGCCGTGCACCTCATGGACCGTTCCGCGTCCGTCGACGATCGTCCAGCTGCGCGACAGCAGCTGCACTGCAACCTCGGATCCGTTCTCGATCCGCACATGATAGGACCAGAACCAGCGGTTGGACGAAGGATCGGACTGCTCGGCCAGGAAGCTGACCGCGACCCGCACCGCGATCCCGCGGGTCACTGCCACATTCGGGAACATCATGGCGAGCGCGTCGGTCGTCACGGCCCTACCTTAGCGAGGGATGGCGAGCAGACAACTAGCTAAGCCCGCCGGCACGGCGAAGTCGCTCCACGAGCCGCGCCCGAGCGTCGGACACCGGGCGCAAGCGGTCGGTCAGGATGTCGCGTGACAGGAAATGGCCGGTAAGCGCGAGGCCTTGCGCAATCTCCTCCCACGATGCGCGGCCTCCTTCGCGGACGAAGCGTGGAAGTGGCAGGAGCTTGCTGGCATAGGGCTCCGCCTCGGCGGCACTGACGGCGCGCCCCGACTTTGGGCTGACCGCCACCAGATTGTCGTTGGATCCGGTCACGGCGCAGCGATCGAGGTCGAGGCCGAAGCCAAGCTCGGCGAGCACCAGCAGCTCGTAGCGCACCATTGCGGCTCCCCAGCCGCTCGCCGACGGAGCCGCCTCGATCGCGTCGAGCAGCCCCTCGAGCGCCTCGTAGATGGGCGGATAGGGCTGGCCTTCCGGAAGCGCGGTCGCCGCGAGCACCGTCGCCCATTCGATCGCGGCCGCAGGGAGCGGCTCGGCTAGTAAGGGAGCACGGCTGTGGACCAGCTCGACAGTCGCCTGGGGGAGCTGAGTGTCGGTTCGAGCCGACAGCCTGGCCTGCACGACGTTCCCAGGGATCAGCACCGGACGCATCCGCCGCCCCCGCGCGCCGCGGACATAGGCCGCTTGCAGCCCCTGCTCCGGAGTCATCAGCCGCACCACCGCACCATGCTCACCGTGGCTTCGGAGAGCGCAGACAATGGCTTTGGTCTCGATTCTCATCCGCGTGGATGAAAATAATCGTAGAGTTGGCGCGCCATTGCCCTGCTGATCCCTGGAGCCTTCTCAAGGTCCTCGAGTGCGGCGCCCTTGACCGCGCGGGCCGTTCCGAAGTGCATCAGCAGCGCTCGCTTGCGCGTCGGCCCGATGCCCGGGACGTCGTCAAGCGTCGACGTCGTAAGGCTCTTCGCGCGCTTGCTTCGATGCGTGCCGATAGCGAAGCGGTGCGCTTCGTCGCGCAGTCGCTGAAGGTAGAAGAGCAGCGCCGAGTTGGGCGGAAGCATGAACTCGCGACCGCCGGGCAGATGGAACGTCTCGCGGCCCGCATTGCGGTCCGGCCCCTTGGAAACGGCGACGACAGGCACGTCGTGGACGCCGGCATCCTCCAACACCTCGCAAACCGCCGACAGCTGGCCCTTTCCGCCGTCGATGATCAGGAGGTCCGGCCACTCGCCGCTGGTCCGGTCCGGATCTTCTTTCTCGAGGCGTGCGAACCGCCGCTCGAGCACCTCGCGCATCATGGCGAAGTCGTCGCCGGGCTGCGTCTCGGGGCGCTTGATGTTGAACTTGCGGTAGCTGTTCTTGCGGAAGCCTTCAGGCCCGGCGACGATCATCGCGCCCGTCGCGTTCGTCCCCATGATGTGGCTGTTGTCATAGACTTCGATGCGCTTGGGCACGTCCGCAAGCTCGAACGTGTCGGCTAGCTCACGGAGGATTTTGCCCTGGGTGGTGGTCTCGGCGAGGTGACGGTCGAGCGCTTCCTCGGCGTTGCGCTTCGCCTGGTCCATGAGCCTGCGACGGTCGCCCCGCCTGGGGACTTCGATCGCCACCCTGCGGCCGGCGCGTTCGGATAGCGCCTCTTGGAGCAGCTCGCGATCGCCGAGTTCGCGATCGAGGAGGATCCGCCGCGGCGGAGGCAGGTCTTCGTAGAATTGGACGAGAAAGCTCGACAGGACCTCGGCTTCCGGCACGTCGTTGGTATGAGCCGGGAAGAAGGCCCGGTGGCCCCAATTTTGTCCGCCGCGGATGAAGAAGGCCTGGATCGACATGGTCCCCGCCTTGCAGGCGAGCGCAAAGACATCGGCATCGCCGAGCCCTTCGGCGTGCACCGTCTGGCTGCCCTGGATGTAAGTCAGCGCACGCAAGCGGTCGCGATAAACGGCGGCGAGCTCATAATCCTGCCGCTCGGCGGCTTTGGCCATGAGCTTGCTGAGCCGGCCCTGCACGCCAGTGGACTTGCCCGCGAGGAACTCCTTCGCCTCCGCGACCAGCTCGCCATAGTCCTGTTCACTGATCCGTCCGACGCACGGCGCTGAGCAGCGCTTGATCTGATACAGAAGGCACGGGCGTGTTCGGTTCGCAAAAAAGCTGTCAGAACAGCTTCGCAGCAGGAACAGCTTTTGAAGAGCGTTCAGAGTCCGCGTGACCGAACCCGCGCTTGCGAAAGGCCCGTAATACTGCCCTTTGATCCGCCGAGCGCCGCGGTGCTTCTGAATCCGCGGGAATTGATGGTCCTCGCGCAGCAGGATGAACGGGAAGCTTTTGTCGTCCCTCAGCAGCACATTGTAGGCTGGCCGGAAGCGCTTGATCAGCTGCGCCTCGAGCAGCAGAGCCTCGGCTTCGGTCTGAGTCGTGACGATGGTCATTGACCGCGTCTGCGCGACCATGCGCTGCAGCCGCTTCGGGAGCCGTGCCACCTGCGTATAATTGGTCACCCGCGACCTCAGTGTCCGAGCCTTGCCGACGTACAGCACCTCGCCGCGAGCGTCCTGCATCCGGTACACGCCCGGTCGAACCGGCAACGTCTTCAGTACCTCGCGGATCGCGGCGACGCCCTTCTCCAGGTCGGGCTGGTCCGTGCCGCGCACGGCATAGGTCGCCTGCTCCTCATTGAAGCGCTCGGCGGCTCTGGGATGGTCGGGACGGTCGGCCGGTGTGCGGTCCATCCATAGGATTTAGGACGCGGGTGGACCCGGCGCCAGCTTGTCCTCCCTGATCGCGATGACCTCCCAAAGCGCATTCTTGAAGAAGAGCCGCTTCAGGCGGTCACCGGCGTGACGCGGTGGCTCGGCTCGGCCTTCCACCTTGGCCTCCTCGATCGTGTCGCTCTCGCGCGTGATGCGCAGCGGCAAGCCTGAAAGCAATTGTCGCGCCGCCCTGATCGTGAGGTGAACCGTGTGATCTGCAAACGGCGTAACCTCGAGAGGCACGCCGATCGCGTGCCAGCCGGCATGGATCGTCGCTGCCCAATGATAAAAGGGGTGGTGAATGTTCACCGTGAAATAGAGCAGCCCGCCCGGCGCAAGCACGCGCGCCATTTCTTCCACGATCCGGCGCGGATTCTCCGCGTGATCCACGACATTGTCGGACAGCACGACCTCGAAGGAGTTGTCCTCAAACGGCAGATGCTCGCCGAATGCCGCGATTGTCGTTGCCCGCTCCTGCCACGCCGGGAACAGCTCCCGGTAGTGATCGGCAAGCGGATCGACGCCGACCCGCTCAGCGCCATCGAAGAAGAAAATGAGCCCGTGCGCGCCGGAGCCGACCTCCAGCACCCGCGCGTCGTCCCGTATCGGACGAACTGCCTCTAGTTTTTCCCGGACTTCTGCGGAGCGACGGACCATCCAGGCCATCGTTTCGGCCTCGTGGCCACGAAGTGATTGCGCCTTGGCTTGCTGATATTCGAGTTGGCGCTCCAGCGCCCGACGCGCTCTCCGCTTCAGCCCAGTCATGGTCTCACAAAGACCAGAAGCGGCCGGCCGGATCAATTGCAGCCTCAAGCCGCCGCGCGCGCGACCTCCTCCTCGGCGAGCATCCATTCGACCGCGGCGCGAGCGTGGATCGCGGTCGTGTCGTAGACCGGAAGCACGTTGGCGCGAACGTCGACCGCCAGCACCAGCTCGGTGCAGCCGAGCACGACCGCCTGGACCTTCTGTTTGCCGAGCTCCGTGATCAGCGTCTTCAGCTTGCGCTGGCTGTCGCGGACTACGCGGCCTGCGCACAGCTCCTCGAAGATGATCCGGTCGACCTCGCGGATCCAGACCGGTTCGATGGGCACGAGATTGATCCCGCTGCTTTCGAGGCGGCTGCGGACGTGCGGCTCGGTCATCGTGAAGCGCGTTCCGAGAAGCGCGACCCGGGAGCGTCGGTCCGCAAGCAGCCGGTCCGCGGTCGCGTCGCCGATGTGCAGAACGGGCACATCCACGCTCGCAGCCACCGCGTCATAGGATTTGTGGCCGGTATTCGAGGCGATGACCAGGCCCTCCGCCCCCGCGCCCCGAAGGCGCTTCGCGGCGTCTACGGCGATCCTGGCGACTCCGTCCCAGTCGCCCGACAACTCCATGGCGCTGATCGGCGCAAGGTCGAGGCTCTCGATCACGAGGGTCGCGCTGTGCATTTCGCCGAGCCGCCGCGCGATCCCGCGGTTGATATGCTCATAGTAGAGCGCGGTCGAAGTCCAGCTCGTGCCTCCAATGATACCCAATTTGCGCAACTTGCTCGCCCCTTCCCGACGCAATCAGTAGAATCGCGGGCCCCGCCGCCCGCCAATCTTGTCGGTTATCTCTTTCCCGTCGGCAAGCGGTAAACGCTTGGTTTACCAAGAAATTAATGCAGAATATTGACCTACCGCGGTTGCGCCTTGCAAGGCATCGCGCAACGCCTGAAAAGCCCGGCATGAGTAGGGAGGCGCAATCGAGCGACGCGGTGCTGCTGGTTCGGCCGGCTGGCTTCGGTTTCCATGCCGAGGCGGCCCAATCCAACGCCTTTGCAAGCGCCGCGGAGGATCCAGAGCTGTCGACACGGGTGCTGCGCGAGTTCGACGAACTTGCGCAGCGATTGAACGATGCCGGCGTCGAAGTGCTCGTCCTGGAGGACAGCCCCGAACCGGCCAAGCCTGACGCCATCTTCCCGAACAACTGGGTCTCCTTCCACGCCGACGGCACGATGGTTCTCTATCCAATGGCAACGCAGGCCCGCCGCCTGGAGCGGAACTCGGACGGCCTCACGCAGCTGCTTGCTTCATCGGGCTTCGAGCTCCGGAATGTCATCGATCTCAGCTTTCACGAGCGTCACGGCCATTTCCTCGAAGGCACCGGGAGTTTGGTCCTCGACCGCCCCGAGCGCCGCGCCTTCGCAAACCTCAGCCCGCGGACCGACGCGCAGGTCATCGCCGACTTCGACGACCGGCTCGATTATTCGACGCTCGTCTTCGACGCGCACGACCGATCCGGCCGTCCGATCTATCACACCAACGTCCTCTTGAGTCTCGGTGCGAAGTTCGCAGTCCTTGGCACGGACACCCTTCCCGACGAATATCGCGAGGTGCTGAGCGACGAGATCGAAGCGAGCGGCCGAACGCTCATTGGCGTGGATTACGATCAGCTGCGCGAGTTCGCCTGCAACCTCATCGAGCTTCGTAGCAGGAGCGGCGATCCGCTAATCGCCTTATCCTCAGCGGCGCTCGCCAGCCTGCGCCCCGATCAGCGACGCTTACTCGAGAGTTTCGGCCAGCTGATCGATACGGCTATCCCCACGATCGAGGCGGTCGGCGGCGGCAGCGTCCGCTGCATGATCGCCGACGTGCACCTCCCGCGCAGCTAGCCCCTCAGGATCTTCACGATGTCGTCGGTCATCTTCTTAGCATCGCCGAGCAACATCATCGTGTTGTCGCGGTAGAACAGCTCATTATCGATGCCGGCATAGCCCACGCCGCCCATCGACCGCTTCACGAACAGGGTAGTGCGGGCCTTTTCGACGTCGAGCACCGGCATTCCGTAGAGCGGCGAGGTCTTGTCCGTGCGAGCGGCAGGATTGGTCACGTCGTTGGCGCCAACGACATAAGCGACGTCGGTCTGCGCGAACTCGTTGTTGATGTCGTCGAGCTCGAACACCTCATCATAGGGCACGCCCGCCTCGGCCAGCAGCACGTTCATATGGCCTGGCATGCGCCCGGCGACCGGGTGGATTGCATATTTGATCTTCACGCCCTTGGCCTTGAGCAGATCGGCCATTTCCTTGACGGAATGCTGCGCCTGAGCGACCGCCATTCCGTAGCCCGGAACGATGATCACCTGCTCGGCCTGACCCATCAGGAAGGCCGCATCCTCGGCCGAGCCGCGCTTGTACGGCCGGTCGATCGCCGCCGCTCCATGACCGGCCACCGCCTCGCCGCCGAAGCCCCCGGCGATCACCGAGATGAAGCTGCGGTTCATCGCCTTGCACATGATGTAGGACAGGATCGCGCCGGAGCTTCCGACGAGCGCGCCGGTGATGATCATCGCGCTGTTGTGGAGCGTGAAGCCCATCGCCGCCGCGGCCCAGCCGGAATAGCTGTTGAGCATCGAGATCACGACCGGCATGTCGGCGCCGCCGATTGGCACGATCAGCAGGAAGGCGATTGCGAAGCTCAGCGCCGCGATCGTCAGAAAGACCCAATCCGCCTGGTCCTGGGTGAAATAACCGATGAGTATCAGGATTGCCGCGAGCGTGCCGAGGTTGATGACATGTCGAGCCGGCAGAAGGATCGGCTTTCCCGACATATTGCCGTTGAGCTTCAGGAAAGCGATGACCGAGCCTGAGAAGGTGATCGCACCAATTGCGACGCCGAGGCCCATCTCCACGCGACTGAGTGGGAAGATTTGACCAGCCGCATCGACGATCCGGTAGGCTTCGGGATTGAAGAAGGCGGCAGAGCCTACGAGCACCGCGGCCATGCCGACGAGGCTGTGAAAAGCTGCCACGAGCTGCGGCATCGCGGTCATCTGGATTCGGCGCGCCGTGACAAGACCGATCCCGCCGCCGATCAGCATCGCGCCGGCAATTTCCGCAATGGAAGCGATATGGTGGATGGCGAGCGTCGTTCCGATCGCAATCGCCATCCCGACCATGCCGGTGAGATTGCCGCGGCGGCTGCTTTCCGGGCTGGAGAGGCCCCTCAATGCGAGGATGAAGCAGACGCCCGCGACGAGGTAGGCGATCAGCGCCCAGCCCGGAGCCGGCGCGGCCTCATGCATCGCGCCGCTCCCGCTTCTTGTACATAGACAGCATCCGCTGGGTGACGGCGAAGCCCCCGAAGATGTTCACCGATGCGAGCGCGACGGCCACCAACCCGAGCCACTTCGACGTTGGGCTCCCCGCTGCGGCCGAGGCGATCAGAGCACCGACGACGATCACCGAGGAAATGGCGTTGGTCACCGACATCAGAGGCGTGTGAAGGGCCGGCGTGACCGACCAGACGACATAATAGCCGACAAAACAGGCGAGCACGAAAATCGACAGGATGGAGATGAAATCCATGACCCCTCCGGCGCTGATCCGCGGCGGCCTTGTGGCAAGTCGGGCAAAAGCTGTCGAGTAGGCTCGGCCGTTAATCACAACGGGGTTAGCGAATTCCTAACCTTTTCGCGCGCATGCGTAGGCCCTCTCGTGGGAAGGAAGCGCGCGCAGGTGTCGAAGCGCACGACCGCCAAGACCGAAATGCCGCCATGGAAGCTGCTTCTGTGGACCGCTGTCGCTGGCCTGATCTTCGGTCTCATCGGCTTCGGCGAGATCGCCGAGGATCCTTTGCGCGCTGTCCGCAACACGCTCCATCAACACAATGCGAGCGGCAACATCGTCCTTGTGAAAATCGACGATGAGGCCTTGCGTCAGGTCGGCCGTTGGCCCTGGCCGCGGCGGAATCACGCCCAGCTGACCGATGCTCTGACCAGCGCGGGAGCGAAGCGGATCTTCTTCGACATCAACTTTTTTGGCGACACCGAGCGATCGGATGATCGCCGCTTTGCCGAAGCATTGAAAAGGTCAAATCGAGTGGTGCTCGCGGTTCGGACCCGAGCCGGACCGAACAGAACAGGGCCGCGTGAGGTTGTTGCCCTGCCGATCTTTGGAGACGCTCAGGTCGCAACGATCGACTGGCAGTATAATTACCAAAATGCCGTCTCTCGGGTTCCCTATGCCATGACCTGGAAGGGACGACCCGTTCCCTCATTCGCCGCACTGCTGTCCGGTCGGACCGGGGCACTCAACACTACTTTCGTCCCCGACTATTCCATCGATCCCGAATCCATTCCCGACGTTTCGGCAGCCAAGATCCTGAAGGGCGAGTTCGATCCGGGCTTGTTCCGCGGCAAAGACGTCGTGATCGGAACCGCAAGCGACGGTATCGGCGACCAGTATTTTGTTCCTGGCACGGGCAAAATGGGCGGGGCCTATGTCCATATCATCGCTGCGGAGACGTTGAAGAATGGCAACCCCCGTAACTTTGGGTGGCTGCCACTCTTCGTCCTCTCCCTCGCGATTGCCGCGCTAGTTCTTACTCGGCGCAGCCAGGTACAGCAGAATTTGATCATCGGCGGTTGGACGCTGGCCCTACTCTTCGCCCCGGCAGCGCTTGAGGCGAACCTCATCTTCGTCGACGTCATGGCCGGGCTGTTCGTCATAGCGACGATCACGACTGTCCTTGTCCGGCGCCGGTTCCGGCAGCGCGGCCTCGTCAACACGACGTCCGGGCTGCCCAACCTGAACGCGCTCCGCTCGAACCGTGAGGGACGCAACCATGCGCTAGTGGCGGCGCGCGTGCTCAATTACGAGGAGATCGTCGCAACCCTTCCACCGGAAGGCGAAAGGCAGCTCGTCGACCAGATCGTCTCGCGTCTAAAAGTCGGAGGTCCCGATCGCACGCTCTACCAAGGCGACGGGGGAATCTTCGCCTGGTTCGAAGAAGGTGGCGGAGCGTTCGGCAATCATCTCGATGCACTCTATTCGTTGTTCCGTAACCCAGCGCGTGTCGCTGGGCTGCCGATAGATTTGTCAATCTCCTTCGGAGTCGAAGTCGGAAGCAGCCGGACGCTCGCCAACCGCCTTGCCAGCGCGCTGGTTGCGGCCGAGGACGCCGCCCACGACGGACTCAAATGGAAATACCACGATCCTGAGAGCCTCGAGGAAGCGTCCTGGAAGCTGTCGATGTTGAGCCAGCTCGATTCCGCGATCGATCGCGGCGAAGTCTGGGTCGCCTATCAGCCGAAGCTGGACCTCAAGACGCGGCGGATCATCGGAGCGGAAGCCCTGGCACGCTGGACCCATCCGGAGAAAGGTCCCATCGCAGCGTCCGAATTCATTGCTGCGGCTGAGCAACATGACCGGATCGGCAAGCTCACCGACTTTATTCTCGAGAAGGCTGTCGTGGCGGCCGCTTCGATCAACAAGCAGGGCGTCGACTTCGACATCGCCGTCAACCTGTCTGCTCGCCTGCTGACAGACAAAGGCTTCACACTGCGAGTTGCAGCGCTTCTTGCGCGTAGCGGGCTCGCTCCCGAGCATTTGACGCTGGAGCTTACCGAAACCGCTGCACTTACCGGAAGCGGCGAGGGCCTGGAGATGATTGCGCGGCTTCGCGACCTTGGAATCCAGATCGCGATCGATGATTACGGAACCGGCCTTTCGACGCTGGATTATCTCAAGAAGATCCCGGCGAACGAGATCAAGATCGACCAAAGCTTCGTCAAAGGCATGGTCGACAATCGCAGCGACCGTTTGATGGTCCAGTCGACGATCGGGCTTGCCCACTCGCTCGGCCGCAAGGTCGTGGCGGAAGGTGTCGAGCAGCGCGAAACACTCGACCTCCTGATCGAGATCGAATGCGACATCGCTCAGGGTTTCGCCGTCGGCCGCCCGATGAGCCTCGACAGCCTGACCAAGCGTCTATCTAGCGACCGCCGCCGCCAAGTCGCCTGAACCGCTCGCCGCGGCGGGCCCTCCAAATTCAAGTGAAACTGCCCCAACATACAAAGTTGCGCCAGTTTAGTTAATCGTTTGCTAACCAAATCCATTAAGGTTAATGTCCTCGTGACTGCCGAATCGCAGATCACAGGGGACTAACGATGAAAAAGCAGACTCGCGGTTTCTGGACTTGGGTTCTTGGTGGCGGCTGGTGCGGGGGCGGCTCTAACGGCTGAGCCTGCATCGCCCAACTAAATAGGGCCTAGAATTAAGGCGTTATCGAGCGCTCGCTGTGAGGCGGGCGCTTCTGTTTTGCGCTGATCCACGGTCTGGCTGCCCCCTTCGAAATCCGCTAGCGGGCAGTCCTGATGAAGCAGGCAAGCGGCAATTTGAGCGTGCGTGCGCCGAGTCGCGGATTGCACGAAATCACTAACGAAATCGCCGATTGGACGGCCAAGTCGGCCATCTCCGATGGTCTGCTTACCCTTTTTTGCCGCCATACCTCCGCGTCCCTGGTGATCCAGGAGAATGCCGCGCCCGCCGCACGCCGCGACCTCGAACGCTATTTCGAGGGGATCGCGCCTGAGGGTGCGGACTACGAACATGACGACGAGGGGCCGGACGACATGCCCTCGCATCTGCGTTCGGCTCTGACCAACACGCAGCTCTCGATCCCCGTACAGGACGGCCGGATGGCCCTCGGCACCTGGCAGGGCATTTTCCTGTTCGAGCATCGGCGGAACACGCCCGAGCGCGAGATCGCGCTCCACTTGATCGGCGAATGAGCGCGGAATCGGTCCGGGCATGGCTCGCCCAACATGCGCCTGACCTCCTACTGATCGAGGTCGAGGACAGCATGGCGACAGTCGACACAGCCGCGAAGGCGCTCGGTGTCGAACCCGGCCGGATTGCCAAGACGCTGGCCGTGCGCGCAGGCGAGCATCTCTTCCTGTTGGTGGCCCGCGGCAATGCCCGGCTCGACAACCGCAAGTGCAAGGACGAGTTCGGTGCACGGCCGCGAATGCTGGGTGCCGAGGAGACGCTGGAAGTCACCGGCCATCCGGTCGGCGGCGTCTGCCCGTTCGGGCTGAAGGCTGATCTGCCCGTCTATCTCGACTTATCGCTGAAGGCTTTCGATGTCGTCTATCCGGCTGGCGGATCGCTCAACACCTCGGTCGAGGCGCCAACGGAGCGCCTGTTCGACCTCGTCGGCGAGCGCTGGGTCGATTTATGCCGCCTGCCGGACGAAGCGGCGCGGACTTAGTTCTTCCGGGCTGACGTCCGCTAAGGGCCAGGGCTCCGCCCCGATCAGCGACCCGGCAATTCGCGCCATGGCAGGAGAGGTCTGCAGGCCGAACCCGCCCTGCCCCGCCAGCCAGAAGAACCCTTCCGCGTCCGGCGCAAAGCCGGCGACCGGGTGGCGATCGGGCGCAAACGTGCGAAGCCCCGCCCAGCGGCCGCGGATGCGCTCGACCCTCACGACCGTGCGCTCTTCCATGCGAGAGGCGGCGAGAGCGACCTCATATTCCTCCGGCTGCGCATCGGTCGGATCGCTCGGCACCTCATCCATCGGCGAGGCGAACAAGCGGCCGCTCTCCGGCGCGAAATAGAGGTCGTCTCCGACCGTCTTGGCGAAGGGCAAGGGTTCGAGATCTGTCCCGAGCGGGGCATCGAAGGTGATGATCGTGCGCCTCAGCGGCCTGAGACCGATCGGCTCGACGCCGGCAAGGCATGCAATGTGGTCGGCCCAGGATCCGGCGGCGTTGACCAGGATCGGTGCCGAATGGGTTGCGCCACCCTCGCACGCGACGTGCCATGCGCTCGACCGATGCTGGATGCGATCCACGCGCGTGCTGGTGTGCAGCTCTCCGCCGCGGTCGCGGAGCTGGCGCAGAAAGCCTTGCAGCAGCGCATGGGGATCGAGCCGGATGCCGTTCATGTCGGCGATTCCGGCAATGGCCCCGCCGTCATCCACCCTGAGCAAGGGGCATAGCTCGGCGACGCCGCGCTGATCGAGCCGATCGAGCTCGGCGAATTGCGAGATTTCAGCGTCCAGCTCATCCAACGCCTCGCGCTCGTCCTCGCGGGCATGGACAAGCACGGGCATCCGGCGGCCGAGCGGCGCGTCGCTGAATCCTTCTGGCGGCGATTCGAAGAAGCCGCGGCTAGCCAACGTCAGCGCGCGCACCAGCCGGTCGCCGAGCGCGTAATGGAGCATGGTCGCGCTACGTCCCGACGAATGGAAGCCGATCTGCTCCTCGGCCTCGAGAACGGTCACCTTGGCCTGCCTCGACAGCTCGGCTGCGGCGGACAGCCCCGCGATTCCGCCGCCGATGATGAGGATGTCTGAGCCGCTCGCCACGGTCACGAGGCGACGGTGAGCCGCTCGTTCACCACCTTGCCGCCGTGGGTCAGCCGTACTCCTTTGACGATCTCGTCATCGTCGGGAAGCACCGGGGCGCCCATTTCCTGGTCCCAGAAGGCCGACAGGAAATTGTAGAGATTGCGCGCGAACAATGCCGAGGCATCCGCGGCGAGGCTCCGCGCCAGGTTGGACGCACCGATGATCGTCACCCCATGCTTCACGGCCTGTTCGCCGGGGACCGTCCCCTCGACATTGCCGCCGGCGTCCGCCGCCATGTCGACGATGACGCTGCCCGGGCGCATCGTCGCGATCTGCGCGTCGCTGATCAGCCGCGGGGCGGGCTTGCCGGGGACCAGTGCGGTGGTGACGACGATGTCCTGCTTGGCGATGTGGCCGGAGACAAGCTCGGCCTGAGCCTTCTGATACTCGGGCGACATCTCGGTCGCGTAACCGCCCGCTCCTTCCCCTTCGATTCCTGCCACATTTTCAACGAAGATGGGCTTGGCGCCGAGCGACTGGATCTGCTCCTTCGTCGCCGAGCGGACGTCGGTCGCGCTGACCTGGGCGCCCAGGCGCTTGGCCGTGGCGATCGCCTGGAGGCCCGCGACTCCAACACCCATGACGAACACCTTGGCGGGGCTGATCGTGCCGGCTGCGGTCATCATCATCGGGAAGGCGCGACCGAAGACAGCAGCCGCATCGACCGCCGCCTTGTAGCCGGCAAGATTGGACTGCGAGGACAGGACGTCCATTGACTGGGCCCGCGTTATCCGAGGCATCCATTCCATCGCCAAGGCATCGAGGCCCACGGCGGCGTAGCCGTCGATCGCTTCGCGCCGCCGAGCCGGGTCGAGCGCGCCGACGAGCAGCGCGCCCTTCTCGGACCCGGAAAGAGTAGTGGCATCGGGCCCGTCGACGCACAGGATGATGCCGGCGCCCTTCAGCACATCCTGCCGGGTGCCGACTTTCGCGCCGGCCGCTTCGAAATCGGCATCGGACACGGAAGCCCCTTCGCCCGCGCCGCGCTCCACCGCGACCTCGGCACCCAGACCCACGAATTTCTTCACGGTTTCGGGGATCGCCGAGCAGCGAGTCTCTCCGGCAGCCGTCTCCTTGAGAACCGCGATCTTCATCAAATCCCGCGCAGCTAAAGGATCAAAATAACGATGAATCCGATGACGAGGCAGGTGAGCGCGCCCCATTTCATCATCCTGGTGAACCGCTCATAATCGCGGACATGCACCGCGACCTCGTGCGTCGGAGGGTGTGCCAACAGCGGTTCTTCTTCCTCGGCCATGCCAATCCCCTTGTTTGGATCGCGACAGTCGGGGCTCCATAACAAGCGAAAACAGCGCGCCCAACCCCCAACCGCGTGATGTCTTAAGGCGCTCTTTACTGTTCGACTCGTAGTGTCGGCTTGAGGATTGCAAATGGCCGACGAGCGCACCCGATCATTGCTGTTGCTCGACGCCGACGCCGATGAGCGCCGCCTGATCTCGGCGGTTGCCGCTCGCGCCGGCTGGAGCGTCGCCGCAGCCACCGACGACGAGGCCGCGGTTGGTCTTCTTCGTGGCCACCATGGGCGCGACGTCCATGCGGCGCTGATCGCCTCCTGGAACGCAGAAACAGGACCGGCCCAGATCGCCGCCCTGCGCGGGCAGCGCGAAAAACTTCCGGTCATCGTGATCAGCCAGGGCGACACGGTTTCCATGGCAGTCGAAGCGATGCGCGCCGGTGCGACCGACTTCCTGGTGCGCCCCGTCGCCGCCGAACGTCTGCTTGAGGCGCTTGCCGCAAGCGCCGATCGGCGCAAGGGCGCCGGCGAGCTTGCGCCGGTATCGGAAAAGCTCGCGCCCTCGATGTCGCTCGAACAGCTGGTCGGGGCCGCCCCGGAATTTCGCGCGTCGCTCGCGGTTGCGGCAAAGGCGGCGCGTAATCGCCTGCCGATCCTGATCGTCGGCGAGCCGGGTACCGGCAAGGAAACCGTCGCCCGCGCGATCCATGCCGCGAGCCTCCGTGCCAAGGGCCCACTACTGGCGCTCGACTGCAAGGCAGTCGCGGCGAACATCATCGACAGTGAGCTGTTCGGCCACGAAAAAGGTGCCTTCCCTGGCGCTTTCGCTCCGAAGGTCGGCAAGCTCATTCTGGCCGACGGCGGGACTTTGGTTCTCGACGAGGTCGCCGCGCTCCCGACAGAAACCCAGGAGCGGCTCGACCGCATGCTGGCTACCGGCGAAGTTCGTCCGGTCGGCCTCAACGGAAGCCACTCGGTCGACGTCCGGGTCATCGCGACGAGCAGCCGCCCGCTTCCTGAAAGCTTCAATGCCGCGCTGGCCGAACGGATCGGAGCGACCTCGGTCACCTTGCCGCCGTTGCGGGAGCGCAGCGGCGATATCCCTGCCCTGGTCCGTCACCTCCTCACACGTTTTTCTGAGCAAACCGGGATGCGCACTCTGTCGATCGGCAACGACGCGCTTGCGATCCTCATGCGCTACGGCTGGCCGGGCAACGTCCGCCAGCTTGCCGGAGTCCTGTTCCGCGCCGGTCTGCAATGCGACGGCAGCTCGCTGACGGCCGAGCACTTCCCGCACATCGCAATCCAGTCGCGATACACCGGACGCCGCAGCGACTTCGCGCCAAACCTCAGCAAGGCTCGGAGCGACGAGGCGATCAGCGGCGCGCCGGGAGTGACGCTTTATACCAGCGAAGGCCATTTGCGGCCGCTCGAGGAGATCGAGGCCGACATCATCCGCCTCGCGATCGGCCACTATGGTGGGCGGATGACCGAAGTCGCGCGGCGGCTCGGGATTGGCCGCTCGACACTCTACCGCAAGCTCGGCGACCTCGGGATCGACACGGCGGCCTAGAGTCGCGGAGTCAGCGCCTGGTCGCGCAGTCCTCGCCAGACTCTCAGCGCCTGCACGGTTTCGAACACGTCATGGGCCCGGATGATCTGCGCGCCCTGCTCCGCCGCCTTTACCGCGAAGGCAATGCTGCCGCCGAGGCGCTTGTCCGCGGGCGCTTCCCCCGACAGCGCGCCGATCGTGCGCTTGCGGCTGGCGCCGACGACGAGGGGAACACCGAGCGATTGGAATAGCGCCAGGCCGTTCATCAACTCGAGATTGTGGCTGACATTCTTGCCGAAGCCGAAGCCCGGATCGACCAGGATATTGTCGCGTGCGATCCCCGCAGCCTGCGCCGCTGCAATGCGCTCCTCCAGCCAAAGATAGACCTCGACCAGCACGTCATCGTAGCGCGGCTCGTTCTGCATCGTCTCCGGCGCGCCCTGGTGATGCATCAGCACGACCGGCACGCCGGCGGCCGCAATGGTGGCGGCGGAGCGGTCGTCATACGTCAGTGCGGATACATCGTTGATCATTCGCGCGCCCGCCGCGAGTGCTGCCGTCATGACGTCAGCCTTGCGCGTGTCGACCGAAACCGCCGCACCGCCCGCAGCCAGTTGGCGGATGACCGGCGCGACTCGCTCGATCTCGTCGCCTTCCCAGACGGTCTTTGCGCCGGGCCGGGTGGACTCTCCGCCAACATCGATGATCGCGGCGCCCTGCCCCGCCATGTCGGCGCCCGCTTCGGCCGCTGCTGGGGCATCGGCGAACTGGCCGCCATCCGAGAAGCTGTCCGGAGTCGCATTGACGATGCCCATCACCTGCGGCTGGTCGAGACGGATCGTACGCTCACCCAGCTTCAGCGCCGCGCGAGCGGCGGTCAGCGCCTGCCACTGCACGGCCATATCGTCGTCAAAGCGGCTTTCGATCCCTTCGACAGGCACCAGCTCCGTCGCAACGCGCGCGTGACTTTCGACGCGGATCAGCTCGACCAGGGCAAAACAGTTCAGGCCGCCCGCGAGACGCGCGACCCTGCCGTCGTAGCCGAAAGGAGAATCGATGAAGCCCGTGGGGCGAAGAAGCGTGCGCATGGCCCCGCGCTATAGCGCGGAGAGATGCTGTTGCCGCAAGGCATCGAGCAGGGTGAGCGTGCCAGCCTTCTCGACATGCCAAAAGGTCCATCCATTGCACGATGGCGCGCTCTGGAGCGCAGCCCCGACCTTGTGGATCGACCCGGCATGGGGTCCCGCTGCGATCGAGCCGTCCGCGCGGACCGTCGCGGTCCAGCGCCGCTTCGCATCCGTCAGGCTCGTGCCGGCCGGAACGAGGCCGGTCTCGACCAGCAGCCCGAAAGCCACCCGCGGCTGCTCGCGCTTGTCCGGCACCGTCTGCATCGCGCTCTCGTCGAGCGGGAGCGTAGATTTGATCCGCTCGCGGGCGACCTTCACATATTCGCTTTCGCGCTCGATCCCGATCCAGCGGCGCCCCAGCCGCCGTGCCACTGCGCCGGTCGTACCGGTTCCGAAAAACGGATCGAGCACTACGTCGCCGGGCTTCGTGCAGGCGAGCAGGATACGGTAGATCAGAGCTTCGGGCTTCTGGGTCGGATGCGCCTTGTGCCCCTCCCCGTCCTTCACCCGTTCCCCGCCGGCGCAGATCGGCAGGAACCAGTCAGACCGCATCTGAAGATCGTCGTTCAAGGCCTTCATCGCGCGGTAATTGAAGGTGTAGCGCGCATGCTCGTCCTTCGCGCACCAGATGAGCGTCTCATGCGCGTTGGTGAAGCGCGTGCCGCGGAAGTTCGGCATCGGGTTCGACTTGCGCCAGACGATATCGTTGAGGATCCAGAATTCGGCGTCCTGGAGCAAAGCGCCGACTCGGTAGATGTTGTGATAGCTGCCGATCACCCAGATCGTGCCGTTGTCCTTTAAGACGCGGCGCGCCTCGGCCAGCCAGTCGCGGGTAAAATCGTCGTACGTGGCGATGCTCTCGAACTTGTCCCAATCATTGTCGACCGCATCGACGCGGCCGCCCTCGGGACGAAACAAGTCGCCGCCCAGCTGCAGATTGTAGGGCGGGTCCGCGAAGATCATGTCCACGGACTTGTCTGGCAGGCGCGCCATCTCGGTGATGCAGTCGCCCTGAATGACCTCGTCGAACGGGAGTTCGCGTTGCGCCGGCCGCGCGGAGCGCGCAGGAGTCACATGCTCCGCAATGCGGGCGATCAGATTCATACCCTCGGCCCCCTCTACTCGAGCAACGAAGGTGAGTCAGCGCGGACTCGCGGTCAAGCGAACAAGGGTTAACGACCTGTCCCGCGCTGCTACAACTATGCGGGCGAGCGCGGCTGCTCCACAACATGTTGAGTCACTCGCCCCTCACTGGACTCAACTGCTGGTGGGTGTGGCCCAGAGGACTCGCCGGCCTCGATTTCGCTGAAAACCAGCTCCGGCTGCATCCGGCGGGCCTCAATCTCGCGTACGAAGCCGAAGCTTCGCCGGTGAAGCGGCGTCAGCCCCAGATCGGTAATTGCACGCCGGTGATCGGGAGTGGGGTATCCACGATTATGCTCCCAGCCGTAACCCGGCCATTCGCGCGCATAATCGGCCATGATTCGGTCGCGAGTCACCTTAGCGATGATCGATGCCGCAGCGATCGAGCGGCACTTGGCATCGCCATCGACGATGGCTTTGGACGGGCGCTGCCACTTGGGGCAGGCGTTGCCGTCGACCAGCACCCAGGCCGGTTCGAGCCCGAGCGCCTCCACGGCGCGGGTCATCGCCAGCATCCGCGCCCAGTAGATGTTGATGCTGTCGATCTCCTCGACCGAGGCCACGCCGACGGCCCACGCCGCGCATTTGACCAGGCGGCCGTAGATCGCCTCGCGCTTCTCGATCGGCAAATTCTTGGAATCGTCGATCCCGCGGGGGAATTTCTCGCGGTCGAGGATGCAGGCCGCGGCGACGACTGGCCCCGCGAGCGGCGCGCACCCCGCTTCGTCGACGCCCGCCAGTGGCTGCGGATAGTCCAGCTCGAGCTTGAAGGAACAGCGCCGCGGCATCGAGTCGCCTTGTGTACCCCCGCGAAGGCAGGGGTCCAGACAAGTTAATCGAGCTATCAACAGAAATCGGGGCTCCTGCCCTCACAGGAGCACGACCTATTCCTCCACTCGCCAGGGCGGGAAACGGCGCGCTTCGCCGGCCTTGTAAAGGAAAATGATGTTGCCGTCGGGATCGCGCAGCCGGGCCTCGCGCCACATCCACGGCTGATTCCTCGGCCCGTGCTCGAAGATGAAGCCGCTGCGCGCGAGCTGCTCGACTCGCTGATCGAGGTCGTCGCATTCGAGATAGATGGCGGTCGTGGCGTTGATCGTCTCTTCCGGGTCGATTTGCACCGACAAGGTCGCACCGCCGGCTGTTTCGAAGCGCGCGTAGCCATTGCCCGGGCTGTCGACGATCTGCTTGAGCCCAAGCCTGCGGTAGAATTCGACCGAGCGCCCATAATCGGTGCCGGTCACGGTCACCTGATTGAGACGCGGCCCTGCGCCGACATCGAGGCGGACGCGCGCCTGCCCGATCGGCCCGGAGCCTTGCCCCAGGCCCGGCGCTTCGCGCAGCGCGACTCTCACGAACTCGCGCGCGCGGGCCACGGCGTCCGCAAGCGACGAGCCCTGGGCAAGAAAGGTGGCGATCGCGCTGGCCAGAGTGCAGCCCGTGCCGTGCGTATTGGTTGTATCGATCCGCTGGCCCTGCCAGCTGGTCATATTGTCGGTTTCGATCAGCGCATCGGCGAGCGCCTCACCTTCCTCATGCCCGCCCTTGATCAGCACCGCGCAGCCATGCTCGCCGACGAGGTGAAGCGCCGCCGCAACCGGATCCTCCTCCGACGTCAATCGCGAAAGCTCGGGCAGGTTCGGAGTCGCAATGGTCGCGACGTTCATCAGCTGCCCGAAAGCCGCGACCGTCGCCTCATCGGCCAGTGCCGAGCCGCTGGTCGAGACCATCACCGGGTCGAACACGATCGGGATATCGGGCTGCTCGGCCCTGAGCCGCTGGAGCCGCCCCGCAACCTGCTCCGCGGCGAAAGCGCTCCCGATCATGCCGATCTTCACGGCATCGACGCCGATGTCGCTGACCACCGAGTCGATCTGGGCGAGGATCATCTCGGCCGGCACCGGGTGCACAGCACTGACTCCGAGCGTGTTCTGCGCCGTGATCGCCGTAACGGCGGTCATGGCGTGGCCGCCGAGCATGGTGACCGTCTTGATGTCGGCCTGAATCCCGGCGCCGCCGCCCGAATCCGAGCCGGCGATGATCAGGATGCGGGCCGTCGCGCTCATCGCCGCGGCCTTCGTCCCGCTCCAGGGGGCGAAGTTTTCCATGTGCACGAGATGAGCATTGCGGCCGCAAACACCAATAAAGCGTTCACACGGCCGATTGGACGGCCTCGCAGATGTCGTCGACGACGCGCTCGACCAGAGCGGGATCGTCGCCTTCGGCCATCACGCGGATCAACGGCTCAGTGCCCGACTTGCGGATCACGAGCCGACCGCGGCCTTCGAGCTCGGCTTCGGCGGCAGCGATGCGTTTGCGGACGCTGTCCGCCTTGAGCGGCTCGCCGCTGTTGAAGCGCACGTTCTTAAGCAACTGAGGCAGAGGCTCGAACTGGCGCAACAGCTCGCTCGCCGGCGCCTGGGCTTCGACCAGCGCGGCGAGCACCTGGAGTCCGGCGACAAGGCCGTCGCCGGTGGTCGAATGGTCGGCCAGGATGATGTGGCCCGACTGCTCGCCGCCGACGTTGCAGCCGCGCTCACGCATTTCCTCGAGCACATAGCGGTCGCCTACCTTGGTTCGGACGAGGTCCAGACCCGCCTCCCGAAGCCGCCTCTCAAGCCCCAGATTGGACATCACCGTTGCGACAACGGAACCGCCGCGCAGCTCGCCGCGCCCTTGCAGGCCAAGCGCGATCAGGGCCATCAGCTGGTCGCCGTCCACACGCTGACCTTTCTCGTCGACGACGATCAGCCGGTCCGCGTCCCCGTCGAGAGCCAGGCCGACGTCCGCGCCGCTGGAGACAACCGTCTCCTGCAGCACCTCGGGGTGTGTCGAGCCGCAACCGTCGTTGATGTTGAGGCCATTGGGGGAGACCCCGAGCGGGATCACCTCGGCTCCGAGCTCCCACAATGCCTCTGGCGCCACGTGGTAAGCCGCGCCGTTCGCGCAATCGATCACAACTTTGAGGCCATCGAGCCGCAGATGCTCGGGAAAGGTCGACTTGGCGAAATGGATGTAGCGCCCGCGCGCGTCGTCGATCCGGCGGGCCCGCCCGATCAGCTCGGACTTGGCGAGCTTCGGGCCCTTTTCGAGCCGGCGCTCGATCGCGTGCTCATCGGTATCGCTCAGCTTGTAGCCGTCGGGACCGAACAACTTAATGCCATTGTCGGCGAACGGATTGTGCGAAGCTGAGATCATCACTCCGAGGTCGGCGCGCATCGATCGCGTCAGCATCGCAACAGCAGGCGTGGGCATGGGACCCAAGAGCACGACATCCATGCCGACGCTGGTGAAGCCAGCGACCATCGCCGATTCCATCATGTAGCCGGAAAGCCGCGTGTCCTTGCCGATCACCACGCGATGGCGATGGTCGCCGCGCAGAAAGTGCGCGCCCGCCGCCATCCCGACGCACAGCGCCGTCTGGGCGGTCATCGGCTCGCTGTTGGTCGTCCCGCGAATGCCGTCAGTGCCGAAGAATTTGCGTGTCATCAGCGCCGCTTTAGCGCGGTTAGCCGATCCAGCGCCAGAAGCCGGCGGGCACGGGGTGCGCCCATGTCGCGGCGAAGAACAGGACCGTGCCGCCGATCAACGCGACAGTGCCCGGATAGGCAAAGCCACGCGTGAAAGGGACGAACCCTGTCTGTGCCGTCCAGTCATGCCAGTCTTCGCCCATCAGTCCGCGCTTCTTCACATCCTGCCCGACCGACCCGCCGAGCGCGAGGAGGAGGATCGCGCCATCGAACACCATCGCTTTCGCAGTTCCGACGACAATCAGGTGGACGATTGCCCATGAAGCGAAGCCCCACATCATCGGGTGGCGCGTGATCGAGAACACGCCCTCCGGCACCTTCCCGCGCGCCAGCCGTGCACCGGGAAATGCCGGATTGCCGACAAACGATCCGACGAACAGGACCGAGCCAATCCACATCAGCAGAGTCGCCAAGAGCCAGAGCGCATCTCCGGCGACCCACAGCTGCGGCTCGCGGCCAATCCTCCCGTAGTAATAGATCATCGCCGCAAAGGTCACGATCGCGATGATGGAATAGATGATCTGGAACGCCCTTTCGCCGATCGCTCGGACGAGCGGCGTCCGAAGCGGGTGCGAGAGCAGGAAATGCAGTCCCACGAAGGCAGTGGCTGAGAAGACGAGGCCCATTTGCAAGGTCACCGCCGGTACGCCTCCGGGAGGTCGCGCCGAGTGAGGTCGCGATAGCGGTCGCGAAGCTTCGTCTGGTGTGTATCCAGCGGTTGGCGCACGCCGTCGATGTACACTTGCTCGGCCCCGCTCGAACCTTCGAGTGGATCGCCCGACCAGATGACGATGTCGGCGCGGCGCCCCGGCGTGAGGCTGCCGAGATCGCCCCCCATGCCCACTGCCTGCGCAGGCTTCGACGTGATCATCGCCAGCGCTTCGCCCCAGCTAACCCCGGTAGCGCCGGGCAGCCGCTGCAAACCAACGAGATTGCCGGCATATTGCCGCTCCGCGAAGATGTTGCGGGTGTCGTTGTCGTCGATCAGTCCAATCGAGACGTTGACTCCCGCCGCGCGCATCCGGCCGACGTTAGACTGGGTCGCAGCGAGCTGCTCGAACGAGGCGGGCAGGTCGTTCACTGCCGAGGCGATCACCGGCACTCCGGCGCGCGCGATCCGATCGGCGACCGTCCACCCCTCGCTCGCGCCGACCAGCACGATCTTGAGCGAAGGGAAGTCGCGCTTGAGCGCCAGCACCGCCAGGATGTCGCTCGCCCGCTCGACGTGCACCAGCAGGTACTGCCTTCCCTGAAGCAACGGCACCAGCGCGGCAGCGTCGAAGCGGGTCAAAAGCACATCCTCGCTGCGCTGGCGGCGTACCGCGATCGGACGGGCAAAGCCGGCCAGCTCCGCCGCTTCGCGCAGCGCATTGCGGAACAGCACATGCGCAGATGAGCGCGAGCCGCCGGCCTTGTCCTTGCCGGTCTCGCCGAGCTCGACGAACTGGAACTTCCTGGGCGCGGTGATCGCGTCCATGTCCGCGCCGGTGTCGATCACGGCGCCTTGCCCGGCGAAGATGTTCTTGCCGGTGACCGGAGCGACGAACGCGCGGGTGATCCCATCGGCCCGATTGACCGCGATGGTGGATGCAAGGGGGTTGATCGCCGGAGTGACGTCGATCGCCGCGCTGAACGGCCCGTTCGAAGTCGTGTCGTCCGAGCCGTCGGCCGACAGGTCGACTTCGCTAAGGCCCAGGCGCGTGAACCCGGCAAAGATTCCGGGCGTCACCCATTTGCCGGTCGCGTCGATCACCTGCGAGCCCTGGGGCACGCGGACGCCTGCTCCTGCCGCGACCACTCGTCCGTTGCGGACAACGACCGTTCCGCCCGGGATCGGCTCCGACCCATCGCCCTTGGCAACGATGCCGTTGACGATCGCGAAGGTCTGGGCTGCGACCGGCGCGGCTGCGGCGAGCAAAAACGCAGTGAGGATGCTCCGGATCATTTGACATCACCTTCGCCGGGCTGGCCGAGCTCGAAGTCGCTGACCGGCCGCCGCCTGGGATCGTTGGCGTCGTACATCAGGGCCCCGTCGATCCACACCCGCTCGGGTCGGGTGTAGTCGCTGTACGGATTGCCGTTCCAGAGCACGACGTCCGCCATCTTGCCCGGAGTCAGGGTGCCGGTCTTGTCGAGGATTCCGAGCGCCTTGGCTGGATTGCGGCTGAGCCATTCCCATGCGACCTCGTCGGTAACATTAACTCCGGCGCGGCGGCCGTCCGCGAGCGCCTTGGCGACTTCCTGGTTGAGGCGCTGGATGCCGTTCGGATCGTCGGAGTGCACCATCGCACAGGCGCCCGCATTCTGGACGAACGGGATGTTCTCCTTGATCGCATCGTAGCTTTCCATCTTGAAGCCGTACCAGTCGGCCCACATCACCGCGCAAATGTCATTGTCGCGAAGCAAATCGGCGATCTTGTAGGCTTCGACTGCGTGGTGGAACGCTGAGATGTGGTAGCCGAACTCCTTCGACACATCGATCATGTTCGCCATCTCGTCGGCGCGGTAGCAATGGTTCTGGACGAGGATCTTGCCTTCAAGCACGCCCTTCAGGGTCTCCATCGCAAGGTCGCGCTCGGGCATGTCGCCGCCCTTTTTTTCATATTTGTCCCATTTGCGCTTGTAGGCCTGCGCCTTGATCCAGGTCGCCCGGGTCAAGGCGATATTGCCCATCCGGGTCTGCGGCATGTTGCCCTTTGAGCCGTAGACGCGCTTCGGGTTCTCGCCGCACGCCATCTTGAGGCCGTAGGGAGCGCCCGGGAATTTCATGCCCTGCGTCGTGCGCGCAGGCACGTTCTTGAGAACGACCGAGCGCCCGCCGAACAGGTTGGCCGAGCCGGGCAGGACCTGGAGCGTCGTCACCCCGCCATTGGCCAGGGCGCGACTGAAGCCCGGGTCCTGCGGCCAGACGCTATGCTCCGCCCACACCTCGGGCCGCGACGGCGACGTCGCCTCGTTGCCGTCCGACAGCGCCTGCACCGCGGGCGAGGGATAGTCGCCGAGGTGACTATGGATATCGATGATGCCTGGCGTGACCCACTTGCCCGTGCCGTCGATCTCCAAGGCGCCAGCGGGGCTCGCGAGCCCCGGCCCGCCGATCGCCTGGATCGCCCCGTCGGCAAAGACGACCGTACCGTCGTCGTAGCGCTTGCCGTCGCCGTCGAACACGGTGGCATGGCGGATCACTGTCGGCACGCCCGGATAGCGGACGTAGGTCGAAGGGTACGGGTCCTGATTGATCGCGACCGGCGGCGCGGGCTTGGGCTTGGGTGCCAGCGCCGCGCAGCCGGAAAGGGCGAGCGCAGCCCACGCAATCGTTGCAGTGCGAAGAATCACTTCACGCCATGCATCAGATATTTGAGCGGCCAGCTCAGGAGCAGAAGGAGACCGCCGAGGATGACGGAAGCCCAGCCGATCGTCACGAACACGCCGGCATAGGTGCTCAGGCTGACTTGCAGGTTGGTCACCTGCCCGCCAACGGTTTCGACCGACGCAACCTGCGCGACGATGCCTGCGACATACTGGGCCATCGCGATCGACAGGAACCAGACGCCCATCATCAGCCCGACAATGCGAGCGATCGACAGCTTAGTGATCATGCTAAGCCCGACGGGAGAAATTAGCAGCTCGGCCATCGAGTGGATGAGATAAAGCCCCGCCAGCCACCAGAAGGCGACCTTGAAATCCGAACCGGCGAAGTTGGTGCCCCAGACGAGGAACAGGAACCCGGCGCCGACTCCCATGAGGGCGAAGGCGAATTTGACCGGGATGGTCGGCTCCATTCCGCGCTTTGCGAGGCCGTTCCACAGCAGGCTAAAGAGCGGCGCCAGGATGACAATGCAAAGCGGGTTGATAGCCTGCGTCTGCCCGGCCGAAATCGACCAGTTGCCGATGATTCGAAGGTCGGTGTTGCGGTCGGCAAACAGCGTTAACGATGATCCGGCCTGCTCGAAGAGCGTCCAGAAGACGACGTTGAAGACGATCAGGACCATCGCCGCCACCATCATCTGGAATTCGATGCGCACGCCGTCCTTCACGGCGCCCCTGAACCACGACCAGATGAGAATGAGCGGAATGGCAAGCAGGAAGGTGCCGAACATGATCTGGCCCATGATCGGCAAGGTCAGGACATAACCGACGATACCGGAACCGGCCTCCGGCGCCCTGTAGTTCATGAGGTTCGAGAATAGGAACCAGACCACAGGGACAGCCAGGATCGCGCAGACGTAGACGATCCAGTCCTTCGAAGGATCGCCGTGCTCGGGCCGCTCACCATAGCCGTCGAGGCGGCCGCCATCGAATTGGAACAAGGTCCAGGAGAAGGCCATACCGAGGGCCGCGAGGCCGAATCCGGCCCACCAGCCGACAGCGTCCGCCAGGAACGGACATAGGAGCTGCGAGCCAATCGAGCCCAGGTTGATGCCCATGTAGAATATGGTGAAGCCGGCGTCTCGCCGGCGATCGCCTTTCGCGTAGAGCGTGCCGACGATGGTCGAGATGTTGGGTTTGAAGAAGCCGTTGCCGATGCAGACCATCGAGAGGCCGATCAGCATCAGGAAGACGAAGAGAGGATTGCGCGTCCCGCCGGATTCGAACTGATCCTTGGAGAGGTGCTGGGCCTCGCTGTTGTCGGCGCGGAGCAGCGACACCGACCCATCCTCATTGCCCTTGATCTTGAGGCGCTCGGTGGGGGTGACGACGTAGCGGACCTCGTCGCCGCTGCTCGTCGGGCGGTCGACGAAATTCTCGACCTGCACTTCGTAGCGCTGGCCGTTGACGACCGCGTGCGGCTTCGCGGTTTCGCCGCCGAAGCACAGGATGAAATATCCCAGGCTCATGATGATCGCGCCGAACTTCACCGACCGCTTCGAGCCGAGGTAATGATCAGCGACGAAGCCGCCGATCAGCGGAGTCAGATAAACAAGGGCGGTGAAGCCGCCGTAGAGGCCGGTCGCCTGTCGATCGGAGAAAAGGAAATGCTTGGTCAGGTAGAGCGTTAGCAGCGCCCGCATGCCATAATAGCCGAACCGTTCCCACATTTCCGTGGTGAACAGGCGCGCGAGTTGGCGAGGGTGGCCGAACCAGGTGCTTTTTCCGGCCGGATTGACATGACTGATATCGGGCGCGGCCGGTTCCTCGACCGCTGGCGTGTCGACCATTCACTCTCTCCCCTAGCCGCCGAGACGGCATCCGGCGGGGGAGCCTAGCGGCGAAATTGACGGTGTGAAGCGCATTGTTGCCGCGCCCCCGCCCGTCTATCCGCCCTCGTCGATGCTCAACGACCGTTCATCGATCCTTTCGCTGCTCGAGACGCGCCGTTCCGGAAAGCCGCGCGAGCTGGTCGGCCCTGGCCCGACGGCTGAAGAGATGGAGCGCATCCTCACGATCGCGGCTCGAGCGCCCGATCACGGCAAGCTCTTCCCGTGGCGCTTCGTCACGGTCGCCGAAGACCAGCGTGACGCGTTTGGCTCCATTTTGCGTGAGGCCCTCGCCGAGGAAGACGAAGCTGCGCCGATCGCCAAGCACGACAAGGCGGACGAATTCGCCCATTATGCTGGGCAGCTGGTGGTTCTGATCTCCGCGCCCGTCGAGGGCCACAAGATCCCGGTCTGGGAACAGCAGCTTTCATGCGGCGCCGCCGGCATGAGTCTAGTGCTCGCCGCGCACGCGCTCGGCTATGTCGCCGGCTGGGTCACCGGCTGGTACGCTTATTCCGAACGGGTCCGCCGCGCCTTCTGCGGTCCCAGTGAGCGGATTGCAGGCTTCATTTTCATCGGCCACCCGGGTCGGGAGCTGGAAGAGCGGCCCCGGCCACCCCTTTCAGCAGTGTGGAAGCGATGGGAGTCTCCTGAGCTCTAAGCCTTTTTCATTGAAATCGCTGCGATCCGCTGTATTATGACAGCATGACGCTTAGTAAGCAGCCCGACAAGCCCGTTTATGTTCGCCTCCGGGAGACCATCGCCGATGCGATTCTCGCCGGCAAATATCGCGACGGGGACCCGCTACCCTCGGTACGGGCACTGGCCGCGGAGCAGCAGGCGAATCCGCTGACCGTCGCCAAGGCCTATCAGGGCTTCCAGGACGAAGGGCTGATCATCGTCAAGCGCGGTGTCGGCATGTTCGTCGCGCCGGGCGCGCGTGGACGCCTCGGCGATTCCGAGCGCACGCGCTTCCTTAAGGAGGAATGGCCAGAGATCCGCGCGCGGATGCGCCGCCTCGGCATTGATCCAGCGACCCTGCTGGAGGGCGAGCGCGCCTAGTATTCCGGCGAGCGCCTGAATCCGTTAGCCCGCGGCAAATGCAAACGCGGGTACTCTCCTTTACCGACGACAATATCGCGGAAGCCGCGCGGCTGATCCTTGCGGGCGAGCCGGTCGCAGTCCCGACGGAAACGGTCTACGGGCTCGCCGCGGATGCCACCAATGCGAAAGCCGTCGCTCGGATTTATGAAGCGAAGGGAAGACCCAGTTTTAACCCATTGATTGTACACGTTCCTGACCTTGATTCTGCTCTGCAGGTCGGCCAGTTCAATGAACAGGCACTGGGCCTCGCCCAGGCACATTGGCCGGGGCCTCTTACGCTGGTCGTGGCGCTCCGCGATGGACCTGGCATCGCCTCAATCGTCACCGCGGGTCTTTCGACGGTCGGTCTCCGGGTCCCTGCCCACCCCGCGATGCAGGCGCTGCTCCGGGCCACCGGCAAGCCGCTTGCCGCGCCTTCGGCCAATGCGAGCGGCGCGATCAGCCCCACGCGCGCGGAACATGTGCTTAAGAGTCTCGGCGGGCGCATCCCGCTGATCATCGACGCCGGGGCGACGCAACGAGGCCTTGAGTCCACCATTGTCGCCGCCACGGGCGGTGAGCTGCGGCTACTGCGGCCGGGCCCGGTCCAAGTCGATGCAGTCCAATCGCTTGGGGGGCAGATCGAAGCGCCAGGCCAGCTTGCGAGCCATTACGCGCCGTCGAAGCCGCTGCGGATCAATGTCATCGAGCCCGAGCCGAACGAATATCTCATCGGGTTCGGCGACGTACCAGGCGACGCCAGTCTCAGCCCATCGGGTGAGCTGGTCGAAGCCGCCGCACGGCTGTTCGATCTGCTTCATCAGGCCGAAGCTTCGCCCAAGCCGCGCATCGCGGTCGCACCGGTGCCCCACCAGGGGCTCGGATCAGCGATCAACGACCGGCTGACGCGCGCAGCCTCGCCGCGCGGCTGAGCCAAAGAAAAAGGGGCGGAACCGAGCACCGCCCCTCCCCCTGTTAGAGCTAAGTCTCTCGCACGAAGCGGCGGAAGCCCCAAGAGGAAAGCGGCGGAATTCGGCTAATCAGGCCTGCGCTGTGGCCGATTTGACACGTGCCTGGAAGCTCTTCCTGAGCTTCTGGAGCTTGGGCGGGATGATCGCGAGGCAATAGGGGTTCCGCTGTCCCTCATTCGCCCAATAATCCTGGTGATAATCCTCCGCGGGATACCATTCGTCCTTGCGCTCAATCGTCGTGACGATGCGATTCCCATGGTCGGGGTTGTTCCGAGCGATGGCCTCACGAGCCTTCCGCTCCTGCTCCGCATTCTCCGGGAAAATCGCCGAACGATACTGGGTTCCAACGTCATTGCCCTGGCGATTCAGCTGCGTCGGGTCATGGGTCGCGAAAAAGATGTCGAGTAAATCGTCGTAGCTGATCTGCTCGGGATCGAAGGTCACGCGGATCGCTTCCGCATGACCGGTGTCGCCGCCGCACACCTGCTTGTAGGTCGGGTTGGCGACCTGCCCGCCGGTATAGCCGCTCTCGACCGATTTGACTCCGACCACGTCCAGGAAAACCGCCTCGGTGCACCAGAAGCACCCGCCGGCGAGGACCGCGACCTCTTCTGCCATCTGTTCGCTCCTTCTTGTTCAGGAGCGCAAATAAGAAGCCTCAGCTCTTCTGGTAAGAGGCCTTGAGGCTGGCGAGCTCGAGGCGCTTGCCGACCCATTCCGCGAGCTCGTCAAAGTCGAGCGGCTTGTCGAACACGATTCCGGCTTTCCGCTCGGAATACCAACGCACCTCACCCGTGATCGGCCGAAGGCTCTCGACGACGACGATCACCTTGCTGCCGACGCAATATTCCTCGATCGGCTCGACCTTCATTCCGCCCATCGAAATGTCATGTACATCAACGGTGTAGCGGAGTTTGCCGACACGAACCGACGCCTTGCAGTTGATTTCGAGCCGGGGCGGGCGCGGCCGAAAGCCATGGCGCGGCTTACGCCCGGCGAGGAGCTCGCCCAGGTCGACGTTCTGGTCGAACTTGACACCGGCGACGTCGTCACGGGTCCATACGACCGTGGACGGGATTTTCTGCGAGGACAGCTCGACGTCGACGTGATCGCCGACCGCGGGGGCATGCCCGACGATCGCCATGAGACCGCCGGCGGAGAGATTCTTCACTTTGATCAGTTGGCTGCCGGAGTCGGTCGTCAGCTTAGCGACGCGAAGCAGCGCCGACATGCGCTCGTCCGAGCGGCGCTCGTTCGGACGCGGAACGGCTGTCGAAAGCGAGATCGTCGTCGACTCGAACGCCGCCTCGCCCGATCCAGGCCGGAAGTTCCCCGACCTTCTGCGGATCAGCGAATGAAACATCACGCCTCCATAAGCGCGTCAAACCGCGCCAAAGTGGGACTTTACGAACAGCGTGGTTAAAAGAGCGTTTCATCTGCTTGACGCAGCGCCTGGTGCCGCGCACTGGCTCAGAGTGGGGAGAGTAGGAGCGGAAATGCTGCAGCCGCGGTTGCTGCTGATCGATGACGAGCCCGCGTTGGCCGATTTTCTGGCCAACGCAGCGCGCAACACGGGCTTCGAGCCTGTGATAACCGGTGAAGATGCGCAATTTCGCGATGAATTCGTCGCCAGCCGGCCGGACATGGTCGCGCTCGATCTTGGAATGCCCGGGATGGACGGGGTCGAACTGCTGCGCTTCCTGGCCGAGCAGGACTATCGAGCGCCGGTGCTGATCGTCAGCGGATTCGATCGCCGGGTGCTCGAATCGGCCTTCCGGCTTGGAGAAGCGCTCGGGCTGGTGATGGTTGGGCCGCTCGAAAAGCCGATGCGCCTCGAGGAGCTCGAGAGCGAGCTCCAGCGCTTGAAAGCGACCTTGGTCACGGATGCACAAGGCTGAACCCCATCTTCTGGCCAGCCTCCAGCAGGCGCTCGAAGAGCAGCGCCTGCACATGGTCTATCAGCCCAAGGTCTCGCTGCGTGACGGAAGCCTCGCCCGGGTCGAGGCCCTAGTCCGCTGGGAAGACCCCGAGCTCGGGACGGTCGAGCCGTCGCGTTTCGTACCGCTCGCCGAAGAACACGGCCTGATCGACGATCTCACACATTGGGGCCTGCGCACGGTCCTGCGCCAGTGGCTCGACTGGTGCGAGGAAGGAATCGACACCTGCATCGCGCTCAATATTTCGGCGCTCAGCTTGCAGCACCTCGATTTCCCGGATCTAGTCGAGCGGATGTGCCGGGCGCTCGACGTCCCGACCGACCGCCTCGTGCTCGAGCTTACCGAGGGCGCCACCCAGCCGCTCATCAAGCTGATGGACACGCTGACGCGCTTCCGGATCAAGGGGATCAGCCTCGCCATCGACGACTTCGGAACGGGCTATTCGTCGCTGATGCAGCTTCGGCATCTGCCGTTCACTGAAGTGAAAATCGACCAGGCATTTGTCGCGGACATCGGCAGTTCGCGCGACTGCCGCCTGATCGTCCAGTCGATCGTGGACCTTGCGCACGGCCTTGGCCTGCGGGCGATTGCCGAGGGAGTCGAGACCACGGATCAGCTGCGGCTGGTGCGTGAACTCGGCTGCGACCTGGCTCAAGGTTATCTGATTGCGCAGCCGCTCGAGCCGCAGGCGCTTCCCACCTGGAAGAAGAAGTTCCGCCGCGCCTGGCCGGCGCTCATTGCCGAGGAGAAGCTCGCGTTATGGGGCGACGTCGAAACGGATTCCCTGAGCGAGTGGCAGATCTGAGCCGTAGTTAATGGTGTTCGTCTGCCGCCGCATGTAAGCGCGCCAGCTGTCTGAGCCGCTCTCGCGTCCGCCGCCGGTTTCTTTCTCGCCGCCGAACGCACCACCTATCTCCGCGCCTGACGGGCCGATGTTGACGTTGGCGATTCCGCAGTCTGAGCCCACCGCCGACATGAACCGCTCCGCTTCACGCACGTCGTTGGTGAAGATCGAGGAGGAAAGCCCCTGCGGCACCGCATTGTTGAGCGAAATCGCCTCATCGAGGTCGCGGAAGCGAAGCACGTAGAGGATTGGCGCGAACGTCTCCTGCAAAACTGAGCCTTGCTGCTGGTCAACCTCGACGATCCCCGGACGGACGTAGAAGCCGCCCGGCACCGCGTCGACCCGCTCGATCCCATCGCCAAGCACCGCCTTCATGCCTTCGAACGCGGTCTCGTCGATCAGCGGCCCGACGAGCGTGTCGGGCAGGCGTGGATCGCCGACCTTCACGTTCGCGAACAGCTGTTTCAGGCGGGCGACGAGCTGGTCCGCGATGCTCTCATGGACGATCAGCCTGCGCAGCGTGGTGCACCGCTGGCCGGCCGTTCCCACCGCAGAGAACAGGATTGCACGCTCGGCCAGATCCAGGTCCGCGGAGGGGCAGACGATCATCGCATTGTTTCCGCCGAGCTCGAGCAGCACCCGGCCGAAGCGCTGGGCCACGCGAGGCCCGACCGCTCGGCCCATTGCGGTTGAGCCGGTCGCCGAGACAAGCGCGATCCTCGAATCGTCGACCAATGCTTCACTGGCGCCTTTCTCTCCCTGGACGAGCTGCACGAGCCCGTCTGGAGCGTCACCAAAGCGGTCCATCGACCGGCGCACCAGTCTCATCACCAGCTCTGCGCATAACGGTGTCTTCTCGCTTGGCTTCCAGATGACTGAATTGCCGCAGACCAGCGCGAGCGCTGCATTCCACGCCCAAACCGCCACCGGGAAGTTGAAGGCACTGATCACCAGAACCGGCCCGATCGGGTGCCATTGCTCCATCATTCGGTGGTTGGGCCGCTCACTGGCGATGGTGAGGCCGTAGAGCTGGCGCGAGAGCCCGACTGCGAAGTCGCAGATGTCGATCATCTCCTGCACCTCGCCGAGGCTCTCCTGCAGGATCTTGCCGCTTTCGAGTGTGATCATCTTGGCAAGCACCGGCTTCGCCTCGCGCAGCCACTCGCCGAGGATGCGGACGAATTCGCCTCGTCGCGGCGCGGGCACTGCGCGCCAGCGCAGAAACGCATTGGTGGCACGTTCACAGGCAACATCCGGGTCGATACACATCACCCGGCCGAGCGGCTTGCCGTCGATCGGCGAAAAGCTGACGAGCTTGCCCGCGGACTCAACCCCGGCAAGCTCGAGGATCCGTTCGGCTTCTTCAGCGGGAGTCATGTCAGAACCTCCTTCGCTTTGGCCATGGCGGCGACCCCGGCGTCGATCGTCTCGTTTTTTTTGCCGAAGCAGAGCCGAACGAGGTGGCGCGGCGGATCCTGCTCGGCAAAAGCGGAGAGCGGTACCACGGCCACGCCGGCCTGCTCCACCGCGGCCGTCGCGAAAGCCTCATCGTCGATCGCTAGACCCGAGGCGGCCAGATCGACGCACAGGAAATAGGTCGAAGCGGAATCCAGCACCGCATAGCCGGCGCTGCGAAGCCCCTCGGCCATTCGGTCGCGGGCGCGCGTGAAACGCTGCCGCATCGGCTCGATCCACCCATCGCCTTCCTGCAGGCCGTAGGCGACCGCCGACTGCAGGTTCGGCGCGGTCGAGAAGGTCAGGAACTGATGTGCCCGCGCTACCACGCCGGCAAGCTCGGGGGCCGCGATCATCCAGCCGACTTTCCACCCGGTCAGCGAAAAGATCTTGCCCGCCGAACCGATCTTGATCGTCCGCTCTGCCATTCCAGGCAGCGCGGCCAGCGACGTGAAGCGCTGGCCGTCAAGCAGCACGTGCTCCCATACCTCGTCGCTGATCACGATGAGGTCGTGCTCGCGCGCGACTGCGGCAAGCGTTTCTAGCTCTTCGGGATCATACAGGCGGCCCGCAGGATTGTGCGGATTGTTGAAGATGATGGCTCGGGTGTTCGGCCTAACCGCCGCTTCAAGCGCATCGCGTTCGATGCGCCAGCCTGGCGGCTGAAGCGCGACTTCACGGACCTGACCCCCTGCCCTGCGCACCATAGGCGCATAGCTGTCGTATGCGGGTGTCAGCAGGATGACTTCGTCCCCGGGCTCGACGGTGGCGAGGATGGCCGCCCCAAGTGCTTCGGTCGCCCCGCTGGTCACGCAGATGTGGTCGGCACTTAGCGCCAGGCCCTGGTGGCGGTTGTAGTGCGCGGCAACTGCCTCGCGCAGCGGTAGCAGCCCGCGCGAAGGCGGATATTGATTTGAACCTTCCTTCAGTGCCCGCGCAGCCGCATCGAGGATTTCATCCGGCCAGCCGAAATCGGGGAAGCCTTGGCCGAGGTTCACGGCGCCATGCTTCGCCGCGAGCGCCGACATGCGCTCGAACACGCTGGTCTTCATCTCAACGTAAAGCGGATTCATGCGCGCCGCATTAGCGCGGGCACGGTCGCGCGGCGAGTGACGCGACAATCGGTAGATCTTGTTCGGTTGTTGCGCGGCCCTAGCGGCCGCGGCTGCCTGACTGCCGTTGGCCGAGGCGCCTCGACAGGCGCGCACGTACCACGAACCACAAGCCGTAGCAGAACACGCCTATCGCGGGTCCCAGCCAGAGCAGAAGCAGGATTGACGATTTCGCCATGCCGGAAGACGTACGCGAGGGCAGCCGTCTGCAGTAAGTCGGGACTTCCGGCCTGTCCCGGAACGGGACTGCGGCATGACGAACTTGTCAGATCACGGGTTCGGCTAAGCTGCGGCAACTCTGCTCCTGGAGCCAATCCACGCACCAGCGACCACGAGCGGGACCAGCGTGACGAGGAACGTCAGGTGGTACCAGACAGGGAATCTGTCCCACAGCCGCACGTGCTCGGGGAGGAACAGCGCCAGCGTGATCAGACCGACAATCCACGGCGCCCACCTGCTTGCGGGAGCGATCCGGCTCACCAGCGCGCCGGCGGCGAGCGAGGTCAGTGCCGCTTCTGTCAGCCGTCCGATCTTCATCCCGAGGGTGAATTGCAACGTCGCCTCGGCGGCGTGATAGCCCGGGAGCGCTGCCCGCAAGCCGAAATTGAGGAGGGTGACGATGACCGCCCACGCAACCAATCCGGCAACTATGCCCGCGATCGTCCGCCACATGGTAGCGACTCCTTGCTTTTTAGTAGAATCATATTAGTTTAATTCAACTATGAAGGCAAGACTACTCATTCTCGGCGTGCTCCATCGCGGCGATTTCCATCCGTATGAGATCAAGCGCCGGCTCAACGCCGCGATGGTCGAATGCTACATCGATGTGGATGTTGGCACGCTCTATTACGCGATCCGGCAGCTAGAGAAGGACGGGCTGATTTCGCCGGTTGCGGAGGAACGCGTCGCGCGCGGCGGCATGCGAACGGTCTACACGATCACTCCCGCCGGACGGGCGGAATTCCAGCGGGGGCTGCATGCGCAATTCGAAGAAGAAGGGCCTGTTTCGCGGACGCTGTATGGCGCGATGCTCTTCCTGCACCTGGCCGATCTCACCAAGGTCGAAGCACTGGTGCGCAGCCGCATTGAGCGCCTGGACGAACTTATCGCGAAGCTGGAACCCATCCGCGAGGAACTAGCTCCCGCGATCTCAACCGGCGGCGAATATCTGCTGCGCCACATTGAAAAACAGAGGCTACTCGATCGCGAGTGGCTCAAGGATCTGCTCGCCGATGTCGTTGCCCGCCGCGTACACGACGTTGCCGATCCACGATCCCTTGCGCCGAGTCCGACGAAACCGAGTGATTGAGAGGCTTGGCTGGGGCGGCAGGATTCGAACCTGCGAATGCCGGTACCAAAAACCGGTGCCTTACCACTTGGCGACGCCCCAGCAGGCAGTCCGCATATGCGGGAGAGCGGCGCTTATACCGGCGGCGCTCCGAGTTGGAAGGGGAGATGGGGTCTCACCCGTCGATGCGCTATGATCGGTCGATGAGCGAGCCCTCGATCCGCGATTTCCACGCCCACATCTATTACGACCCCGAGGAAGTCGAGCTTGCCAGGCAGCTCGCTGCCTCGGTCCAAACGCGCTTTCCCGTCGCCGTTGGCCATTTCCACCTCAAACCCGTTGGGCCGCATCCGCGCGGAAGCTGCCAGCTCACCGTTCCGACCGAGCAATTCGGGGATGTGGCGCAATGGCTTGTGCTGCACCGGGGGCCGCTGACCATCTTTGCTCATGCCAGCACCGGCGATGATCTCGCCGATCACACCGAACACGTGGTCTGGTTCGGCGAGAGCGAGGCGCTGAACCTGTCGATGTTCGACTAAGCACGAGCGCTTTTCAGTCGGCATCCATGGAATGCAGCGATGCCATGACCTGCATGACGAGTTGAAACGTCGCGACCGCCAGCAACCAGAACAGACCGAACATGTAGAGCGTCGGATTGCGAAGGCCGAAAGTGCCTACTGCCGCCAAAATCTCGAGAATGCCGATCAGCAATCCGCACAGGGTGAGGCCCCAATAACCAAGTTCGTAACGAGGGCGAAGATCGCCCCGGAAGCGGGCGCGGAAAGCTCCGAAGACCAACAACAGAGACCAAATGCCAAGGGCGAAGAAGCACAGCGCCCAGAACGTTATGCTATCAAAGCCACCGACCATCATCGGCAGAGGGAGCAGCGCGAACACGAACGCGCCAACGCTGGATTTCAGCAAGAAATGAACCGCGTAAACCTCAACACGCTGCCATTTCCCCTTGCCGAAACGGAACGCGATCAGGAGACCTGCAAAACCGGTCAGGGTCATCGCCACCTGGGCAATCGTGAAGAGGGCAGTGGCCAGGTCCATCGCGTCCTAGGCTCGACTCCCTAGCGGTTCGGGATGCGCCCCATTACCAGGTCGTCATAATCCTGCGCGAGTTGGCGCGTCAGCTCGCCGACCTCGAACTTCCACGGGCCGGCCGACTGGACCGGCGTGACCTCGGCCGCGGTTCCAGTGAGGAACATCTGCTGGAAGCTCTCCAGCTCCTCGGGCCAGATCGCCCGCTCAACGACCTCGACTCCGCGCCGGCGCGCAAGATCCATCACGGTCCGCCGGGTAATTCCGTCGAGGAAACAATCGGGAGTGGGCGTGTGGAGCGTCCCGTTCGTGACGAAGAAGACGTTGGCTCCGGTCGTCTCCGCAACGCGTCCGCGCCAGTCGAACATCAACGCATCGTCGTAGCCGCGGTTTTCGGCATGCTGCTTCGACAGGGTGCAGATCATGTAGAGGCCGGAAGCCTTGGATTCCGTCGGCGCCGTGTAAGGCGCGGGCCGCCGCCACGGGGCGATGTCGAGCCGGATTCCATCCCTGGCGATTTCGGGATCGAAATATTTGCCCCACTGCCAGGCCGCGATCGCAAGGTGCGCCTTCGTATTCCCCGGCGCCACACCCATCGATTCCGATCCTCGCCAGGCGACCGGACGCATGTAGGCGTCGGTCCAGCCGTTGGCCTTCAATA
>JBKPMC010000037.1:0-1908 GCA_046731955.1 Pseudomonadota bacterium | reverse complement strand
GCTCCGACCATGTCCTTCCCGGTCGTCGATACCCTGATGATCGAGCCGACCGAGTCCGAGAGTAAACGCGAGCTCGACCGCTTCTGCGATGCGATGATCGAAATCAGGCGCGAGATCGCCGAGGTCGAGGAGGGCAAAGCTGACCGCGCCGACAATGTGCTGAAGAACGCGCCGCACACCCATCGCCTGCTGCTTGCCGACTGGACGAAGCCCTATTCCAAGGAGAAGGCGTACTTCCCGTTGAAGGGCGGCCGCGGCGACAAATACTGGCCGCCGGTCGGGCGCGTCGACAATGTCTATGGCGACCGCAATCTGGTGTGCTCGTGCCCGCCGGTCACAGACTACGCGCAGGCCGCGGAGTGAGGCTCCTGTAGGATGGGTGTAGGATGGGTGCAGCGAAGCGATACCCATCCTGCGGCCTACGTTACGGTCGCGCCGCTATGGCGCGATCAGCGCCGGATTCCAGCGCCAGAGGTTATCGTTGGTCAGGTGCGTGCCACCCCACCACCGATCAATCGGGTTGTGCCGGCTGAAGTCTTCCTTGTGGGCGAGAACAGCCCTGCCGAATTCGGTGAGCGACAGCCGGCTGCGCAGGTAAGCGGCGTGCCGGTCGCGCAAATTTTCGCGATCGAGCGTGCGCAGTTCCTCGTCGAGGCCCGTCACGGCCGGTCGCGGGCCATGCGCGAGCCCATCCAGTAGATAGCCGTATTCCCACTCGCCGAAGATGCGCGTTTGCCGCAGTTGGTAGAGATGGAAGAGCGCATTTGTGAGCGAGTATCCCCGCGCGATCAGCTCGAGCATCCGCATTTCCGTGGCGCCAAGCCCTGTCGAACTTGACGGCAGCTCTTCGAGCAGGTCGATCAAGACAGGTTTGAGAAGCGGAAGAGCGCTCAAATCCTTGCCGAGCAGATCGAAGCAGGCCTTCGGCGTCGGCGCCCGATATGCCTGCCAGGCCGCCCTTGCCGTCTCAAGCTCCTTTTCGGTGACATCGACAGCCGGCGGCTGCCACTTGCCGAGCCGGTCGAGCTCGATCATGGCGAGGTCAACCAGACGAAACTTCAACCTGGCGACAGTCTCCGGATAAGACCGGAAATAATCGAGCAGCCAGACCAATTGCAACTGAGCATTGGGTTGCGTGTCGAACCATAGTTCGACGGTCTCATATTGCTGACAGAATTCAGCCAGGCTGAGGTCCCTGTGATTTCTGTTTTTGCTTCGGTTCCACCCGCTGGCAAAGTCGGACCAATGATGCCCGGGTTTTACATCCGACGTGCCCGGGCCGAGATAAGTTGCGAGTTCATCCGGCGGAGGCAACGGTCCCCAGCCGAAGCGAAAGAAGAAGCTAAGCGCAAGATCAGCGAATTCCGGCTCGGTGAACTCCGGGATTAGCCAACCGGTCAGGATCAGAGGCTTCATCACATCCGTCCACTACACCAAACAAAACGGGCGCTGAAGACGTCGGCAACTCAACGTCTACAACACCCGTCCGTCACGTTTCAGGCCTTAACCCCTGAAGCGTTTCTGAAGCTTATTCCTCCGCCGGCTCCTCGCCGTCGGCGTCGCGCTCGGCGGGGCCGGCGAGGATCTGTTCGGCGATCAGGCCGGAGTTCTGGCGGATCGCCGTCTCGATCTTGGCGACCATGTCCGGATTGGCCTTGAGGAAGGCTTTTGAGTTCTCGCGTCCCTGGCCCAGCCGCTGGCTGTCATAGGAGAACCAGGCGCCGGATTTCTCCACAATGCCGGCCTTGACGCCGAGGTCGAGGATTTCACCCATCTTGGAGACGCCCTCGCCATACATGATGTCGAACTCGACCTGCTTGAAGGGCGGCGCCAGCTTGTTCTTCACCACCTTGACGCGGGTGGTGTTGCCGACCACTTCGTCGCGCTCCTTGATCGCGCCGATGCGGC
>JBKPMC010000036.1:0-5616 GCA_046731955.1 Pseudomonadota bacterium | reverse complement strand
GCGGTATAGACCACGTCGTCCGGCGACAGCTTTGGCAGATGATCGGTCGGCCGGCCGCTCTGAATGGCGTGCGAGATCTGCTGCGGCTCCGACACCATCGGGATCAGGGTGACGTTGGGAAACAGCGCCAGCCGGCACAGCGCGGCATGCATGTAGAGCGAGCGGATGCTGCGGGCCTGCACGATGAAGACCATTTCACGCTGCGGCTGCTCCATGATCGCGGCGACCGCGACCGACCACATCGGGGCGAAGCCGGTACCGCTGGCGACGAGCACAATGCGGCCGGCATGGCCTTGCCTGAAAAAGGCGCGGCCATACGGCCCGGTCAGCTTGACGCGGTGCCCGGGTCGGATTTCGTGGCCGAGCGCCGAGGATACCAGTCCGTCCGTGACCATTCGGATGTGAAAGTGCAGCAGGTGATCGTGCGGAGCGCCTTCCAGCGGAAAGGTCGGGCTGTAGGGCCGTGCCGGGAATCCCTGAAACTGCAGCTTGCAATACTGGCCGGGGAGGTAGTTAAGCGGCTTCGGCAGTTCGATGTCGACGCCCACCACGTCGGGCGCAAGCTGAACGGTCTGCGCCACTTCAGCCGACAGCGCCACTGGCTCGGGAGCGGCCTCGATCGCGATCGCCAGATCGGAGACGATCCGGGCCTGGCAGGCGTGGATCATGTCGTCGCCGCGGCTGTGGCCGCCGAATACCTGGCCGTCGACGAGGCGCACGCGGCAGGCGCCGCAGATTCCGGAGCGGCAATCGTGCGGAAGATCGATGCCGTTCATCAACGCCCAGTCGAGCAGCAACTCGCCGCGATTCGCCAGAAACGGCTCGTCGTTGATCGTGACTTTGCAAATCTTTGACATTCATTCCACCTCGATACGAATCGGCCGAACGTGCCGCGTATGTCTGATCTGGCTGTGGTCGAAAGCGGCGACCCGCATGAAGACGCCAGTCTTGATCGGCACGTCGAACTGGCTTGTTGTGTCGAGCCGACGTTTCACCTCGAGCGCCCAAAGGCCGGAGGCCCAGCGGGCTGCGCATCGAACGTCGGCGCGATCGCCTGAAAATTCGTCACCCAGGATGACGCCCGGGATCACGGTCCCGATCGGGATGCGGGCGTCGACATCGGTCGAATAGGCAACGGAATCCTGCTCGGTCATGAACCAGCGCGCGCCGTCGCTCTCGCCGTGATTGGGATCGAGGTCGATATCCCCCAGTGCATCCGTCGTGGCGGCGACGACTTTGGGCAGGCGCAGCGGGGCGACCAGGCGGCTGCGGCGCGGACCGCCTGACGTGTCGGCCTCGACGGCGAAATTGTCCCGGTAGTTTGCCGTTCCAGGATCCGGCGCGAAGCCGCCCTTGTAGGGAACGACGTTTGCCGCCTGCATCGGGGTCGGATCGAGCGGCGGTCCGAAATGGGCATCGTCCATCCATCCGGTCGCGCTGCTCGTTGCCTTCCACTGCCAGACATCGGCGTAGCCGGTTGCCGTGTAATGCAGTCCGCGGCCGCTCATGGTGGCCGGCGCGCCGGCGACCGGCTGTGGTCCCGGATGAAAGGTCCGGCCGCCGGCCAGCGTGACATCCGACGCGGTCAGCAGCACCGAAAACTTGTCCTCGTTGTACTGATGCTCGTCACCGAGCTGAAAGCCGGAATGAAGCAGGTGCCATCCATCGGCTTCCTTGACGAGCGGCAGGTGCTTCAGCGAGCGCGTCGAATCCTGCCAGGTGAACAGGAAATACGCGTAGGTGCCGTCATGCACCGCGCGGATTTCGATTCTGGTTTCGCCCTTGCCGTCGAAATTTCCGCCTTCGCCGGTCAGGAGCGAGAACGGCTTGACGTCGCGCCAGCCCCGGTCGGACGTGTCGCCGTCGAGGATCGGCGCGTCGGCGGGATTGATGCGGCGAATCTGCAGGCTATCCACCGCCAGATGGTCCGTTGCCACGATCAGCGAAGCGCCGGTGATTGCTGCGGCGGCCGCCACGACGAACGCATTGGCCTGCAGGGTCGGGTTTCGCGATCGCGTGGAGCCGGGCTTGGGTTGCGCCGCCGGATCCGGCTCGCGCCGGTCGCGGCGCGCCTCCGGGCGCGGCTGCAGCGGATGGGACGAAACCTCGGGCGGCGCGTCGACATTTTTGGATTCCGGCAGGCGCGCGGACTGCTCGGCCAGCATGCCCAGCAGTTCGGCGGCATCGAGCCGCGGCGGCGGCGCCGGCAGCGCGGCGGGACGAAAGATGCGCAGCAGTTGCGCGGCGCCGCCACTCTTGAACTGGGTCAGGACATGCAGGACGACAAAGGCGAGGATCACCCAGGTCCCAACCCAGTGCAGCATCGCCACGTCGTAGCCGGAGTAGAAACCGAAATAGAGCAGGCCGCCGCTGATCAGCAGCCCGGACATCGTGATGAAGAAAATCCAGTACATCAGGGCGATTACGGCGCTCAACCTGGCCTGCCCGCGGCCGAACAGCCCGCGCAGCCGAACCTTGTCGACCTGAACACGGCGCCCGAGGCCGGAGCGGAGCATGTAGACGACATAGCCGATCGCCACGGCGACCAGGACGATGGCGGCCTGCATATGGGCGATCCACACGCTGTCGCGCGGCAGCACGGCATCGAACCAGTTGATCCAGGTCCGGTCGGGGGTTTCTGTCGCGATGCGCAAACCGGTGACGAGCGCAACGGCGAATGCCGCGACGAATGTCCAGTGTAGAATAATGGTCCCATAGTCCGTCTTACGCTGCCGCACGCATACGCCCCGCTACTTCACTTAATCGAACAGCAACCGCGCCGATTCCACCGACCGCCGATGTCGCTGCCGTACCAATGATGGTCCCCAACGCCGTCATTGGGGCCATCGTCTAAGGATCGTTCCTTGCGGCGCAGGCCGGCGAATGCCTCTTCTCTGCGCCCGTCGCGTGAGCCGGATCGGCGAACGCGTTGTTGACTCGATGTATCGGCCTCCAGCATCCCCGGAACGTCTGGGACGGCTGGAGGCCGCGCCGCGCGCCGCTATCCCCACGTGTGATGCAGATGATGCGCCAGATCGGGCATGCCCGAATGAGCATGGTCCTCGACCGCGATGGTGGCATCGGCTGTTGCGAGCGTTACCGGATCGACGCTGGCGGTGGGCGCCACGGCGTGTGACGCCACCGGGTCAGCCGCTGCGACGGTGGCGGCCGGCGGCGTCTCCGCGACCGGCGTCCCCAGCACCCCGGCGACCGTCACGGCGTCCGTGTTGTAGGCGCCTCCGGTGGCGGGGACATTGTGGTCGCCGGCGTCAGCCGCGTTGCCGTGCATCTGGTCCGCAGCCGCTGTGACCAGGGTCGCGTCGCCGGTCTGCAATCCCTTGATCATCGCGGCAATCTCGGCGCCGAGCGTACCGGACAGCTCGTTGCCGCCCTGGGCCGCGTCGAAGTCGGTGACATATTTCTCGAATGCCTCGAGGTTGTCGATCAGCGTCGCGATGGCCTTGGTGTCGCCGCTGCCGACGAGGTCGACGGCCTGCTGTCCGAACGAATTTGAATAGGCGATGAAATTGGCCAGGAAGACCGTCTGTGCTCCGTTGTCGAGGTGTATCGGCGTCGGATTTGCGGCCTCCGGGACCGGTGAGAAGCCGCTGATGCCGTCGTGCGTCGCCATATCAGCCAGCTTGGCGTCGCTTTGAATGATGTCGATGATGTCGAGGATGTTGTCGGTGCTGGCCTGTCGTGCATCGGGGCTGATGCTGGGGTCGTTGATATAGGCGAGTTCGAGCTGGAGCTGGCGTACGACCGCGTCGGCATGAACGCCGGTCAACCCGCTGAACAGTTGCGGGTTGGCGCTCATCAGCGCCTCCATGTCCGTGATCACGGCATTGATGTCATCGGTGATCTCCTGCCGGTTGCCGTCATTGACGCCGCCAAGAATCTTGTCGGCCGCGTCGTTGAAGATCACGCCGATCTCCGCGAGATTGGCGTGCGGCGCGTCGGCTGCCTTGGTCGCCTCTGGCAGGGTGCCGGGCACGGTCGCAGGCCCGTTTGCCGCGAGGCTGCTCAGCGCAGGATCGGTCTTGACGGCATTGATGATGTCGAGAGGGCTGGCGCGGAGGGCCTGATCTGCGGCAGCCACGCCGCCCAACGCGCCGCCGTCGTTCGCCGAGGCATTGGCCACCGAAATCGCGGCGTTGATGTCGGACAGGATCGCCTGCACATGGCCCAGTGCCGCCCCGGAAAACTGCCCGGCATTGACCTGCGCCAGCAGGCCGTTGCGCACCATAGTGAGATCGTTCGTCGTGTGATTGATGCTGCCAGGCCCTTGGCCGCTTTCCTCGACCGGGTTTTGCCCCAGGCTGCCGACCGGCGCCGGGGTGACATTGTTGGGGATAGCGCCGAGGCCGGAGGAACTCGGCACGATGGACGGTGAGGACGAGGGCGTCTCGATGGTCGGAGGTGTTTCCTCCAGCGGCGTCGTGGATGGAGGAGCAGGGGCGACCGGCGGGCTCGGGACCTCGTCGATCGGTGGGTCGAGATCGACGTGGCGGTGAGTGATGCGAGCCATTGTCCGTCCCCTGTTACGCAGTGGAATTCTTGACGAGTGCGCGCACGCATCCGCCGGGGAGCAGGATGGGCGCAAGATGAAGGATCATTGAGCTTCGTGGCGTCATTCGGCCGACACGGCGACTATTGAGCGCCGAAGCAAGGTCATAGACGGACGAATCCATGACGCGCGCCGCGCCGAAAAACGGCGAGTTAGACGCGCTCGGAACAAGGATATCGCAGCCTTTGTCTGTGTTTCCTGCGGGAGTTCGCGGCGCTGTCCTCCCGTGCCGGAATTTTGCGCGGCTGCGTGCACATGGGATCGGCGACAAAGCGGCCTTTGCCACCGTTCTACCCACGAGCGAACTTGAACAATCGGCATTCGTCGCATTGTTGTCGAAAAATGGTCTGCATCGCGCGTCAAGGAGACTTGCAAGGGAGATCCGATGTTCCAGCGGGTCGAAGGGCAGTTCAATGAGTATCGCTCAGGGTCAGGCACAAGGCCGAGCGCGGGCAACACCGGCGCCCCGCGCAATTTCCGGCCTGTTGTCGACGCTGGCCGCCGATGATCCCGTCGCGAACGCGATGCGCGCGAGTGCGCGCCGCATGATCGGGGTTGCCGTCTTCAGCGGCGTCATCAACATCCTGATGCTGTCGGGTTCCCTTTATATGTTGCAGGTATACGATCGGGTGATTCCGAGCCGTAACCTCGCGACCCTGTTCGGTCTGTCCCTGATGGTGCTGATCGCCTATCTGGTGCAGGGATATTTCGATGCGATGCGGTCGCGGATGCTTGCCCGGATCGCAACGCTGTTCGATGGCGGCTTGCAGGAATCGATCCATTCGGCGCTTGCCACCCTGCCGCTGCGCGGGGTGAAGCCGGTCTTGATGCAGCAGCCGCTGCGCGATCTCGATCAGGTGCGCACCTTCATGTCGGGCATGGGGCCGACGGCGTTCCTCGACATGCCGTGGATCCCGGTGTTTCTGATCGGGCTGTTTCTGTTTCACCCGATGATCGGCTTCACGGCGCTGCTGGGCACCGCGGCGATCATTGCCATGACATTGGTGACCGAGCGGATCTCGCGCGGCGCGACCAAGGCCGCGATGGAC
>JBKPMC010000035.1:0-3880 GCA_046731955.1 Pseudomonadota bacterium | reverse complement strand
AAGGTGGCGTGGACGAAGTCCGCGGCGGATGAGGGGTCACCCCGCCCTTGAGCCGACCTTAGGGGGTTTCCATCCGGGCGCGGAGCGCGTCGGCGTCGGCCTTCGGCATTGCCTTCAGCAGCGGCCTGATGGTCTCGCCTCCGACGATCTTGCCGTTCCGCGTGAACATCCAGTCCGAAATGTCGGCCTCCTTGAACTCGGTCACATCGCCCGCCTTCTTGCCGGGCAAATCGCGCGGCGCGTTGGCGAACCTTCCCGAATAGCGGCCGTCCGCGATCTTCTTCACATCTGATATCCAGATGTGCTCGCCATTGGTCCTCGGATTCGGAAAACGCGCCTTGAGGGAGTGACCGGTCTCCGACGGCTTTGGCGCGTCATAGGAGGCCCAGAACGTCGGCAGCGTAGCCCGCGCCTTTGCAATCGCGGCATTCATCTCCGCATTAGCAGAGCTGACGTCGATCGCCGGGGAGCGATCTTCGGCCCTGGTGGCCGACGTGGGGGAGCCGAGAACCGCGAGCGCCGCCGCGAAGGCGCCCGCCACGACGCATTTGGAAACCATTGAGAGAACCGAGGTCATCGTCACCTGCCCGCTGTGCACAAACCGCGAGTTGGTCGTGCAAGCGCGCCAGACGGTTCACGCTATCGGCCGCCTCGCAAGAATGCGCTTCAAAGGTCCAACCTTGTGGGGCTGAGGTACGTCACGCGGTCAATCGAGTTCTGCGAGTGGTGAGATTGCGGGTGAGGAGACGGCGCTTTGAATCTGAAACACCACAGCTTTTTCAAGATGAAGTTTCGCTTGAGTTCGTTCACACCAAGAATGTGATGGGACCCTCGGTCCTTCACCTGGCAGCGGCGCCCCGAAGCGTTCAAGAATATGAATTAGCGAGCAATGCTTCGATGAGACTTGAAAAAGATGAAGCTCAAAAAGTGAGAGCGCGTGTTCGCGATCTCGCTTTTGTATAGCGGCCAACGTTTAATTTTTTGTGTTGCAGCACGGCATGCGACGGCAACCTCATCCGACGTGGACTGCGTCCACGCCACCTTCTCCCGGTCACAGGACCTTTCTGATCCAGTCGTGCGGGTCTTCAGCACGACCGTACTGGATGTCGACCAGCTTCTTGCGCAGCCCCATGGCGACCGGCCCGGCCACGCCGCCAGAGATCAGAAACTCGCCGCTCGTCGAACACACCTTGCCGATCGGCGAGATGACGGCGGCCGTGCCGCAGGCGAACGCCTCTTTCAGCTTTCCGCTGGCGGCATCCGCGCGCCACTGGTCGACCGTGTAGGGTTCCTCGCGCACGGGCGTGCCGGAATCCTTCGCCAGCGCGATGATCGAGTCGCGGGTGATACCCGGCAGGATCGTGCCAAGCGGCGGCGTCGCGAGCGACCCGTCGTCGAACACGAAGAAGATGTTCATGCCGCCGAGTTCCTCGATGTAGCGGCGCTCGACCGCATCGAGGAAGACGACCTGATCGCAGCCGCGCTCAATGGCCTCGGCCTGCGCGCGCAGGCTCGCCGCATAATTGCCGCCGCACTTGACGGCGCCGGTGCCGCCGATCGCGGCGCGCGTGTAGTTCTCCGACACCCAGATCGACACCGGCGCAGGTCCGCCCTTGAAATAGGAGCCGACCGGCGAGGCAATGACGGCGAAGATGTATTCCGCTGATGGCTTGACGCCGAGGAAGACCTCGCTCGCGATCATGAAGGGCCGCAAATAGAGACTGCCCTCGCCGCCCGGGATCCAGGCGCTGTCGATGCGCACGACCTGTTCGACCGCTTCGATGAACAGGGACTCGGGCACCGGCGCCATGGCCAGGCGGTCCGCGGAATTCCGGAAGCGCCTTGCATTGGCGTCGGGGCGGAACAGGTTCACGCCGTTGTCGCGCTTGTAGGCCTTGAGGCCTTCGAAGATCTCCTGCGCGTAGTGCAGGATGGCCGCGGCCGGATCGAGCGAGAAATTGGCGCGGGCCTCGACGCGCGCGTCATGCCAGCCCTTGGCCTGGTTGTAGCGGACGATGGCCATGTGATCGGTGAAAATCCGGCCAAAACCCGGATCCGCGAGCTTTGCCGTGCGCTCCTGCTCAGGAGTTGGATTCGCCGCAGGCTGGATTTCGAATTTCAAACTCATTTCCTTGCTTCCTGCCCTTGCTTCGCGCTGTCGGAATCGGCGCTATTCTGGCGCCAGCCTGCTCTGGATCTGGACGTCACAAGCCTGGACTTCACCACCACCAGCCTTGCGGCCGGTTTCCTGCGCTGCCATGTCCGTGACGACATCCTTTTGCGGGATGCCGAAGTCCAGTATGTTTGCCGAAATACCGCTCGACAATCGCACGGTAGTCCATTTGCGGCCGTTGCCGCCATCGTCGCCTTTTTCGGCTGCCTGACACGTCACCAAGTTCGAAACGACTTAAAGTTTCGTCGTGGCTGGTAGTTTTGTAACATTGAACCCAAGATATGTCAACATGACTGACATAAATTTTTCAAAGGGCCCGCCTAGCCCCGATTCGCAAGGCGCCACCGGCACTTCCCCTGCCCTGCGGGCCGGCGAATTGCGCTGGGACATCATCGAATTGTTGTTCTTCGCCTACCGCGACTTCGTCGGCGATGCCGACCACGAGCTCGAGGCTTTCGGGTTCGGCCGCGCCCATCACCGGGTGATGCATTTCGTCTACCGCTATCCCGGCCTCAAGGTCGCCGACCTGCTGGACGTGTTGCGAATCACCAAGCAGTCGCTTGGCCGGGTGCTCAAGCAATTGCTCGACGAGGACTACATCGTCCAGAAGACCGGCAACAATGACCGTCGGCAGCGCCTTCTTTACGCCACCCCCAAGGGCGAAGCCTTGGTGGCAAAGCTCGCAGGGCTGCAGACCGATCGCATCACAAGCGCGCTCCGGGACATCAATCCCGAAGGCGTCGCTGTTATCAGCCAGTTCCTGCGCGCGATGATCGATCGCGACGACCCGGACAAGGTGCTCGAAGCGATCTTCGGGACCGGCAGCAAGAAGCCGAGGGAGTGATCGTGGCGCAAGGAGCAACCATGGCTGCAGCCACCGCGCGCGCAACGCAGCAACTGGCCGACGACGCCCCGCATCTTCTGCTGGTCGACGACGACCGCCGTATCCGCGATCTATTGTCGCGGTTTTTGTCCGGCGAGGGTTATCGCGTCACCACTGCCTCGAGCGCGAACGACGCGCGCGCCAAACTGCTCGGACTGCATTTCGATCTGTTGATCCTCGACGTCATGATGCCCGGCGAAACCGGCTTCGATCTGGCCCGCTTCATTCGCACCTCCTCCTCGGTGCCGATCATCATGCTGACGGCGCGCCATGAGGCGGAGGCCCGGATCGAGGGCCTGCAGATCGGCGCCGACGACTATGTCGCCAAACCGTTCGAGCCGCGCGAACTGATCCTGCGGATCGGCAATATCCTCAAGCGCTCCGCGCCGCCGCCGGTGGAGGCGCTGGAGCAGATCGCGTTCGGCCCTTACGTCTATCATCTCGACCGCGGCGAACTGCGCCAGGGCGAGGAGATCATTCACCTGACCGACCGCGAGCGCGAAATGCTGCGCATTCTGGCCGCCGCCCCCGGCGACACCGTGCCCCGCGCGGCGCTGACCGGCGACGGCACGGTGAACGAGCGCGCGGTCGACGTGCAGATCAACCGCCTGCGGCGCAAGATCGAGCGCGATCCCGCCAATCCGCTGTTCCTGCAGGCGGTGCGCGGCATCGGCTATCGCCTGGTTGCCTCGCCTTGAGCACGCTCGACACCGGCCTGACATTCATCCGCAACGCGTCACAACGCGTCTCCAGGGCCAACGGCTGGATGGGCAACGCGTTCAAGAGCTGGATGCCGACCGGCCTCTATGCGCGTGCGCTCCTGA
>JBKPMC010000034.1:0-6139 GCA_046731955.1 Pseudomonadota bacterium | reverse complement strand
GCGAATGAAACGACACCACCACCAACCGCCCGCCGGGCTTCAGCACGCGCTCGGCGGCCACAAGCGCCAGATGCAGTTCGTCGAGTTCCGCGTTGACGAAGATTCTCAAGCCCTGGAACGTGCGCGTCGCCGGATGAATTTCGTTCGGTTTGCTTCGCACCACTCGGCCTACGATATCGGCCAGCGCTTGCGTCGTCGTGATCGGCGCTTCTTTCCGCGCCGCCACGATGGCGCGCGCCACGGCGCGGGAATGGCGCTCTTCACCGAAAATATAGATGATGTTGGCGAGATCGGCCTCGGAAGCCTTCGCAACGACATCCGCCGCCGTCGGCCCGTCATGGCCCATCCGCATGTCGAGCGGGCCGCCGAGCCGGAACGAGAAACCGCGATCGGCCTGGTCGAGCTGCATCGAGGAAACGCCAACGTCCATCACGACGCCGTCCACCGCGGGCGCACCTTGCGCCGCGCAGATGTCCGCAAGGTTGGAGAATCGGTCCTCGACCAGGGTCAGCCGACCATCGGCCTGATCGACCAGATCGAATCCGCCGGTAACCGCCGACCGGTCGCGGTCGATGCCGATGACCTGGGTTCCCGCAATGGCGAGGATCGCGCGGCTGTAGCCGCCGGCGCCGAAGGTCGCGTCGATATAAACGCCGCCGTCGCGGGGGGCGAGCATTTCGACCGCCTCGCGGCCGAGAACGGAGATATGGCGTGGCGCAGCCGGGCTCATGCGCCGTCCCCTGGCGTATCCCAGCCTGCAAAATGGAAGATGGACGCGAACGGGCCCATTGCGCCTCAAATCTCTGCGCTTCGCCGGGCTTTTTCGGCCAAAAAACCGCAAACAGGCACGATTGCCGCCTCTGGCCCGGCCTCGCGCCCCCTCATTTCCGGACGGAATTTGCTGGGTTGCCATGGCATTTCGAGCGCGAAAGAGGGTCTCGGCCGTCCCCAACCCGGTTCGGCTCTTCACCACTTAGTAACGGCACTTAGCGTTAAGAAAGCGTTGATGACCGGCTGCGGGTTTTGCGCGCTTTCCAGAGCGTTTTCCAGCGAGGCGAGCACCGGTTCGCGTCAAGAAAACGCGTCAGAACAAAAAAATCCAGACACTGCACATGGTGATGCGCGCCGCACACACTGAGGTCGAAATGCAAGCTGGAACCTGACCGCCGCGTTGCGCGAGCGTGAGGTAAACGAGTAGTAAACGGTATTATCGCCTGAACACGATATTGTCGTTCTCTCGCCCGCTTTGGGTCTAAAATGACTTCTGGTTCGTTCGCATCTGCTGGTATTGATTCGAAGCGTCAACGCGCCCTTCCCGTGCCCAGGGCCAACGCCGACATGAAGACCTTTACCCCAGATTCCTCGATCGCATCCGGCGTCATTCCGTCCCCGAACCATGGCGACCGCAACAACGGCCGCCTCGCCGACATGATCCTGCTGCACTACACCGGCATGCCGGATGTGGAGGGCGCAATCGCGCAGCTCTGCACGCCCGGCACCGACGTATCGGCGCATTACATCGTGCTGGAAGACGGCCGCATCGTGCAATCCGTGCCGGAAGCCAAGCGCGCCTGGCACGCCGGGGTATCCTTTTGGGCCGGCGAGGAAGACATCAATTCCTGCTCGATCGGGATCGAGATCATCAATAGCGGTCACGACTGGGGCTATCCGGATTTCCCGCTGCGCCAGATCGCCGCCGTGATCGCGCTGTGCCGCGGCATCATGCTTCGCCGCAAGATACCTTCGCATCGGGTGCTCGCGCATTCCGACGTCGCGCCGGCGCGCAAAAAGGATCCCGGCGAAAAGTTTCCGTGGCATTCGCTGGCCAATTCCGGCGTCGGCCATTGGGTGCAGCCGGCGCCGATCGTGCGCGGCGAAACGCTCAAGCTCGGCAGCATCGGCGACGCCGTTGCCGGGCTACAGGCGGCGCTTGCCAAATACGGCTACAACGTACCGACCCACGGCAAATTCGACGGCCCGACCATGGAAGTGGTCGCCGCGTTTCAGCGCCACTTCCGCCCCGCGCGCGTCGACGGCATCGCCGATCACTCGACCCTGAGCACGCTGCACGCGCTGCTGGCGAGCCTGCCGCCGGAGGCGATGACGACGGTGGTTGCGGCAAAGTAGCCCTGTCGCGATGTGACAGCGCCTCAATCAAGCATTGTCACCACTGCGACGACCTCACAATCGCCGCAAGGCTGCTGCGCTGCCGCCTCCCTTCGGTCAATCCCGGATGGACTCATCCGTCAATGACGACGAAGAATCGACGGTAGAGGTACGAATGCTTTACTCACAAAGCCCACCGCTCGCAGAGCAGGAGTGGCGGACGGCTGACGAAACCTCGTCGGGCAGGCCTTTGCGCGATCGGGACGCCCGTTCCGAACCGCGCTTTGGCAGAAGGCCCGTAAACGCGTCGATTCAGTCTCGTCCGGCGAGCGGCCGGCCGACGATCGGCAGGCGAATATTCCGCACCCTGACCCGGTTCTCAATTGCGGTTCTCATCGGTGTCGGCGCCACGCTTGGCTGGCAGTCCTACGGTGATGCGGCAAGGGAGGTGCTCGTGGCGCGGGCGCCAACGCTGGCCTGGCTGTTATCCGTTTCCACGACGAAGCCGCCGGTCGCCGCAGCTTCCCCTAACCTGGCGCCACTGCTTGAGCCCTTGGCGTCCAATCTCGATGCCGTGCGGCGCAGCGTCGAACAACTCACCGCCAGGCAAGAACAGATGGCCCAGAATATTGCGACAGTTCAGGCTGGTCAGGAGGACATCCGACAGAAGATGTCGTTCACGTCTCCGCCCCCCGCCGCCGCCGAGCCTGCGGCTGCCGTCGCGCAGCACAAACCCCCGCAAGCAAGGGCACAGTCACCGGCCGTGCAGTCATCGTCGGCGCCTCGTCCGTCGCCTGCTGCTGGACCAGTCCCGCTCTCGCGCTGACGGCCTAGATGGCCGGCAAGCCCGGCGACGACGGCTAAAAATCCAGCTCCGCGATCCTTCGCGCATAGAGCCGCCGCAACGGCTCCAGTTGCGTCGCCGCCGTCGCGGCCTGATAGGCCTCACGCGCTGCGTCGCGCCGGCCGAGACGCCGCAACAGGTCCGCGCGCACCGCCGGCAGCAGCTCATAACCCTTCAGCCGGGCCTCCAGCGCATCGATCAGGTCGAGCGCCCGCGCCGGACCATCGACCATCGATACCGCAGCGGCGTGGTTGAGTTCGATCACCGGCGACGGGCTGATCCGCAGCAGCACTTCATAGAGGCCTGCGATCTGCCGCCAATCGGTATCCTTGTAGCTGGACGCCCGCGCATGCAGCGCGGCGATCGCCGCCTGCACCGCATAGGATTGCGGCCGGCCCGGCATCCGCAGCGCCTCTTCCACGAGAAGCAGGCCCTCCGATATCTGCCCGCGATCCCACAGCGTCCGGTCTTGCTCCTCCAGGAGCACGATGTCGCCGCCCGCGGTCTCGCGGCCGGCGCGGCGCGAATCGTGCAGCAGCATCAGGGCCAGCAACCCCTTGATCTCGCCGCGTCCCGGCATCAGCGCATCGAGCAGCCGCCCCAGCCGGATGGCTTCGCGCGCCAGATCAGGCCGCATCAGATCTTCGCCTGATGTCGCCGCATAGCCTTCGGTGAACACGAGATAGATCACCGCGAGCACGCCGCGCAGCCGCGGCTCCAGCGCGTCGCGCTCCGGCACCTCATAGGGAATGCCGGCGAGACGGATTTTCTGCTTGGCGCGCAACAGGCGTTGCGCCATCGCGTCCTCGCTTGCGAGGAACGCGCGCGCGACTTGCGCCGTCGTCAGCCCGCATACCGTGCGCAGCGTGAGCGCGACCTGCACCTCGGCGGCAAACGACGGATGGCAGCAGGTGAAGATCAGCCGCAGCATGTCGTCGTCGAGCGCGTTGTCGGCGTCCTCGCACGGCGCGGATGCGTTGAGCAGGATTTCGCGCGTCAACTCCTGCTGCTTGCCGCGAAACGTGACGTTGCGTCTGACGCGATCGATCGCCTTGTTGCGCCCGACATTGACCAGCCATGCCCGTGGATTGGACGGAAGGCCAGCATTGGACCAGCGCTCCAGCGCCACCGCGAATGCGTCCTGCAGTGCATCCTCGGCGAGATCAAAATCGCCGACGAGGCGGATCAGCGTGGCCAACGCCCTTCCCGCCTCGTCGCGAAATATTTTTTCGACCTCAACCGGGGTCATGCAGGCACGTTGCCGTCAATCATAAATCATGACCGGCCGCACCTCGATCGAACCGGTCCTGGCGCCGGGAATGCGCGCGGCGATGCCAAGGGCGGTGTCGAGATCCTTGGCCTCGACCAGATAATAGCCACCGAGCTGCTCTCGCGTCTCCGCGAACGGACCGTCGGTCGTCAGGATCTTGCCGTCGCGGACGCGCACGGTGGTTGCCGTCGTTGTCGATTGCAAGCCATCGCCGGCTTTGAAATGGCCGCTCTGGATGATGGACTGGGTGAACGCGCCATATTCCCCCGTCAGCTTCTTGCGGTCGTCCGCGGTCATGCGGCCGTATTCCGCATCACTCCGGTAGATCAGCAACAGATACTGCATCTCAACTCTCCTCATGATCGGCTGGATCGCCGACACCTAGTCGAACGGGCGGCACGGAAGACGACATCGCCAGGATAATTTATTTTTGGGTGATGGGCGCGCCGCTTCGGCAAGCGGCAAACGCCGCGCCCGGCGGCGGCCATTCGCCTCCAAATCTTTAAATCGAAGAAACCGATAATAACTGCCAATATTATTCGTTTGTCAAAATCATTCTCACGCGTAGCCTTGCGCGCGTGCGCAATCGCGGCGGTCCGACGGCCCCATCACGAGAAGCGATGCCGCTGGAGGAAAATGAATGACGACGACGCTCGATGGTTCCGACCTGCCCTCACGCGCCCTGCTGCCGTTCCTCGATCGGGAGCACACGATCGCCCGGCCGGGCTATAGCCGCTGGATGGTGCCACCGGCGGCGCTCTGCGTGCACCTCTGCATCGGACAGGCCTACGCCTTCAGCGTATTCAACCTGCCGATGACCAAATTGCTTGGCATCTCGCAATCGACCCCCGCCGACTGGAAGCTCACCGAGCTCGGCTGGATTTTTTCGATCGCGATGGTCTTTCTTGGCTTGTCTGCCGCGATCTTCGGACGCTGGGTCGAGGAAGGTGGCCCCCGCCGGGCGATGTTCACCGCCGGCGTGTGCTGGGCCAGCGCGTTCCTGATCTCGGCGCTCGGCGTCTATCTGCATAATCTCTGGATCATCTATCTCGGCTACGGCGTCATCGGCGGCTGTGCGCTCGGCATCGGTTACATCTCGCCGGTCTCGACATTGATGAAATGGTTTCCCGATCGTCCTGGCATGGCCACGGGCATGGCGATCATGGGTTTCGGCGGCGGTGCATTGATCGCCTCGCCGCTGTCGGTCTGGCTGATGGGCAAGTTTGCCAGCTCGTCCGATGTCGGCGTGTTCGCCACCTTCATCACACTGGGCTGCGTGTATTTCATATTCATGATGGTCGGCTCGCTGATCGTGCGCGTGCCGGCACCGGGCTGGAAGCCCGCGGGTTACGTTCCGCCCGCCACCGCCAGCAAGCTGATGACCAACAACGACGTGTTCGTCTATCAGGCGATCAAGACGCCGCAGTTCTGGCTGATCTGGATCGTGCTGTTCTGCAACACCACCGCGGGCATCGGCGTGCTCGGCCAGGCCTCCGCCATGAGCCAGGAAATGTTCCCCGGTCACATCACGGCGGTGGCAGCCGCAGGCCTCGTCGGCCTGATGAGCCTGTTCAACATGGGCGGCCGGTTCAGCTGGGCCTCGCTGTCCGACTTCATCGGACGGAAAAACACCTACTTCGTCTACATGACGCTGGGCTTCGTGCTCTACGTGACGGTGCCTTATGCCGGCGCCAGCGGCAATGTCGTACTGTTCGTGATCTGCTTCCTGATCATCGTCAGCATGTATGGCGGCGGCTTCTCCACCGTGCCGGCCTATCTACGCGACATGTTCGGCACCCGCTATGTCGGTGCCATCCACGGCATCCTGCTCACGGCATGGTCCGCCGCCGGCATCGCAGGACCGGTGCTGATCAACTACATCAGGGAATACAACGTCACGCATGGCGTGCCGAAGGCGC
>JBKPMC010000033.1:0-38736 GCA_046731955.1 Pseudomonadota bacterium | reverse complement strand
CAGCAGCAGGCGGTAGATGGCAAAATAGATCAGACCGATCGCGGCATAGATTTCCAATCCGCGCATGGTCGTGGCGACGAGCGCCATCGCCTGCTTGGTGATTTCCGGGATGCCCACCGTATAGGCGAAGGGCGAATATTTGAGCACGGTGGTCAGTTCGTTGACCATGCCCGGCACGGAAAAGCGCGCCATCTGGGGAATCTTGATAAGCCGCAATGTCTCGAACCGGGTGAAGCCCATCGATTCCGCGGCGAGGACTTCGTTCGGGTTGACGGCCGCGAGCGCCCCACGGAAGACCTCCGACAGATAGGCGCCGGAGATGAGACCGAGGCTCAGCATCATTGCCACCAGCGGCGGCACGTCGATTCCGATGCCCGGCAATCCGAAGAAGACGACGAACAACAGCACCAGCATCGGAACGCCGCGGAGCACATAGACCACGGCGGAAAGGACCGAAGAGAGCCAGGCTCCCCCGAGCTCGCGAGCGATCGCTATGCCAAGGCCGACGACGAGCGCGGTCGCAGCGCAACTCAACGTGATCAGGAGCGTGTAGCCGGCGCCCTTGAGCAGCGTCAGCAGGATATCGATGAACGTCACGCGGCTCTACCCAGAGCCTATTTCATCCACTTGTCGATGATCGCCTGCCGCTTTTCCGGCCCCAGTTCGTCGAGATATTTGTCGAAGTCGGCGCGCAGCTCCGATCCCTTGGGGAAGGCGAAGCCGAGGCGATCGATTCCTTCAAAGACATAGCTGTCCTGGATCGGCAGCTTCTTGCGGTAGACCGAGGCAACCGTGCCGTCGAGGAAGACCAGATCGACCTGGCCATTCTGCAAGTCGGTCAGGGCCTCGTTGTAGCTCGGATAGAGCTTCACCTGATCGGTCTTGTAGATGCCCTTGGGTTCGAGATCGGTCTTGATGAAATCCATGTAGGCCATGCCGCGCGGGAAGCCGATGGTGTAGTTCTTCAGCGTGTCGAGATTGGCGAGCTTGATGTTGCGGTCCTTCATGCTCACCAGGTTCCAGCTGTTGTCCATGTAAGGCTTGGAGAAATCCATGACCTTCATGCGGGGCTCGGTGATCGATATTCCGGAGAAAGCCACGTCCGCCTTCTTGCTGACGACAGCGCCGAGCATGCCCTGCCAGTCATAGGCGGTGATGTTCATCGTGCAGCCGCGCGCTTTGCAATAGCCGTCGAACAGGTCGTAATCGAGGCCTTGTGTCTTGCCGTTCTCCTCGAACAGATTGGGGGGGGAGGCCGGGGTGACGGCGACGTTGATGACCTTCGTCGCCGCTTCTTTCTTGCCGCAACCACCAACGGTCACGAATGCTAGGCCGAGCGCGAACGAGGCGATGAATTCACGACGTTTCATCTTCGTACCCCCCTGGTTGAATTATACGGCGGCGTGAACGGGAAGAAGTCGTCCAGCCCGGCCTGATCCAGAGCTTCGCGAACCGCTTCGCCGCCACGAACGAAATCGAGGTCCCGTTCGCCGTCCTTGAGCGACCTAGCGAGCCGCAGGATGGCGCGGATGCCCCCGAAGTTGACGAAATCCAGCTCGTCCAGGTCGATCGTCACGGATTTCGTGCCGGCGTGAACGCGCTGTTGCACGGCCGAGGCGAAGTTGCTCCCATCGGCTGCTTCCATCCGACCTTGGGGCCGAGCGATCAGGCGCTCACCCTCTTGCAGAAACTGGACCTGCATAACGTGGTTCAAGCCCTACGTTTCAGCATTCATGCCGCATTGCTCGGATGGAAGCGAGCGTAAAGACGATGTTGCTCCGGGCTGCCGTGATGCGGCGAGGCGGTTAACGTGAGTCGGGGCTGAAACGACTCGTCCAATTAGAAATACTCGTGCGGCAAGCGTCTTTAACTTCGGACGCCCCGTATTACGCCGACAGCACCGATAAAATATAGATTGAACGCTGGCGCGGGTCGTTCTGCCGTTAATGCTGGCCCGCGATGTTGTGTCCTTTAATGACTTGGATCCTCCTCTACAGCAAACGGGAGGCCGACCGACTCAAAGACAGGTTTATAGTCTGTGCCTTTGATAGCCTGCTCGTGATGAAGTGGGGGGATTGGTGAAGGCGTTGGGCATATCTTTACTGGTTTGGTTGAGCCCAGCCATTCTGTTGCTGCTGTATGGCCTGTGGCTTGTTAGGCGCGCACGCTTTCGGTCGTCGAAAAAGCGCGACGTGATCGATCAAGCACCGACAGCTCAGGGTCGTTCGATCACCAAAACCAGCGCAGGACGATCGCGACGCTCAGCATCCAGATAAGCAGACTCAGCGAGCCCGCGACCAGCAGCCCACGTCCAACTGAACTGATGTCGTGCAAGGATCCCATCGAACCGCTCCGGATTTGGCTATTGCATCGGCAGTCATTTTGGCAGGCGATTAACTCGTCCCGTCATTAGCACTCGCCGTCGGCCAGTTTGGCTTTGTACGATCCGAGCACCCTCATTCCAACCTTTCGAAAGACCGCGCCACCTGAGGATTGACTGCTCGCTTTCCAGCGAAGCGGACATAAGCGCTGCCCCCCCTTCCGATGACGGGCGGGTGCGCTAATAGCGCACCCATGGACAAGCCCCTCGAGACTCACGCTCCGCCTGTGGCCGAGCAGCGCCCCTACAGTTATGAGCGCCACGGCGTCACGATCGAGGACCCGTGGCACTGGCTGCGTGACCCAAACTATCCGCAGGTCACGGACCCGGACATCCTCGCCTATCTCCATGCAGAGAACGACTATTTCGAAGCCTGGGCGACGCAGCATCGCGAACTGATCGACCAGCTGTTCGAGGAGATGAAGGGCCGCATCAAGGAGGACGACAGCTCCGTTCCCCTGCGTGACGGCGACTTCTTCTACTGGTGGGCGTTCCGGCCCGGAACCCAGTACCGGACCTGGTACCGCAAGCCCGTGCGTGGCGGCGAAGACCAGGTGATCTTCGACGAGCCGGTCGAGGCGGAAGGCAAAGATTACTTCCGTTTGGGGGCGATTGACGTCAGCCCGGACGGGAAGCTGCTCGCGGTGCTGGTCGACGACAATGGCTCGGAGCGCTTTCACCTGCGCATCCGCGATCTCGCGACTGGCAAGGACATCGAGACGGTGACCGAGGTCGGCATTGGTCAGCCGGTGTGGACCAGCGACAGCGGCGGAATCGTCTTCACGGAAGTGAACGAGAGCTGGCGCAGCTACCGTGCGCGGTACCACCGACTCGGCCAGCCCACGCAAGAGGACGTCACGCTTTACGAGGAGACCGAGGAGCTCGGCTTTTCGGTCGGGGTCGGCAAGTCACAGGACAGGAGCCTGATCCTCATCTCGACCGGCGACAATGCGACGAGCGAAGTGCGGTTCGTCTCGGCTGACGATCCCACGCGGCCTCTGACACTCATTTCGCGCCGCAAGCCGAATCGCGAATATCATGTCGACGCGGCGCACGGGAAATTGTGGATCCACACCAACGACGATCATGTGAATTTCCGGATCGCCGAGGCGGATCCGGCGAATCCCGAGGAGTGGCGGACGGTCATCGCAGGATCGGACCGCGTCTATCTGACCGGAGTCAGCTCGTACCGCGACCATCTCGCGATCAGCAGCCGCGTCGATGGTCTCGATCAGCTGGTGCTGCGCACCTACGCCGGCGAGGAGACGCGCATCCCGTTCAAGGAGGCGAGCTACAGCGCCTTCTTCATGGGAAATCCGGAATTCGCACCCGACTCATACCGTCTCGGCTATTCGTCGATGGTCACTCCGATGACCGTTTACGACTATCATTCGGGGAGCGGCGAGCTTGAGGTCCGCAAGGTCCAGGAAATTCCTTCGGGCTACGACGCCTCGCAATATGCGACCGAGCGACTGATGGTCGACGCGCGCGACGGCGTGAAGGTGCCGGTCTCGGTCGTCTACAAGAAGGGCTTCGAAAGGAACGGCGAGGGCAAGCTGTTCCTTTATGGATACGGCTCGTACGGCCACGCGATACCGCCCGCGTTCAACTCTAACCGGATCAGCCTGCTCGATCGCGGCTGGGCCTGCGCGATCGCCCACGTCCGTGGCGGCGACGATCTCGGCTACCGCTGGTTCCTGGACGGCAAGCTCGACAAGCGCACCAACACGTTCAACGACTTTGTTGATGTCGCGAACGGGCTGATTGCGGCGGACTTCGCAGAAGCCGGGAGGATTGCGATTAACGGGCGCTCGGCGGGCGGCGAACTGGTCGGCGCCGTCGTGAATTCTGATCCCGATTTGTGGGGTGCGGCGGTCGGCGACGTTCCTTTCGTCGATGTAATCAACACGATGCTCGACGACACGCTTCCGCTCACTCCCGGCGAATGGCCGGAGTGGGGCAATCCGATCATCGACAAGGCGGTGTTCGACTACATCCGCAGCTATTCGCCCTACGATAATGTGAAGCCGCAGGCCTATCCGCCATTGCTGATCACCGGCGGCCTCACCGACCCGCGCGTCACCTACTGGGAGCCTGCGAAATGGACGGCGAAGCTTCGCGCGACCAAGACCGACGGCAATCCCTTGCTCCTCAAGATCAACATGGGTGCGGGGCACGGCGGCAAGTCCGGCCGCTGGGAGGGCCTGCACGAAGTCGCGGAAACTTATGCGTTCATCCTGGCTCAGACGGGAACGTGAACCGGCCTGTCTTCGAGCTCCAGTTCGTCGCGCGGCCCGAGCACATCGATGAGCTCGGCCACGTCAACAATGCCGTCTGGGTGCAATGGATTCAGCAAGTCGCGGTCGCGCACTGGGACTTCGTCGCCGATCCAGCCCACAAAGACGCCTATTATTGGGTCGTGATCCGCCACGAGATCGACTATTTGCGCGCCGCCTTCGAGGGCGATCGGATCACCGCGCGCACCTGGGTCGGCGAGGCGCCGAAGGGGGCGAAGTTCGATCGCCACGTCGAATTCGCCGGAAATGACGGGCGAATCTGCGTCCGCTCCCGCACGGACTGGGCCATCATCGACAAGGCCGCCGGCAGGCCGATCCGCGTGCCTCCGGAGGTGGTGGCGCCGTTTCTCGCCATGGAGTAACGGCAGCGCATGAGCCGCGCCGTCCTCTACGACTATCACCGCTCCTCCGCCGCCTATCGGGTGCGCATCGCGCTGAACCTCAAGGGAATCGCCTACGAGAGCCGGGAGGTGAACCTGCTGCACGGCGACCAGAAGAATGACGATTATCGCACGCTAAACCCGCAAGGCCTCGTGCCGACGCTCGAAATCGATGGCCATCGACTGACGCAGAGCCTCGCGATCATCATCTATCTCGACCAGACCTTCCCCGAACCTCCGCTTGTTCCTCGCGATCCGGCCGACGGCGCGCATGTCCGGGCCATGGCGCTGGCGGTCGCCTGCGACATCCACCCGCTCAACAATTTGCGCGTGCTCAAATATCTCGGCGGAAAGCTGGCAATCGGCGAGGAGCAGCGCGAGGTCTGGTATGCGCACTGGATCACGGAAGGGCTGACCGCACTGGAGCGGATGGCGGCACCGGGCGCCGGGCGCTTCATGTTCGGGGATGAACCGACGATCGCCGACGTCTGCATGGTGCCCCAGCTCTATAATGCGCGCCGCTATAACATGCGGCTCGACGATTATCCGACTTTGGTGCGCGCGGACGAGAATGCAAACGCGCTCGATGCATTCGCTGCAGCGCATCCCGACCGCCAGGAGGTACCCGCATGAATCGCCCAATGGACCGGGTTTCCAGCATGAATCGCGGCATGACCGACCTCAAGCCGCTCGAATCCGTCGAGATCTCGTCGCTGGAAGGCAAGGTAAGCGACGAGGAATGGGCGGTCCGGGTGGACCTCGCCGCCGCCTACAGAATGGTCGCATACTATGGCTGGGATGATCTTATCTTCACGCATTTGTCAGCGCGAATTCCGGGGCCCGAGCACCATTTTCTGCTCAACCCGTACAATCTGATGTTCGAGGAAGTGACCGCCTCCTCGCTGATCAAGGTCGACGTGAACGGCAATCCGGTCGAGCCGACGCCGTTCATTACCAATCCCGCCGGCTTCACCATCCATTCCGCGATCCATATGGCGCGCGAAGATGCGCAGGCGGTGATGCACCTGCACACGCCCGCGGGACAGGCGGTGTCGGCGCATCAGGATGGGTTGTTGCCCCTCACGCAAACGGCAATGCTGATCCGCGGCGACGTCGCCTTCCACGACTATGAAGGCGTAGCGGTTGACCTCGGCGAGCGCGACCGGCTGGTCGCCGACCTTGGCGAAAAGAACGCAATGATCCTGCGCAACCATGGAACGCTCGCCGTTGGCAAGAATGTCGGCGAATGCTTCATCCGCCTCTATTATCTGGAGCGCGCGTGCCAGGCGCAGATCATGGCCCTGTCAGCCGGCGACCAGATCAACAACCCGCCACAAGGCTCGCCCGAGATCAGCGCTCAACAGGGAGCGATTGGCCTGCCGCTCGCAGCCAATTTGCTCGCCTGGCCTGCGCTCAAGCGTAAGGCGCACCGGCTCGACCCCGATTTCGCGACCTGAGTTGGCGGGAAAAGCAGCCAGCGTCAGCGACTATCGTGCGCTTGCGAAGGCGCGGTTGCCGCATTTCCTGTTCGAATATCTCGACGGCGGCTCTTACGATGAGGTGACGCTCAGGCGGAACGTCGAAGAGCTGAAATCGATCGCGCTCAGGCAACGGGTGCTCCGCGACGTCTCGTCGATCGATCTCTCGACCGAGCTGTTCGCGCAGCGCTGGTCAATGCCAGTGGGACTGGGACCGGTCGGCCTGTCGGGTCTCTATGCGCGTCGCGGCGAAGTGCGGGCAGCGAAAGCTGCCGCGGCAGCGGGCGTACCCTTCTCGCTATCCACGCTGAGCGCCTGTTCGATCGGCGAAGTCGCGGAGAAGAGCCATAGCCCCTTCTGGTTCCAGCTCTACATCGTCAAGGACCGCGAGTTCGTGCGCGACATGATCGTTCGGGCACGCGAGGCCGGCTGTGGGGCACTGCTTCTAACGGTCGACCTGGCTGTGCCGGGCACGCGCTATCGGGATTACCGCACCGGATTGTCGGGAACGCGAAGTGGAAGGCTCAAGCGACTGGGGCAGGTGCTGCGCCGGCCGAACTGGGCATGGCACGTCGGGGTGCACGGCCGCCCTCATACGCTCGGCAATCTCGAGCCCCTGCTCGGTTCGGGCGCGGCGCTCCAGGACCTGATGGGCTGGGTCGCATCGAACTTCGACGCCAGCGTCAGCTGGAAGGACGTGGCATGGGTTCGCGAGCAGTGGAAAGGGCCGCTGATCATCAAGGGCATCCTCGATCCGGATGACGCCCGTGAGGCCGCAGCGAGCGGGACCGACGGCATCGTCGTCTCGAATCACGGCGGGCGGCAGCTCGACGGCGTAATGTCCAGTGCCCGCGCCCTGCCCGCCATCGCGGACGCGATCGCCGGGCGGATACCGATCCTGGTGGACGGCGGCGTGCGCTCGGGCCTCGACGTGGTGCGGATGCTCGCCCTCGGCGCGGACTTTGTGCTGCTTGGACGCGCGTGGGCCTATGCGCTCGCCGCGCGCGGCGAGGCGGGCGTCACGCATGTGCTGAAACTCATCGATGCGGAAATGCGCGTGAGCATGGCGCTGACCGGCTGCACGAGGATCGATCAGATTGACGAAGATATCCTCGAGCGGAGTGGCAATCAGGCGACGTTCTGAGCCGCGCCACCTTCTGCGCTGAACAGCCGATCGACGTCCGCTGCGGTCATCGGCTCGGCGAACAGGAAGCCCTGGACTGACGAGCAGCCGTGGGCGCGAAGCTCCATCAGCTGCGCGGTTTCCTCGACGCCCTCGGCGGTTGTCTCGATGTTGAGTGCGTGCGCGAGCTCGGTAATCGCACGGACAATCGCGCTCGCGCCGTCGCGCGTCAGAAGGTTCTGGATGAAGCTCCGGTCGATCTTCAATTTGTCGAACGGGAAGCTCTGCAAATAGCTCAGCGACGAGTAGCCGGTGCCGAAATCGTCGAGCGCAACTCGCACGCCGAGCGAGCGCAGCGAATGAAGGAGCCTCAGGGTCGTCTCGCCACCTTCGAGGAAGACTGACTCGGTGATCTCGACCTCGAGCCGCGCCGGCGCAAGGCCGCTGTCGGCCAGGGCGCGAAGGATGGTCTCATGCAGCCCGCCGCGATGGAACTGCACGGCCGAAACGTTCACAGCGATGCGGATATGTTCGGGCCAATGCGCTGCCTGAGTGCAGGCTTCGCGGACCGCCCATGCACCGATAGGAACGATGAGGCCTGTGTCTTCGGCAATCGGCACGAATTCCGCAGGCGGGATAAGGCCGCGCTTCGGGTGATTCCAGCGAAGCAGGGCTTCGAACGAACAGATGCGGTTGTGCTCAAGGTCGAACAACGGCTGGTAGTGGAGCTCGAACTCGCCGCGCTCGACCGCGAGGCGAAGGTCGCTTTCGAGCTGCCGCCGCTGCTGCGCGCGTTGATTGAGGCTCTCCTCGAAGAAAGCAAATGTCCCGCGACCCGCTTCCTTGGCGCGATAGAGAGCGAGGTCGGCACTGCGCAGGAGGGTCCCGCCTTCGCTCCCATCCTGCGGAGCGATCGCGATGCCGATACTGGTCGAAGGCATCAATTCGTTGCCGTCGATGTGTAGCGGCTGAGCCATCGCTTCGAGGATGTCACGCGCAAGCCGGTCGATCGCGTCGCGATCCTGGCCGACCGTCTGGAGCACTACGAACTCGTCCCCGCCGAGCCGAGCGACGAACTGGCCGCGGGCGGCTCGCTGCACGCGCTGGCCCGCTTCGACGAGCAACGCGTCGCCCGCGGGATGTCCGAGCGTATCGTTGATCGCCTTGAACTGGTCCAGGTCCAGGCAGTGGAGGGCGAACAGTCCGCCGCTGCCCTCGGCGGCGCGGAAGTGATGCTCGAGCTGCTGCTGGAACATCGTTCGGTTTGGCAAGCCCGTAAGTACGTCGTTGAAGGCGAGCTGGGTGATGCGCTGCTCGCGTTCGGCGATCTTGCCGGCCATGTCGTTGAAGCTGGAGGCGAGCCGTGCAAGTTCGTCGGAACCGCGCACCCGCACCTGGACATGCTCGCCGGACGCGAGCCGGCCCGCTGCCTCGTCGAGCCGCGCCAGCGGCTGTGTGATGCGCCCAGCCGCCCGCCACGTCGCAAGCGCCACCATGACCAGTCCCAGCAACGTCATGACGGCAAGGGCGGACTGCAGCTTGCGGGCGTCGGCAAGGGCCTCGGACTTCGGATAAGCAAGGAGCAGGATAGCGCGTTCCTTGCCGGAGAAGGTCGGAAGGGGCTTGGCAAGCGCAATCGACTGCTCGCCGGCGACCCGCATCTCGAACGCGGCGCTGCTTCGGACATGGTCCTGGGCGAGCGCGGCCGTTTTCCGACTCAGTGCAGACATGCTTCCGGCTGCCTCCGACCACCGCCTGTTGCTTTGGGCGAGCACGGCCGCGTGCAGCGGGATCGCCGACAGGCGCTCGAGCCCGCGCATTTCGCGGGCGTCGAGATCGGCAGCGAACAGCACCCAACCGAGAAGAGTCGGAGCCATGATCGGCGCGGCGACCAGCTGGCGCGGGCGCCCGGCGAGAACGGAAACACCACTCAGCCGCCCTTCGTCCAGTGGTCCCCACAGTGCTGCTACCTCTTGCGGGCGGATCGCGGGGTCGATCGCCGATACTCGTCCGTCGGCGGTGACGATAAACGCGCTGCGGACCTTGAGGCGGACGGCCGCATTGCCGAGCGCCGATTGCATCGTCGCCTCGTCGCCGGTCGCGACCGCGGCGCGGAAACCAAAATCGCGGGCGAGCAGCTGCGCGGCACTCTGCAGCTCGCGCGCGCGCTGCTGCCAGAGGCGGTCATAGACCGCGCCGCTCGATTGCAGCTGCCCTTCGACCTTGCGCTCGGCCGAGCCGGCGATGAAGGTCGACAGTGCAGCCGAAACGACCAGCATCGCAGTCGCGAACAGGAGCGCGAACTGAACCGTCAGCCTGGCGCTGAGCGATTGGAACGAGCGCATCGCTCAATAGTCCATCGACATCGCCGGCGGGGGTGCGCGGAGCCGGATAGAGAAACTGGCGGTTCGTTGCGTCGGCGCCAGCGGTTGTTGTGCGACACCGGCTGGTGCGCGCAGATAAGGATGCCAGACGGCGATGCGTCCAGGTGCGTTCGGTGCATCACCGAACGAGGCGACGCCCTGCCCGTTGGTCCGAGCGGTCCAGGCGCTGTCGGTGACGACAATGAAAGCCGTCATTGCGTCATGGATATTGCAGCCGAGCGCAACGACGCCTGGCTTGTCGAAATGCACGGTCCGCGACTGGTCCTTGGCGAACAGCTTCAGCTCGAACCTTTTTGCCGGCGAGAAGGAATAGACGTGGTGTTTGGTCGGATCGAGGTTCGGGAAGGAGATGTCCGATCCCACGGGAATGATCGTCAGGAAGGGCTGGAACTGCATGTTCTTCTGAGCGACCACGTAGCGACCGCCCGCGCGCGGCGCGCGCGCTGCCGATCCGGCAGGATAAATCGTCACGACCGCGTCTCGCACCGGACGACCCGACGAATCCACGACGCGCACGGAAAGCGGAGCCGCAGCGAGGGGAGCGGCGAGGTTCAGACCCACCGCCAACAACATGAGTCCACGCACCATTGGGAAGAATTAAGCGCAGAAGGGTAAACGCCACCTTATGCGAAGGTGGTTACCAGCGCATTCGGACTTCGGCCTGGAGCTGAGTTTGACGCTGGCGCGGCCCGAGATCGAGATGCTCGCGAGCAGGGCTGTCGCTCGACACTTGGAGCAACTCCACCAGCCCCGTTAACCGGCCCCACTCGCGCTTGCCCGCGATCATCGCCGACCAGCCGTTCTCGTCATATTCGTCGTCCCACCACGCGCCACGATTGCGGGTGTCGAACGCCTCTCCGCGAACCGCGATTCCGAATGGCCCGAACGGACGCGTCAGGAGTACGAACGCCGACCGGAACTTGTTGTCGATCCACCGCCGATCGCCTTCGAACATGCCCATGCGCGTGCGGCCCTCCAGCGCTTGGGCCCTAAGCTGCGCGCCGGACCCGAGATCCGCGACGAGTCCGAGATTGTAGAATTGCGTCCGCCACCCCCATTCGAGATCATCGTTTACGTCCTCTGGATCCGCGCGATTGTCGTAGCGGAACAGCTCGATTCGGACCGGGATCGGCGGCTGCCAGGCGAGCTTGGAATAATAGCCCGGCCGGTGTGCGAAACCGCTGTGGATATCGAGCAGAGGATGGGTGAAGGGCGCCTGATACTCCCCATGCTCGTCGAGCGGCGGCAGAGGCTGGCGGCGGAATGCGAGCGTCGTGCGGTCATGCAGCGCCCAGCCCCGAAAGGTCAGCAAGGTGCCCGATGTATCGTTCGCCGCCATCACTGCTGCGGTCGCGCGAAATCGATGTTGTCCCAGTTCGACCGAAACGCTGGGTTCGACCGCGACCGGGCGCACCTCCTCGCCGATCCAGCTATTGATCGCGGAGGGCGTGATGCTGTCGCGCACATGCCAGTCCGCGCCTTCATGCTCGAGGCTAACGGGGGGCCACATCAGGCCCGCGCGCGCCGAGAATGCGACGCCGCTTCCGCGCATTGGACGGAATGTGAGATAAGCCTCGCCGAGACCCGCTTCGGTGCGCTGGCCGCCCTGCAACGACCCGACCACCGTCGCCGACAAAGACCAGGTCAGTTGCGGCTGCCAGATGAGGTTCGCATTGCCGAGCTGCGGGCGGACTCGAAGATCGCCATCGCTGCCCGAGCGCAGCTTGCCGAAGCCGCCATCGACCCAGCTCTTCTCCCCGTCCACGGCGACGAGGCGCAGGTCACCGGTCACTTCCAGCGTGTCAGGAGTGAAGAGCTTGAGATCACTTTCTGCGTTCGCTGGGGCCGCCCATAGCGCGGCAAGCGCGCAGCCCAGTGGGATCGCGCTGCCGATACGCAGGCGTTTGCCGAACCCGGCCATGCGGGCCGGATTAAGCGAACAGGGTTAAGATTATGGGCACCAAGGCAGTGATGGTCGGGGAGAGAGGATTCGAACCTCCGGCCCCTGCCTCCCGAAGACAGTGCTCTACCAGGCTGAGCTACTCCCCGACCGGAACCCGCACCAAGCGACTGGGTCGCGGCGGGAGCCAAGGCCGCGGCTAGATAGAGGCGGGCTGGCGCCGCGGCAAGGCTTCATTTAGTCAGCTATCGTCGGATTGTCTGGAGCCACTCCTCGTGTCGGACGAACTTCTCACGCGGCGAGCCGGGGCGGGCGCGGGCGACCTCTGTCTGCTCGATCTTGCGCCAGTCGTCATAGTCCGTCGGCATGACGCCGCGTCTCTCCAGCAGGCGTTTCAAGCCTTCCGCGCCCGGACGGTCAGACGTGCCTCCCGCCGGCATCGCGGCGGCGATCTGCTCTGCGACCTCATAACCGTCCGGCCGATTGGTGCCGATTGTGCCCGTAGGCCCGCGCCGTGCCCAACCGACGGCATAGAGACGATCCGCGATGCGCCCATTCTCATTGAGAAATTTGCCGCCGCGCTCATCGTAGGGAACGCCATCTATCTTTGGGCTCGAATAGCCTATGCAGGTCACGATCAGGGAGGCCGGCACTTCGTAGGTCTCTCCAGTGCCGCGCGCGGCGCCGTTTTCATCCAGCTCCGTACGCTCGACGATGATCTTTTCCGCCTTGACGTCGCCTTCGATCGCGACAGGCCTTGCGAAGAAGTCAAAGACCATCTGTTTGGGTTTGGCAGGATCGGGGGGAGTCGCGGCAAACCCCCTTAGGATTGTGATGGACTTGCGGTGTCCGGGTTCGAGCACCTCGTCGGCTTCGACCGGCGGGAAGTCGGCGATGTCCACCACGGGCGAAGCGGCTTCGAGATGGCCCAGCTCCCCCAGCTCCTTCGGGGTCATGGCTATCTGGTGCGGACCGCGGCGGCCAAGGATGGTGATGGTGTTGACCGGGGACTTGTCGAGCGCCTCGAGCGCGTGACCGACGATGTCCGAGCCTTCGAACTCGTGACGCGTCTTCGACAGGATCCGCGCGCAATCGAGCGCGACATTGCCGTTGCCGATGACCGCAGCGTGTGTCCCGCCGAGAGGCGGATCGAGGTCGGCGAACTCGGGATGGCCGTTGTACCAGCCGACGAACTCCGCCGAGCCGACGACGCCCGCCAGCTCTTCGCCCGGGATCCCGAGCTTCCGATCATGGGGCGCGCCGATGGCGAGGATTACGGCGTCGTAAAGCTCGATTAGGTCAGCCACAGAGACGTCGCGGCCGACCGTAACGTTGCCGATGAAATCGACGCCCGGACTTTCCGCGACCTTGTCGTAGCGCTTGCTGACGGCCTTCAACGACTGGTGATCGGGAGCGACGCCGAAGCGGATCAGGCCGTACGGAACCGGATAGCGGTCGATGATGTCGATGCGCGCCCCATTGCCGGCAGCGCCGCCGTAAGCCTTTTCCAGCGCCTCGGCGGTGTAGAAGCCCGCCGGACCGGATCCGACCACCGCGAAATGCCGCATCGCCTCTCCTTTCGAGGAGATGCTTAGCGGCTGGTCTGCAAGGCGTCAGCCCTTGTGGTGATCCTCAAGCAGCAGGTCACCCTTCTTCTGGAGCATCGCCTGGACCGGCCCCGCGAACATGCCCAAAAGCCCTGGAAGCAAGACCTTCACCCGGACCTTGGTTTCCTCGACATCGATCGTCGACTGAACGGAATCGCCCAGCGCGTGAACCTGGAGGTTGAGCTGGTCGCCGGCCCAGCCGGACTCGACATGCGCTCCCCCCGGGATGTGCTCCTGAAGCCGGTGCATATTGTTGGCGATCCGCCGCCGCGCCTCGTCTTTACCGAGTTTGTGCGGCAGCTCGACTTCGATGGGCTGTGACATTTTCACGAGAGTGGGCGGCTGCTCGGCGCTTTTCAAGCCGAGCAATCAGCGTATGATTCGCTGATGCGCCGGGTACTTACGCTTTTCGCCGTCATTGCCGCGCCCGCCGGGGCGCAAGCACTACCGGCGCCGGTCATTCCGGCTCCAGCGCCAGCCGTGTGGAATCCGGCCGCCGACTACATCACCGCGGGGCAGGACGAGCCTGGCTACCGCTCCTGGTATCTTGCGGCGCCGTGGCGTGCGGCGCAGGTTAGGTCGTTCAACGATTATCTGGCGAACTATCAGGTAGCGGGCATCGTCCCGACCTGGCAGCTCCTGCGCACGGCGACGTCCTGGGCGAAGTGCGGGAGCCAGCCGTTTGAGGTGCCGCCCACGACCGAATGGCCGCACATCGTGCAGACGCTCCGTTACATCAACGACTATGTGATTCCGGCTGTGGGGCCGGTCGAGCCGGTCTCCGGCTATCGCAACCCGGTGCTCAACACCTGCGCCGGAGGTGCGCCGGAGAGTGCGCACAAGCATTATTCTGCCATCGACCTCGTCCCGCTGAGTCCGACAACTCGCGAAGATTTGATGCGGACCTTGTGCGGCGTGCACGCCCGGCGCGGTCCCGATTATGAGGTCGGCCTGGGTTTCTACGCGTTCCTCCGATTCCACGTGGACACGACCAAGTTCCGGCGCTGGAACATGGACCCGGCAGTTGCTTCGCAATGCCCGCCGATTGTCCGACCCAGCGATATTGCTTCTGTGGCTCTTCCGCCGCCTCAACAGCCGGCACCTTCGATCACCGGCGCCGCTACCGTTTCGCCGCCTGCCGCCACGGAGACGCAACCCGCCGTCCCTGTCGTTGCGGCGCCTTCAGCGCCGTTGCAGGTGGGCACCCAACCCCAAACCCAGCAGAAGTAAGGCGCCCTTGTGTTGCTCTGGCGCAACACCATATCGCGCCGGAAAGAGGGGTAAAGGTACATGGATTTCGAGAAGCTCACCGACCGCGCCCGCGGCTTCCTTCAGGCCGCCCAAACGATCGCGGTCCGGGAGCATCATCAGCGCATTGCGCCAGCGCACTTGTTCAAGGCGCTCCTAGACGACGAACAGGGCATGGCCGCAGGATTGATTCAAACCGCCGGAGGCGATGCGCGGGTCGCTCGGCGCGAAGCGGACTTGCTCGTTTCAAAGATCCCGGCGGTGACAGGAAGCGGCGCGACGCAAGCGCCGGCGCTGGACGGCGACACCATCCGCATTCTCGACCAGGCCGAGCAGATCGCGCAGAAGGCCGGCGACAGCTACGTCACCGTCGAGCGTATCCTGCTTGCTATGGCGCTCGCCAAGAATACGGACGTCGGCGCCGCTCTTCAGCGTGCGGGCGTCACTCCGCAGAATCTCAACGCGGCGATCGACAAGCTCCGCGGCGGCCGTACCGCCGATACGCAGGGTGCCGAAGACCGCTACGACGCACTGAAGAAATACGCGCGCGACCTCACCGAAGCAGCGCGCGAGGGCAAGCTCGACCCGGTCATCGGCCGTGACGAGGAGATCCGCCGCACGATCCAGGTGCTCGCTCGTCGCACAAAGAACAATCCGGTGCTGATCGGTGAGCCGGGCGTCGGCAAGACGGCGATCGTCGAGGGTCTCGCACTCCGGATCGCGAACGGCGACGTTCCCGACGGGATCAAAGACAAGCGCCTTCTCGCGCTCGACCTGGGCGCCCTAATCGCGGGCGCCAAATATCGCGGTGAGTTCGAGGAGCGGCTCAAAGGTGTGCTCGACGAGGTCCGTCAGGCGGCGGGCGACATCATCCTGTTCATCGACGAAATGCACACGCTCGTCGGTGCCGGAAAGAGCGAGGGCGCCATGGACGCGTCCAACCTCCTTAAGCCGGCTCTGGCCCGCGGCGAGCTGCACTGCATCGGGGCGACCACGCTCGATGAGTATCGCAAATATGTCGAAAAGGACGCTGCGCTGGAGCGGCGCTTCCAGCCGGTTTTCGTAGGTGAACCGACGGTGCCTGACACCATCTCAATCCTGCGCGGCCTCAAGGAAAAGTACGAGCTTCACCACGGCGTTCGCATTACGGACGCCGCGATCGTCGCGGCGGCAACGCTCAGCAACCGCTACATCACTGACCGTTTCCTTCCCGACAAAGCCATCGACCTGATGGACGAGGCCGCAAGCCGGCTGCGCATGGAGGTCGAGTCCAAGCCCGAGGAGATCGAGAATCTCGACAGGCGCATAATCCAGCTCAAGATCGAGCGCGAGGCGCTCAAGAAGGAGCAGGATCGAGCGTCGAAGGACCGCCTCGCCAAGCTCGAGGAAGAACTTGCGAATCTCGAGCAGCAGTCGGCTGAACTGACCCAGCGCTGGCAGGCGGAGAAAGAGAAGATCGCGAGCGAAGCCAAGCTCAAGGAACAGCTCGACCAGGCTCGGCTCGAGCTTGAACAGGCGCAGCGAAACAGCGACCTCGCCAAGGCCGGCGAGCTGCAATACGGGCGTATTCCGCAACTCGAGAAGCAGCTCACGGACGCGCAAGTGGCATCGAAGGGCGCCATGCTGCGCGAAGAAGTGACGGATCAGGACATCGCCGCCGTCGTCAGCCGCTGGACCGGAATCCCGGTCGAGCGGATGATGGAGGGTGAGCGCGAGAAGCTGCTCCACATGGAGGAAGCGATCGGCGCCCGCGTCATCGGCCAAGAGGATGCGGTCAAGGCCGTGTCCGCCGCCGTTCGCCGCGCTCGAGCGGGACTCCAGGACCCCAACCGGCCACTCGGCTCGTTCCTGTTCCTCGGGCCCACGGGAGTCGGCAAGACCGAGCTTACGAAGGCACTTGCCGAATTCCTGTTCGACGATCCCTCCGCGATGGTTCGGATCGACATGAGCGAGTTCATGGAGAAGCACGCGGTCGCAAGGCTGATCGGGGCTCCTCCCGGTTATGTCGGCTATGAGGAAGGCGGCGTTCTGACCGAAGCGGTCCGCCGCAGACCCTATCAGGTCGTGCTGTTCGACGAGGTCGAGAAGGCGCACGGCGACGTGTTCAACGTGCTCCTTCAGGTTCTCGACGACGGCCGCCTGACCGACGGCCAGGGCCGCACGGTCGACTTCACGAACACGATCATCATCCTGACCTCGAACCTCGGCTCGCAATATCTTGCGTCACTCGCGGAGGATGAGGTGGTCGAAAAGGTCGAGCCCCAGGTGATGGAGGTCGTCCGCGCGCATTTCCGGCCCGAGTTCCTGAACCGCCTCGACGAAATCATTCTGTTCCACCGCCTGAGCGCCGCGCACATGGGCCCGATCGTCGACATTCAGGTCGCGCGGCTCCAGAAACTGCTCGAGGATCGCAAGATCAAGCTCGAACTGACCGACGCTGCTCGGGCGTGGCTCGGCCGTGTCGGCTACGATCCGGTCTATGGAGCCCGTCCGTTGAAGCGCGCGGTCCAGAAATATCTGCAGGACCCGCTGGCGGACCGCATTCTCGCCGGAGAAATCCCCGACGGCTCAACCGTTCGGGTGGACGAAGGTGACGGCCAGCTTGCGCTGACGCTGGCGAGCGAGCAGCGCGAAGCGGCGTGATCAGTCGGCGCGCATCGGCACGCTGGCGCTGGTCACGGCGCCTTGCCGGGCGTCACTGACTTCGTAGATCTGGCGGATCATCGCGCGCTCGGCGTCACTCAGGTGAGGATTCCAGCAGTCGAGGATTAGCACCGCGCGGTCGCGGCTAGATGGATTGATCGCCTCGTGCTCGATCGTATCGTCGAAGACGAATGCCTCGCCTTCGACCCAAGGCCGCGTCTCGCCGCCCACCCTGAACGTGCAACCTTCGGGGACGATCAGCGGCAAATGCACGATCGCGCGCACATTGGTGACGCCTGTGTGCGGCGGGATGTGCTTGCCCGCCTTGAGGATCGAGAAAAAGACCGCCGGAGCGCGGCCGGGGATTCGGCACAGCGGCAGGCTCTCGACCAGCGCGGCCGTGCGGGGCGCTCGTGCGCATGCTTCCTCGATCCGCTCGCCGTCGCGCCATAAATGAAGCGCTCCCCAGTCGAGTGACCGGTTGAGCGGCGACCATTTGTTGTCGGGGACTCCCGACGGTTGTTCAACGTATGGCGCGAGACCCGGATCACTCTCAGCAAGAATCGCTTCCAGCTCGCCGCGGATTACGGCTGTCTCCGCTTCGAGCGCCTCAAGCCACGGGAAATGCTCGCGGTCGAAGAACTCGTCGGCGGGGAGGAAAGGATAGTGAAGGCCGTGGCATTGATTGGCGTAGATTGAGCGCCGGCCGAGCATCGTGTCGACCGCCACTCGCACCCTGCGACGATCGGGCACCGGCGCGGCGACGAGTTCAGCCGCAAGCGCCTCCTCGAGTGTGGCGGCCAATTGTTGGCTCTGTCGTTCGACATAGGCGCGGGCGTAAGCGACCAGCTCGGCCAGCTCTTGTGACGAATTTTCGACCGGGCCGGCGAGAGCCAGCAGAGCGCTCCAGCGCTGCGTTGCCGCCCCCTCCTCACCAAGGCGTTCGTGTAGCCGGGCAAGGCCAATCAGAGCCGGCAGAAATCGCTGATCGATGGCGAGCGCCTGTTCGAATGCCGCACGTTCGCCTGCTTGATCGCCTAGCCGGCTGCGCGCCGAGGCCAGATTCAGGCACAATTCGGGAGCCTCCGGATCGCCGCGACAGGCGTGATCGAAATGCTCCGCGGCAGCGCGCGCGTTGCCGGCGGCGAGCGCGTCCAAGCCGAGCTGGTTGCGGGCCATTGGCTGGTCAGGATCGAGCGCTACCACAGCCTCGAAATGGCGACGAGCATCGGCCGTCCGACCGGATTGACGCGCGCGGACGCCCTCATCGAGATGATCCTGAACTTTCGCGTTGCCCATCGCCTCGAGTTGGAACCTCAGGGCTTACGGCGTCAAGTTGCACGCCGGATTGCGGTCCAGCGGACCGGACCCTCTCCGGCCAGACGCTATTTGCAGGTGGTTCCGTTGACCGCGCAGGGCATCCTCTGCGCCTTTTCGACCTCTTCCTTGTCTAACCGGCGCTTCTCTTCCCATTCGGCACGCGTGCCGCAGAAGCGTTTGGTCGCAAGGCGTGATCCCGTTGGCTTGATATCCTCGCAGACGCGTTGATTCTGATCGCGCGCGGGCTTCGGAGGTCTCGATTGCTGCCCGTGCGCCGGAGCGACCAACGATGCTGCGACGAATGCGGCGACAATGCCGGTCTTAAATCGACGGATCATCTCAACCTCCCGTCAAACGCAAAAGAATCGATCTATCAGCAGGCCGCGGGCCCGGTGTGGGTGAGGACGGCACTGCACGGGTCGTTGGCATGCCGTTGGGCGTCCTCGACCACCTCCCGATCCGCCTTCTTTCTTGCCTCCCATTCAGCGCGCGTGCCGCAAAAGCGCTTCTTTGCAAGCCTGCTGCCGACGACCACGATGTCCTCACAGACGCGCTCATTCGGGTCGGCCGCGACCCTCTTAGTCGGAGACGCGGTGTCAGCTCGTGCGGAGCCGATGGGTGCTGCAATCAGCATAGCCCCGAGAACCACGATTCCAGTCGCTTGTCCCATCGGAGATCTCCTTCTCGTTGGAGCAGGAAGTTATTGGTCCTGCATCCCCCGCATTGTCTGCACCCTCTCCAGGTCCTGCCGGTCCTGGTGCCGTAATTCGGCCCACTCGGCGCGGGTCATGCACACGCGTTTTGTGGCGAGCCGGCTCCCCAGGACCTCCTGCTTTTCACAGACGACCTCATTCGGGTCGAGCATCTTCTTGGCCGAGTTCTGGTTGGACGGCGCCTGAGTCTGCTGAGCCGAGGCCGGAACTGCCGAAAGACTGGCAAGAGCAGATACGGTCAGCAACAGGTATACATGCAACTTCATCAAACCCCTCCAGCACAAGATCAGCTTTCATCTCGCAGCGACGAGTCGCCGGGAAGATGTTTTACTCATTTGAATAGCGCAAGTGCACTTCGACAAACGGCCTCTAGATGGGCGGCCTCACATCGAACGCCACTGTCAGCCGCTCTCCTTCCGCAAACGGAACCGTCCCGTGCCACATCCAGGACGGGAATAGCACTAGCTGACCGAGCTTCGGCTCGATCGTGCGCCAGGGCCCAAGGTCCAGCTGCAATTGGTCATCGGGCTCCCCAAGCGTGAGCCAACCGGCGTCATCCGGCCCGCCGGCGCCCTTCGGCGGGAGCGCGATGTAAAGCGCCGAGCTGACCCAACCCAGAGGATGGACATGGTTCGAGTGACGCCCGCCGGAGCGAAGGCGCACCGACCAGCTGCCGGAAAAGCGCACCTTCCGGTCGCGCCGGTGGCGCAGAAGCGGGTGATCGGGATCAATGGGAGGCAGTTGCCGGATGTAGCTCTCGACCGCGCTGACGATGGCCCGGCGCAAATGCCGGACCGTCGGATCGATGCGGCTGAACAGCGGTCCGTCCGTCTGCGTCCCGCCGCGAACGGACTGATCGAGATATTCGCCCCGGGCCAGATGCAGCCCTCTCAATGTCGCGGCGAGTTGCTCGCCTGGCGGCAAAGCGTCGGTGAGGTCGATGATCCGAACGAAGCTCGGGTCGCGCTCCAGCCACTCCGAGCGGGAGTCCCCAGCCATGCGCCACGCGGTCGCGGCATAAGCCCAGAGCTCCGCAGAATGGTCGCCCTTGAGCCCCCGGTCGATGATCGGGAGGGCTGCGTCGACGGCGCCGACTCGCAGGAGATGCCGGACCTGCCACGTGCCAATCGCAAAGTGGATGCTTTGGGGTGCCGCCTCAAACAGCGCTGACGGATATGATTCATCGTCAAATTCCGCAGCGTGGATCGCCTCGTAAATGGCGAACTCCGGCGAATGGACCCCCGCCGCTCGCGCGCGCTCGACAATGGGCTTCAGGCTCTCATAAGCGCCTCGCCGCAGCTGGACGTTGAGGAGGCTTTCCCAAAGGGATTGCTGTTGAGGGAACCGGCTGATTGCCTGCTCGAGCGAACTCGTCGCCTCCCCCGGCCGGCCAAGAGTAGAAAGTAGCTGCGCGAGCTGCTCGTGCCCGTAGATCCACATCGGTGCGCGGTCGAGTAAACCGGTGAGGTCTGCGGCTGCCCGCTCGCCTCGGCCGGCCGCAGCCATGGCGGCCGCCAGTCCGACCAAGATTGCCCCGTTCTGCGGCGCGAGCGAGCGGGCATGTTCGAACTGCGTCACAGCATCGAGACCCGCTTCCATCGTCGTTTGCGCCAGTCCCTGCGCGATCTTTGCGTTGTCCGGGGCGAGACGCGCCGCCTCAGTGAACGATTCGAGCGCGCTTTCGTGCTCGTCGAGCGAACGCTGAAGAAGTCCGGTCCACTGCCACAGGAGTGCGCTTTGGTGCTGCTCGGCGCCGGCGCGGACAATCGGAATGGCTCGGTCTTCCTCGCCTGCGTGCAGCGCCTCGCTTGCGACGTCCGCGAGCGAGTCCACGTCCCGGGCGTGGGTCGCGGCGAGCGGGGCTCTCGTCGTCACAGGCCATCCACCGCAGGTGCGGCCCCGGACTCGATCAGCGCCTTGACGGCGTCGCGCTCGACGTCGCTCAAATCGGGGTGCCAGAGATCGAAGATGAACACCACGCGCAGCTCGTTGCTCGGATTGAGCGCCTCGTGCTCGATCGTGTCGTCGAACACGAACGCTTCCCCGCGTTTCCAATATCGCGTTTCCGCACCGACCCGGAACCAGCAGCCTTCGGGCACGATCAGCGGCAAATGGCAGACAAGCCGCGCGTTGCTCACACCGACGTGCGGCGGAATTGTCGTCCTGGGCGCGAGCAGTGAGAACATGGCGTTAGGCCCCGCTCCGGCAACGTTCGGCTGTGGCACGCGCTCGAGCAATAACATCGTTTTCGGGCAATGCCGGGCATTCGCATCGACTTGGTCGCCGTTCCTCCATAGGTGGATCGCGGTCCAGTCCGGATTCTTGTTCAGCGTCCGCCACTGATCGAGCGGGAGGTGCTCGTCATACTGGATATAGGGCACGAGCTCGGCTCGCTCGGCGTTCATGACCGCTTCAAGCTCGGCAGCGATGGTGTCCGTCGACGCCTCGATCTCGCCCAGCCACGGAAACAGTTTTCGCGGATGGAATTCGCGCTCGGCAAGCTCTGGAAATTGATAGTGCGTCGGCGTGCTGTGGAACGGCTTCGTTCGGCGCAGCACGTTGTTGCGAAAACGCTCGATGCGCTTGCGCTCGAGAACATCGGCGCGCGCTTCGCTGTCCGCCATCCGGCCTTTCATCTCGGCTTCGCGCGATGCCAGCCACTCGGAGTGCTTCTCCTGTCCGTGGGCGACAACCGCGGCGAGCTGCGGCGGCAAATCGCCGGCGGGCTTGTTGGCGAGGGCATTGCCCCACGCCTCGGGTGCGGCCGGATCGCCAAGCCGGTCGAGCAGGCTGGCGCGCATCAGCAAAGCGGCAAAATCCAGCGGATCCAGCGCCAGGGCACGATGCACGGCATCGAGCGCCGCCTGCGGCTTGCCGCTGCCGCGGTGAAGTGCGGCGACCCGAAGCCATAGCGTCGAATCCTCCGGCCGTTCGGCGGCGGCGCGTTCGAGCAGTTCGGATGCCGTCCGCAGATCGCCCGATCCGATGGCCCGGTCCGCCTCAGCGATGAGGCCGTCGACGCTCATGACTCAGATCTCGTATCCGAACTTCTCGGCCCAAGGCCACAGCACGGGAATCACGGGCTCCAGATGCTTGCGGTAGTTTTGCCACCGCCCGGCCGAGCGCTTGTAAATCGGTTCGACGACCTGCGCGTAACTGGCGGTCTTGATGTGCCCGCGGCCGCGCGCGGTGGTCTCATGGTCGAGCACATCATCGTGCCATTCGAGGCCGAGAAAATCGAACAGCGGACGCAGCTCCCGGTCGCGATCTTCGACGATGTTTTCATATATGATCGTGTGCACCGCTGGCTGAAGAACCTCACGCGCGCGCTCGAAATATTGGAAGCTTAGATCGTAAAGCTCAGCAGCCGTGCTGAGCCGCAGGAAATTGGCCATCCCGTCGTTGAGCTTGAAGTTGGTCAGGTAGCACGACAGGACGGCGTCGCACGGATGTCGCCGGGCGAGGATGATCCGCGCGTCGGGAAATAGGCGCCGAATTCCCGGCACGTTGTTCATCGACAGCGGATTTTTGTCGACCAGCAGATGGCCCGGTTCGAGTGGTGTTCGCGATCGGGCCGTCTCGAAGTAGACGTCACGAGCCGCGTTTAATGTCTCGGAAGATGCATCCGCGAGCTTCTCGAAGCCTCCCACGTAATCCGTTGCGTTCTTGAGCGTCGGCTCCTCTTCCAGAACCTCGACATCCGGATGGCCCATCAGGATCGTATCGAGCAAGGTCGTGCCGGAGCGCGGGAATCCGACGAGGAATACGGGTGAGGGCCGCTCATCGACGGGCGCGGGAATCCACGATGCGGCCCAATCCGGAGTAACGTTGTCCAGTTGCCGCCGAACGAACGCTCGATAAGCGGCTGCGCGCTCCTCGGGTTGGGACGGATCAGCGCGACCGATTTCGTTCATGCGTTCGAAGGCTTCGAAGGCGGCATCATAATCCTTCATGCCTTCAAGCAGCTGACCAAGCAGATGGTAGCGCCGCATGGTCTCCAGATCCTCGGGGACCTGGCGCAATGCCTCGACGCCCTCGGAGTATCGCTTGGCGCGGCGATGATCAAAGGCCCGGATGAAATTGAGCGTGTCGGAATCGACGCCAGCCTGTTCTGATTCCACAACCCATGCTGCGAGCTCGGCCGTGCGGTTCGTCAACTCCAGCGTTGTCGCCACGCCGAGGTAGGCGAGCTTGTTGCTGGGATCGATCGTCAGCACCCGACGATAAGTCTCTTCTGCATCGGCATGGCGCAAGAGCATCAGCCGATGACTGGCGAGCCCAAGCGCCAGTTCGACATCATCCGGATCGCGGCGCACGGCCTCTTCAATAGCCTCTAGCGCCTCCTCTTCCCGAAACTGTTCCTTGAGCATCGCAAAGAGCTCGCGAAATGGTTTCGAGTCCGAGGGAAAATCCTCGGCCATTTTTCGTAATTGTTCCTCAGCTTCGACCAATTGACCGGCAGCACGGAGCGCCGTGGCAACGTTCAATCGAACGGGCGGCGAATCGGGGTTGATCTCGGCAGCGCGCTTCAGTGCAGCGGCTCCGCCTTCGAAGTCGCCGAGCCCTCGTCGAGCGTTGCCCAAATTATTCCAACTCTCCCAATCATCCGGGAAAACAGCAACAACCTGCTCGTAACTGCGAGCCGCCACTGAGTAGTCGTCGGCAGATTGCGCGAGAAAGCCCCGCACCCTGAGCAACTGGAGCGTCCTGTCGGAGCGGGCGAACTCGTCTGTGATAATGTCGAGTGCCTCGCGGTGGCGCCCGAGTTGCACGAGCGCCGTCGCGAAATTCGTTGCGATTACGGGGTCGCTGGGCCGCGCTGCATGGGCCGATCTCAGATGTTCGACAGCACGGTCAAGGTCGCCCGACCTGGAGCGGAGCATGCCCAGCATCGCGTGCAAGGTGGCCGGTTCGCCGCCTTGGCTTAGCGCTCGCTCCCCAATGCTACACGCGTCTTCGAGCCTGCCAGCTGCAGCAGAGGCAAGGGCGACGCGGATCGCGCCGGCTGTTACATCATCGATCGTGGTCGTTGCGGCCATGGCGGGGCATTCTAGCTGCGCTTTCCCGCCTCTGACAAATCGCGGGAATAGGCCGGGAGCAAAAGAAAAGGGGCGGCGGACCAAAGCCCACCGCCCCAGGAGTTCGACTGACCGGCTTAGAAGTTAATCGTCGCGCCGGCGTAAATGTAGCGGCCAAGCGCATCCCAAGTGCCCGGGTACGTATTGCCGTTGCACGGTCCAGCCGGGCAGAGGTTCGTCCCGCCCACGGAACCGCTGCCGCCAGTGACGAACGGCGGTTGCTTGTCGAGGATGTTATTGACGCCGATCCGGAGGCCATAGTGGTCGCCGATCGTGAAGGTCGACGCGAGATCGAAATAGTTGAACGCCTTGATGTGCAGACCCGGGTCGAAGTGGGTCGGCGTGCCGAGAGTCTCATTGTTCTCGAGCGTCTCGGCCTTGACCTTGCCGATATAGCGCCACTGCAGCGACAGGCCGATGCCGTTGGGCATCGTCAAGCCGACCCGCGCCTTGTGCCGCCACTTGGGCATCGGCGCCGAGCTGGCGACCACCGCACCTGAGCAAGTCGGGCCATAGAGGCCGGCGCAGTCATAGATGCCACCCGGCAGGCCGTTGTTGACCTTATATTTGTGCAGATAAGTGCCGATGAAGTTGGCCGACAGGTTGCCTACCCCGCCGAGGCGATAGCTGTACGAGCTGCTGACGTCGATACCGTCGGTCTTGATTTGACCTGAGTTGGTCGGGACGTCCTCCACGAAGCCGTCCGGCGACAGCCACAATGATCCGGCCGGGTTGCGGTGGATCAAGAGGCAGGACGGAGCGATCGTCGTTGCCGTCGTGTGCGCGATACAATTCGCCACGATCGCATCGGAGCCGAAGCCCTGGATCGCGTCGTCGAGCTTGATGTTCCAATAGTCGACCGTCAGCGCGAAGCGCGGGAGGAAGCGCGGCTGAAGAACTACGCCGACCGTCTTGGTGGTCGCCTTCTCGGGGTTGAGGTTCGGGTTGCCGCCGAGGAGGCCGTTATACTGGCCCGCCGGGTTCGGAGTCGGGTTTTGCCCGACGACCAGTCCCTGCGCCAGACAGCCGAAGTCTGTGGCAGTCACGGGTTGTCCTGCGCACGGATCGTTGCTTCCGTCGAGGCCGACGAACTGTGGCGCAAACAGCTCCTGGATGTTCGGCGCACGGACCGCGCGGTTGTACGATCCGCGGAAGCGCACGTCCGCAATCGGAGCGAGCTCGCCCGAGATCTTGTAGGTGTTGGTATTGTACTCCCGGCCGGTGCTCAGCCGGTACCATGACTTGCGATAGCCGGCGGCGAGCGAGAACTCCTCGATGAACGAATGCCGGATGATCGGGATCTGGGTCTCGCCGAACAGCTCGAGCACCCGGAAGCTGCCGCTGACCGGAAGCGTTGGAGCGCCTTGGCCTGTAAGGTCGCCCTGCTGGAACGACTGGTCCGGATTGAGCTCCAAGGATTCCTTCCGATATTCGGTGCCGATGTTCACACCCACGCCTTCGTCCGACCAGGGCGTCTGGATACCCCATTCGCCGAGCGCACCGGTGAAGTTCACGTCCGCGATCTGCTCCGACGTCTGGCCCTGGATCACTCCAAACACGTTGAGGAAATTGATGGACGCCTGCGACGGTCCGGCTACCCCGAATACGTCGTAGGGCACGCAGGTCGGGTCGACACCGGTCAGGACCGAACGACACACCGCCTGACCGAACGTCGGACTATCCGGACGAGGATCGATGACCGCATCGAGCGCGAGACCAAGTTTACGAGCCGAAAACTCGTTCTTGTAGACCTGCGTGTAGTTGGTGCGGCCGTACTGGAAGTAAGAATCGTACGACCAGACCTTGTCGAGGTCGCCGCGCATGCCGAGCACGCCGCGATAGCTCTCGTGCTTGAGGTCGGCGATACGCGGGCCGCCTTCCGTGTTGCGACGCAGCAGGTTGAAATAGGCGTTGTTGTGCGTCTCGCCCGTCAGGGGATCGAAGAAATCTATCGGGGTAGTGAAGCCCGGGTTGTAGGGCGCCCCGATCGCAACCGGGAAGTTACCGATGAAGCCGGCGATCAGGTTGTTCGGGTTGCAAATGACTTCGCGCTGCTGATCGCTCATCAGCGGGTTGTCGCAGTTGATCGTGAAGGTGTTGCCGAAGTCACCTGACGGGGCAATCTGCGCCAGCGTCCGATCGTCCATATACATGAACTCGAGGTATGGCTTGAGCGCCGGAGTGATCTCGTAATCGGCGAAGGCACCGGCGATGTAGCGCTCGTCGGGACGCTGGAAGTAGTTCAGCGGCGCGAAGTTGAAGATGTTCGGCGCGCCCACGGTGATCGTTCCCGGCCCCAACGCTCCAAACGTCGACGTCGCGGTGTTCGTGAAGATCAACGCGTTGCCTGGATTCGCGGTCGCCGAGCCGCCGCATTGGGGGTTGCCGTTGGAGGCGTTCTGGAGAACGCAGGCGCTATAGTCACGCCGGCCCTGCAGAACAGCATTGACCTTGCGGTAGCCGAAATATGCGATCGCATGGCCGCGGTTGTCGTCGAACGCAGCGCCGAGCGAGACCGTGCCGTCGAATGTTCCACCGTCCGCGACCGTGCCGCGCGGGAAGGGGAATCCGCGAGCATTGAGAATGTCCCTCACGTCTACATTGCCGCCAGCACCGATAGGTGTGCACACCGCTCCCGTGCCAGTCACGCAATCGGTGACAGACGGATTGCGGTTGTCATGATGATAGAAGCTGTACTGGCCGTCGAAGCGGATTCCGGTGAAATTGGTGTCGATGATGAAGTTGACGACACCCGCGACCGCGTCCGCACCATACACAGACGACGCACCGCCGGTCAGCACTTCGACCCGCTTGATCAGCGAAGCGGGGATGATGTTGAGGTCGGCGGCCTGGGTCGTGCTGTTCGGGTCGCCAGGCGTGAGGCGACGGCCATTGACCAGCGACAAGGTGCGCTTCGATCCAAGGTAGCGAAGGTCGACTTCCGCGGTACCGGTCGCGCCGTTCGAAACACCGGACGCCTGAGACGCGCCCACCGACGGCAACTGGTTGAGGAGGTCCTCAACGCGGGTCGTGCCGGTCAGCTTCACGTCCTGGCTGTTCAACACCGTGATCGGCGCGGCGGACGTCAGGTTCGGCTGCGGAATGCGCGTGCCGGTGACGATGATGTCCTGGCCGCTCGGAGCCGGCTGCGCCGCGGCCGCCGGCGGCTGAGCCTCGATCGGGCCGCTCGGCGGCTGGGCCTGGACGTCAGCTGGAGGAGCCTCCGGAGACGGAGGAGCAGGCTGCGCCGCATCTTGCGCGTAAGCCGGAGTGGCGAGAGCGGCAACGCCGACCAACAATGAGGTCGAGAGCAGACGCTGGCGGAAATCGAGCTTCATAGAATTCTTCCCCTTCACTAGCCGCGCGCATGGAGGCACGGCTGCCGTGGTCGGCAAACGCAACTTTGCCGAACTGTGGGTGTGATAGGTGAAGCGACGAGAAGCTTGCAACGGGCGCGCAACCTTCGGCGGCGAGTTGTCAATGCGCTGTATCTATTTTGCAACAGCACTCTCTTGCGCGCGGAAATGCACTCGTCCTAGGCTGGAGGCACGAGTGGAGACGCGACGGCGATGCGCAATTTGACGGTTTTTGCAGCGGTGCTGTTCGCCGCCGGAAGCGGCATCGCCTTGGCCAAGCCTATGCCAGCGGGGACGCCGCGCAGCGTTCAGTCGCTGCTCGACTGCCGCTCGATCGCCGATTCAGCGCAGCGCCTCACGTGCTACGACCGCGCTGCCGCGAGCGTAGCTGAGGCGATCGGTAAAAAGGATCTGGTGGTAATCGACAAGGAGCGCGCGACGTCCGCCAAGCGATCGCTGTTTGGTTTCTCCGTGCCCGATTTTGCCGGACTGCTCGGCGGCGGCGACGTCACACAGATCGAGAGCACCGTCGCGGGGTTCACCAACAACGCCGATGGCGGGTTGACGATCAAGCTGGCGGACGGGTCGGTATGGACCCAGACGGACGACACGCCGGTCGCGCTTGAGCCCCGGCGCGGTGACAAAGTGGTAGTTCGCCGGGGAACGCTCGGATCGTATTTTTTCCGGCTGGGAAAACAGCCCGGGTTCAAGGTGAAAAGGATTGGCTAGCCCGCCGCCCTTTGCTCGGCCCTGAGGCTCGCTTCGGCATCGGCATAAGGCTCCTGGCGCTCGACGCTCCAGTAGCGCAGCTCGTGGAGCGGGATTTGCGTGCCGGTGACCGCGCAGACCACGTGGTCGCCATCGGTCAGCAGTCGGAAGGTGCCCGCAAGATAGTGCACCCGCGCCGCCTTGCCGCCGCCACTCATCAACATCGACTCGTTACTCCTCCTCCGGGTCGAACAGCCCGGGCTGGGAAGGGATGTAGGAGCGGCGGGGCTTGCGCTCAACCGCCGGCCGTCTCTGCGGATCATCATCGACTGATGCGTCGACGGCACCGTCGACGAAGCGAAGCGTCAGCAGACGCTCGGTCCGGGCTTCGTCGGCATGCGTCAGCGTCTTGCCCCCGCGGCTGGTGACCCGAACGTAGCCCTTCGACAGCGGCCGCTCTGGATGCGCTAACTCGGCCATCTTCCACTGCGCACTAAGTTGCTCGGACAAGCGAGCGATGCGCTGGTCGACGAGCTCCCGGCGCAAGCGACCGGCGACAAGATTCATATCCGCGCGCGCGTGGCCGGTCCGGGCGGCAAGCGAGCGCGGCAGCCGGTCGCCCAACTCATCGACGCGCTGGATCATCGGCGCGAAGATCACCTGCGGTTCGGGCCAGCGGCAGACGGTAAGCTCGAATCGTTCACGGGAGCGCTCCGCCCGACGGGCAAGGCAATTTTGCGCGCGTTGCGCGAGTTCGCTCAGCTGAGCGAACAGCTCGGATCGGACGGGGACCGCGATCTCCGCCGCGGCGGTGGGAGTCGGGGCGCGCAAGTCCGCGGCGAAATCGATCAAGGTCGTGTCGGTCTCATGGCCCACTGCCGAGATCAGGGGGATCGGGCACTCGGCCGCGGCACGCACCACCTCCTCCTCGTTGAAGGGCCAAAGATCCTCGATCGAGCCGCCGCCGCGCGCGACGATCAGAAGATCCGGACGCGGATTGAACGAGGGAAACGAGCGGATGGCCTCTGCAATTCTCGCCGAAGCGCCGTCTCCCTGCACCGCGACCGGCCACAGGATGACTCGTGTCGGGCAGCGGTCCTCGATCCGGTGGATGATGTCGCGAATCACAGCGCCCGTCGGCGAGGTCACGACCCCAATGATTCGGGGCAGAAACGGCAGCTTACGCTTGCGCGACTCATCGAACAGGCCCTCGGCGGCAAGCGCCTTGCGCCTCCGCTCGAGCAGGGCGAGAAGCGCCCCTTCCCCTGCCAACTCCATCCGGTCGACGACGATCTGATATTTGGAGCGGCCTGGAAAAGTGGTGAGCTTGCCCATCGCGATGACTTCGGCACCATCTTCCGGCCGGAAAGCGAGAGTTACCGCACTACTGCGCCAGATCACCGCATCGATGCAGGCATTCTCGTCCTTCAGCGTGAAATAGCAGTGGCCTGAGCCGTGACGCTTGAAGCCGGAAATCTCGCCGCGAACGCGCACCTGGCCGAAGGCGGTTTCGATTGTCCGCTTGAGCGCGCCCGACAGCTCGCTGACGCTGAGCGGAGGCGAATTGTCGCCAGCGGCGACGTTCGCTAACAGGCCGGCGCGCGTATCGTCAGGGAGATCCATGAATATTCTGCTCTTGGGGTCGGGCGGTCGCGAGGATGCGCTCGCCTGGCGACTTAGGCAATCGCCGAGCTGCGACAAGCTCGTGGCCGCGCCGGGCAATCCTGGGATTGCGCGTTGGGCGGATTGCGTTGTGATCGACCCGTGCGATCCGGCGGCCGTGGTCGGCCTCGCCCGTGCGAGCAGCGCGGACCTCGTGGTGATTGGGCCAGAAGCGCCGCTGGTGGCCGGTATGGCCGATGCGCTTCGCGAAGCCGGCATAGCTGTCTTCGGACCGAGCGCCGCGGCTGCGCAGCTTGAAGGTTCCAAGGGTTTCACCAAGGACCTTTGCCGCGCCAACGGAATCCCGACAGCCGATTATATGCGCGTCGAAAGCGGCACCGATGCGCGGACGGCGCTGGATCGGTTCAGCATCCCGGTGGTGATCAAGGCCGACGGGCTTGCCGCGGGCAAGGGCGTCACGGTGGCCATGAGCCGCGCCGAAGCCGAAGACGCGATTGATGCTGCAGGCGACTCCCCGCTGGTTATCGAAGAGTTCCTCCACGGCGAGGAAGCCAGCCTGTTCGCACTGGTGGACGGCGAGACGGCCGTCCCGCTCGCCTCGGCCCAGGACCACAAGCGGGTCGGTGAAGGCGATACCGGCCCGAACACCGGCGGAATGGGCGCCTATGCGCCGGCCCCGGTGCTGACGCCCGAGCTCCAAGATCGTGCGATGGATGAGATCGTTCGTCCGACCGCGCGCGCCCTAGCCGACGCCGGGATGCCCTTCAGCGGGGCGCTTTACGCCGGACTTATGCTCACCGCCGATGGCCCCAAGCTGATCGAATATAACGTCCGCTTCGGCGACCCCGAATGTGAGGCGATCATGCCCTTGATCGAAGGTGATTTCGCTGAGCTGCTGTACGCGGTTGCGACCGGACGGCTCGCCAATGTCGGCCGGCCGCAACTTTCCTCGAAACATGCCATGACCGTGATTGTCGCCGCGCGCGGGTATCCCGGTACGCCGGCAAGCGGCGGACTTATCCGCGAAATCGAGGCCGCCGAGCAGATCGAGGGGGTCACCGTCTTCCATGCGGGCACCGCGGTGACTGAGGCCGGACTGGTGGCGAAGGGCGGCCGGGTCCTCGCCGTGACCGCAGTCGCCGGCACTTTCGCCAACGCGCGGGCACGCGCGTATCGCGCGGTCGATCAGATCGATTTTGTGGACGGCTTCCACCGTCGCGACATCGGCTGGCGCGAGCTCGCGCGCGAGACGGCATGAACGCGCTGTGGAACTATTTCTGGCCGGCCTTCGCCGCCGGGCTGATCCTCGGCGGAATCGCCGGATCTATCGCATTCCGCCGACGCTCGAGGCGCAACGCAATGCTCGCCGCGGGCTTCCTTGCCTCGATCCTCGTCGCTGGCCTTTGGCACGGACCGTTCGGCGCGGCCGACCGCTTCGCGACTCAGGTCGAGCGGAGCGTACGCCAGACGCTCGTCTATTATGAGATGACTCGAGTCACGGCGCACTTGCATCATGGCCCTCTCACCCGCCGCATCATCCTTTCTGGCCCGGCGGACGATTTTCAGACCATCGAGCTCGTGCGGATCGTGGGAGACTTGCCGGGAGTGAGCAGCGCCCAATGGTCTTCATCGCCGGGCGGCACTCCGCTGATCGTCGAAGGTGCGGCCGTCGACCTGCTAGGCTTCCTTTTCGGGCTGCTCCTCGCCTATCTGGTCGAGCTTCGGCGTCGTTACAACGCTCAGTGGAATTGGTGATCGCCCATGGATTTAGTTCGCGACTATTGGTGGCTGATCCTCATCGCGGCCGTAGTCGCGATCCTCGCCTTCACGCTGCTGCGGCCCCGCCAGCGCGTGCGTCTCACTGACAGCGCGCCGGTTCGCCCGCACATGCAGTCGCGGCCGCCTGAGGGCCGTGGAATTGCCGGGGAGGCCGCCGCCGCCGCCAGCGATGTCACAGGCGAGCTTCTGGGTGCGCCGGTTCGCCGCGTCCTTGATGGGGAGGAGGCCCCCACCGACGATCTCTGCCTCATCAAGGGCATCGGCCCCAAGTTCGCCGACGCACTTCATGGGCTCGGCTTTTACCGCTTCGAGCAGCTTGCAACGCTGAGCCCGACCGAGATCGAGCGGCTCGACGCGCAACTCGGCGCATTCAGCGGCCGGATCAGCCGCGACCGAATCGTCGAGCAGGCCGACTATCTTGGCCGAAACGATATCGACGGTTTCGAACAGCAGTTCGGTAAGATCTAGCCAACTGCCTCGGCTTCGGCCTGCGCCGGCCTTTTGCGCGGGCGCGAGGCGATCAGCTTGTCGATCTTGCGACCGTCCATGTCGACGATCTCGAACGACCAGCCGTCATGGCGGAAGGTCTCGCCGGTCTCCGGCAAATGCTTGAGCACCGAAAGCGCAAAGCCGGCAACGGTCGAAAAGTCCCGGTCTTCGGGCAGCTTCAGGCCGAGGCGGTCGACGAGCACATCCGCACTCGCCGCGCCCGACACCAGCCAGCTGCCGTCCTCCCGCTCGACAAGCGCCGGCTCGTCGGCCCGGTGGACGTCGCTGGCGAAGGTCCCGGCAAGGGCCGCAAGAATGCTGCCCGGGGTCACAATCCCGTCGAGGTGGCCATATTCATCATGGACGAGAGCGAGCGGAACGTCGGCGTTGCGCAAGACCACGAGCGCGTCCATCGCGTCCATGAGGTCGGGGATCACCGGCGCTTCGCGGCACAGCTGTTTGAGATCGATTGGCCGGCCCTCGAGCATCGCCGCGAGAACATCGCGCGTCTGGATCACGCCGACGATATTCTCGACGGAGCCGTCCGCAACCGGGATTCGATTGTGTGGGGTGTCGATGAGCGCGCTGCGGGCCTGTTCGGGCGTCGCGTGCACGTCGATCCAGTCGATCTCCATTCGCGGGGTCATCACCTCACGCACCGGCCGGTCGGCGAGGCGCACGATGCCCGAGATCATCGCGCGCTCATCTTCTTCGAGGACTCCAGCGGTCTGCGCTTCGGCGACCACGAGGTGCAGTTCCTCCGCGGTCACCTGGTTCTTCGATTCGCGATCCAGGCCAAGCAGCTTGAAGATGAGGGCACTAGACCGGTCGAGCAGCCAAACGAACGGCGCGGTGATCACCGACAACCAGCGCATCGGCCGTGACATTACGGCGGCGATCGGCTCCGGCGAGCGAAGCGCGATTTGCTTGGGGACGATTTCCCCGATCACGAGCGACACGTAGGTGGTGAGCACGATCACCAGGCCGAAGCCGACTGTATGCGCCGCGTTCGGATCGAGACCGAGAAGTTCCATCCTTTGCGCAGCCGGCTCGCCGAGGGTCGCACCGGAGAAAGCACCGGCGAAGATCGCGATGAGCGTGATGCCGCTTTGGACCGTGGAGAGGAAGCGGCCGGGATCGGCGGCGAGTTCGAGCGCACAATGGGCGCCACTGCTGCCGCTCCTCGCCATGGCCTTGAGGCGGGCCTCACGTGAGGAGACTATCGCAAGCTCGCTCATCGCCAGCACCCCGTTCAAGGCGATCAGGGCTAGGATGAGGAGGACGTCGAGCCAGGGGATGGGGGATAAATGATCGCTCATAGGCGTGAGAGCAGGAGTTTAACCCTCGCCGGCGGCTGTTCACAAGCGGCGGCTCGATTCACATGCGGAACCATCGATGCTAGGCGCCGGTTTCATCGATTCTTTCGCCGGGCCGGAGCTTAGTCACATGCATCTTCGCCGCACATCCATCGCGGTTCCCTTTGGTTGTTCTCTGCTTGCGCTTGCAGGCTGTCAGTCGGCTCCCCCGCCAACCGTGCGGCCGGCCGCGTTCATTCCCTTGGGTGTCAGCGCGCCATACCTTCTGGGGGACGTCGTTGCCGGGCATCGCGCACGCTCGGCAAAGATGCGCGCAGCCAAGGTTCGTCCACTCGCGCCCACTGCGGTTGCTGCCTATATGGCTGAGCTCGACGGAGAGCTGCGGCGACAGACAGCCGGCATCGGTGTCGACGTAATCCGGGTGGGGAATGGTGTTCTGATCCGGATTCCCGCCTCGCTGACCTTCGAGGCCGGCAGCGCGACGGTGAAGCCGCAATTCGATGCGGCACTGCTCGAGATCGCGCGGACGGTGAAGACCCGCAAGCAAACCTACGTCGACGTGCTCGCCCACACGGACACGACCGGCACGCCGCAGGTAAATCAGGCCTTGTCCGACAAGCGCGCCGCCTCAGTCGCAACCTATCTTGGCAACCACGGCGTGGGGAGGGCGCGGATCGCGTCGAAGGGTTATGGCGAGAGCGCGCCGCTCTACAATCCCGACGTTACGGAGACACAGAAGGCGGCGAACCGCCGGGTCGAAATCCGCCTCGTGCCTTATCTCGGCTAGCGCCGCTCCAGAAAAAATCTGCGAAGCAACTCTGCGGCCTCCGTTTCGCCGATGCCGCCGAGTACGTCGGGCCGATGGTGACAGGTCGGCTGGGCGAAGATCCGCGGCCCATGCACGACTCCTCCCCCTTTCGGGTCTTCGGCTCCGAATCGCAGCGCCTGTATTCGTGCCAGGGAGATCGCGGCTGCGCACATCGCGCACGGCTCGAGAGTGACCCACAAGGTACAATCGTCGAGCCTGGACGTGCCGAGCCTTACCGCCGCAGCCCGGATCGCTTCAATTTCTGCATGAGCGGTCGGGTCGAGTGATCCGCGCATTGCATTGCGCGTCTCGGCCACGATCTCATCGTTTCGACTGACGACGGCTCCAACCGGGACTTCGCCATCGGCGGCGGCCTCTCGCGCGAGGTCGAGCGCCCGGCGCATCGGCGAAGGCAAGGGAAAGCTCATCCCGGCGCGGCTAGCCCAGCCGCGGCCTCAAGTCAGCTACATCGCGTTGTTCACCGTCGCTGCGGCCTGATTCTGCGGTGGCTCGACCTCGAGCGTCGGCACTTTTACCGTCGTTTCCGCGCTGCCGATTTTCACCTTTCCCGTTTCGACGTCGAAAGCTGGCGCCTGCCCACCCTTCGCCACGACACCACTGTTGGTCGCTGCAACCTGGGGGGCGCGGGCACCGCGGATCTGGTTGATGTCGAGAAATCCCGTCGCAACAGCGGCAATGACGGCCAGGACGGCGACGATTAGGACAAGGAGGACGGTGCGCATCGGTTACCCCTGCTTTCCGGCCGTTCATATTCCTATCGTGCTGCCGGCGATGACATAACGCAAACACGGTTGTTGGGTTTCTGGCATCCGGGCCGGTGAACGTTGACGAGCCAACCCTAAGCGGCTAACGGGCGGCGCTCTCGGGCCACTGGCCCGTCCAGAAAAATCAGGATCTAGACCATGTCGCGGGTTTGCGAGCTGACCGGCAAGGGCCGGCAGGTGGGACACAATGTTTCCCACGCCAATAACAAGACGAAGCGCACGTTTCTGCCGAACCTGCAGAACGTGACCTTGATCTCGGACGCGCTCGGCCAGAGCATCAAGCTCCGGGTCTCGACCCACGGCCTGCGGTCAGTCGAGCATGTCGGCGGCCTCGACAACTGGCTCCTGAAGACCAGCGAGGACAAGCTCAGCCCCAAGGTCCGCAAGCTGAAGCGTGAGATCGCCAAGAAGGTTGCCCAAGAGGCCGCTTGAGGCCTTTCGCACCTCTCAACTAAGCTTCTGAAGTCCAACGGAATTTGCTGAACGAAGGCTGCACCCCGCGTTCAGCATCGATTGCCTGCGACTCAGGCATAAACCCCTCTGCTGACGGGGTTTTCCCCTTTTTCCCCGTCATGTCTGGCTTTGACAGACAAGTTCCCTCGCGTCGCGTAACGAGGGGGGCCCAGCGCGCGCAATCGTGCTGGGCCCAATTTTTATGGACTCTCGAATAGACGCGCCAGCTGTTCCATCATCGCTCCAGCGAGCTGGTCAGCGTCCATGATCGTCACCGCCCGGCTGTAATAGCGGGTTACGTCGTGGCCGATGCCGATGGCGATCAGCTCCACCGGCGATCTTTTCTCGATCCAGTCGATCACCTGCCTCAAGTGCCGTTCGAGGTAGCTTCCGCCATTGGCGGAGGCGGTCGAATCGTCGACAGGCGCGCCGTCGGAAATCACCATGAGGATGCGCCGCTCCTCGGGCCGGGCGATCAGGCGATTATGGGCCCACAGAAGCGCCTCTCCGTCGATATTCTCCTTGAGCAGCCCCTCGCGCATCATCAGCCCGAGGTTGCGGCGTGAATGCCGGTAGGGCTCGTCACCCCGTTTGTAGACGATGTGCCTGAGGTCGTTGAGCCGACCCGGGTTCGGCGGGCGCCCGGCCGCCAGCCAGGACTCCCGGCTTTGCCCGCCTTTCCAGCCGCGAGTCGTGAACCCGAGCACTTCGGTCGCGACCCCGCATCGCTCCAGAGTCCGGGTAAGGATGTCGGCGCAGATTGCGGCAATCGCAATCGGGCGGCCCCGCATCGAGCCCGAGTTGTCGATCAGAAGCGAGACGACCGTATCGCGAAATTCCGTGTCGCGCTCGATTTTGTAGGACAGCGAATGGCGGGGGCTGACGATTACCCGGGCGAGCCGCGCGGCGTCTAACAGCCCCTCCTCCTGGTCGAAGTCCCAACTGCGCGCCTGCTGCGCCAGAAGCCGCCGCTGCAGCCGATTGGCGAGCCGCGTGACGACGTTCTGAAGGCTCCCCATCTGCTGATCCAGATAGGCGCGAAGCCGACCGAGCTCGTCCTCGTCGCACAACTCCTGCGCCTCGACGATCTCGTCGAAGCGGTTTGTGAACACCTTGTAGTCGGTCTCCGGGGAGAGTTCCCAGTTCCGCCGGCCAGGAGCCGCAAAGATGCTCTCGCTCAGGTCCTCGCCGGCGACACCTTCTTCCTCGCCGACCTCCATGTCATCGGCGCTGCCTTCGTCCGACGCTTCGGCTTCCGCGTCCTCGCCGCGGACCTCGACATCGCCGCCGCCCGGCGTGCCCTCGTCGCCCTGGTCGACCTTGTCTTCGCTTCCGCCCTGCTCGCCTTCCTGCTCGTCGCCGCCTTCTTCCGGCTCTTCCTCCATCGGCTCTTCGGCTGACGCGAGATCGAGATCCTCGAGCAGCCGCCGCGACAGCTTGGCGAAGGCCGCCTGATCGTCGAGGGTCAGGGCCAGCGCGTCGAGCTCCGCGCCCGCCTTTTTCTCGATCCAAGGCGCAATCAGCTTTAGTCCGGCGGCGGCGACATTCGGCGGCGCCTCGCCCGTGAGGCGTTCGCGGGCCAGCAGGCCGACGGCCGTGGACAAGGGCACTTCCTCGGCCGAGCGTGCCCGGACGATCGCATCGGCCCGAACACGCGCTTCGATAAGCTGCGAGAGATTGTCCTTGATCCCGCCCATCGCTCGGGCCCCGAGCGCCTCGACCCGCGCAGTCTCAAGCGCATCGAAGACCGAACGCGCCTCCACGTCCATCGGCGCGATTCGGGCGTGCAGCCGGGCGTCGTGATAACGGAGCCTCAACGCGACCGAATCGGCCGCGCCGCGCGCCTCGGCGACCAGCCGCGGTTCGAGCCCGGGCCCGGGCGAGGGTACGCGCGCGGTCTTGCCCGTCGCGGCCGCGGCCTCGGAGGCAAACACCACATCGGCTTCCGCGTCCCTGGCGATTGCCCTCGTGGCGCCGGCAAGCGCTCGGCGGAACTCATCGATGCGGGTGCGCTCCGGCATTGGGAAACATGTAGCGAGCACTGGCACCAGTGCAAAGAATCCCGCCTCGGAGCGGCCTAACCGCGATTAAAAACATAAATGTTAGGAAAGGGTTAGTTCGCGATTGACTCGCTTCCGCAGTGCCGCCACGTTCGCCGGCCCGCGCCAACGACTGACCCGGTCCGCGGTTTGGGGATAGCGCGCCAGCGAGTGTGTAAGTTCATCAGGGGAGAGTACGCATGGGTCTGCCAACCGTTACAAAAACCTCCGTCGCCACGGGCAAAGGTCCGGTAGTCACGAGCCCGCTTGAAGCGAATCTCGACCCGTATGCCGGCGGCACGTATCTCGGGAAGGACATTTTCTCGCTCAATCAAGTCATCAACCAGATTGATGCCGATTCGCCGCTGACCGACAGCAACGGCATCATCACCTATGTGTTCCTCACCAAGGATCACCTCACTGGTCTCTACAACAACCCGACGATCGGCTTCTCGGCTGAGGCAGGCCTCTCACCGTTCAGTGAGGTCCAGAAGGAAGAAGCCCGGAAATCCATTCAGCTTTGGGACGACCTCATCCCTCTGTCCTTCCAAGAGTCGAACGGCACCGGCGCAGACATCCAGTTCGCGAACTCGCTCGATCCGGCCCAGGCCTATGCCTATTATCCGGGGAAGCAGGGCTGGAAGTTCCAGAGCGACGTCTTCATCGCCGATCCCTACGCACCGAACGGCAACGTTACGAATCTGTGGTTCGGAGGCGGCGGATACGGCTCAACGACCCTGGTCCATGAGATCGGCCATGCAGTCGGACTCTCGCATCCCGGCGCGTACAATTTCGACCCGAACGTCCCTCAGGATTACAGCGGGCTCGC
>JBKPMC010000032.1:0-2312 GCA_046731955.1 Pseudomonadota bacterium | reverse complement strand
ATTTCGCCCAAGAAAAAAGGGCCGCTTGAATGAACAAGCGGCCCAAGTCTAGGGAGGAAACGCCCAAGGAGGGCAGCGATAGGGCGAGGCCCTACCGCACCGCAACAATATGCGGCCGCGCTGCACAAAACGCAAGGGTATTCGGTTCGGTTCCTGTCCAAAGTGGAACAGACTGGCGGATCAGCAACACTTCCGATTCGTCTAATTTGTATAAGTAAAATCAGTTAGTTAGGTGAATTTCCGACCAAGCCCCGGCCTCCGTGCAGTGCTGGTATGCCAAAACTCGCAACTTCGTGATGGCGGGGCTAACCAAAAATCCACGCTTAAACGAAGCTTCTTCGAAAGCCGATTCGAAAGCCGGATCGCAATACGAATGGGAATAACGCGCCGTTGGCGGTGCGCGACGATGCGGATTGGGCTAGGCAAGAGGCGGCATTCTTCTATTGCGAGTAAGGGACAGCCGTGACGGTCATCGATTTCACAGCCTTCATCGGCCGCCTTGCCACCGCGTCCGGCGAAACCATCCTGCCGTTCTTCCGCACCTCGCTCTCGATCGACAACAAGAGCGCCAGCGACTTCGATCCGGTCACCGAAGCCGACCGAGCCGCTGAAGCGGTGATGCGGCGCCTGATCAAGGCCAATTTTCCCCAGCACGGCATCGTCGGCGAAGAATTCGGCAACGAGCGCGAGGACGCCGAATATGTCTGGGTGCTCGATCCGATCGACGGCACCAAATCCTTCATCGCCGGCTTTCCGATCTGGGGCACCCTGATTGCGCTGTTGCACAAGGGCACGCCGGTGTTCGGCATGATGCACCAGCCCTATATCGGCGAGCGCTTTTCCGGCGACTCTGGCTCGGCGCATTATTCCGGGCCATCCGGCGAGCGGCGGCTGACGGTGCGGCGCTGCGCGACGCTGATGGAAGCGACCTCTTTCACCACCAGTCCGCTGCTGATGAACGCCGCCGATCGCGAGATCTTCGGCCGGGTCGAGAGTTCGGTAAAGCTGTCGCGCTATGGCGGCGACTGCTATTCCTACTGCATGCTGGCGGCCGGCCATCTCGACCTCGTGGTCGAGACCGAACTCAAGCCCTATGACATCGCAGCCCTGATCCCGATCGTCACCGGCGCCGGCGGCATCGTCACCAACTGGGAAGGCAAGCCAGCGCAGAGCGGCGGCCGCATCGTCGCCGCCGGCGACGCCCGCGTGCACGAGGCCGCGCTGAAGTTGCTCAACAGCTAGGTGCGCAGCCACCCAGGACCCCGATGGATGCATTGATCGTCGTCGATATGCAGGCCGGGCTCCTCAACGGCGAGCCGAAGCACGATCTGCGCGGCGTCATCGAGCGCATCAACCGGCTCGCCGCAAGGGTCCGCGAACGGTCCGGCGTGGTGATTTTCGTGCAGCATTGCAGCGGCTCGGAAGACGATTTCGTCCCGGGCACGCCGGGCTGGGCGCTTCTGCCAGAATTGCAGCGCGCGGCTGCCGACATCGTCATTCCCAAGACCCTGAACGATCCCTTCGTCGGCACCGACCTCGCGGCGCGCCTGAAAGAGATTGCGCCGGAGCGCGTCTTGATCACCGGATGGGCAACCGATCTTTGCGTAGACGCTACCGTGCGGTCTGCCGTTTCAAACCATTGCGATGTCGTCGTGGTAATGGACGCCCACACCTTGAACGACCGGCCCCACCTCGACGCCGCGAGCGTCATTCGTCACCACCACTGGGTCTGGAGCAATTTGATCACGCAACGATCGGTCAGGCTCGCGCATACGGACGAACTCTTGATGTGATGCGCGTAGCTCCCGCCGCCACCAACGGGGGCCTTGCATCGAACAGTTCATCGCGTACGATGCCTTCGAACACGCACAATAGATGCGGGATCGGGGAGCATTCATGAGACTTCTGAGCGGCCTTCTTGCCGGACTAACGCTACTATCGTTGCCGGTATTGTTACCAGCCTTGGCCTCAGCGCAGGATTTCCCCGCAAAACCGATCAAGCTGATCGTCCCGTTCCCGGCCGGCGGCCCCAACGACATCATCGCGCGCGTGATCGGCCAGCGCATGTCGGAGATCGCCAGGCAGCCGGTGCTGATCGACAACCGCGGCGGCCAGGGCGGCGTGCTCGGCACCGACGCGGTCGCCAAGGCCCCAGCCGACGGCTACACCATCGCGATCTCGAGCGCGGGCGCGCTCGCGATCAGCCCGAGCATGGAAAAGGTCGCCTACGATACGCTGAAGGATTTCGCGCCGGTGACGCTGGTCGCCACCGTGCCCGAGATGCTGGTGGTCGCAACCAACGTCCCCGCCAA
>JBKPMC010000031.1:0-7575 GCA_046731955.1 Pseudomonadota bacterium | reverse complement strand
GCAGATGCACGGTCACCAAATCGCCATCGGTCGTGGCTTCGGCGGCGATCCGCTGCTCAGCCCCGCGTGAAAAAATCAACAAGCCTCGTTCGGCACCGGCCTGTTCAAGCGCCGTGCGCATAAGCGTTTCGAGTAGCTTTTCCAGTACGATCTCGCCCGATATGGCTTGCGACACGTCGATCACCGTTGCGAGGTCGAGTTGCTCAACAGACCCTGCGATTGTGGTTGTCGGAGCAGGTGCGGGCTCTTCCATTCTGAGGCGCGGATAGATCGCATCGAGTTGGCGCACCTTGCCGTGCGCGCCCCAGCGCAGGTAGCAGTCCCGGGCGTTTCGTAGGTACAGGTGCGCGATTTGCTCGAAGCCGCACGCGGCGTAAAAGTGCGCCGCCAACTCGTTGGCGAGCGCTTCGTTATGAACAAAGCCGTTTGCCTGCGCCGAACCAATGGCTTTTTCGTAAAGATTCATGGCATCGAACGCGCGGCCATCAATCCGGGCAATCTCCGCACCAACTAGCGCTGCGCGGTTCTCGAAGTTTTCCGCACATTGTTCCGCCCACATTTCGATTTGTTTGTGATGGGCCACAAGAGCCTCAAAATGTTGCTGCCTCTCCTCGGAAGATGCGCGATGGCATGACGCCGCATGAGCAAGCGCATTATAGAAGCTAAACTCCGCCGTTTCGACCATTGACGGTGATGTCCACAGCAGCCGTTGCGCCCTCCCTGAGGCCTCGAGGGCGCCCGCGTTGTCGCCAGCAAAGAAACGCGCCTGCATCTTGCGGATCCAGTATAAGCCCTCGGCCAGCGCCAAAGCTGGGTCATTCAAACCGTGTTCGAAGAGATGCTCATCGAAGCCTTCTTCGTCAAATGAGCCAAATGTCGGCGTCAAGCCGCGGAGAGTCCGAATCAATCCGAGTTGGGTTCGGACGCGGTCAATGGCGAGACGGAACCGCATCTTCAGCGCAAAGGTGAGACCACGCTCGGCTTCGCGTTGCACTTCATCGAGCGGATCGCCCGCCGCGAGAAGGTTTGTGTTCAAGTGGGTGTAGCACGACGCCTCCCAATTGAGATCGCCGCTTTGGTTTGCTGTTTCGAGCGCGCGACGCACCAGATCGCGGCCACTCCGGATATGTCTCGTCCAAGGAATCACCCCACTTCCAAAGTTGAGAAAAATCCTGGTCTGGAAGCGCTTCAGCCCTCGCTTTTCGACCAAATCATAGCCGAGCTGGCCGAATCGAAATCCGGCCTGGTAATCGCCGAAGCGTGGCCCTGCGATGTAGCCAAGCACTGTATAGGCCACGCTCGATGCGTCACAGTTGCCATTCTCGAGGCTAAGGTTGACTGCCCGGCAGCTGACTAAGGAAAGCAGGTTCGCATCCGTATACAAGGCAGGCGCCTCGAGCTTGGTCAAAACATCGAGGGTTCCGAAGGATGCCGGGTCGCTTAACAAAGGCAGCTCGACAAGCGCCTCGATCGGCCGGTCTCCGAGGATTGACCAGATCCGCTCGTATTCGTGGCGCGCTTCCTCTGCCGTCGGATGCGGCAACCAGTCGATGCCCAGGTGGTGGAGATAGTCGAGACCGACTGCGATCGCGCGGCTGGCTTGATCCAGGGTCGTGTAAAGATCCACCTGCAGGCACGTAACGCGGGCTCGTTCGATCGTCGTTGCGGCACGGGCCGATAGCACTGCCAGGCGCTGCTCGGCTTCCGCCAGTGCACCAGTGAGGAACTCACATTCGGCCCGGTGTAGCTCCAGCTCAAAGATCAGGTCGTGCCGGCGTTCCCAAGAGTCCCCTGGCAGCAGTGCTACGCCGGAGACCATATAGTTCAGCGCCGAGGCATACGCTGTCGAGGTCTTGGCGCGTTTACCTGCAATGAAATTCAACTCTGCGACCCGCTCAAGCTGCTCAATTGACGAGATGAGATGCGAGCCGCGATTGAGCTGATTGACGATTTCGAAGATCGTCTCCTCCAGCTTCTCTGGAGGGGTCTGCGCTGCGAACAGCATCCCTATTCGGAGATGGGCTTCGGCACGCGATTCGGCCGGGATCAAAGAGTAGGCGGCTTCCTGGACGCGGTCATGGAGAAACTTGTAGGAATCATCCGAACGAAAGATCAGCCCTGCTCGCACCGCTTCCCAAAGCTGGCCATGCATCTCCTCTGCGGAGTCCTGGTAAACGATCCGCAATGTAGTGAACCCTACATCGTTGCCCAGACAGGCGAGCTTCTGCAATGCGTTCCGGGTTTCGGCGGACAGGCGGTTCAGCCTCCCCATCATAAGGTCCACCACATTATCGGTGTAACCTTGGGCGTGAATGCGATTCAGGTCCCAGCACCATCGCGCCTCGCCATAATCGAAAGTGAGCAATGCTTCGTCGGCGAGAGTGGAAATGAACTGAATAGCGAAAAGCGGATTGCCGGTTGTCTTCTCGAGGATCAGCCGTGCCAGCGGTGCGATTCTCTCTGGTTCGCTGTGAACAGAATCCGCGATTAGTTGTCCCAAGTCGTCGCACGTTAGCGGTGCCAATACGATGTCTTGCAATATCGCTCCAGCTCGGCGTATCGCTTCGAGCTTGCGCATCAGCGGGTGGTGGGGATCAACCTCGTTGTCGCGGTAGGCGCCAATCAACAGCAGGTTCTGCACACCCGGCCGGGTCAACAGATCCTCGAGCAAATCGAGCGTTGCTGCATCGAGCCATTGGAGATCGTCGAGGAACAGGGCGAGTGGATGTTCCGGCCGCGCGAATACGCTGATAAATCGCCGGAATACCAGCTGAAAGCGGCCCTGCGTATCTTGTGGCGGAAGCTCGGGGACCGGGGGCTGTTCGCCGATGATGTGCTTCAATTCCGGGACGAGATCAACAATGAGCCGACCGTTCGGTTCGAGCGCATCGAGCAGCGCCTCCCGCCATTGCCGCAGCTCCGCTTCGGTCTTGCCCAAGAGCGGGCGGATCAGGCTCTGAAAGGCCTGCGCAAGGGTGGCGTAGGGGATGTCGCGTTTGTACTGGTCAAACTTGCCCGATGCAAAAAGACCGCGGGGGAGAACAAGTGGCTTATGAAGCTCGTTGACGACCGCGGACTTGCCGATGCCGGAGTATCCGGAAACCAGCACCAACTCCGGCCTGCCGCCGGCGACGATACGGTCGAAGGAGGCGAGCAGGGTATCGATCTCGGCTGTCCGACCATACAATTTCTCGGGGATCAGCAGCCGGTCCGGAGTGTCGTGTTCCCCAGGCGCGAAGTCGTCGATATCGCCTCGGGTTTCCCATTCAGCAAGGCAGCGCCGTAGATCGCCCTCGACGCCTGCAGCCGTCTGGTAACGCTCCTCGGCAGTCTTGGCGAGCAGCTTCATGATGATCGCAGAGACGGAGCCTGGGAGGTTTTTTGACCGCTCGCTCGGCGGCGCCGGTGGTCTTGCAATATGGCAGTGCACCCATTCCATCGGATCGTCCGCCGTGAAGGGCAGAACGCCCGTGAGCATCTGGTACAGCGTGACGCCAAGGGCGTAGAGATCGCTGCGGGCGTCGACCGAGCGGTTCATCCGCCCGGTTTGTTCGGGCGCCATGTAGGCAAGCGTACCGGCGATGGTCTCGGGCAGCTCTGGTGGCTGCCGCTCGCGGGACAGGCGCGATGCGATGCCAAACCCGGTGAGCCGCACGTGTCCATCCGCGCAGTTCACCACAATATTAGCTGGCTTGATGTCTTTGTGGATGAGCCCGCGCTGATGAAGCTTGCCCAGAGCCGAGGTAACAGCGATAGCCAGGCGCAAGAAGCGTTCTACCTCCATGGGCCCATCGAGCAAACGGTCGAGCGGCTCGCCGCCCGGATCATCGAGCACCAGCACCGTCCGACCGGCGTCGCGCATGAGGGCCAGCGGCCGCGCCGCCCATGCCCCGTCGAGTTCATCTTTCAGCTCGTATTCGTGCCTGAGGCGATCGAGTCTTGACCCGGACGGGTGGTCGCCGGCAGGGGCAACCAGCAGCACGGCGAGCCGGTTGCCATTGTCATCCAGTCGCCAGCTACGGCTGAACACGCGCTCGCCGTCCTCCCACAACACCTGAGAGCTACCATCCGAGTACGCGACGTTCAGCGATTGCTGCGCCATCTGTCAGACTCCGGTGCAGGCGTCAGCTCTAAGTCGGCTGATCAAGCGCTTCGTGCGCCACGCGCGCGCGGCCTCTCTCCGGCATCGGGAAATCGTACTCCATCGCCCGAGAAATGCCAGCCGTCCCTTGGCCTTTCGCAACGCCCGAGAGTTCCACTCGAGCGAATTGAGCAGCGCACTCTTGCCGCAGTATCCCCGGGGCGTGCCTCAGCCGTTCCGATAACGGTCGGCTATCAACTCCATGGCGAGAGGTGATTTTCCTTTCAACCGGCTTGAACTCAATCTGCAACCCATCGTCGCCCGCCCTCGTGTACGGGCCGAAGTCAGCGTTCCGTTGAACGATCGCAGGCCGGGAGGCCCGACATGCACATCAGAGAGACAATCGACAACCCATCCACAGCCTCGACCGAGAGCCCGCCGGAGGATGTTGTCGTGCTCGTGGACAACGCCGGGGTCGCCCTCGGAGTGCAGCGCGCGTTCAGCGCGAAGGTGCGAGCCGTCCGCCTCAGTGGGGTCAGTATCGCGTCCAGGTGGGTAGAAATTCCGGTGGTCGGCGGCAACGGCCAGATCTCCGGGGTTCTGTACCTGTCCATGCCACCGTCCGACGTGCGCGGCGCGTTGGTCTCCCGCGGGCCGGGGGAGGCGAGGGCAATCGAGGACGTGGGGCAGCTCGTGGTCCACGACATCAAGAACTTTCTCGCTGTGATAGTCAGTGCTCTGCGGCTGCTTGAGGGCCAGAGCGACTCTGCGGATCGAAAGGTCGGGACAGAGATCGCCTGCTCGCCGTCACGCGACGGGGACGGCGGCGTATTCCGCATCGTCAACGCAGCCGCGACCGCGCCGACTTCGTAGCGGGCGCGAACACCTGGAGCCCGTTCAGCGATGCAGCTCATGATCCCGCCCGGCCGCCTCGACCGTCCGGTCGACCACGAGAGGGACCACGTGCTCGGCCCCGCCGAAGCAGAGATCACGCTCGTCGAGTACGGCAGCTACGCATGCCCGCACTGCAGGGCTGCCAACGAGCGTATCGCCCAAGCACGCGACCAACTTGGCGATCGCGTCTGCTACGCCTTCCGTCACAGCCCGCTCACCGACAACGACCTTTCATTTCGAGCCGCTGAGCTCGTTGAGCTTGCCCAAACGCCCGCGGCGTTCTGGTCCGCGCACATCAAACTGATGACGAGGTCGATGCAGCTCACGGAGGACGACCTCGTCGCGGTGGCCGCCGATCTTGGCGTGAACGCAGACTTCGCGCTCAGCGACGGTGACGCCGTGCGGCGCGCGAGGGCAAGGGTGGAGGCCGACGTCGCCAGCTCACGCGCGAGCGGCGTGAGATTTACGCCGGCCTTCTACATCAACCGCCGGCGCTACGACGGACCCTGGGACGAGAGCTCTCTCGTCGATGCGATGCTTGGCACGCTCGGCCACCGCGTCCGTACGGCAGCCCTGGACTTCGCGAGCTGGGGCCCGTCCGCCGGCATTTTGCTCGTCCTTGCGACCATGGCGGCGATCGTCTTGACGAATTCCCCAATCGGGCCGGCGTTCGAGGCGCTCTGGCGCCAGGAACTCGGCGTGAGCCTGGGTGACGCAGCCGTTCAGATGTCCATCCTCGATTGGGTCAACGACGGCTTGCTGACGGTGTTCTTCCTTGTCGTGGGACTGGAAGTGAAGCGCGAGATGACAGTTGGTCATCTCGCAAGCCGCCGCTCCGCCGCGCTTCCGATCGCCGCCGCGCTCGGCGGAATGGTCGTGCCGGCGCTTCTGTATGCGCTGGTCATCCCTGCGGGGCCGTGGTCGCAGGGGTGGGGCGTTCCGATGGCGACCGACACTGCGTTCGCGATCGCCTTGATCGCCGTGATGGGCGCGCGCGTCCCTGTGGAGCTGCGCATCTTCCTCACCGCGGCAGCCATCGTCGACGACATCGGCGCAATCGTCGTCGTCGCTGTGTTCTATTCCGGCGATATCCACCCGGGCTACCTGGCAGGGGCTGCGGTGGTGGTCGTTGCGCTGGCACTGCTGAGCCGATCGAGGGTCTATCTGCTGTCGCCCTACATCCTGTTGGGCGTTGTGTTGTGGGCGTTCGTCTATGCGGGCGGCCTCCACGCGACGTTGGCCGGCGTGGTCCTGGCGTTGTTCATTCCGACGCGGCCCCCCGCCAACCTGGCCGCCCTGATGACGCAAGCCAGCACCATCATCGCCTCCGAGGCCCGGCACGAGGGCGAGGTTCTCAGGCACGGCCCCTCCACACCGGCACTGCACGCGCTCGACGCAATTTACGACAGACTTGAATCGCCCGCCGACCGGCTGCTGCGGCACGCCGGCGCGCGGTCGAGCTACGCTGTCCTCCCGATCTTCGCACTGGCGAATGCGGGCGTGGCGGGCAATCCGGGCGTCTTTGTCGGGCATGGCTGGCTCATGGCGGCGATCGTCGCTGGTCTTGCCATAGGAAAACCGTTCGGCATCTTCCTCGCAGCTGCTGCGGCCGTGCGCGCAGGCATAGCCGTCAAGCCGGCAGGGTACACGTGGCGGCAGTTGGCCGGGGCGGGAGCCCTCGCTGGCATCGGCTTCACGATGTCGCTCTTTATCGCCGGGCAGGCGTTTGCAAGCGCTCCCGACTTCTCGGCCGCCAAGATCGCCGTGTTCGCCGCGTCGATTGCTTCGGCCGTCGTTGGGACAGCCCTGCTCTGGGGAGCTTCGCCTCAGGACTTATCGAAGAGACGCCCCAGTGCGCCAGCACGCAAGTATCGCAGCCCGCCGGCGTTGATGCAGGATCGTGAACAGGAGGTCTTTCGATGATTCTACCTATCGGCACGACAGTGGTAGTCGCTGACGGCAAGACGGTCCGCCTCTTCCGCAATACGGGTGTAAAACCTGGGGTGCATTTGGTCGAGATGACGGCGGCTCCGCTTGTGCCCGCCCACTCAGGCTCGGGTGCGCGCCATCACAGCGGCTCTGCCAATCCCGATGGCAGGCGGCTCGACGAGGACGACTTCGCGGCATCCACGGCCGCGTTCCTGAACAAGCTCGGCCTTGATGGGACCATAGAACACCTGGTCGTTGTCTCCGATCCCAGGACCTTGGGGGAGATGCGCAAGCACTTTCACCGCGACCTGAGAGACAAGATCATGGCCGAGTTCGCGAAGGACTTCAGCCGCCGTCCGCTCGAGGACATCGCCGCATTGATCGCCGATGCCTGACGCGCGTCTGCCCACTAAATGCATCAGCAATGGACAAGATAGTCAAAGCTCTCCCATTTGGAGGAGCCCGCATGAGAAAGATCTTTGGAGTCCGAAATGACAAAGCACATTGCACCGTTACCGGATCCCGCTGGCTCGTTACTTCTGCGTGAGTTGAACCACAGGGTGAATAACGAGCTCACTGGCGCCATCTGCACGATTTCAGCCAAAGCGGTGGAGTCGAATGACGTGGCAGTCAAGGCCGCGCTTCTCGATGTGGTAGACCTCCTGCATGGT
>JBKPMC010000030.1:0-5088 GCA_046731955.1 Pseudomonadota bacterium | reverse complement strand
CGATGTCAAGCATGCCTTCGACCACGATGAAATGCTCCTCCTCCTTGCTGTGAATGTGCAACGGCACGCCATTGCCGGGATCCGCAACGATCTCAAGCACCGAATAAGCCCCCATGGTCTGCGCGGAAGAGACGCGGATTTTGAACCGTTCGCCAGGCGTGACTTGCTGCCACTCACCACGGTCCTGATTGGGGGTGAGGCGAACTTCAGCGAATTTCGATGTCGTCATTTGGAGTCTCTTTCCTGTTGGTGAAGCCAGTCGATGAGCGGCGACCGCTCGCCTGGCGGTTACTCTGCAGCCATCGCGCGTCGCGCAGATCGGAAGCGGAAAGGCCGAGAGTTGGCCGCTGGGCCCGCGCAAGGTGTTTTCGATAGGAACGACGGAGCTTCCATGGCAGCCGGTACTGATTGACTCGGGCTCGGCCTGGCTTCGTGCCGCCTCAACTCAGGCGAATGACGGCCATCCACGGTCGCAACAATCATACGAGAGATGTGCGCGGCATCGAACGCCGCCGCCGAACTCGTGCACGTCGCGGCGATTGCCAGTCTGGCGAGTAAATGAACAGCTGCCCGGCGCACGGTGATCCGGGACGAGGCCACCGAACGCCCGCATATCGAGGCGAGGTCAAACAGGAGGCGTTGACGCGCCGGTCGCGACGGCAGACGTGATATCGGATATGCTGGCAATTTGAAATTCTCCGCGAGTTGATGCGGAGAATTTGCCGGCGATCCACTACAGCATTATCTCTGACACGAGCAATGGGATTACCGCTGTAGTCCCGACCGCCGCACTTTTGTCATCTTTGGACTGGCAGGGCCGAAGTTGCAAAGACGTATCCGCTCGCGCGCTCGGTTCGGATCATGTTCGGCGCACTCGGATCAATCAGGGCACCGAGAACCGATTTACGACAGCAGTCGCGGCCTTACCGGGCTGGTAAGGCAACGTGACAAGGCGCCGGCCAATTCTGAGGACGTCAACGGATGATGGACGACTTCGGAAACGCCGGAAGTTGCCAGCAATTGCGCGTCGAGATCCCGTGCCGAAGTCGTCGCCAGAACGATCGGCAGGTTGGGGACGAGCTCACGCAACGTGGTCGCAAAATCGAGCGCCAGGCTCGCGCCGGGTTGGTGGCACAGGAGCGCAGCGTCGAAGCGCGCGCGCACGGCACAGGCTTCCGCGGCTTCCTCCGCCCCCGTGAAACCGACCGGCTCATAACCAAGAGCGGCCAGAATTTCCTCATGCCGCAGCAGGCGTCCGCGGTCGGTTTCAAGCACCAGTACCGTTTCGCCAACGCCGCGACCGGACGTACCTGATGCATGTTGAACAAGGATCGGCTGATGCGACGAGACAGACGGAAGCCAGATGTCGAAACGTGTCCCTGCCCCGACGGTGCTGTTGACCTGCAAAGCGCCGCCATGTTCCCGGACGATCTCGCGCGCGGTCGCAAGCCCAAGACCGTTTCCGTGATAACGCGTCGTAAAGAACGGCTCGAAGATCCGCTCCAGCGTCCCTTCGTCCATCCCCCGCCCGGAATCGGATATTGAAACCACGACGAAGCGGCCGGGATTGATTTCGAACTGGGTAATCCTCCTGGCCTCCCTGATCTCGCATGTCTTGATCTCGATCTGGATGACACCTGGTTTGTCCATCGCCTGGGCTGCATTGTTGCAGATGTTCAGGATGACCTGATGCAGCTGCGCTGGCTCGGCTGAAACCACCGCTGCTTCCGCGGATTCGCTCACCTTGACTTCGACATGGGCCGGCAACGAAGGCGCGAGCAGCGATTTCACTTCCGCGACCAGCGTCTTGATGCAGACGTGCTCCCGCCTTCCCTCGCGGCGGCGTCCGAATGTAAGGATTTGATCGACCAGATCCCGCGCCCGCTCCGCGCCGCGCCGGATCGCGGTCAGATTGTGCTGCGGCCGGGCTTCGGCGTCGAGATGCTCTTCCACCATCTCGGTATGGCCGAGGATGCCGGCCAGTATATTGTTGAAGTTGTGGGCAATACCGCTGCTGAAGGTGCCCACCGTTTCCATGCGGCGAGCCCGTTGCAGATGCATTTCCAGCCGTGCGCGTTCCTGTTCCATGGAGTCGCGCTCCAGCGCATAGACGATCGTATCGAGCGCCATTCGCAGCAGGCTGAGTTCGCCGGCGGCGGTCATACGACAGGGTCGACTGATCGCGTCAAACCCGAGGGCGACGGTGGCACCGTCCTTGTTGACATTCGTCGCGCATGCCCATCCACCCAGACCAAGGGCGACGCAAATCTCCTTGCTCTCTCCAACCGGCAGGCGATCGACGCGCGGAACATGGATCGTTCCATCGACGCTGGGGTTGAACCGGGCCGCAAGCGCAGGCGCACGGTTCGGCCAGCCGGGCGAAAAGCGCGTGCCCGGTTTGCACCAGACGTGTTGCCGCGGCGCTGCGCCGGTCGATACAAAATAGGCGCGATCACAGCCGATGCATTCAGCCATATCGGCGAGAGCCTGTGCAATCTCGTCATCTATATTATGCGGCTGCGCGTTGATGAAGCGCATCGATATGCCCGCAATCACATGCTCGAACGCGGCACGCCGCTGCAGGGCGATCGCGCGTGCCCGCAATTGCAGCCCGAGAAATACCAGCGCACCGAGCAGCAGCAGTGACGTGGCGTAAAGCAGAACACGATAGTGCCGCGCCGACGCGCGCGCGGCGAACTGACGCTTCATGATCAACGCGCGCACCGCATCCTGCTCACGCGTGGTCGCCGCGGCCATCAGCGCCTTTAACGCGGCATCGGTGAGCGGCAACAGGTCATGCAGCAGCCCACCATGCGCGATCGCCGCCTGTATCGAGGCGGTATCGCCACCAGGGTCCGGCAAGGCCGCCAACTGCTCCAATCGATCCTTGACCTCGCGCGCGGCGGCCGGCGACGTATCGAGCGTGAGGTGCAGCATGGCGGCGGAGAGCGTGGTGGCGGCCGCAACCACCTGCGTGCGGTCCGAGGCGGCCAGACGAGCGCTGAATATGCCGAAATAGAGGAAGGAATTCCTTAGCAGCGCGTTCCGGCTCTTGAATTGTTCGACCAGAGTTTGCTGCCGATTCGCCCCTGCAGCGAGAATTTCGATTGCGGCGCTCTCCTCGGCGTCCGAACCCGCGGCTCTGCGCAACCGATGGACGGACCCATCATACGCGTCGGTCAGGCGTGCCAGCGCATCGTAGTTTCGCGACAAGCCGGCGCGCGCCGTCAATACTTCGCGATTCAAGGCACGCTCGAACCTGGAAAACTGATCAAGCGCCTCGATCTGCTCGTCGAAGCGTGTCGAATTCAGGTTCAAGCCGCTCAACAGCAACCAGGTCAGCAGCAGGAGAAGAAATGACACCACAACGACGACAGGCGTCATCTTCATGGCGCACCTCCTACCGGAGCGCCGCGGTATTTTCCGGTCAAGGTCCCGAGATAGGCAACGAGTGCACTCACCTGTCGTTCGGTCAGCGTGGAATTCAACTGCGCCACGCCCATCCTGCGAACGGCCTCGTCGAGGGTTGCGGCGCTGCCGTCATGAAAATAGGGCGGCGTGGTCGCAACGTTGCGCAGACTGGGCACGCGCAGAATTTCCGGCTTTGGCGACGCCAGCGGGTGGAATATTCCGTGCCGCTGAAAAAGATTGCCACCAATGTTCACGCCCTGGTGACAGGAGACGCAACCCAGGGATTTGAACAGGCGATACCCGTCCTGCTCTTCCGCAGACAGGGCGCCGGTGTCCCCTGCAAGCCAGCGGTCGAACCGGCTGCCTGGCGTGATCAAGGTTCGCTGGAAGGTTGCGAGGGCGTCGACGACATTCTCGGCGTCGGGACGGCGGCCGTAGGCCGCCACGAATTCGCGGCGCAGCCCGGAATCGGCGTCGAGCTTTTCCGCAATCTCGGCGAGATCGGCGCCCATGATCTGAGGATTTTGCAAGGAGGCTTTGGCATCCGACTCGATATCGCGGATCTTTCCCTCCCAACCAAAGCGAAAGCTGAGTGCGGCGTTGAACACGGTCAGCGTGTTGAGCGGAAGGCTTGAGCCATCGAGACCCTTGTCGTGGCTCTCTTTGCTTGCGCCATTCGTGTTGAGGTCGTGGCACGAGGCGCAACTGCGCAAATTGTTGCGAGACAGTCGATGATCTCCGAACAGCCGCTCGCCAAGCCTGACTTTCAGGGCGTTGATCGGTCGAGGCTCGGGAACGGGGGTGATGGGTTCGTCGGAGATGATGCTGTTCGCTTCCTGCGGCCGCACAAGCTGCTGCGGCATTGCCGAAGAGAGCAACAGGCCGCCCGGAATCAAGATGCAGATCATCAGGATCCGGCGCCAATGGTGGGCGCGCCCAGCCATACCGCCTCTTCCGCGCAGGGTCAGGTGAGACAAAGGATTTCTGCTCAACGTAATTGCATTCAGACTGGCCCCACCGCCCCGCACCCTGAATATGGGGACTGCCTATTGATTGTGAAGTTCACGCAAAGGCGGCCCCCCGCGCCGCGAGCGACCGCCTTCGTGATCTTGCCGATGGCAAGATTAGCCGCTCCGGCCATTTCTCACGATCTGCTCGATCTGCGAACGATGAGGAAATCCCATGTCCCGCAGCATCCGGTCGTCATAATCCGCCACCGCCGTGATCGTCTCATTGATCTCGCGCTCGCGACGCCACTTTGCCCACCGGCTTGCGATGGCGCGCCAGATCATGGATAGCCAGCCGGGATGGACAAACCGGTATCGGTCGGCCGCCCGCGCCGCAGCGTCCCTCGTGGATAGTATGCCCGATCCAAATGCTATTTGATCGACGGCGCCCTCGCTCTCCAGCACCGCCGTCTCCGCACGCGCAGTGGCCGAAACGAGCGAAATGGATTTTCGTCGCTTGCGCCAGGAGCGCTCCGACGGCCGCAGAGCACCAACCTCGCTGGTGATCGCCGTGACCGCACTCGTCGCAAACCCGTGCATCGAAGCTCCGTAGAGGGCAAAACCTTCGAGGAAAAGCCAATACACCGACAGTCCGATCGCGTCCGGCTGCGCCATCGCGGGCCACGTCTCCGGGTGTAAATTTGTTTCCGCTCTGGAAATCTCCGCGACC
>JBKPMC010000029.1:0-97861 GCA_046731955.1 Pseudomonadota bacterium | reverse complement strand
TCTCGAACGTGTCGCGCAGCATTTCGTTGACGTACGCGCCAACCTGGGGGCTTTGCCCATGGGCTGTTGCCTCGTCGACAAACGCCTTCCAGCCGAAGAACCAATGGAGCGCGAGCGACACCACGAAAAAGCCGACCGTGAGCCAGGCGTATCCGTATTTCTTGAAGATCATTACGCATCCTCCCGACTTCGAGCCGGGAGCAGCAACGCACCAGCCGTTACCGCGGTCGCAACGGCTGTTCGGGCGCTCATTCAGAACTCCAGCGGCACCACCTCACGAACGCCGGGCAGCTCATGCAGTTGATGCGCGACCTCGGGCGTGATCGGGTCATCGACCGCGACCAGCGCGACCGCTTCGCCGGCCTCCTGGCGGCGGCCGAGGTTGAAGGTCGCGATGTTGATCCGGTTCTCGCCAAGCTTCGTTCCTAGCGCGCCGATAAAGCCTGGAGCGTCGGTGTTGACGATGTAGATCATCTGTCCGGCAAGATCGGCCTCGACCGGGATTCCGAAAATCTTCACGAGCCGCGGCGCGCGGTTGCCGAACAAGGTTCCTTCGACGCGCTTCTCGCCGTGATCGGTGCCCACATTCACCGCAACGAGCGTGTGGTAATCGCCTTCGCCTTCGTTGCGGATCTCGCGCACGGCAAGGCCGCGCTCGCGGGCGAGGTAGGGCGCGTTCACCATGTTCACTGTGTCCGACCAGGTGCGCATCAGGCCGGCGAGAACGGCTCCGGTGATCGGCTTGATGTTGAGTTCGGCCGCCGCGCCCTCGACCTCGATGTCGATCGAGCGGATCTCGGCGCCGGCGATCTGGCCGACCAGCCGTCCGAGCTTCTCGGCGAGCGCCATGTAGGGCCTCAGCCGCGGCGCCTCCTCGGCCGAAAGCGAGGGGACGTTTACCGCATTGGTGATTCCGCCCAGCAGCAGATAATCGCTCATCTGCTCGGCGATCTGGATCGCGACATTCACCTGCGCTTCGGTGGTCGAGGCGCCAAGGTGCGGCGTGCAGATGAGCCCGCGCGTGCCGAACAACGGATTGTCCTTCGCCGGCTCTTCCGAGAACACGTCGAGCGCCGCGCCGGCGACATGACCGCTGTCGAGCGCGTCCTTGAGCGCTGCTTCGTCTATCAGCCCGCCACGCGCGCAGTTGACGATCCGCACGCCGGGCTTGGTCTTCGCCAGCGCCGCGCGGCTGAGAATCTGGCGGGTCTGATCGGTGAGCGGCGTGTGCAGCGTGATGAAGTCGGCGCGGGCGAGCAGCTCGTCGAGCTCGACCTTCTCGACGCCTAGCTCGAGCGCACGCTCGGGCGAAAGGAACGGGTCGTAGGCAACGACCTTCATCTTGAGGCCGTGCGCGCGGTCCGCGACGATCGAGCCGATATTCCCGCAGCCGATAAGGCCCAGGGTCTTGCCGGCAAGCTCGACGCCCATGAAGCGGTTCTTCTCCCACCTGCCCGCCTGCGTCGATTGATCGGCCTGCGGGATTTCGCGGGCGAGCGCGAAAAGCATTGCGATCGCATGCTCGGCGGTAGTGATCGAATTGCCGAACGGCGTGTTCATGACCACGATTCCGCGCGCGGAAGCCGCTGGGACGTCGATGGTGTCGACGCCGATCCCAGCGCGGCCGATGACCTTCAGTCGCGGTTGGGCGGCGTCCATGATCGGCGAAGTGACCTTGGCCGAGCTGCGCACAGCGAGGCCGTCGTAGTCGCCGATGATCGTAGCGAGCTCCTCGGCCGTAAGACCAGGCTTCTCATCCACCGCGATTCCGCGCTCGCGGAAGATCGCAGCGGCCTTGGGGTCCATCTTGTCGGCGATGAGGACGCGTACTTGATCGCTCATCGCGTCATCTCCCACGCCCAGTTGAGCCAGGGCCCGAGCGCTTCGATGTCCGCGGTATCGATTGTTGCGCCGCACCAAATACGGAGGCCCGGCGGCGCATCGCGATAGGCGCCGATGTCGTAGGCGGCGTCTTCGCCCTCGAGCAGCTTCACGATGGCCTTCTGCCGCGCCTTGTTGGCCTCGACATCCGAGCTATCAGCGAAGCGCAGGCAGACTGACGTGTTCGACCGGATCGCCGGGTCGCGTGCCAAATGCTCGATCCAGTCCGCAGCCTCGACCCACTTGTTGAGCGCGGCGGCATTGGCCTGAGCGCGGGCAATCAGCGCCTTGAGGCCGCCGATTCTCTCGGCCCAGTCAAGCGCGAACAGCCAATCCTCGACGCATAGCATCGAGGGCGTGTTGATCGTCTCACCCCTGAAGATGCCGTCGATCAGCTTGCCGCCCTTCGTCAGGCGGAAAATCTTTGGCAGCGGCCGCGGCGGGGGCTCACTTTCGAGGCGCTCGACAGCGCGTGGGCTGAGCACCAGCATTCCGTGCGCCGCCTCACCGCCCAGTGCCTTCTGCCAGCTGAAGGTGCCGACATCGATCTTCGACCACTTGATATCCTGCGCAAAGGCGGCCGACGTCGCGTCGCAAATGGCGAGGCCCGTGCGGTCCTCGGCGATCCAGTCGGCGTTCGGCACTCGCACGCCGCTTGTCGTTCCGTTCCAGGTAAAGACCACGTCGCTTGCAGGATCGATATCCTCGAGGTCGCAGATCTCGCCATAGTCAGCGGTGCGGATCTGTGCATCGAGCTTCAGTTGCTTGGCCACGTCCGTCACCCAGCCCTGCCCGAAGCTCTCCCAGGCGAGCATGGTGACGGGCTGGCTCCCAAGCAGCGCCCAGATCGCCATCTCCATGGCGCCCGTGTCGGAGGCGGGGACGATCCCGAGCTTGTAGTCGGCAGGAAGCCCCAGTAACGCACGCGTCCGCTCGATCGCATCTTGGAGCTTAGCCTTGCCAAGGACTCCGCGATGCGAACGGCCGAGCGCGGAAACATCAAGCACTTGCGGAGACCAGCCCGGCGGCTTGGCGCAAGGTCCGGATGAGAAATAAGGCCTTTGGGGACGGGAGTTAGGCTTCGCCAGGCGCACAGGCGCCCCGGCAGCGGCAGTCTCAGTCAATCTTACTCTCCTTCCAGAGAGCTCGCGCCGCGTTGGGACGGCGTGGCCCGGCGCCGTGTCTAATGGTTGCAGCGCAACACGCAATCACCCTCGTGAATGATTCGCATGCTGCATTGCACAACACTTTGATTTTGTTCGAATCGCCTCCGGAACGGCCGAGTTCAACGACTCATCGTGCTCCCGCCGCAACTCATCCCGCCCCGAGGAACCGGAGGTTGAAATTCTTAACCATCCGCGGACAGTCTCCGCTCAGTCATCACGTGGCGGGCATCCACGTGTCGGCGTGGGGGCTGGGGAGCTCCTTATTTGGGTGAATTTCTAGGCGACCGCGGACGTGCATCGCGGCGTGTAGGCATTTGGAGCGAGGGGTTTCATGACACAGGTTCTGGCGGCGGCGAACGCAATGTTTCGGGACCGCGATCTCTTCGTCCACGATGGGTCCAAGCTCCGCCGCTTCCGAGTTTCAGCTCCCTTCCAGGCCGTCTTGTCGTGCATCCTTCTCATGCTTGTTGCCTGGGCCAGCTTTGCCACTGCCCGGCTCATCAACCCTCCCCAGACACAAAAACTTGCCTCACTTTCCGCCGCGACCGAAGCCCGCGCCCGCATGATCGAGCAACGTCAGGCCCTCATCGAGGCAGCGCTCAGCGGCCAGCATATCGACGCGGCGATGATCGAGGCGGCCGTGAATAGCGGCCGGCTCGCCGAGGATGGCCCGCTCGCCCGCGTTGAGCGGGCTCAGCTCGAACAGGCCGCGCTCGTCGCCAAGGCGCTGGACGTCCGGTACCAAGTGACGGCCGCCGAGCTGAAGAAGCTCGGTCTCACACCTGCGAAAGTCGGCAATGAAGGCGTTGGCGGTCCCTTCGAAAGCGCCGGCAACCCGACGTTCAAGGCGCTGTTCAAAAGCTGGAAGAAGCTCGATCAGCTGCAGGACGGAGTGATCGCCATCCCGTCCGAGAAGCCAATCAAGTCCCAGGTTATGTTTACCAGCGGCTTTGGCGTCCGGTCCGACCCGTTCCGCGGTGCCGCTGCGATGCACCCAGGCATCGACCTGTCCGGCCCGTACGGGACCCCGATCTACGCGACTGCCGACGGCACCGTGCAGCGCGCGGGCTGGAACTCGGGCGGCTACGGCAACCTCGTCGAGATCGACCATGGCCGCGGGATCACCACGCGCTTTGGTCACCTCTCCGCAATCCTGGTCCGCGCCGGCGAGCAGATCACCCGCGGCCAGCTGATCGGCCGCATGGGCTCGACTGGCCGCTCGACCGGCAACCACCTTCACTATGAAGTTCGTATCGACGGCCGCGCTGTGAATCCCATCCCCTTCATGAAGTCGACTGACTACGTCCTCGCAATGCAGCGCCGCTCGGGTGCCGCATCGATGGATGCGGTGGCGGTCGGCGGCCCGGGTGTCGGCGGCAGGTAAGCTTGTTGCCCGGCCGGGCGCTTCCTATCTCGCACCGGTGAGCGAGCCAGAGATCACCCTCACCGAAAGTGCTGCGAAGCGCGTCGCGTGGATCGCTGAGCGCCAGGCGAAACCGGCGATCCTGCGGCTCGCGGTGGATGGTGGCGGCTGCGCCGGTTTCACCTACAAGTTCGAGCTCGCCGACAGCCCCGAGAGCGATGACACGGTGGCCGAGACCGACGGCGTCAAACTGGTCGTCGATCCCATGAGCCTGGAGCTCGTCAAGGGTTCGGCGGTGGATTTCGTCGAGGATCTGGGCGGAGCGACGTTTCGCGTGACCAACCCCAACGCGCAGTCGGGATGCGGCTGCGGAAGCAGCTTCAGCGTTTAAGCTGTCATTGCGAGCGTAGCGAGGCAATCCAGTCTAGATTGCCGCGGCCGCTGGGCGGCCTCGCAATGACGAAGATGAGTGGCTAAGCGCCGCGCATGAAGCTCGCCACATTCAATATCAACGGCATCCGCGCACGTCTGCCGCGCCTCATCGAATGGCTCGACCGCGAGAAACCGGACGTGGCCTGCCTGCAGGAACTGAAATGCGCTGACGAGGCCCTGCCGATCGCCGATATCGGGGCGGCTGGCTATTCGGCGGTCTGGCACGGCCAGAAGGGATTCAACGGCGTCGCCATCCTAGCGAAGGGCGATTCGCCCGAGTTGAGGCGGGTCGGCCTGCCCGGCGATCCCGACGACACGCACAGCCGTTACATCGAGGCGGAAGTGCAGGGGCTCGTCGTCGCCTCGCTCTACCTACCCAACGGCAATCCGGTCGGGACGGAGAAGTTCGATTACAAGCTCAGATGGATGGAGCGCCTGGGTGAGCATGCACGCGAGCTGCTCCAGGAGGAACGGCCGGTCGTGCTTTGCGGGGATTGGAACGTCGTGCCCGAGGACCGCGATGTTTTCTCGGCGCGCGCAACGGCGAATGACGCAGTGATGCAGCCAGAAACGAGACAGGCCTGGCGCCGAATCCTGCACCAAGGCTGGACCGACGCGCTCCGCGCACTGCACCCGAACCAGGACAAGCTCTACACTTTCTGGGACTATACCGCGGGCTGTTGGCAGCGCGATCTCGGGTTTCGCCTCGACCATTTGCTCTGCTCGCCGGAAGCTGCTGATCGCCTGCAAGGTGCGGGCGTCCACAAATGGGCGCGCGCGCAGGACAAGGCGTCCGACCATGCGCCGACGTTCATCGAGCTGAACTAGAGCGTCTTCTCGTAAATTCGGTACCGGTGGTTGACGTGTGCGCCAGGTAGCTGGGCGATGGAGAGCATCCCCTTGTTATCCTCGAGGATCCAGCCGAACTCGCCGGTGCCGATACCGAACTTGCCGACGCAGTCGCGGCGGGTGAATTCGATCAGCATGAAGGCCAGCTGGCTTGCGAGGCGCGATCCGTGAAGCTTCTTCGCGATGCCCATCAGCGGCACTCGCGAGCGACGGGTTCGGGGGTTACGCAGCCGCCACAGCAATTTCGCCCAGCCGAGCGGGAACAGCTCGCCGTTCAAGTCCTTGATCAGTTCGTTGATGTCGGGGAGCGTGATCATGAAGCCGACCGGTTCGCCGTCGTATTCGGCGACCCGAACGAGCTCATTGTAGATGATCGGTTTCAGTTTCTTTCCTGCATAGGCGATCTCCGCCTCGGTCAAAGGCACGTAACCCCAATTATTCGACCAGGCGTCGTTCAGGAGGTTGAGGATCAGCCGCGCCTCCTCGGCGAACCTGGACTTGTCGACCATTCGAATGCGGATTCGAGGATTGCGCTCGCCCGCAGCGATCACCCGGGTGATGAACGGGTCGTTCCAGTTGGTGATGTCGAGCTCGTAGGTGAGGAGATCCTTGGCCTTGGCGTAGCCGGCGTCTTCGATCCAGCCGCGATACTCTGGCTTGTGGTGGCCCATCATCACGGTCGGCGCCTCGTCGAAACCCTCGATCTCCAGCCCCGGCTCGTCCCAGATCGACAGGCTGATAGGCCCGAGCGCGCTGGTCATGCCCTGCGCGCGGAGCCAGTCCTCGGCGGTGCGGATCAGCGCACTGGCCGATTCACTGTCGAGGGCTTCGAACATGCCCCATTGCCCGGTGCCCCGGCCCATATGCTCCTGGACTAGATCGTCGACCTGGGCGCTGATCCGGCCGACGATCTTGCCATCGCGCTCGGCGAGCCAGAGCTGAGCGCGGGCATGCTCGAACCAGGGATTCTTGCCCGGCGTGATCAGCCCGTGGACCTCGTCCTTGAGCGGTGGGACCCAGGCGGGATCATCCTTGTAGACCTCCCAGGCGAAGTCGACGAAGGCCTTGCGGTCTTGCCTGGTCTGAACCGGGCGGATCGTTACGGGCGCGCTACTCATGAGCGACGGCTAGCCGCTCACAGCTCGTTCCGCCAGTGAACCCTACAATCGCCGCATTCAGGCCACTATCTCCGTGCAATCGGCCCAGCCTCAGTTAAACCTATGAACCACATGGCGACCCTCGAGCGGCAACGCACCGATGCGGCCTCTGCGCAGCGCGTTGCTGCTCGTGCTGACGACGATGCCGCCATGCTCAAGGCCGCGGCAAACCTGACCCGCGACCTCAACGTGCCAAATGCGAAGATCTACTGGGCCGACATGCTCGGCTCGGCGCTGCTGGGCTATGCCGCGCTGTTCGGCGCGATGTTCGTGAAGTCGACGCCGCTCGGAGTCGCTTCCGGGCTCGTCGCGGTGCTTGCTCTCTACCGCGCCGGCTCGTTCATCCATGAGCTGACGCACATCAAGAAAGGCGCGGTCAAAGGGTTCCGCTTCGTCTGGAACGCGATCGTTGGCGTGCCGCTGTTGGTTCCGTCATTCATGTACGAAGGGGTGCACAACCAGCACCACGCGAAGCGATATTACGGGACAGTCGACGATCCCGAATATCTGCCGCTGGCGTTGATGCATCCATGGACCTTGCCGGTGTTCCTGATCGCGGCGGCGCTCGCACCGATCGGGATGCTGATAAGATTCGGAATCCTCGCGCCCGTGTCGCTGTTGTCTCCGAAACTGCGATCGGTCGTGGTCGGCCATTATTCGGGCCTCAAGATCAATCCAAAGTTTGTCAGGCCTGCGCCCGAAGGCGAGTTCGGGCGCGACTGGGCGTGGCAGGAAGCGGCGTGCAGCGTCTGGGCCATTGCCCTCCTGACTATGGTCGCAACAGGGGTGATACCGCTGCGTGAGTTCCTGATCTTTCTCGGTGTCTCGTCGGGCGTCATGTTCCTCAACCAGATACGCACCCTTGTCGCGCACCTGTGGGAGAATGAGGGCGAGCCGATGAGCGTCACCGCCCAGTTCCTCGACAGCGTCAACGTGCCGCCGCCCGCGACACTCCCCATCCTATGGGCGCCCGTGGGCCTGCGCTTCCACGCGCTGCACCACCTGCTTCCGGGCCTGCCTTATCATGCGCTGGGCGAAGCGCACCGCCGCCTGTGCAAGGAGCTCGACGCGAACTCGGTCTATCACGACTCGAGCCACCGCGGTCTGGCGCCGCTGGTAGGGCGGTTGGCGGCCCGCACCTTGACTAACCATGGCATTTCCGCTTGAGGGCGCGGCTCACCGAAAACACGGGATACAGGGCGGCTCCCTAAGTCCGCCTGGCCGGGGTTACCTCACACGGGCCCCTGACGAACGAAAGGAATGACCCATGCGCCATCGTGTTGGCGGACGTAAGCTTCAGCGCACCTCGAGCCACCGTGCGGCCCTGTTCCGTAACATGGCGGCAGCGCTCATCAAGCATGAGCAGATCACCACGACAACGGCCAAGGCGAAGGAGCTTCGCCCCTATGTCGAGAAGCTGGTGACGCTCGCCAAGCGGGGCGGCCTCAGCAACCGCCGGCTCGCCCAGTCGCGGCTGATGGACGATGCGCAGCTCACCAAGCTCTTCGACGTGATCGCCCCCCGCTACGCCGACCGCAACGGCGGCTACACCCGCATCATCAAGGCGGGGATCCGCGCCTCCGATGCCGCGCCGATCGCAATCATCGAGTTCGTTGACCGCGACTTGACCGCCAAGGGACAGGACTCCGGCCCGGTCATGGCAGAGAATGAGTTCGAAGCGGCCTGAGCGTCCAGCGTTAAAAAGGCGGCGGAGCCGACTATTGCCGGCCCCGCCATTTGCTTCAGATAATCGAATCGATGTTGACCTGGAACATGTCCGAAACCGTATCCTGGTCGGCATCGGTGAATGACACCGTGAAGTCGAGAGTGTGGTCCGGGATCACCTGCGGCTCGCTCAAACCGAAGAAACCGATATCGAACTTGCCGCCGGTGGCTTCGACCAGCACCTGGTTGTGATCACCGGAGGTTTCCCACTCGACTTTGTAGCCGGCGTCCAGTCCTGCAATGTTTGCCGTCCCATCAACGTTTAGCGTGATAGTGACGTCATTGGCTGGGTCGTCCGCATTGGCCGAGTCTTCGACGACGTCGCCGTTTTCATCGTAAACGATGACGTGATCGATAGGCACTGCGCCGGTTCCGCTCGCATCCAGTAGGTCAGTATCCTGAGGGTCACCGGTAAGCGCAAACGTCGTTAGCTTGAGCGACGCCAGCGAGCCGGCCTGGATCTGCGAAATCCCGAGGAACGCGCCGTCGGTCTCGTGAAGACCATCGTCATACAGCAGGTTCTTGCCATAGTCGGCCTCGGTCGCAGTGAGACCGCCGGACACTCCGGACAGGAAATTGTCGCGGATGTCATCCGCGAAGGTGAAATAAGCACCCTCGCCGGTATCGAACATCTGGTTGTTCACACCAATCGTCGCGTTGATACCTCCCTGGCTCGTGTGGATGACGTCGCTCTGATTGGTGTATTTCGTGGCGTTGTTCAGGTCCGTCTCTCTGCCGAACACGAAGATGCCCGGTCCGTCAGGCGAATCGGCCACCGATCCGAACAGGTTGCTGCCTGAAGGCAAGTTGTCGAAGTTGAACGTTAGCGCTGGAGCCTCCGGCGCATTGTTTACCGTGAAGGTATACGACCCTGCGGGGGTCAGGCTCATCGTGTAATAAAGGATGTCGCCGGTGTTGAAGTCGCCGGAGCCATCCTTGTCTTCGAAATATTGGACCTCCGTATTGTCGCTGTTGACCGTGCCTATCACGTGAACGTCGAGCAGGTCGAACGACGCGGTGAACGCAGTGATCGCATAGACTCCGTCGGTGTCGGTTCCGACCGAGCCGTTGAGCGTATGCGTGTCGGAATCGCCGGCGACATAGTCGACCTGTCCGTCGCTGATGTCCGGGCTGATCACCGGTGCGTCGTCTTCGACAAAGCTCCGGTCGACGAGCGAGGTGGTCTGTTCCGCTCCCTCGGTCAGGCCGAAGGAGCCGACGTCGAACTTGCCCGCGACTCCCTCGATCAGGACCTGGTTATGATCGCCGTCGGTCCCCCATTCGACCCTGTAGCCGGCGGCCAGTCCTTCAATGTTTGCAGTGCCGTCACCGTTTAGCGTGATAATGACGTCGTTGGCTGGATCGTCCGCATTATCCGAGTCTTCGAGTACATCGCCGTTCGCGTCGTAGACGACCACATGGTTGATCGTCACTGGATCGCCGCCCGTATCGCCGCGGTTGTTGATGAGGGCACGACCCTTGTAGGCGGAGCTTAGCTCGAAGGCGGTGATTTTCATCTCCGCCAGGTCATTGCCCTGGATCTGCGAGATACCGATGAAACCGCCGTCCGAGTTCTGGAGCGTATCGTACAGCAGATTGTCGCCATCGTCGGCTTCGGTTTGTGTGAGGCCGCCGGGCTTCAACCCCGCAAGGTACCGGTTGTCGATGTCGTTGACGAAGGTGAAATAGGCACCTTCGCCGGCATCGAACATCTGGTTGTTAACACCGATTGTCGCGAAGAGTCCGCCTTGGCTGGTGTGGATCACGTCGCTCGCGTTGGTGTATTTCCCGTTCGAGTCCATCACGGGCGTCCTGCCGAACACGAGCAGGCCCACGCCGGCAGGATCGTCCGCCACCGAACCGAAGAGATTGCTTCCCGATGGCAGGTCGTCGAAGTTGAAGGTCTGCGCGCCTGTCGCATGGATGTGCACGAGGCTCAGAAGGTCGACTGCCTCATCATCGTCGGCTGGGTCGCCGTGCGCGATCGGTGTAAAGGTCACGCTGAACAGCTGGACATCGACGTCCGTATCCAGCGCACCGTCGGGCTGCATGTAGGCGGCGAACGCCACAGAATCGAGGACATCGTCGCCGTCGCTGTCATACATGCCGAGCACGACCTGGCTGTCGAGGTCGCTGAGAAAGAAGATTTCATCGCCGTCGTTGGTGAACAGGCCGCTGGACTGGGTTCCGTCGAAAGGATCTCCAGCAGAGTCCGTGAGTCCGAGCGTGCTTAGCGGTCCCGCTGAAGTGACGTTGATCAGGTCTGTCGCGCTCTCCGCCGCGCCGATCACATCGGCCGTGTTGAGGTTCAGGCCGGCGGGATCGGTGAACAGATAAGCATGGAAAGCCGCAGCGTCGCTCAGCAGCGTCGCCAGCGTGATGTCGTTGTCGTCGTTGTCTTCGGTACCATCCGGAACGCCGCCGGTTTGCAGGCCGACTGATTCGTCGAGCGTAAAGGTGCCGTTGAGCGTGATGTCGATAGCCATTGAAAGTCTCCACGTTGCTGTAGTTGCGCGCAGCAGCCCATCCGCCGGGCAGTGGTCGCGGCGTCAGTTCCAATGCGCAGGAATTTCGTTTCAGCGTCGCCGGATCGATGCAGCCATGCGCGCTTGTTGAGATCAGCGGCCCATGCCGCTGCGGATCAAGCGCTCGCCGCGTGCGACCCAATCAGCGCTTTGTGGTTACGGACCGTGTGACATGGGCGCAGATCCCCGTTCGGAGGCCTGGCAGGTCAGATCACTTCAGGGCCGCGTGCGACGGACGCTTTTCGCGACTTCTGCATCGCAACAGGTCCGAAAGGATCGGCCTGTCGAGTATAACGCATCGACTGGAGCGCCAGCAGACACCGAAGAGAGAAAAGGTCCCGGATCCCTCGCCGACATTGTCGCTCGAAGCAGTCACATGACTCCAATTCGCCTGTTTGTAAACTGTTAATAAGTCTGTGGTTAACTTTAGATAAGTGTTTAGAACCAATTAGTTACCGCACGTTAACGTCAGAGGTTGCCACTCCAGGACAATGGCAATTTTGCCCCTTTTCCGCGAGCTCCGAGCATGGCTCGAAGCGGCCCGACCGTTCGTCGAACAGCCGCTTGAGGAACGAGGGACGCCGCTGCTAGCCAGTGGGGCTTTTGTTGTTTCGGGGTGGGAGAGTTTGATGCGTCGGAGCTTGTTTGTTGCCCTTTTGCTCACCAGTTCATGCGGCGTGAACTCTCCTCAAGCGGCCAGTGTCGCCGCCGCTCCACCTCTTCCTCAGCCCGCCGAAGCCGCCGCGCCCGCGCCGGCTAAGCTGGCTCTTGTCTACCCCGCGGTCCGGAGCGTGGATCTCGTCGAAACGCAGTTCGGCGTTCCCGTCGCCGATCCCTATCGCTGGCTGGAAAACGACGTTCGCAATGACGCGGAGGTCCGGTCGTGGGTCGACGCGCAAAATGCGATCACCAACGCTTTCCTCGCGACGCTCACCGGACGGGAGACGCTCGATAAGCGCATCACCGAGCTGTACGACTACGAACGGTTCGGCGTACCCGAGAAGAAGGGCGCGCATTATTTCTACACCCACAACACGGGGCTGCAGAACCAGGCCGTGCTGTTCGTGCGCGACAAGGTCGACGGGGAAGGGCGGGTTCTGATCGACCCCAATCCCTGGTCGAAGGACGGTGCGACGGCGCTCGCGGAATGGCAGCCGAACGAGCAGGGCACCAAACTCCTCTACGCGATCCAGGACGGCGGCACGGACTGGCGCACGCTCAAGATCCGCGACGTGAAGAGCGGGGAAGACCTGAGTGACGAAGTGAAATGGGTGAAGTTCTCCGGCCTCAGCTGGGCGAAGGACGGAAGCGGCTTTTATTATTCGCGCTTTGCCGAGCCGCAGGCCGGGCAGACCTTCCAGTCTCTGAACGAAAACCATCAGGTCTTTTTCCACAAGCTCGGGACCCCGCAGTCGGCCGATCGCAAGATGTTCGCGACGCCCAAGCGCCCGGACCTCAATCATATTGCCACGGTCAGCGACGACGGCCGGTGGCTGGTCATCACCTCATCGAGCGGCACTGACGAACGTTACGAGGTGACGTTACTCGACTTGAAGCGTCCGGCTGCGAAACCGCGGGTTCTGATTCCCGGCTTCGAGCATAATTATTCCTATGTCGGAAACCGCGGCTCCACTTTCTATTTCGTGACCGACGACGGTGCGCCGCGGCAGAAGCTAGTCAGCCTCAGTATCGCGACCGCCAAGCCGTCGCCGAAGACCATCGTGCCCGAGGACGCGGCGACTCTCCAAACTGCGAGCCTCGTGGGTGGAAAGCTGATCGCTTCCTATCTCGCCGACGCAAAGACGGAGGTGCGCGTTCACGCGCCGGACGGCACGCTGACGCGCAAGGTGGAGCTGCCCGGCATCGGCACGGCGGCGGGATTTTCGGGCGAGTTCGACGATCCCGAAACCTTCTTCGCCTTCACCAGCTTCAATCGCCCCACGACCATCTATCGCTATGAGGTGAAGTCGGGAGAGGAGGGAGTGTGGTCTGCGCCGAAAGTGGCGTTCAACCCTGACGATTATTCGGTCGAGCAACGCTTCTATGCGTCGAAGGACGGGACGCGCGTGCCGATGTTCGTGGTGAAGAAAAAGACCGTGACCGGCCCTGCGCCGACGCTGCTGTACGGGTATGGCGGCTTCGACATTTCACTGACGCCCGCTTTCTCGGCGACGCGGCTCGCCTGGCTCGAGAAAGGCGGGGTCTACGCTGTCGCCAACCTGCGCGGCGGCGGCGAGTACGGGAAAGCGTGGCACGATGCCGGGCGGCTCGCTCACAAGCAGAACGTGTTCGACGACTTCATTGCCGCGGGCGAATATTTGAAGGCGCAGGGGATCACCTCGAGTAAGGGCTTGGCGATCGAAGGCGGTTCGAACGGCGGTCTGCTGATCGGTGCGGTCGTCAACCAGCGGCCCGACCTGTTCGACGCCGCACACCCCGCCGTCGGCGTGATGGACATGCTGCGCTTCGACAAGTTCACGGCCGGCCGCTACTGGGTCGACGATTATGGCTATCCTTCCAAGGAAGCCGACTTCAAGACGCTGGTCGCTTACTCGCCTTACCACAACCTCAAGGTCGGGGTGCATTATCCGCCAGTGCTGGTGACTACCGCAGACACCGACGATCGCGTGGTGCCGGGCCACAGCTTCAAATATATTTCGGAGCTGCAGAAAGCGGACCCCAACGGCGCTCCGCACCTCATCCGCATCGAGACCCGCGCGGGCCACGGATCGGGCAAGCCGACCACGAAGATTATCGAGGAGGCTGCCGATACGCTTGCATTCCTCGGTCACTTCACGGGCCTGAACCTGGACTCGCAATAGCTGCTCAGGCCGGTGCCGCTCACCTGAACAGGAGGTTGCACGAAGGTGAACCGGCGCCAACGGCCAGTTCAGCAATGGTGCAACGCCGTAACGATAAAGACCCCAAATGACGCGCCGTGCGTTTTTGACGGCGAGTCGGGGACTCATTCGAGGAGAGGGGCCATGATGGCTGTTACGAAGGTTCTTGCGGGCGGTGTCGCCGCTGCCGCGCTGTTCAGTGCGGCGCCCGCCGCTGCGCAATATTATCCGGGCAATCCGTATGGCTACGGGGGCGTCGGCCAGGTGATCAACCAGGTGCTCGGCGGCGGTTATGGAGGCTACGGCGGCTATGGCTACAACAACGGCTATGGTTACGGTCAAAACAACCAGGTCGCGGTCAACCAGTGCGTGGGTGCCGTGCAGGCGCGTCTCAATGGCGGCTACGGCTACAACAACGGCTATAATTATGGCTACGGCAACCCCAACGGTTATGGCGGCGGGCGGGTGCTCGGCATCAGCCGCGTCGAGCCGCGCTCCAATGGCGGGCTCAACGTCCGTGGAGTCGCCACGAGCGGCCGTTACGCCGGTTATGGCTACAATAATCAGTCGCCGGTGGATCTGACGTTCCGCTGCAAGGTCGACTATCGCGGGTTCATCACCGACGTCGATATCGATCGCGCGCAGTCGAACTACGGCTACAATTACACGCCGTACAATTACGACTATTCGCAGTACGGCTATCGTCGCTACTAGGCGCTGCGATCCCTAAGAAATGAATGCGCCGGGCTCGCAGGAGTCCGGCGCATTTCGTTTGTCTTTAATCTAGGCGTTGACGCGCAGGCCCTTGGCGAACTCCTCGAGTTGGCCGGCGACGGTGCCCCAGCCTTCGTGGAAGCCCATTTTCTCATGAGTTTCGCGGTCGGCGGCATCCTTGTGCAACGCCACCGCCTTGTACTGGGTCTTGCCATTCCCGGCGTCCGCGAAGGTCACGACGGCCGTGAACGGGAAGGATTCGCAGCCCTCGCCCATCTCATTGGGCCGGTAGCCGGGGCCGAGCGCGCTGGTCCACGCGAGCTTCTTGCCCTCAACGACCTCCAACACGCAGCCGGGGACGCCATGGCCGGTGTCGAAGCCGTCCGGCCCGATCATCCGGAAGCGGAAGATTCCGCCCGGCTTGAGGTCGAGCTCGACCTCGATGATCTTGTAGGGCTTGGGTGCGAACCACTGCTTGATGTGCTCGGGGTTGGTGTAGGCCTCCCACACCAGGTCGACCGGAGCATCCAACGTCCGCTCCAGCACCAGATCCGTCTCTTGGGTCATCCGTCTTCTCCATTGCGCTTCAGGGTTGAAAGATAGTTCTCGAAGCGATCGAGCTGCGCTTCCCATTCGGCGCGCCGCTCGGCGATCCAGGACTCGGCGAACTCGAGCGTTTTTGCGTCCAAACGCACGGTGCGCACACGTCCCTTCTTTTCGCTTCGGACCAATCCGCTTTCCTCCATGGCCTTCAGGTGCTGGAGGACGGCGGGCAGGCTGATGCTCAACGGCTTCGCCAGCTCCGACACCGAAGCCGGCCCACGCGACAGGCGCGAGAGCATGCGCCGCCGAACTGGGTCGGAAAGTGCCTGGAACGTCCGGTCGAGCCGCGAATCGTTAAGCATAGGCTTAAGTATCGATTCGGCCGAACAGGGTCAAGATACTTAAGCGCTCACTTAACTTATTTTCGAGCTGAACTGGCTTTGCGAGCGCATCAGGTGGCGCGAGTCATTGCTCCCAACTCTCTCCGATCTGCCTTGTCGGCCGTCGATGATTGGCGTCGCCACGCCCGCGCCAGAACGAAGATGGACGCGGCAAGGAGAATGATCGGGTTCGCGACGATTTGCCAGGACCAGGGAATGGTGCCGGTACTCGGGTGGAAGATGTAATTCTTCGGTGCGAGCACGAAGCTGCAGGCAATCAGGATCGCCCAGTCCGACCAGTCTCCATTGGCTCTTTCGCGGGCAACCAGCATCAGCGGGATGATGAAGACAAGCAGATGGTAGTCAGCAAACGCCTGACTTCCGAGCGCATACGTGGCGAGCACGAGATACAGGACCTCAGGCACGCGAAGCAGACCCCGCCATGAGCCGATGATTGTTGCCGCGAACAACGCAGCGGCGACGAAGATCGGCAAGGAATAGGTCAGTGGTCCATAGCCGAACACGGCGCGCAGTCCCCCGAATAATGAGGAGCCGTACGCCTGTCCAAAATCGTTGACGATGTACAAACCTGCATAGTCCCTCAGCCCGGCGCGGAAGGCAGCTAGGTCATACGCTGGATACAGCTGGTGCGCTGCCACAAGGGACGCCCCAAAGAGGCCGAAAACGGTGGCGCAAAGGACGAGCATATCGCGAACGCCCAACGCCCTGCGGCAGAGGAATAGCGCAAGTGGAATGATGCCTGCGTTCGGGCGGAAGTTGAGCGCGATGGCGAACATCAGGATCGACCAGAAGTCTGCCTTGTCGTCACGCAGGACCCTCAGCGTCGCTGCAATGAGCAAAGTGCCCGTAATCAGTGAGAAGAAGTGGCCGCGGTCGACGAGCAGCAGTGCTGGATAGCACAGGATCGCGATCGTGCCGAAGGCGGGCGCAGACCGCCCGGAAGGAGCCAAATGTACGACCGTGTAGAACAAGGCGGCCAATCCGGCCGAAAGAAGTCCCAGAAACAATAGCACGGGATCGACCCACTGCATCACGAGGCGCCAGAGCAGCGCCAGCAAAGTGGCCAGGGGCGGAAGATGGAAATGGTTGTGGGGCGTTCCGGCAGCGGCGACTTTCTGTGCCTCGAACGCCGCGAAGAGGTCGCCCATCCCCCAATGAGCTGGGCTCGGATGCACGGGAGCGCCCGGATAAGAGAAGGTGAGCTTGAAGAAGTCGCCGTAGCGGTCGTCGGGGGTAAAGACGAACGTCGAGTAGGGAAACCCGGCGCCCAGCATTGTCGCGAGCACGTTGAACAGCAGGTTCGCCATTACCGCGCCGACCACGATGAAAAGCGCGGTCCGTGCGACGGACCATCCGGTATCGTCGCCCGCTTTTTCTTTCCCCACGCCGCCTTCCCCTCCCCATCGACCCCTGTTGCTTGTCACCTCGCCTGAGGCGGCCTGCAAGCAAAAACCCACTCGCCAGCGGGGGCTGTATGGGCGCAAAACTTTACTCGCGAGTGGATGCTCTCTATCGGCCCGCCATGACGGTCCAGCCTACTGAATCGATCCTTATCGTCGACTTCGGCAGCCAGGTGACGCAGCTGATCGCGCGGCGCATCCGTGAGGCCGGCGTCTATTCGGAAATTGCGCCGTTCAATTCGGCAGAGGAGGCATTCCACCGCCTCCAGCCCAAAGGCATTATCTTCTCGGGCGGCCCGGCGTCGGTCATCGATGCGGAAAGTCCGCGCGCCCCACAGGTCCTGTTCGACAGCAGTCTTCCGCTGCTGGCAATCTGCTACGGCCAGCAGACGTTGCATCAGCAGCTTGGCGGCAAGGTCGTCACGTCCGACCAGAAGGAATTTGGCCGCGCCTTCATCGACATTGTCTCGCCGTCGGCCCTGTTCGACGGCCTTTGGCAGGTTGGTGAGAAGCATCAGGTGTGGATGAGTCACGGCGACCGCGTCGAGAGCCTCGCACCCGGGTTCGAGGTCGTCGCAAGTTCCGAAGGCGCGCCATTTGCCATCGCGACGAACGAGGACGCGAAACGCTTCTCGCTGATGTTTCACCCTGAAGTCGTGCACACGCCAGACGGCGGGAAGCTGCTCGCCAATTTCGTGCGCCATGTGTGCGGTTGCTCGGGCGACTGGACCATGGCCAGTTTCCGCGACGCGAAGATCGCCGACATTCGCGAGCAGGTAGGCAGCGGACGCGTGATCTGCGGCCTTTCGGGCGGCGTCGACAGCGCGGTTGCAGCAGTGCTGATCCACGAAGCGATCGGCGACCAACTGACCTGCGTCTTCGTTGATCACGGCCTGATGCGCCTGGGCGAGGCGGAGCAGGTCGTTTCCCTCTTCCGCAACAGCTACAACATCCCGCTCGTCCATGTGGACGCTAGCCGGGACTTCTTGAAAGGTCTCGAAGGGGTGAGCGACCCCGAGGCCAAGCGCAAGTTCATCGGCTCGGAGTTCATCAATGTGTTCGAAGCCGAGGCGAGGAAAATCGGCGGCGCAGATTTCCTCGCGCAGGGCACGCTCTATCCGGACGTTATCGAAAGTGTGAGCTTCACCGGCGGGCCTTCGGTGACGATCAAGAGCCATCATAATGTCGGCGGGCTGCCTGAGCGCATGAACATGAAGCTGGTCGAACCCTTGCGCGAACTGTTCAAGGACGAAGTACGCGAGCTCGGACGCGAGCTTGGGCTACCCGAAGCCTTCGTCGAACGTCATCCATTTCCAGGACCCGGCCTTGCTATCCGAATCCCCGGCGAAGTCACTCGCGAGAAGTGCGATATCCTGAGGAAAGCCGACGCCGTTTACCTCGAGGAGATCCGCAACGCTGGCCTGTACGATGCAATCTGGCAGGCGTTTGCGGTGCTTCTCCCCGTGCGCACGGTCGGCGTGATGGGCGATTACCGGACTTATGATCATGTCTGCGCGCTGCGCGCCGTCACGTCGCTCGATGGAATGACCGCCGACATCTATCCCTTCGACCCGCAGTTTCTCAGTCGCGTAGCCACCCGCATCGTCAACGAAGTTCAGGGCATCAACAGGGTGGTCTACGACTATACGTCGAAGCCGCCAGGCACGATCGAGTGGGAATGACTTGACCTACTTCTCAAAGCGGCCCGCGCCCTCACGATCGCGCTCGTATCGTCTCGCGAGCGGAAATGCAGGCAACCAGGACTCGCGGCGGACGGTCCAGAGTTCGTAGGTCGGCATCAGTTGGTCAGGGGCATCCAGGGATCCCAGGTTCACTTCCACCTCGTCTCCGCTGCGCCCGAACACCGACGAGCCGCAGCGGGGACAAAAATGCCGCCCGGCATACTCTCGTGCCTCGCCCTCGATCGTCACAGAATCCTCGGGGAAGATCGCTGAAGCGTGAAAAAGGGTCCCATGATGCTTCCGGCAGTCGAGACAGTGGCAAAGGCCGACCCGGTACGGGCGTCCCGACGCCACAATCCGGACGTTGCCGCACAGGCAACCGCCGGTGAATCGATCCATCCCGCGTCTCCTCTAAAATCAGGCACAGGGGGTTACAACGAACAGCGCTCATATTGTAATATCCGAGAGAGTCTGCGAGGACGCGGCGCCGTTTCGGCGGTTAACCAGCAATTTGGCATTTACCAGCAGATTGACGGCGGGCGCGCCCTGCGCTGTGAATAAGCGGAAACTGATGAGTCGTCGGGGATCGACCTTGCGCAAAAGCATCACATGGACCGTTGCCGCTGCTGCTGCTGCGGCGCTGCTCGTCAGCTGCCAAACCGCACCGCCGCCAAGAATCGCGGAGCCGGTTTCCGCTCCCGAACCGATCGAACCACCCTATCGGTGGACGCAGGGCAATGCGCCGCAGGCCTACAAGGATATGGTCGCGGAGCTTGGAACCAAGGGGCTCAAACCCGGCGAATATGTCTGGGCAAACTCGATCCCCGCAGAGGGTGACACGCGCCTCGTCCTCGATCTGCTGACGCAGATGGCCTACGTCTATCGCGGCGAGAAGCTGGTCGGCGCGACGACCATGTCGAGCGCGAAGAAGGGCATGGTGACCCCGCTCGGCTTCTGGGCGATCCTCGAGAAGCGGCCGATGTACCGCTCGAAGAAGTACGACAATGCGCCGATGCCGTGGATGCAGCGTATCGACGAATATGGGATTGCGCTGCATGGCGGAAACAATCCGGGCTATCCCGCGAGCCACGGCTGCGTCCGCTTGCCGATGAAGTTCGCCGAGAAGCTCTACAAGCTGACCAAGGTCGGCTCGAAGGTGATCATCGAAGGCTGATCACCGCCAAAGGTTTATCCGGGTGGCATTGATCGCCTCACCGCGGCCCAACCTTAAGTATAGATGACCTAAAGTATGGATCACATTCGGGACGGTCTGCCGTACCCGGCGGACACCTGCTGTCCTCACGAAAAGAGAAGACAGTCATACAACCCGACATGAGGTGCCGGTATGAGTAAACGCGTCGCCGAATTGATAGTCGAAACGCTGCAGTCGGCCGGCGTGAAAAATTGTTACGGAATCGTCGGCGACACGGTGAACCGGATAGCCTCCGCGATCCACTCCAGCGAAATCGATTGGGTTCATGTGCGGCATGAGGAAGCCGGCGCTTTCGCCGCCGGCGCCGAAGCGCAGCTCACCGGCCAACTCACCGCCTGCGCCGGAACCTGCGGACCCGGCAGCCTCCACTTCATCAACGGCCTTTACGACGCCAACCGCAACCGCGCGCCGGTCATCCTGATCGCAACACAGATCGTGCGGCAGGACATGGGATTCGAATCGATCCAGGAGATCAACCTCGAGGAAGTATTCAAGGGCTGCAGCGTCTTTTGCGATACGATCCTCACGCCCGAACAGGCCCGCCGCAAGACCGTCGCGGCCTGCCAGGCAGCCTTGACCAGACGCGGTGTCGCAGTGCTCATCGTACCCGCGGACGTCGCAGACGCCGCCGCGCACCATGAACGACCCTACTCGGTCCACGTGCCGAGTCCATTCATTCGCCCAAGTGATTCCGAGCTCGATGCGATCGCGGACATCCTCAATCAGGGTGATGCGATCACGATCTACGCTGGAGCGGGCTGCGCGGGAGCGCACGACGAAGTGGTCGCAACCGCGGCGCGGCTGAAGGCGCCGATGGCCCACACGTCCCGCGGCAAGGACTTCGTTGAATACGACAATCCGTACAATGTCGGAATGACCGGCATGATCGGCGAGGCCGCCGGCTATCATGCCATCCTGAGCTGCGACACGTTGCTCTTGCTCGGGGCCAACTTTGCGTGGCCGCAATTCTATCCGGACGACGCGACGATCATCCAGATCGATGCTGATCCGACACACATCGGCAAGCGGCACCCAGTGGCGTTCGGGGCAGTGGGCGACATCAAGGCCACCCTGGAGGCGCTGCTGCCGCGGCTCAAGCAGCGCGAGGACAATCCGTTCCTGACTGCCCATCTGGAGCGTCATCGCAAGGAAGTGGAAGCGGCCAATGCCGAAAAAGCGTCGGGTCCAGATGGCGCCATTTCCGGCTCTTACCTGACCAAGATCATCAACCGGCAAGCGGCCGATGACGCGTTGTTCACGGCCGATGACGGCACGGCGACCGTCTGGATGCTCCGTCACATCGATACCGGCGGCAAGCGCCGAACCTTTGCCAGCTTGCTCCATGGCACCATGGCCGGCGGAATGCCGTCTGCGCTCGGCCTGCAGAAAAGCCAGCCGGGCCGACAGGTGATTTGCCTGGCTGGCGACGGTGGCTTTTCCATGCTGCTTGGCGATCTGTTGACGACCGTGCAGGAAGACCTGCCGATCAAGATCGTCGTCTACGACAACGGCAAGCTCGGCTTTGTCGATATCGAGCAGAAGGCGGCTGGCCTGGAGCCGGTGTACACTGATCTGAAGAACCCGAATTTCGGCGAAGTTGCAAAAGCGGTGGGCATTTGGGGGCAAATGGTCTCGAAAGCTGGCGAACTGGAGGACTCGGTCCAGGCCTGGCTCTCGCAGTCCGGCCTGGCGTTGCTGCATGTAAAGGTGAAACCAATGCAGCTCATAACTCCGCCTTCGCCGTTCGCTGCGCCGGAGTCGGTGATCGGGATGGGAGTCTACACCGCCAAGGCATTGCTCCACGGCCACGGGAGCGACGTTTGGGAAATGGTCGTGGAGAATGTCCCCTGACGACGCGAGCCGCGGCTGCTTGCGGGCAGTCAGCGCCAGAGATTGGTCTTCGCGAGGTCGATCACCTCGTCGCCGCGGCCACTGAACACGGCCTTGAGCATGAACAGGCCAAAGCCCTTGGCCATCTCGGCGGTGACCTTGGGCGGCATGCTCAGCTCCTGACGATTGACGACTGCGTCCACGAGGACGGGCCCGTCATGTTCGAGCGCTTCGCGGATAGCGCTTTCGACCTCTGCCGGGTCCTCGATTCGGATGCCGTGAATTCCCGCGGCCTTGGCCAAGGCGGCGAAGTTCGGGTTCTGAAGCTCGACTCCGAAGTCAAGAAAGCCCGTCGACTTCTGCTCAAGCTCAACGAAGCCCAAAGTCCCATTGTTGAAGACGATGATCTTCAGCGGAAGCTTGTGCTGCGCGAGGCTCAGGAAATCGCCCATCAGCATTGCAAAGCCGCCGTCGCCTGAAAGCGAGATCACCTGGCGTTCCCGAAAGGCGGTCTGGGCGCCGATCGCCTGCGCCATCGCATTGGCCATCGAGCCATGGTTGAACGAGCCGATCAGCCGCCTCCGGCCGTTCATCTTGAGATAGCGCGCCGCCCAGACGGTCGGCTCGCCGACGTCGCAGGTGAAGATCGCATCCGCGGCGGCGAGATCGTTGACGACTCTCGCGACATGTTGCGGATGGATCGGCCTTCGGCCCGGAGTTCCCTTGGCGAGGGTATCGAGCGCCGTGCGGGCCTTGGCATAATGGTCGCGCGCTCGCTCGAGGAAAGCGCTGTCGGTCTTCTCCTCCAGCAGCGGGAGCAAGGCGTCGATGGTCGCGCCGACATCGCCGACGAGGCCGAGATCGATCCGCGACTTCCGGCCGAGGTTCTCGGGTCGAATGTCGACCTGCGCGATCCGCGCATTCTCGGGATAGAATTGCCGGTAGGGGAAATTGGTGCCGAGCAGCAGCAATGTGTCGCAATCTTCCATCGCGAAATAGCCGGACGAGAATCCGATTAGGCCGGTCATTCCGACGTCGAACGGATTTTCACCCTCGACATGCTCTTTCCCTCGCATCGCGTGCACCACGGGGGCCTTGAGTTGGGCCGCTAGCGCGACGAGTTGGTCGTGAGCCCCGGCGCAGCCCGCGCCGCAAAATAGCGTCACACGCTTCGCGTCATTGAGCAGATCGGCGAGCGCACGGAGATCGCGCTCGCCGGGGACGACAAGCGGCCGGCGGTGCTCGAAATCGACCTGGGCCGACCCCGCGGGTTTGTCGGCGGCGTGGAGCGCGACATCGCCGGGAATTACGACGACGGAGACTCCGCCTTTGCCGACCGCTTCACGGATTGCGATTTCGAGCACGCCCGGCATCTGCGTCGGGACGGAGATGAGCTCGCAATAATGGCTGCACTCGCGGAAGAGGTTCTCTGGGTGGGTTTCCTGAAAATAGCTTCGCCCGATCTCGGCCGACGGGATGTGCGCGGCAATCGCCAGCACCGGGACTCGCGAGCGGTGGCAATCGTAGAGACCGTTGATGAGGTGCAGGTTGCCGGGGCCGCAGCTCCCCGCGCAGACCGCGAGGCTGCCGGTCAGGTGCGCTTCGGCTCCGGCCGCGAATGCCGCGACTTCCTCATTGCGGACGTGGATCCATTCGATGCCCTGCGCTCGCCGGATGGAATCGGTGATGGCATTGAGGCTGTCCCCGACGATCCCGTAGATGCGCTTGACGCCGGCGGCGGTGAGGGTGGCCACGAACTGGTCGGCTACGGTCTGGGCCATGCCTGTCTTCCTCTTTTTGAGGACAGTGACCGCCGGCGGGTTACGGCAGGTCGTCCTTTGTGTGACCTATCTTTAAGGCTAGGTGCCTCATAAAAAGCGCGGCTCGAGAGCTCCCGGGCCGCGCCTTGGTTGACCTCTCGTTTCGGGCTAACGGCTGCCGCGGCCTGTCGGCGACGTCCCGAGGGTGGCAGCGCTTTCCGAATCGACCGGGGCTTGCGGCTCCTGCTGCGCCCCGATGGTCGTGCCCTCGATGTTGCGGTCGAGAAGCAACTCTTCGGACGTATCCACGTCGACCGCCTGGCTGCTCTGCCGGTTGCGGCGCCAGCTGTCGAAATCCTGGTGGAACTGCTGCTCGCGCTCGCGGCAATAGTCTTCATATTCGCGGTCGAGCGCCCGCATCTGCTTGTCCCGCCAGTTGCGATAGTGCTCATCGGGGTCGGCGCTCAAACTTCTGCGTCCCTCGCGATAATCGCCATATCCATGCTCACGGCCATAGCGGCTCATTCCCCGATCGCTCGTGGTCCAGCGGTCCTCATCACTGAAGCGGTCACGATGGGGATCACCGAATAAGAGGCCGCGCTCACGGTCACGGTCGCGCCAGTCGCGGTCAAGCTCGCTCCAGCCGCGCTCCCTTTCGTCGCCACGCTCAAACTCTTCATCATACTCGCGAAGGTAGCCATGCCGTGCCATCCGAAGTCTCCCTTCCCTGGCGAAATCGAGCCTGTTGGGCTTCGTGGCTAGAACGAACGAAGGGCGCGTCGGATGCGCTCACGACGCCGCGATCGCTGTCTCTGTCGCAGCAGTTCGGGATTTCGGCTTAGGCGGCGCGCGCCTGGCGTGGAGCGGCCGCGTGGAGCGGCAGGTCAAGGATGATCAGGAGGCCCGGCCGGTTGTCCTCGAGCAGCAACTGGCCCTCATGAAGATGGCCGATCGCTTCCGCCAGGGAAAGCCCAAGTCCCGCTCCTTCGTCCGAACGGCTCGAATCGAGCCGGCCGAATCGCCGCCGCGCTTCGTTGCGGAGCTCGCTGGGAATTCCGGGCCCACGGTCGGACACCTCGATCCTAAGCCGCTTGCCCGCCGTGCGGACTCCGATGCGGATCTCACCGCCCGAGGCGCCATAGCGAATCGCATTTTCGAGGAGGTTGCTGATCGCCTGGGCGAGCAGCTGTCGGTGCCCGAACATCGGAACTGGGCGGAGAGGGCGATCGTAGATCAGCTCCGCGCCTCCCTCTTCCGCCAGCGGCTCGTACATTTCCGTCAGTTCCGCGGCGAGCTCGCCGGCGTCGAACCAGGCGAACTGGTTCCGGCCGGTCAGGGCCTCGGACCGGCTAATCTCGAGCACGGAAGTGAGAATACGCATCAACGCATCCGCCTGACGGATCACGCTTCCGAGCAACTCGGCCTGTTCGGCGGGATCGTCGGTTTCCGCCGCAGCATGTGCCGCGGCCCGCAGCCGGCTGACCGGCGAGCGCAGGTCGTGCGCCAGCGTGTCCGTGAGGAGCCGCAATTCCTCCATCAACCCACTGATGCGATCGAGCATCGCGTTGATCTGGCGCCCCAGCCGATCGAACGCGTCGTCCGAATTTGAAACGGGAACGCGCTGGGTCAGGTCTCGACCGCTGATCCGGTTCGCAACCGCTGCAATGCTGCCAATCCGGCGGCCGACATATTGGGCGAGGATCACGCCGCACAGCAAACCGAGAAGGCCGGCGACCAGAAGGGCGATCAGCAGGGAATTTTCGAGTGTCTCCTTGATGGCCATTCCCTCGCCGGCGATTCGGCCGCTGATCAGCCACTGTCCGGTCGGCAAGCGGTTGATGACGATCGCCCCTTCCTTCGGGGTGGTCTGGCCGCGAAGGCGGATGAGCGTGTTGCGATAACTTTCGCGCAAGGGCTCGGAATTGGCCGGCAGGGCGGCGAGATTCCCCATAACCTGGCGCCCGCTTGGATCAAGCAACGCAATCGCCGTCTGCGGGTCGGCATAGGTCATCATGTCCTGGATGGCGTCATCGAGCGCCGCCTTGCCGCCGGATTTGTAAACGTCCGAGAGGACCTTGCCCTGCTCGACGACCTGGCGATGAATGGTCACGACCGCTTCGTCGTGCGTTCGCCAATGGATGAAACCGATGACCGCGAGGTTCGACAGCAGCGCCAGGAGGCCCGCCAGCAGCGCGATCCGGAGGGTAGTCGGCACCGGTCAGGCCGCGAGCATGTAGCCCGCGCCTCTCACCGTATGCAGCAGCGGATTGTCGAAACCTTCCTCGAGCTTCCGCCGAAGGCGGCTGACGTGAACGTCGATGACGTTCGTACCCGGATCGAAATGATAGTCCCAAACCTGCTCCAAAAGCATGGTGCGGGTGACGACGCGCCCCTCGTTGCGGGCGAAATATTCGAGCAGAAGATACTCGCGGGGCTTGAGGTCGAGCTTCTTTCCGCCGCGCCTCACTGTGCGCGATAGAGGATCGATCTCCAGGTCGCCGACGGTGAGCCGGTGCTCGGTCGGATCGACGCGCGATTCCCTCCGGCGGAGCAGCGCGTTCACGCGCGCGAGCAACTCCGCGAACGAGAAGGGCTTCACGAGATAATCGTCGGAGCCACATTCCAGCCCTTCGATCCGGTCGCCGACCGAGGCGAGCGCGGACAGGATGAGGACCGGCGTTTCGATGTGGGCGGCGCGCACCGCCTTGAGCACCGAAAGCCCGTCGAGCACCGGGAGCATCCGGTCGAGGATGATGAGGTCGAAGCTGCCGTCCGTGGCGCGGAACAGGCCGTCCTGTCCGTTGGTGGCTTGCTCGACGCTATGACCTTCCTGCGTCAGGCCTTTCGCCAGATACGCGGCGGTCTCGCGATCGTCTTCGATCAGCAGGATTTTCCGGCCCATGGATTCTTCAACCCTCCAGTGGCGCAGCCAATGCGGTTTCCGTGCGGAACGCCAAGGGGAGGAGGGGGGAGAAGCAACTCCGCACGGAATCCTGGAACTGCGTCGATTTTCGTTTGATCATGGTTGCGAACCTAGTGGTTCCGTGCTCGCGAGACGGTGGCGGTGAGCTTAAATCCTGTTCATTCGCAATGTTGCGAATCCCTGCGCCCGAGGCGAGCGCATGACACTCGCCCCGGGCGTAGGTTCGAACATTCAGACTTGTTTTAGTTCGACGACTTCTTCGGCTTCGAAGTCTTGACGGACGCTTTGGTCATGGTGGCGCCGCTGACCTTGGCGTGCTGCTGCGCGACCTTGGCCTTCGTGGGCTTGGCAGCGGGAGTGGCGGCGAGGGCGGGAGTCGCCACGATGCCGAGCGCGGCGAAAGATGCAATCAGGCTACGTTTCATTGTTCAACATCTCCGTGAATCGGCTCGCAATGAGCGGCTGTGGATGTAGACCTCCCAGTTTCACAGCCCGGTGTCGCGGCCATTAAGTCTTGTTCATCGCTGTCCGCGTCCTCGCCCTTTGCGCGCGGCGCGAGTGGCGCTACCCTTTGCGTCAGGCATGATCGCCCAGAAGACCCGCTATGCGCTGCGTTCCCTGCTATTCCTCGCCGAGGAGCAGGGTGGCGCGCCCGTGCAATTGAGCCGCATCGCGGAAACGCAGCGCGTCCCGCCAAAATATCTCGAGCTGATCATGCTCGATTTGAAGAAAGCGGGACTGGTCAAAAGCGCGCGCGGACCCAAAGGCGGCTACCGGCTGGCACGGCCGGCAGAGGAGATCTCTTTCGGAGAGATCGTGCGCACGATGGAAGGGCCGATCGCGCTGGTTTCATGCGCGAGCGTCAATTTCTACGCGCCCTGCGGCGATTGTCACGACGAGACAACCTGCGCGATTCGCCGTGCCTTCACGATCCTTCGCGACCAGAGCACTTCAGTCCTCGATTCCATCTCGCTCGCCGAAGGGGCCCAATGGGAGGAGCGGCTTGGAGGCGATAACCATAACGGCTCGTGAGCGCAGGCGTGCGGCACGACACTTCGTCAAGAGAGGGGGAATAGCATGGACGAGCGCTTCACTCCGAGGCCGGTCGCCAATTGGTTTATGGCTGGAGCGGTCGCCTCGCTTCTGTTTATGGGGCTTGGTTGCATCAGCTATTTGATGCACGTGCTCGCCAATCCTGACACGCTGCCGCTCGATCAGCGCATGGCCTATGAAGCCGAACCGGCCTGGGTCACGGGCGCCTATGCCATCGCCGTTTGGGTTGGTCTTGCAGGGACGATCCTGCTGATCATGAAGCGCAAGATTGCTGAGTGGGCGCTGCTCGTCTCGTTGGCAGCCGTGCTGATATGGTTCGCGGGACTGCTTCTTGTCGGCCCGCTGCGCGACTCCATGTCCGCGAATGACCTGCTGGTGGCGATCATCGTGGCTGCCGTGACGTGGACCATTTACTGGTTCGCCCGCCACTCGCGACAGCGGGGCTGGCTCACCTGATTCAGCCTGGCAGGCTGAAGCGGCGCTCGACCTGAGTACGCTCGGCGAGGGCTGCTTGCTGCAGCAGCGGCGCGGCGGTAGCGGCCGTCTCGTGCTCGACCATGGGTTGAGGTCGCGAGAGCGCTAGCGTCGGCATGGCAAGCAGAACCGCCAAACCGATATCGCCAAGCAGATGGCGATCGACCGTCATAACTTCTCCACTTCGTCCACGCGGAAGCGCACCCGCGCACTTGCCCCCTCGACGAGCAGCTGTTGATAAGTGTTCGCCGTTGTCGATGAGCCGTTCATCGAGCGGGATTGGACGCAGGTGGTCAGCCCGCCATCGCACGGCGGGTTCCGCCTATTGCGGCTTCTTGGCCTTCTTTTTCTTGCCCTTCGGCTGCTGCTGCTCGGCCGTCGGTGAGGCGGTCAATGGATCGCTTCCCGACGATTGTGCGGACGGAGCGGCCGGGTCGGAGGGCGTTGTAGCAGCGGTCGCGGCCGGATCGGCCGCTGGGTCAGCCGGCGTGCCTGCAGTTGCCGGGTCGGTTTGCGTCGCCGGCGGCGTCTCTGACGGCTGGGTCTGCTGTCCAATCGCGGCGCTCGTTCCCAACGCCAGTGCAAGACCTCCGATGATCGCGGTGGTGGCCTTCATTCAGAATTCCTTCCTTTTTGAACCCATAGCGAATCGAGAGGGCGCGGCCCTACGACGCCCGGCGGGTTAACTCGCCCGATTGTCGGCGGGCCGTGGCAGTGGCGGGTTTTGCCGTGCGGCTCCGCGGCCGCTAAAGGCGCGCCATGTCGACCTTTACCATCGACACTTCGACCAGCCGGGCGACGCCGTCGCCGGTCCCGGGCAAGCGCATGACCGCGCCCTCGATCCGCGCCCGCAAGACGGACGGAAAGACCGAGCAGCCGATCGTGATGTTGACGGCCTACACCATGCGGATGGCGCAGCTGCTCGATCCGCACTGCGACATGCTGCTCGTCGGCGACAGCCTCGGGCAGGTGATTTATGGTCTTCCCTCGACCATTCCAGTCACGATGGAAATGATGTGCGCGCACGGCGCAGCGGTGGTGCGCGGCAGCTGGCATGCCCTGGTCTGCGTCGACATGCCCTTCGGATCGTACGAGGTGTCCCCCGAACAAGCGTTCGCCAGCGCGTCGCGGATCATGAAGGAGACGGGCTGCGCCTCGGTGAAGATCGAAGGCGGTGAAGCGATGGCGGAAACCATCGACTTCCTGACGCATCGCGGGGTGCCGGTGATCGGCCATGTCGGTCTCACCCCGCAAGCCGTCAACGTGCTCGGAGGCTATGGCGCGCGCGGACGCGAGAAGCGCGAGGCGGCGAAAATCATCTCCGATGCGAAGGCGGTCGCTGACGCTGGTGCCTTCTGCATCGTCGTAGAAGGAGTGATGGAGCAGATTGCAACCGAAGTGGCGCGCAGCGTGGAGCCGCCGGTGATCGGCATCGGCGCGTCGGCCGAGTGCGACGGGCAGGTGCTGGTCACCGACGATATGCTGGGCATGTTCGAACGCACGCCGCGCTTCGTGAAACGCTACGATGATCTGGCGGCGCGCATCGGCGAGGCTGCCGCGAACTATGCGAACGAGGTGCGCTCGCGCACCTTCCCCGGCTCAGACCAGACCTACCGGCCGAAGTCCGAATAACCTCCCCCTTTGCGTTTCCTGCCATTGCGGCTAGACGAAGCGCCGCCAGCTTCCGTTCATCGTGGGTGGGGAAGGGAGCTATCGGCAGTAAGTTTCCCGATCGAGCCGACTGAGGACCGTCTTTGGCGCAACCCCCGGACATTAGCGAAACCTTTCTTCGCGAGGTCGACGAAAACCTGCGCCGCGACCGCATGCGCGATTTCGCGAAGCAATACGGCGCCTGGCTGATCGCGGCGGTCATACTGTTCCTGGCCGCGAGTGGCGGCTGGATCTACTGGCAGCATTACCAGCAACAACGCAGCGAACAGCAGGTTGAGCAACTCGCGCAAGTCTACAAGGATATCGGCACGGGCAGCACCACCAGCGCGGCGCAGCAGCTCGACACCCTGTCGAACAGCGGGCGCAAGGCCGTCGGCGCGTCCGCCAAGTTCGTGCGCGCAGCGCTCGCGCTCGAGCAGAACGATCTCAAGGCCGCTACAGCCCGCTATCGGGAGCTCGCCAACGATAACAGCTTGCCGCAACCCTATCGCGATATCGCGCTGATCCGCCAGACGGCGCTGGAGTTCGACCAGATCCCGCCGCAGGAGGTGATCAGCCGCCTCGCGCCATTGGCGAAGCCGGGGACTCCATGGTTCGGCACCGCCGGCGAGATGACCGCGCTGGCGATGATCAAACAGGGCAACAAATCCGAAGCCGGGCGGCTGCTGGCCGCCATCGCCAAGGACAAGAACGTTCCGGAGTCGATCCGCGACCGTACACTCCAGATCGCCGGTAGCCTCGGCGTGGATGTGAGCAGCGCGCTTCGTGCGCCGGCCCAGTAGGACAACCATGAGCAAGACCAAGCATTTCCGCGTAGCGATTCTGATTGCCGCCGCACTGGCCGCCAGCGGCTGTGGAGTCTTCAAGAGAGGCAAGCCGAAGACTCCGGTGATCGGCGAGCGCATTCCGGTTCTTGCCAACGAAGGCGAGGTCGAGATCGACCTGCCGACAGCGGCGCTGCCGATGAACCTTCCGCCCGCCACGGCGAACACCGAATGGTCCCAATCGGGCGGCAACGCGTCCAAGGCGATGGGCCAGCTTGCGCTCGGCACCGAGCTGGCTCGCGCGTTCACAGTCAACGCTGGACGAGGCAGCAGCCTGACGGCGCGGCTCGCGTCCGCACCTGTCGTGGCGGGCGGCCGGGTCTACACGATCGACACCATGGGCGTCGTCCGAGCGTTCGACGGTCAGAGCGGCGCGCAGGTCTGGGCGAGCCCGACTCCGACCGAAAAAGGGAACGAAGCGTCGCTGTACGGAGGAGGGATCGCCTTCGACAACGGTCGCATCTACGCGACCAACGGCCTGGGTTTTGTCACTGCGCTCGACGCCAACAATGGTGGGATTGCCTGGAAGGTACGGCCGGGCGGACCTCTGCGCGGCGCTCCGACCGTCGGGAACGATGCGCTCTACGTGATGAGCCAGGACAATCAGATTTATTCGCTCAAGGAATCCGACGGTTCCAGCAACTGGTCGCAAGCCGCATCGCTCGAGATCGCGGGCGTGTTCGGGTCGGCCTCGCCGGCAGTCGGGCAGGGGACAGTCGTCGCGGGCTTCTCGTCCGGCGAGCTTAACGCCTATCGCTACGAGAACGGGCGGCAGGTGTGGCAGGACGCGCTGCAACGCACCAGCATCACGACCAGCGTCTCCTCGCTGTCCGACATCGACGCCGATCCGGTGATCGACAACGGCCAGGTCTTTGCCATCGGTCAGGGCGGGCGCATGGTCGCACTCGAGCTCACCACAGGGCAGCGCATGTGGGAAGCCAATATCGCCGGCATCTCGACACCGTGGCTCGCGGGCGACTGGCTGTTCGTCGTCACCGACCAGGCGAAACTGCTGTGCCTGTCGCGCACCAACGGCAAGGTCCGCTGGATCAATCAGCTGCCGCAGTTCAAGAAGGCAAAATCGAAGAGGGGCCAGATCGACTACGAGGGGCCGGTGCTGGCCGGCGGACGCCTGATCGTCGTCGGCTCGAACGGCGTGGTCGTCAACGTCGACCCGACCAACGGATCGTACCAGAGCCAGACCAACGTCGGCGCGGCCATCAGCCTGCCTCCGGTCGTAGCAAACTCGACCCTCTATATCCTCGACGATCGCGGACAGCTTCACGCGTTTAGATAGTGTTCCTGCGAAGGCAGGAGCCCAGGCTCTTCCTTTAGGACTGGACCCCTGCCTGCGCAGGGGTACATGACCCCATGCCTCTTCCGACCGTCGCGATCGTCGGCCGCCCTAACGTCGGCAAATCGACCCTGTTCAACCGTCTTGTCGGCAAGCGCCTGGCGCTGGTCGATGACCGGCCTGGAGTGACGCGCGACCGGCGCGAGGGCGAGGCGAAGCTGCTTGGCCTCGACTTCCGGGTGATCGACACGGCCGGCTTCGAGGACGAGAACCCGCAGACGCTCCCCGGCCGAATGCGTAAGCAGACGGAAGCCGCCGTTCGCGATGCCGACGCGGCATTGTTCCTGATCGATGCGCGCGAGGGACTGACTCCGCTCGACGAGGAAATCGGCCGCTGGCTGCGCGCGTCGACGACGCCGGTGATCGTTATCGCCAACAAGGCCGAGAGCCGCGCCGGAGAGGCGGGCATCCTCGATGCCTATCGGTTGGGGTTGGGCGAGCCGGTCGCGATAAGCGCCGAGCATGGCGAAGGCGTCGCCGACTTGTTCGAAGCGCTTCGGCCGCACGTCGAGCACGAGCATTTCGAACCGGAGGACGAGGACGCGGAGCGCCACGAGCCGCTCAAGCTGGCGGTTGTCGGCCGCCCGAATGTCGGCAAATCGACCCTCGTCAACCGAATGATCGGGGAGGAACGGATGATCACCGGGCCGGAAGCCGGGATCACGCGCGATTCGATCAGCCTCGATTGGGAGTGGAACGGCCATCCGGTGCGCCTCGTCGACACGGCGGGCCTGAGGAAACGTGCGAAGGTCGAGGACAAGCTCGAGCGTCTGTCCGCAGCCGACACCAGGCGCGCGATCGATCATGCGGAGGTCGTCGTCCTGCTGCTCGACGCCACCCGCGGCCTCGAAGCGCAGGATTTGCGCATTGCAAGCCAGACCATCGAAGAGGGCAGGGCGCTGGTCATCGCGCTCAACAAATGGGACGTCGCGGACGACGCCTCGTCGCTGTTCAACGGCGTCAAGGCGGCGCTTGCAGAGGGCCTTTCGCAGCTCAAGGACGTGCCACTCCTCACCGTCTCCGCGAAGACCGGGAAGGGGATCGACACCATCCTCAAGGTAGCGCTCGAGCTGCGCGAAGCCTGGGGCAAGCGCGTTCCCACGGGCGAGCTCAATCGCTGGTTCGCGGACGCGGTCGAAGCCAATCCACCGCCCGCACCGAAGGGGCAGCGCATCAAGCTCAGGTACATCACCCAGGTGAAGACCCGGCCGCCGACGTTCATAGTCTTCGGCAACCGCACCGACGAGCTGCCGGACAGCTACCGCCGCTACCTCCTGAACGCGATACGGCGCGACCTGAAACTCGGCGCGGTGCCGCTGCGCCTCAGCTTCCGCGGCGGGCGCAATCCTTACGACCGCGCGAAGCGATAAGGAGAATTTTACCGTTGCGGCTTATCCGGGACGTAGTGGGACCACGGCCGGAGGCATCCGGCGCCTTGAGGAGCATGGGGTGACCGACGAGCCGAGCGACATCGTCGACTGGGTGCATTTCGAGAAGAGCCGGACCGAGCTTGGGCCGGGCTTCATTCGCATCCTCAATTATTTCAAGGAAGACGGGACCAAGTCGATCGCCCAGATCGAGCAGGCGATGCACGAGCAGAATACGACTGCGCTCGTGATCCCTGCGCACACGCTGAAAGGCGAATCCCGTCAGCTGGGTGCAGAGCCTCTCGCCGCGGTAGCGGAGCTGATCGAAACGACGGCGCGCTTCTGCATAGAGACCCATCGCTTCCCGGACGAGCTTGTGCCCGAGGTGGTCGAGCTTCGGCGGCTGTTCAGTGAAACGATCGAGCTGTTCGACAAGGCGACCAACCCGCTGGTGAGCCGCTCAGGTTCAGGCGGGTTCGGCCGCAAGGTCAATAATCAGGGTTTCGGACGAATTTAATCGTCTTCGGCCGGCTCTGACTGGAGCTGGACGTAATTCTGGATCCCCATGCGCGCGATCATCTCGAACTGCTGCTCGAGCGTGTCGACATGCTCTTCCTCATTGTCGAGGATCTCGGAAAAGAGGTCGCGGCTTCCATAATCGCGAACCTTCTCGCAATGCGCGATCGCGCCCTTTAGCTGCTCCAGCGCCTCCATCTCGAGCTCGAGGTCGCCGCGGAGGATCTCCTCGACATTTTCGCCGATATGGAGCCGCCCCAGCGCCTGGAAATTGGGCAGGCCGTCGAGGAACAGGATTCGCTCGGCGAGCCGGTCCGCATGCTTCATCTCGTCGATGGATTCGGAGCGCTCGAATTGGGCGAGCTTGTGAACGCCCCAATTGTCGAGCAGCCGATAATGCAGCCAATATTGGTTGGTCGCGGTCAGCTCGTTCTTGAGCGCTTCATTGAGCAGCTCGAGGACTTTTGGATCGCCCTTCATTCCCGCCTCCGTCGCGTCGGACTAGGGCCTTACTCCCGGCGGGGCCCGGTGGGAAGCGGAATTTTTGGCGGAAAACTGCGGAAAAACATGCAAGTGAAAGTCACTCGCAATCGCTGTCAGGCGACGATGCGAAGGTGCGGGCGCTTGCCCGCCTCCTCGTCGATGAGCTCCTGTGCATAGTCGAGGCAGCAGCCACATTGCGGCTCGCAACCGAGCTTTTCGTACGCGGCCTCGGGCGTACGCGCGCCTTTGTGCGCGAGTTCGCGAACCTCGTGTTCGGTAATGGCATTGCAGACGCAGACGATCATGTCTGCTTATGTAGCGCTATTGCGACGCGTTCGCAACTATATCGTCACTCGTTCCGTCACAACTATATCGTCACTCGTTCCGTCAGAAGATCCGCGCGCAAGGTCCGCGCCGTGATGAGCGCAAACGGGATGCCGACGAGCACGATGTGGGCGAAGAGCTGCGTCGCGACGGCAGTCGGACTGGGCGGAAAGGGCGTCTGGAAGCGCAGCGGAACAACGATCACGTTCATCACGACATAAGTGACCAGGCCGTAGATCACTCCCCATTTGAGCGGGCTTCTGAGGATGTCGGGATAGCGCCGTGCGATGATCACGAAGACCGTCGCCATGATCGCCATCAGCGTGAAGTGCACAACGAGCCCGAGCGCCGCCCCTGCGGTTCCCCACTCCTTGGCTGGAGGGAATGGTCCGGAGGCCACGTACCGCAACATGTTGCCGGGCTCACGCCCGTACAGGAGCGTGAGGATGACCGCGAACAGGATGTCGAGCGTGCCGGCGACCGCGGTCGCGAGAGCGATGGATCGTAACATGGGGGTAATGGTTCGCCGGGACTGGCCGGGGCGTCCAGCATTTTTTCAGCGAGCGTCGCGATTCTGCCGCCGAACGACGAGCTTCAGGCCCGACCAGGTGGCGTCGACGGCGCAAACCTTCACGTCGACCAGCCCCATCGGCAAACAGACGTCTCGGATCACGTCCTCGGTGATGTCTGTCGCGACCTTGGATGCCTTCTTCGGCCAGCTGACCCAGATGAAGCCGGAGGGACGGAGCAGCGGCAGGAGTTGCTTAAGCTTGGCTTCTAGGTCCGTACGCTCGGTGACGAACACATGCGCCGCATCGATCGGCACCTCGGGGCTGTCGAGCAACTGAAGCTGCAGGCCCTCCGCAGCAATCTCCTCGCGCACGCTATCCGGCATCCCACTCCACCACGCGCGCATGCCGTCCCTCAGCGACAGCTTTTTCGCCAGTGGCGTTCCGGAATAGCCAGCGGTCATGCCTCGCTCCTCCCTGCGCCGCAGGCGTGGGGAGGGGCACCGCTCAGCGAAGCTGAGTGGTGGAGGGGTTCTCTCGGAGAGCAAAGTCTGATCAGCGCGTCTGCGACCTCATCCGGATCGGCCAGCACATCCTTGGCTGGAATCCGCAGAACTTCGATGCCCTGCTTGATGCCATTCTGTCCGGACTTCATCTCGCTGAGGCCGATCGCCGAAGTCATGCGCAGCGCCATCGACTTCAATCGGACAGTAGAAGTCGAGCATATGGGCCGATCGGATGCTGGCGGCGAAAGCGGACCTCGGCGCTACGTAACCGAACCCACAGCAATTTCTCTGGCAGCGACAGCTCTCGCCTGAGCCGCCGCGCATTCTTGTAAGCCTTGTCGCTCGCGCTCATCGCTGAACCCCTCCACCACGCAATCTTCGTTGCGCGGTCCCCCTCCCCATTGCTGCGCAATAGGGAGGAGCGAGTCCAGCCATCAAATGTCCGGCGTCAGCTCGCTGTTCATCAGCCTGGGGAAAAAGCCCTCGTGCGCGGCGCGGAGGTCGTCGAGACTGACCGAAACTCCGTGCGGGACCTCTTTTATTGGGGCCGCGTGGTCGGTGAGATAGATCTCCAGGCTGTCACCGCAGGTAATGCCAGCTGGATGGCACTCAGCCCCCGCTGCACGGCAGAGGGCTTGAACCTCTTCGATCTCATCAGTCTCGCGAAGCGTCACAGCGAAGCGAGCCTGTCCTTCTCCGAAGAGGCGAGCCGTGTTGCTGTACCAGATCGGGTGATTGTAGATGTGCGCCCCTTTGCTTCCGGCGAGCGCCATCTCGGCGATGGCAACGAGCAACCCACCGTCCGAAATATCGTGGACTGCGGTCACCTTGTTCTCAGCGATAAGCCTTCGGATGATCTCGCCGCAGGTCCGCTCCATCTCCAGATCAACTGACGGAGGGGGACCATCTCCTCGACCGGTTATGTTTCGGAGCCACAATGATTGCCCGACGTGCCCTCCCGGAGGTCCGATCAGGAGGATCGCCTCGCCTTCGGCTTTAAAACCGATTGTCGCTGACTTCTCCCAATTCTCCAGCAGTCCGACGCCACCGATCGCGGGGGTGGGGAGGATGGCGAGGCTCGAGCCATCTTCGTTCTTGGTTTCGTTGTAGAGCGAGACGTTGCCGCTCACGACCGGGAAGTCGAGGGCGCGGCAGGCTTCGGCCATGCCTTCGACGCAGCCGACGAACTGGCCCATGACCTCGGGCCGCTGCGGGTTGCCGAAGTTGAGGCAGTTGGTGATTGCGAGCGGCTTCGCGCCGACCGCGCAAAGGTTGCGATAGGCCTCGGCGACTGCCTGCTTCCCGCCCTCGACCGGGTCGGCATAGCAATAGCGCGGCGTACAGTCGGTCGTGATCGCCAGCGCTTTTTTTGAACCGTGGACGCGCACGACCGCGGCGTTGCCCCCCGGCCGCTGCACCGTGTCGGCGCCGACCGACTGGTCGTACTGCTCCCACACCCAGCGCCGGCTGGCGAGGTTGGGCGAGGCCATCAGCTTCAGCAGGTCCGCGGCGATGTCGCTGCTCTCGGGGATGTCGGTCAGCAGCTCGGGCGGCTTCGGGATTGCGTAGGGCCGCTCGTAGCAGGGCGCCTCGTCGGCGAGCGGGCCGAGCGGGATGTCGGCGACCGTCTCACCATTCCACACCAGCTCCATCCGGCCGGTGTCCGTCACTTCCCCGATCACCGCGAAGTCCAGCTCCCACTTCTTGAAAATCGCCTCAGCCTCACCCTCGCGGCCAGGTTTCAGCACCATCAGCATGCGCTCCTGGCTTTCGGAGAGCATCATCTCGTAGGGCGTCATGCCCTCCTCGCGGCACGGCACCTTGTTCATGTCGAGGCGGATGCCGACGCCGCCCTTGCTCGCCATCTCCACCGACGACGACGTCAGGCCTGCCGCGCCCATGTCCTGGATGGCGACGATCGCGTCCGACGCCATCAGCTCAAGGCAGGCTTCGATCAGGAGCTTCTCGGTGAACGGGTCGCCGACCTGGACCGTCGGTCGCTTTTCCTCACTGTCTTCGGAGAAATCGGCGCTCGCCATAGTGGCGCCGTGGATCCCGTCGCGGCCGGTCTTCGAGCCGACGTAGACCACCGGGTTGCCGATGCCGGCCGCGGCCGAGTTGAAGATCTTGTCCGTCTTCGCGACGCCGACGGTCATCGCATTCACCAGGATGTTCCCGTCATAGGCCTCGTCGAAATTGACCTCGCCTCCGACGGTCGGAACTCCGACGCAATTGCCGTAGCCGCCAATGCCGGCGACCACGCCCGCGACCAGGTGGCGGGTCTTGGGATGTTCGGGGCGGCCGAAGCGCAGCGCATTCATGTTGGCGATCGGCCGAGCGCCCATGGTGAACACGTCGCGCAGGATTCCGCCAACGCCCGTCGCCGCGCCCTGATAGGGCTCGATGTAGGACGGGTGATTGTGGCTCTCCATCTTGAAGATCGCCGCATCGCCGTCGCCGATGTCGATCACGCCGGCATTCTCTCCCGGGCCCTGAATCACCCAGGGCGCCTCCGTCGGCAGCTTCTTGAGATGAACGCGCGAGCTTTTGTAGCTGCAATGCTCCGACCACATGACAGAGAAGATGCCGAGCTCGACGAGGTTTGGCTCGCGACCCAGCGCTTTGAGGATACGGCTGTATTCCTCATCGCTGAGACCGTGCTCGGAGACGATTTCGGGAGTGATGGCGGGAGCTTCGAGGACGTCCATGCGCGGCCCTTAGCCGCCTCGGCGAAGCGCCGCTAGCGCTCGACCAACGCCCTTGGTTCGACTCAGCAAACGGCAGTAAGAGGGCGCCGTCGGGGGGCTCACAAGGAGCACGGCGAAATGACGAAACCAATCCCAGAGGGATATCACAGCGTCACACCCTATTTGATCGTAGACGACGCCAAAGGTGCGATCGATTTTTATACCCGCGCGTTCGGAGCAGAAGAGAAGTTCCGGCTGCCGATGGGCGACAGGATCGGTCATGCCGAGATCAAGATCGGCGACAGCATCGTGATGCTGGCCGACGAATTCCCGGACATGGACCATCTCGGACCCAAGAATCGCGGCGGAACGACGGTCAGCCTGCTTGTCTATGTCCCGGAGGTCGACTCCGCGTTCAAGAAGGCTATCGGCGCGGGCGCGACGGAGAAGAGGCCGCTCGAGAATCAATTCTGGGGCGACCGCATGGGCACGCTGACCGACCCGTTCGGCCACCAATGGAGCCTCGCGACGCATGTGGAGGATGTGCCTCCCGACGAGATGCAGAAGCGGATGCAGCAATTCAGCTCCGGCCAGAAGCAGGCTGAGCCGGCCTAAATCTCGTGCCTGAGGAACTTCTCGCCTGAGAAGATGAAAGTCTGCGGGCGTCCGTCGATCACATTCGCGAAGGACGCCCGCTCGGGTGACCAGCTGTCCTCGCCTACCCGCCACAGATTGTTGCCGATCCTGGTCATCGGCGTCTCCGTACCGATCCACAGACTGCCGCCGCGCTCTACGACCATCGCGGTCCCGATCCACGGGCTGTCGTTGATGTAGCGTCCGGCGAGACGCGCCAGAGCTGGGTCCGATTGCGGCAGTGCCCCGCCCGACCCTTCGCGCCTGAAGCTCGCGGGGCCTGAGCTTGCGCCGACGACCACGCCCGCCAAACGCTCGAACTTGAGCGAGAAGGAGCGGAACGACGGATGCGTCGTCCGGAAGATGTCGCCGCCCCAGAACTGGAGCGGGGCAGACCGGCCGTTCGCCACCAGTGTCAGCGGATTCCCCGGCCGGACCTCGAACGCCCCGTTCGGGCCCGAGTAACGGCCGACGAAGCTGCCGGCATTGGGAAGCGGAGCGTCGAGTGGCGGGGGCGTAGGAAGCGGGCGTCCGGCGAGCGCATTGGTCAGCGCATCGACGGCAAAGCGGGTGAGCAACCGGGGACGATATTCGGCAAAGGCGCTGATCGTGGAGCTGGCAAAGGCACCGACGCCGCTCGCGATGTCCACATGGAAGGACGAGGAGAAGCTCACCATTCCACCCGTGTGATGGAGGTAAGAGCGGCCGGCATTGCCGACGTGCATCAGTCCGTTGCCGTACGTCATTCCCGGCGTGTCGCTCGGAACCGCGTGGGTGGTGAAGGCCTGCGCCTGCTGCGGAGCCAGCCCGAGCCCGCCGCGGCCCTGCACCGCGTTCGCCAGCCCGCGCAGGAATCGCGCCATATCGTCGGCCGTCGAAGCGACGCTTCCAGCGCCGAAGGTCACGTCGACCCAAGCCGCGGGTTCCAGCGGAACGCCGCGGGCGAACGGCACCGTCTGGTCGGCGGCCTCATAGCCCTGGGCGTACATCGTCCGGTCCGGACCGATGATCGCACCGCGGCTGCGGCGCATGCCGAGCGGAATGAAGATACGCTCGGCGAGCAGACGGCTAAGAGGCTTTCCACCGGCATGTTCGGCGAGCTTGCCGAGCATTTCGTAGGCAGTGTTTGAATAGTGCCAGTGCTCGCCCGGCGCATAGGCGGTCCACAGGCCCCCATCCGGGAACAAAGGAGCATCGCCCGGTAGGCCCGCCGTGTGATCGAGCAGGTGCTGCACAGTGATGCTGTTGCCGGCGGGCAGCGGGAATGCCGGCATCACCGCGCTCATGCGGTCGGTCAGCCGAAGTTTCCCTTCGGCGGCGAACTGGTGCAGCAAGATCGCCGTCATGACTTTGCTGATCGAGCCGATCTGAAACAAAGTGTCGGCCGTGATCGGCGTGCGGGCGTCGGCATTGGCGTAGCCGAAATCGACCACCTGGGCGTAGCCGTCGGGTGTGGTGAGCCCCAGCGTCAGACCTGGCAGGGTGAAATGGCTGCGATGGGCCTCGGCATAGGCGCGGATCGCCGCGATGGCGCCGACTTGCGCCGGGCGCGCTTGCGCGAGGACCGGCGCGCTCAATTGTGCGCCCAGCGCGAGGCTAAACGCTCCGCCGGTGAATCCGCGCCTGCTGATATGCATGGAAAACTCCCCTCCGCGGCTTCGTCGAATTGAAGGCCGCAGAAGGAGAGTCAAGCGAAGGTGACGCTCAGGCCTTGCAGCTCTGAGACGCGTGCCCGGGAACGGCGATCTTGACCGAAGGCGCTGTCGCGGAGCCGGCAATTTCGAAGCCGCCGGGCGCGGTCATCGGCTGGCCGGCCTCGGCCGCCTTGACCTGCGTCGGCGTTCCACTCTCTTCCGTGCGGACGTTTGCCGTTTTGTTGTCGGACAGCCAATCGACGTAGACCAGCCTGTTGTCGGAGCAGCGGTAGGTCTTGCTGGCCGCGATCGACGGCGGAAGCTCGACCGGTCCGCTGGCCGCGACATTGGTGTTACCACCGTCGGGGCCGGCGACGATCGTGTGATTTTCCTTGCTGCAGCCGGCTAGCGCGGCGGCCGCAACGAACGTGAGGATCAGGGGTGTGCGAGTCATGGATAGTCCATTTGCGATCTCAGAAACCACCGTCAAGGCTGTCGTCTTGCATATTATCGAAGTGGGACATAGCTTTGTCGATTGCGATGCCCCATCAGGCCGGCAGCAGCGCGCAGCGCATCCGATACGGGCTGACTGGTCTGGCCGTCGCATTCCTTATCGTTCTGCTCGCCTCCGCAATCAGCCGCGCGAGCCGCGATGACGTGACCAATGCGGAGCAGCAGGCCACGGCCAACGAACCGAGCGAACCGCTCGCGGAGCTCGGAGTCGCGCCAGGGGCCTCGGACACCACCAACAACAGCGTGAACAGCACCGGAAAATGATCCGCGCGCGCCTGCGCGTACTACTTCTCATCGTCGCCGCCCTGGTCGGAGCGGCGGCGATGGCTTACGCGCTGGGCAACCGCTCACCTGCGGATCCGGCCTCACGGGCGCCGGCACGTCGGCCCCCATTGCTTCTTCTGACGAGCCTGCCGCTAATGTTCGGCGAGGATTTCTCGATCGAAGGCAATCGGTCGCCGGTGATTGAAGCGCTGGAGAAGCGCTATCGCGTCGCGCCGATCAGTGTGACCGACCGCGCAGAGTTGAAGAAGGGTCGCCTGCTGCTGATGGCGCATCCGCTGGCCCAGCCCGCAGATGATCTTGTCGCCCTTGATCGCTGGGTGCGAGACGGCGGGCGACTGCTGTTGCTGGCCGATCCGATGCTCGAATGGCCGAGCGAGCGGCCGCTAGGCGATCGGCTGCGGCCACCGCCGATGTTCATGGATACCGGATTGCTGGCGCACTGGGGCTTGCGGCTTGACGCTCCCGACCAGCGCGGGCCCATCGTTCGCGAACTGGGCGGTGAGGACGTTCTGACCGCCTCTCCCGGGTCGCTGTTTGGGCGGTGCAACATCAGCAAGGACCGACTCGTCGCGAACTGTCGAGTTGGAAAGGGCAGGGCGACGGTCGTCGCCGATGCGGATGTTCTGGACATCGAGCACCTCGACGATCGAGCCGAGCACAACCTGGATGCCGTACTCGCCGAGCTTGCACGGCTCGAGCGTTCGTGATTCGTCCCGCGAGTCAGAAAGCAACAGACTTATCCACAGGGTGAGGGATCAAGAACAAGTCACGAACAGCGAGATTGATCTTGCCACAAAAAGCCGCGGAATTCCGACATTTCCCATATAATTCCCATTAAATCCCATAAAATCCCATTGTATCCCGCGGCACTCTGAGTTACCAACAGAGGCTGTAGCGCGGGGGGCAAACCCTTGAAGCCGACGCGGCGCGCGTGACGACGTGCGTTTCGCGATTACGCCTCTGCGCGCTGCGGACGGGGAGTGGACGTGGCGCTAGAGCATCTGTTTCAGGGCAGCGCTTTGAACGCGGTCGATGGAAAGGGCCGCGTGTCCATCCCTGCATTCCTGCGCAGCGTTGTTGAACGCCGCGGCGACGCCCGCACCATCGTCCTCGCCAAGCATGAAGCCTTCCCCTGCCTCAGCGCCTACGACCCCGCCTACGCGGCGCTGAAGCACGCCAAGCTCGAGCGACTGCTCGAGAAGGAAGAAACCAGCGCCGACGCGCAGCTCGAATATCAGCAGCGCAATCTGATGGCGTTCGCTGCGACCGAGGAAGTCCCCTACGACAGCTCCGGCCGCATCCTTTTACCGCCGATGATGCGCGGCAAGGGCCAGATCGGCGAACTCGCCCTGTTCCTCGGCACAGGAGAGACCTTCCAGATCTGGAACCCGCAGCTTCTCCTCGAGGACTCGCGCATCCCCGAGGATTTGAAAGACATCGCCCGCTTCCGCCTTGAAGAACGGGGGGCGGCATGACCAGCACCGGCACGAACACGGCCCCACATGTGCCGGTGCTGGTCGACGCGGTGATCGCAGCACTGGCCATCCAAAGCGGCGAGACCCTGGTGGACGGCACATTCGGAGCAGGCGGCTACACGCGCGCCATGCTCGGGGTGGGGGCGGGACGAGTGATCGCGTTCGATCGTGACCCCGATGCGATCGAACAAGGCCGGTCGCTCGTCCCGGACCCGCGCCTCACTCTGGTCAACGAACGCTTCAGCCAGATGGATCGAGTGCTGGCCGAGCGCGGCATCGGGCACGTCGATGCCATTGCCCTCGATATCGGCGTCAGCTCGATGCAACTCGATCGGGCTGACCGCGGCTTTTCTTTCCAGGCCGACGGTCCGCTCGACATGCGGATGAGCAAGTCCGGCTTGACCGCCGCCGAATTCCTGAATTCCGCCGACGAGGCGGAAATCGCCCGGGTTCTGCGCGACTTTGGGGAGGAGCCGCGCGCCCGGGCGATTGCGCGGGCGATTGTCGCCGCGCGGCCTGTTGAGCGCACCGCCGAGCTGGCGGCGATCGTCCGGCGTGCCGCCGGATTCCGCCCGGGCCAGAAGAGTGATCCGGCAACCCGGACTTTCCAGGCGATCCGCATCCATTTGAACGCCGAGCTCGACGAGCTCGAGCAGGGGCTCGAAGCCGCCGAGCGCGCGTTGAAGCCGGGTGGACGCCTCGCTGTCGTCACGTTTCACAGCCTCGAGGACCGCATCGTAAAGCGCTTCTTCCGCGAGCGGAGCGGAGGAACGCCCGCCGGTTCGCGCCACCGTCCTGAGCTAAGTGACAAAAGAGAACCGACGTTCGAGCGGATCGCGAAGCCGGTTTCCCCGACGGAGCGCGAACTGGCGGCGAACCCTCGCGCCCGATCGGCGCGGCTCAGGAGCGCGGTCCGCACTTCGGCTAAGCCATGGAAAGGAAGCGTGTAATGAGCGTGCGTAGCTTCCGCTCGGTATTCATGGTCGCAAGCTGCGCTGGCGCGGCGCTCGGCTGCTACCTCGTGTCGCTGCGTGTTGCCTCTGAACGGGCGGCGCTCGAGAATGTCGAAACAAGGATCGTGCTTGCGCAGCGCGATATACGCCTTCTCCAGACGGAGATCGGCACGCGCGGACGCCTCGCGCAGCTGGAGCGCTGGAACGTGAAGGTGCTTGCGCTCTCTGCGCCATCGGCCGACCAGTTCCTTAACGGCAGCTTCGAGCTTGCCAGGCTGACTCAACCGCAACACAAGATCGATTTCCAGGCGCCGGTGGTGCTTGCCTCCGCCCCCGCGCCCAAGCCTGAGACGCCGCCGATCGGCGAATTCGGCACCGACGATGCCGGTGCCCCGACCGTGGCGACTCCGAGAACCCTTCTTCATGAGGCAAGCCTCAAGACCGAGACGCGCGAGGTCCCGGCATATCCGGTCGTTGCCATGCCCCGGCCGACCGCCACCAAGTCCACGGATCGACCGGCCACAGCGGCGAAGCCGGCATCAACGAAATCCGCGGATCAGCCGGGCCTCGCGGCCGCCCAGACTCCAGCCAGGAAATCGACTGCCAAGCCGAGCCTGGATGCGGCTAAGCCAGTTGAAAAGAAAGTCGCGGATAAACTGACACTTGCGAGCACCAAGCCGGTCACAAAGCCGGTGCGCCTTGCGAAAACCGATCCGCTGGCGCCGCTTCCGCAAAAGCACTCCTCCAAGACAGCCAAGGATTCAGCCCCGGCCCGATGAACGCACCGTCGCCCGCTCTCGTCGCGCCCCGGCCCGAGCGGCTTCGACTCGTCGGTCAGCGACGCCAAATGCTGGCGGTCATGCACCAGCGGCTGATGTTCGGCATGCTCGTCTATGCCGGGATCATCGCGCTGATCGCGCTCCGCATCCTCTACCTGGCTGCGTTCGGTGATCATGCCGGCCGGAAGGAAGGGCTGACGAGCCTGATCCCGGAGCGCGGCGACATCGTCGATCGCGACGGGCAGCCGCTCGCGCGTACGATCGATGCGTGGACGATCGCTATTCACCCGACCAAGGTGATCGGCGACAAGCTGGCGCTCGCGGCGCGGCTCGCCCAGCTAATGCCCGAGCGCAGGCGCGAGCAATATTTCGCGATGCTCCGGTCGGGCAGAACCTTCTTCTACCTGAGGCGGCGCTCGTCTCCGGGTCTCGTGGAGGCTGTTAACGCGATCGGCGAGCCGGGCCTTGCCATCCAGCGCGAGCCCGACCGGCTTTACCCGCAGACCAGCCTCGCCGCCCACGTGATCGGGTATACCGACATCGACGGGCATGGCGTCGCCGGCATGGAGCGGGCGTTCGACAAGCAATTAGCCGGCGAGGCGACGCGCGGACAGCCGCTGTTGCTCTCGATCGACAGCCGTCTTCAGCAGGCGCTCGAGCATGAGCTGATTGATGCAATGACCACCTTCTCGGCCATCGGCGCGGCCGGCGTGGTGATGGACATTCACACGGGCGAAGTGCTCGCGATGACCTCGCTGCCGCAGCTCAACCCGAATGCTGCAGGTCAGGGTTCGCCGGAGGCACGTTTCAATCGTGCGACCCTCGGCGTCTATGAGCTCGGCTCGACCTTCAAGCCATTCACCGTCGCGATGGCGATGGACAGCGGCATCATCAGGAGCTTCGGCAAGATCTACAATTGCCCGGACGAGCTTCTCGCCTACGGCCATGCGATCCACGACACGCACCCGTTCGGTCGCTCCTGCACCGTCGCGGAGATCATGAAGGAAAGTTCCAACATCGGCACCGCGCAGATCGCGGCCCAAGTCGGGGCAGAAAGGCAGAAGTTTTTCCTCAAGAAGATGGGCTTCCTGGGATCCGTCCAGATCGAGATAGGGGAGCGCGCCAGAGCTCTTACTCCGGGCGCGAACTGGGGTCCGCTCGAGGTCATGACCGTCGGCTATGGTCACGGCATCGCCGTTACGCCGCTACACCTGGCGTCCGGCTATGCGACCCTCTTCAACGGTGGCATCTACCGGCCCGCGACCTTGCTCAAGGTCGACCGCAACCATCCTCCCGCCCACGGAGTGCGGGTCTTCAGCGAGGATACCAGCTACCGGATGCGCGCCCTTCTGCGCCTGGTCGTGACCGATGGAACCGGCAAGAAAGCCGATGCTCCGGGCTATCGCGTCGGCGGCAAGACCGGCACTGCCGAGAAGCTTCTGAACGGTCATTATACGTCGTCGGCGGTGATCACGACCTTCGCGGGCGTTTTCCCAATGGACGAACCCCGTTATGTGATCGTCGCGATGCTCGATGACCCCAAGGCGACCAAGGACACTTATGGCTTCCACACGGCCGGCTGGAACGTCGCGCCAGTCATCAGCCGCACCGTCAGCCGGATCGCGCCGATGCTCGGAGTCCGGCCCGACAAGAACCGCGAGCCCAACATGGCCGAGGTGCTGCCGTTCGTTCACGACAAACACCCGGAGGAGTGATCCGGGTGAAACTTCGTGACCTCGCGGACATCGAGACTGATTCCGAAGTGACCGGCTTTGCGATCGATCATCGCAAGGTCGCTCCGGGAAGCGTGTTCGGCGCGTTCAAGGGCCAGGTTTTCAATGGCGAGGACTTCGTCGGGCAGGCCGTCGATCGGGGCGCCGTTGCCGTCGTCGCCCGGCCGGAGGCGAGGGTCGAACGGGTGCCCCACCTCGCTGACCCACAGCCGCGACGCCTTTTCGCCGAGCTCGCGGCAAAGTTCTACGCACCTTATCCGGAGACGGTGGTCGCCGTGACGGGGACCAACGGCAAGACCTCCACTGTCGAAATGACGCGCCAGATCTGGCGCATGTCCGGGCATCGCTCGGCCTCGATCGGAACGCTTGGGGTTACGACCTCCGACGACCAGGTGAAGACGGGCCTGACCACGCCCGACATCGTGACCTTCCTCAGCAACATGACGGGCCTGAAGCGCATGGGCATGACGCATGTCGCTTATGAGGCTTCGTCCCACGGGCTCGATCAGCATCGCGCCGAGGGCGTGCCGCTCGCAGCTGCAGCCTTCACCAACTTTAGCCGTGATCACCTCGATTATCACGAGACGATGGACTCTTATTTCGAGGCCAAGATGCGGCTGTTTGAGGACCTGCTCCCGCCGGACCGGCCAGCCGTTATCTGGACGGATGATCCAAAGTCAGGGGAGGTGATCGAGCGTGCGACCGGGCGCGGTCATCCGCTGCTGACTGTAGGCCGTCAAGGCGAGACCATTCGCCTCGTCGAACAGAGTCCGACGCCTCTGGGGCAGAGCCTGCTGCTCGAGCATTGCGGCAAGCCCTTCCGGCTCGCGCTGCCGCTGATCGGTGCATATCAGGCGTCGAACGTGGTGACCGCTGCGGGCCTCGTGCTCGCGACCGGCGGCGAGTGGGGTGCGACCTTCTCGGCAATGCAGCGCGTCGCTCCCGTACGCGGACGGCTCGAACGCGCGGTGATCAGCCGCGCCGGCGTCCCCGTCTACATCGATTATGCCCACACGCCCGACGCGCTCGAAGCGGCGATCGCGGCACTGAGGCAGCATGTCGAAGGGCGGCTGATCACCGTCTTCGGAGCAGGGGGGGACCGCGACCAGGGTAAGCGCCCCGAAATGGGCGCGGTCGCGATGCGCATGTCCGATCTGGTGATCGTCACGGACGACAATCCGCGCAGCGAGGATCCGTCCCGGATCCGCGCAGACATCATGGCCGGCGCTCCCGGAGCCGTTGAAGTTTCCGGTCGTCGCGAGGCGATCGGGGAGGCGATCCGGATCGCCCGAAGCGGAGACATCGTCCTGGTGGCGGGCAAGGGCCACGAGACGGGTCAAATCATCGGCGACCGAGTGCTGCCGTTCGACGATGCTCTGGTGGCTCGGGAATGCGCGGCATGAGCGCGCTCTGGACCTCGGACGAAATCGTGGACGCAACAGGCGGCTCGGCCAGTGGGCCGTTCGAAGCGACCGGCGTCACCTTCGACAGCCGTGAGGTGCAGCCTGGTGACCTGTTCGTCGCAATGCCGGGCACAGTCTACGACGGGCACAAGTTCGTCGACGCGGCTTTCGCGGCCGGCGCCGCCGGTGCGATCGTTTCGCAGCCCGTGCCTGGCCCGCATGTCCTCGTCGAGCACACGTTCGCTGCGCTTCAGGCTCTCGGCCGCGCATCACGTGAGCGCAGCCGCGCCACGATCTTCGGTGTCACCGGCTCGGTCGGCAAGACGAGCACCAAGGAGGCGCTCTACGCCGCGCTCGAGCGCAACCGGCCCGGCAAGATTCACCGATCGGTCAAGAGCTACAACAACCATACAGGGGTGCCGCTGAGCCTCGCACGCATGCCGCGCGACGCTGAGTTCTCAGTCTTCGAAATAGGCATGAACAACAAGGGCGAGATCGCCGCGCTCACGCGCCAGGTCCGCCCCCATGTCGCCATCATTACCGCCATCGCGCCGGCGCACATCGAGAATCTCGGGTCGGAAGAGGCGATCGCCGACGCAAAGGCCGAGATTTTCGAGGGGCTCGAGGCCGTCGGCGTGGCGATCGTTCCCAACGACACGCCCCAGCGCGATCGGCTGGTGAAGGCGGCGCGGCGTCATGCCGACCGGATCATCACCTTCGGAGGCGGCGATGCCGATATCCACGCGGTTCACGCCGTCAGCGCCGACGGCGGCGGGAGCCTGATCTGCGCTGCGCTACTGGAGCGCGAGCTGACCTTCACCATCTCCCAGCGCGGAGATCATTGGGTTTCAAACGCGCTTGCGGTGCTGGCGGCGGTCGAAGCGGTTGGCGTTGACGTCGCCATCGCCGGACTGGCGTTGGCCGACCTTGGGGGGCTCAAGGGGCGCGGCGAACGGCACCTGATCGACTTCGAAGGCGGCGAGGTGCTGCTGATCGACGAGAGCTACAATGCCAATCCTGCGTCGATGGCGGCGACTTTGAAGAGTCTCGGCGCCGAACGCGACGTTTCGCGCCGGATCGCCGTACTTGGGCCGATGCGCGAGCTTGGTGAGCACAGCGACGCGCTGCACGCCGGGCTCGCTCCGGTGGTGCTCGAAGCGCACGTCGATCGCCTGATCCTGATCGGCGATGAAATGAACCCGCTGGCCAACCAGGTGGTCGGCAAGACCAATTTCGATCTCGTTCATAGCGTCGATGAGGCGACGGACGCATTGCTTCGGATCCTTCGGCCGGGTGACGCCGTGCTCGTCAAGGCATCCAACTCGGTTGGGCTTGCGAAGCTGGTGGAGCGCGTTGCAGGGGGCGTCGCATGCTCTACATAATCGCCGATCAGCTCGGCTTCCCCGGCCTCCTTAATCTCATTCGTTACATCAGTTTCCGCGCCGGCGCGGCGAGCGCGACCGCGCTTTTGATCGGCCTTCTGCTCGGCCCGAAGTTCATCAGCTGGCTTCGGGTGCGGCAGGGCAAGGGGCAGCCGATCCGCACCGACGGGCCGCAGAGCCATCTCGCGAAACGTGGGACGCCGACGATGGGTGGCCTCTTGATCCTGATCGCGGTGATCGTCTCGGTCCTGCTGTGGATGGAGATCAACAACCCCTATGTCTGGGCGTGCCTGCTGGTGACCGCGGGCTTCGGCCTGATCGGGTGGCTCGACGACTATGACAAGGTGAAGAAGGCGCACCACGCCGGTTTGTCCGGCCGGACACGGCTCGCGCTCGAATTCTTGATCGCGGGCGTTGCTACGTGGATCATCATCCACTTCGGAACGAGCGAACTGTACATTCCCTTCAAGCAGGGACCGCTCATCAATCTGGGATGGTTCTACATCCCGTTCGGCGCCTTCGTGATTGTCGCTTTCGGCAATGCCGTGAACCTCACGGATGGTTTGGACGGGCTGGCGACGATGCCGGTCATCATCGCTTCCCTGGCCTTCCTGCTGATCGCCTATCTGGTCGGCAACGCGCGCTTCGCCGACTATCTCGGACTTCCGCACATCCTGGGCGTCGGCGACTTGACGGTGCTGTGCCTGGCGATCGTCGGCGCGGGGCTCGCGTTTCTCTGGTTCAACGCGCCGCCCGCGGCGGTGTTCATGGGCGACACCGGCAGCCTCGCGCTCGGCGGAGCGCTCGGCGCGGTGGCGGTCGCGACCCATCACGAGTTCGTCCTGGTGGTCATCGGCGGATTGTTCGTCGTCGAAGCGCTCTCGGTCGTCATCCAGGTCGCGGTCTACAAGCGCACAGGCAAGCGCGTCTTCCTCATGGCGCCGATCCACCATCACTTCGAACATATGGGCTGGTCGGAGCCGACTGTGGTGATTCGCTTCTGGATCATCAGCTTCGTCCTCGCGCTCGCGGGGCTCAGCACCCTGAAGCTCAGGTGATCACCGCGCGCGCCTTCGCCGGCAAGCATTATGCGGTTTACGGGCTGGCGCGGTCCGGCATCGCGACCGCGGAGGCGTTGCTCGCGAGTGGCGCACGCGTGACGGCGTGGGATGAGAAGGAGGAAGCCCGCTCCTCCCTGCGGGCGAAGCTCGTGGGGAGGGGGACCGCTGCCGGAGGCAGTGGTGGAGGGGTCGGCGTCAACCCCTCCACCATCGAAACTTCGTTCGATGGTCCCCCTCCCCATGCTCCGCATAGGGAGGAGCTTCGGATCGCCAATCTCGATCACGCGGATCTCTCGCAATTCGAGAGCCTCGTCGTCACTCCCGGCTTGCCGCTCAACCGCCACCCGATCGCCCAGCGTGCCCGCGAAGCCGGCGTCGAAATCATCGGCGACATCGAGCTGTTCGCCCGCGCCCGGCCCGAGCTCCCACCGCACAAGGTGGTCGGAATCACCGGCACCAACGGCAAGTCGACCACCACCGCGCTCGTCCATCACATCCTCCAGACCGCGGGCGTGCCGACGGCGATGGGCGGCAACATCGGCCTTCCGATCCTCGCCCAGGACCCGCTCCCCGAAGGCGGCGTCTATGTGCTCGAGCTGTCCAGCTATCAGATCGACCTGACGCAGAGCCTCGACTGTGAGGTCGCGGTGCTGCTCAACATCACGCCCGACCATCTCGACCGGTACGACAGCTTCGAGGCCTATGCGGCGTCGAAGGCGCGACTGTTTGAGATTCAGTCGTCAGATCATTGGGCGGTAGTCGTTCAGGACGACGATTTGACTAAGTCATTGGCGGCCGAACTGCGGTCGAACGTCTATCCGGCGCGAAGCACTGCTTGGAGGGAAGACGGAGCGAGTTTTTCTCGGGGCCGGATCAACTTCCAGCCAAAGGAACGTTACGTTTACGTGGAAGGCGATCCGGCGGTTTCTCCTCAGAAGGATTGGCCTACGCTGCAAGGACCACACAACGGTCAAAATGTCGTCGCTGCAGCCGCCGTAGCCGAACTTCTGGACGCGACTGGACAATCGTTCGAGGTGCTTGAAAAAGCGCTTCGCACCTATCCCGGCCTCCCGCACCGCATGGAGCGCATCCGCGAAAAAGACGGCGTCACCTTCGTCAATGACAGCAAGGCGACCAACCCGACGGCGACCGCGCCCGCGCTTGCCGCCTTCCCGGCGATCCGCTGGATCTGCGGCGGGCAGGCGAAGACCGACAATCTCGATGAATGTGCCCCGCAGTTCGGCCATGTGCGCAAGGCCTATACCATTGGCGAGGCAAGCGAATTGTTCGCTTCTCTCTTGTCGCCGCATATGGCTGTGGCAGAGTGCGGAACATTGGAGCGCGCAGTGCTGGCGGCTGCGGGGGAAGCTGAAACGGGGGACACGGTACTTTTGTCGCCGGCCTGTGCAAGCTTCGACCAGTTCCGCGATTTCGAGGACCGGGGCGATCGATTCCGGGAGCTAGTGGGGGCGCTATGATCGGGGGAATTTCCGGCAAGATCAAAGCGAAGACCGCGTTCATGGACCCGGACCGTTACGGGCGGTCGGACACGTCGGCCATGGGCCGCTGGTTCTGGGAGATCGACAAGGTCCTGCTGCTGCTGATCAGCATCCTCATCGGCATCGGCCTGATCGCGGTCGCTGCAGCTTCGCCCGCTGCTTCGCACCGCTACTCAGGCGGCAGCGTCCGCTTCCACGAGCTTTATTATTTCTGGCGTCAGCTCGCCTGGATTGCGATCGGGATCCCGGTGATGATCGGCATCTCGATGATGCCCAAGGAGCGGGCACGGAGGCTGTCGCTGTTCGGCGCGGCCTTCTTCTTCGTGCTGCTGATTTTCGTGCCCGTGCTTGGGCCCGAGGTGAACGGCGCCAAGCGCTGGATCAATTTCGGCCTCGGCCAGGTGCAGCCGTCCGAGTTCCTCAAGCCGTTCTTCGTCGTCTCGATGGCCTGGCTTCTGTCCTTGCGTGAAGGCGACAAGTCGCTTCCGGTGTTTGCCATTTCGGCACTGGTCACGGGTGCGGTCGCGTTCCTGCTGATGAAGCAGCCGGACTTCGGAAGCACGATCATCTTCGCCGCCGTGTGGATCGCGATGCTCGCGCTCGCCGGAGTATCGATCCGCCTGCTCGGAATTCTCGCGGTTGCCGGCCTCGTCGGGATCGTGCTCGCTTACTTCTTCTACGACGTGGCCACCGCCCGCATCGACGAGTTCCTGTTCGGCACTGGCGACCGCTTCCAGACCGACAATGCGATGCGCACGCTCACCGCCGGCGGGTTGTTCGGCATGGGTCCGGGCGGAGGAACGCGCAAGTTCGGCCTGCCCGAGCCGCACACCGACTATATCTTCTCGGTGATCGGTGAGGAGTTCGGGCTCATCGCCTGTCTCGCCATCGCGCTCCTTTATCTCGGCATTGTCGCACGCGTGCTTATCAAGTTGCTCGACGAGGATTCGAGCTTCGCCATCCTCGCTGCGGCGGGGCTGGCGATCGAATTCGGGCTGCAGGCGCTGATCAACATGATGGTCAATGTCCAGCTCGCGCCGTCCAAGGGCATGACCCTGCCGTTCATCAGCTATGGCGGCAGCTCGATGCTCGCTTTGTCGGTCGGAATGGGCCTGCTGCTCGCCTTCACGCGCCGGAACCCGTATCTCACGCGCTCACCCTATGTCGTGAAGTGGAGCGGGGAGTCGCTGACCGCATGAATTTCGTCCTCGCCGCCGGAGGCACCGGCGGCCACATGCTACCGGCCCATTCGCTCGCGGAGGAGCTGAGACGCCGCAAACACGGTGTATTGTTGATCACCGATGAGCGTGGGGCGCGCTTTCCCGGCATATTCGAGGATGTGCCCATCCACATCCTGCCGGCGGGGCGGCTCGGCGGCGGTCCGATCGGCTGGATCAAGGGGCTTGGCTCGGTCATTCGGGGGCGGGCCGAAGCGAAGGCGCTATATCGGGAACATCGGCCAGATGCCGTGGTCGGGTTCGGGGGTTATCCGGCGTTTCCCGCGCTCCTCGCGGCGAGTGCGATGCGTGTGCCCACCGTCCTGCACGAGCAGAATGCCGTGCTTGGCCGAGTCAACCGCCTCCTCGCTGGCGAAGCGAAAGCCGTCGGTACGGCGTTCGACCAGGTCGATCGGCTGAAGGGCGAGTACAAAGGCAAAGCAGTGCTCGTCGGAAATCCGGTGCGCGAGAGCATTTCGCGCCTGGGCGAACTGCCGTTTCCGCCCTTCGACGAGGTGGCGCCGCTCAAGATACTTGTGACCGGCGGAAGCCAGGGCGCGACGATTCTCAGCAATATCGTTCCGGAGGGGCTGGGACTGCTTCAACCCTCGCTTCGTCGCCGCCTGCAGGTCGTGCAGCAGTGCCGGCCCGACGATATCGAGCGCGTGAGGGCGCAATATGCCGACCTCGGCATTCCGGCCGAACTCACGACGTACATTGAGGACATGCCGCAAAAGCTGGCCGATGCGCATCTGGTGATCGGACGAGCCGGCGCCTCGACGATTGCCGAGCTGACCGCGGCCGGTCGGCCCGCGATCCTCATTCCCTATCCGTCGGCGACGGACGATCATCAAACCGCCAACTCGCGTGAGATGACCAGGGCGGGCGGCGCCCGGACGATCCAGCAGTCCCAATTCACGCCCGAGGTGCTGGCGCGGCAGATCGAGGCGATGGCGATAGATCCAATTGCGCTCAACAATGCCGCCGCGCGTGCCATGTCCGTCGGCCGTCCGCACGCCGCGCGCGATCTCGCCGATCTCGTCGAGCGGATCGGCCAAGGCCTCGCGCCGGTCCTGGCGGGGCCGACACTCAGTCCTCGCAAGCGTGCCGAAGCTCCCGTCGGAGGAGTGCCGGCGTGAAGGCGGCGCTCGGCACTGACATCGGCACCATTCACTTCGTCGGCATCGGCGGCATCGGCATGTCCGGGATCGCCGAGGTGATGCACCAGCTCGGCTACAAGGTGCAGGGCTCCGACATGTCCGACGGCTATGTCGTCGAGAAGCTCAGGAAGCAGGGCATTTCGGTGACGATCGGCCACTCGCCGGAGAACCTTGGCGATGCGGCCGTCGTGGTCTGCTCCACCGCAGTGAACCGCGGCAATCCGGAGGTCGAGGCGGCGGTGGAGCGGCGGCTTCCGATCGTCAAACGCGCGGAAATGCTCGCCGAGCTGATGCGGATGCAAAAGACGATCGCGATCGCCGGAACCCACGGGAAAACGACGACGACCTCGATGATTGCGGCCTTGCTCGATTCCGGCGGCATCGACCCTACGGTGATCAACGGCGGGATCATCAATCGCTACGGCTCGAACGCGCGGCTCGGCAAGAGCGACTGGATGGTGGTCGAAGCCGACGAGAGCGATGGCAGCTTCCTTCGGCTCGACGGGACCATCGCGGTGGTCACAAACATCGATCCCGAGCATCTCGAGCATTACGGCGACTTCGAGCGGGTGAAGCAGGCCTATTGCGAGTTTATCGAGAATGTACCGTTCTACGGGCTCGCCGTTCTGTGCGTCGATCACCCTGAAGTCCAGGGCATATTGTCGCGCATCCGCGACCGGCGGATTGTCACCTACGGCTTTTCGGCCTTGGCCGACCTTCGCGCCGACAACGTTGCGATCGAAGGCGGCGGAACGCGCTTTGACGTGCTCGTCCTGCAGCGCGATGGCTCGCGACGGACGATCGAGGGCGTGCACGTCCCTATGCCCGGCCGGCACAATGTCCAGAACGCGCTCGCGGCGATCGCGGTAGGGCTCGAGCTTGGACTCGGCGACGACGCGATCCTGCAGGGGTTCGAACGGTTCGACGGTGTCAAGCGCCGCTTCAGCAATGTGGGTGACGCTGACGGCGCAATCATCATCGACGATTACGCGCATCACCCAGTCGAGATCAGAGCAGTGCTCGCTGCCGCGCGCGAGCAGGCGCAGGGCCGAGTGATCGCGGTGATGCAGCCGCACCGTTACTCGCGGCTCGGCGCGCTGATGGAGGAGTTCCAGACGGCGTTCAACGACGCCGATGTCGTGTTCATCGCTCCGGTGTATCCGGCCGGCGAGCAGCCGATCGAGGGCGTTGATGCTGAAGCTCTCGTCGAAGGCATGCGAGCGCGCGGGCATCGCATGGTGCGGGCGGTTTCCGACCTCGACGACCTTTGCCGAAACCTTCGCGACCTCGCCGCAGAAGACGACCTCGTCATCTGCATGGGCGCCGGCGACATCACAAAATGGGCGGCGGCGTTGGCGACCGGCATTTGCGAAAAAAGGCGCAGCAAGTGAGCGCGACGACCGCAATGGCTCGGGTCCGCGGGCGACTGACGCCGAATGCGCCGCTCGCGCCGCTCGTCTGGTTCAAGAGCGGGGGCAACGCCGAATGGCTGTTCGAGCCGGCGGACGAAGCCGACCTCACGCAATTCCTGCGCGAACTCGACCACGACGCGCCGCTCATGGCGCTTGGCCTCGGCTCCAACATGATCGTTCGGGACGGCGGTGTACCCGGCGTGGTCGTGCGCCTCGGCAAGCCTTTCTCCAGGATCGAACGACCGGATGAGACGACGCTCAGCTGCGGGGGCGGAGCGAGCGGCATCCTCGTCTCGTCCACGGCGCGTGACGCTGGGATCGCCGGCCTCGAGTTCCTGCGCGGCATTCCGGGGACGGTCGGCGGCTTCGTCCGGATGAACGGCGGCGCCTACGGCCGGGAAGTGCAGGACATCCTCGTCTCGGCACGGATTGTGCTGCGCTCCGGCGAGATCGTGGAATGGCCGCTCGAGAAGCTCGGCTACACCTACCGTCACAGCGAGGTACCGGAAGGCGCCGTCGTGGTCGAGGCAACATTCCGAGGTACGCCCGGCGACCCCGAAGCGATCGGCGCAGAGATGGACGCGATCGCTCGTGCCCGCGAGGAATCGCAGCCGCTGCGCAGCCGCACCGGCGGGTCGACCTTCAAGAACCCGCTCGGGCACAAGGCCTGGGCGCTGATCGATGCGGCTGGCTGCCGCGGGCTCAAGGTTGGGGACGCACAAGTATCGGAAAAGCATTGCAATTTCCTGCTTAACCTCGGTAACGCCTCAAGCGCAGACATAGAGGCGCTGGGCGAGGAAGTCCGCCGCCGGGTGGAGGCGAAAACCCACATCACCCTCGAATGGGAAATCCAGCGGGTCGGCACCGAATGAACAAGGGTCTTAACGTCGTGGTGCTGATGGGCGGCTGGTCGTCTGAGCGCGAGGTGTCGCTGACCAGCGGGCGCGGAGTCGCGGCTGCGCTGCGCGAACGCGGCTGGTCGAACATCACCGAGCTCGACATGGAACACGACGTCGCCACCCGCTTGGCGGAGATCAAACCAGACGTCGTGTTCAACGCGCTTCACGGAACCCCTGGCGAGGATGGCACCGTCCAGGGAATGCTCGACCTGATGCAGATACCGTACACCCACAGCGGGCTCGAGAGCTCTGTCATCGCGATCGATAAGGAGCTGACCAAAATGGTCCTCGTGCCGCACGGCATCCGCATGCCTGCGGGGCGGGTGGTCGAAAGCGAGAGCCTGTATCACGAGGATCCGATGCCCCGGCCCTACGTCGTGAAGCCGGTCAACGAAGGCTCCTCGGTCGGTGTCGCTATCGTGACCGCCGAGGGCAATTACGGCTCACCCATTGGTCGAGACGTCGAGGGGCCCTGGCATCATTTCGACCAGCTGCTCGCCGAGCCCTTCATCAAGGGCCGCGAGCTGACCGTCGCAGTGCTAAATGACGAGGCGCTCGCCGTGACAGAACTCAAGCCCAAGGCCGGCTTCTACGACTATGACGCGAAATACACCGACGGGCTGACCGTCCACGAATGCCCGGCGCAGGTGCCGGGCGAAATCGCTGAAACCATGATGGACACGGCCGCGAAAGCACACCGCCTGCTCGGATGCCGCGGCGCCTCGCGCTCGGACTTTCGCTGGAACGACGAGCAGGGCGAAGCCGGCATTTATCTGCTCGAAGTGAACACTCAACCTGGAATGACCCCCTTGAGCCTGGTGCCCGAGCAGGCGAAAGTCAGGGGCATTAGCTACGGCGAGCTGGTCGAGCGTTTGATCGAGGACGCCATTCGGCGAGGAGGGCAGTCGGCATGAGCGCGGCGCACGTTCGGCGGGGCGGATCGGCAAAGGCGAAGCGCAAGGCGGCGCCGAAGAAGATGGCCAAGCGCTCGCCTGTCGATCAGGCCCGGGCCAACAAGCTCGCAGGGCTGACCTTCGTCGCATTCCTGCTCGCGATCGGGCTCGTCGTCCTGGTCGCGCTGGACATTCCCGCCAAGGCGGAGCGCTCAGGCGGCGCGGCGATCGGCCAGGCCGGGTTCACCGTCACCGGCTACCAGATCGTGGGACTTAACCGCATGAACCGGTCGCTCGTCGACAAGGTCGTGACGGACGAGTTGCACCGCGCCGCGCAGGAAGCCGAGGCAGCCAAGGCCCCGCAACCGCTGGTGGACGTCGCGGCAATCCGCCGGCGCCTGCTCCAGTTCGGCTGGGTGAGGGATGCCCGTGTGTCGCGGCGGCTCCCCGACATGCTGGTCATCGACATCGTCGAGCGGACTCCGGCGGCTTTGTGGCAGAGCCGCGGGCAGCTGGCGCTGATCGATGGCGAGGGCGTGGTTCTCGACCGCGTGCCGATCGACAAGATGCCCGACCTCCCTCTGGTCATCGGGCCCGGCGCGAATGCGCATTCTGAGGAGCTCGGCCGCTTGATGGCGAGCGTTCCAACGCTACAGCCGCAGCTCGCGTCGGCGACATGGGTCGGCGGACGGCGCTGGGACCTCAACTTTCAGTCGGGCGAGACCGTCGCCTTGCCGGAAGGCGAGGGTCCAGCTCAACGCGCTCTCACCAAATTTGCCAAGCTCGACCGCTCGAGCGGGCTGCTCGGGCGCGGCATCGTCCGCTTCGACCTGCGCATTCCCGACAAGATGATCGTCCGCCTGCCGCGCGCTCCGGGAGAGCCTATCACCGGCGAGCAGCAGCAGCAGGGGTAAGCAGCATAAAGTGGCAGCGCCTGCCCAACAGCAACTGATCGCCGCTCTCGACATCGGCTCGTCGAAAGTCAGCGCGCTGATCGCCGGTCCGACCGACGACGGGCGGCTGATGGTGCTCGGCACCGGCCAGCGCGAGAGCCGCGGAGTCAAGCGTGGCTACATCACCGACATGGCTGCCAGCGAGTTCGCCGTGCGCGAGGCGGTCGAGCTTGCCGAGCGCATGTCTGGGTTCACGGTCGAGGACGTCTGGGCCGGCTATGGTGCGGGCGGGTTGGTCAGCGATGTCGCCAATGTCGAGGTCGAGCTTGGCGGCCATCCGGTCGAGCAGGCCGACATCGACGAGTTGATGAACGCCGGCAAAAGGGCAATCGACCGCAACGGCCAGGTGGTGCTCCACGCGCATCCGGCGCTCTACACAATCGACCGCGCGCAGGGCGTGCAGCAGCCGATCGGGCTGTTCGCCAACCGCCTTGGAGTCGACATTCACGTTGTCGCGGCGGACCCGGCGCCGCTGCGTAACATCGACACGGTGATCCGCTCGGCGCATCTCGGCGTCAAAGCCATTGTCGCCTCGCCAATTGCCGCCGCGCTCGCCTGTCTGAGCGACGAGGAGCGCGAGCTCGGCGTCGCCCTGGTCGAGCTCGGTGCAGAGGTAACTAACGTTTCCGTCCACTACGGCGGCATGCTCGTCGGCCTGCGCTCGATCGAGCACGGCGCTCGCGACGTCACCAACGACATCGCCTGCGCATTCGCGGTTCAGCGGCGAGACGCAGAGCGGCTCAAATGCTTCTACGGTTCGGCCATGACGAGCCCGCGCGACAACCACGAGATGGTCGAGGCGACGCAGATTGGGGCTGAGCAGGCCTCCGAGCCGATGAAGATCACGCGCGCCCAGCTGATGATGGTGATCCGCCAGCGTGTCGAGGAGATGACGGGCGAGATCGAGGCAGCGCTAAAGGGCCTCGGCTTCACCGGTCCCGTCGGGCGCCAGGTGGTGCTGACCGGCGGCGGCGCCGAGCTCAAGAATATTGCCGATTACATGCAGGGCGTGCTCGGACGCGCGGTGCGGGTCGGCCGACCGAAGCAGATCACCGGGCTCCCCGACGCGCACACCGGCCCCGCCTTTTCGACGCTTGTCGGCCTCGCAATGCTCGCCGAATCCGGCCGCGGCGACATCCGCGACATCGGGCCGATCACTCGTCCGCCGCAAGCCAAAGGAATGTTTGGCCGGCTGTTCACGGCGATGAAGGGCGGGTTCTAGACCGTCGCGGGCCGTGCTACCGCTCCTGAGGTAAGGGGGCGGACGAATGGCAACAGTCGCGCGAAGGGATCGGGCCGGGACGGCGCTCGTCCTCCTGCTCGGCGCCGCCGTCTTCCTCAACTATGTGGACCGGGGCGCGATCGCCATCGCGGCGCCCCTCATGAAATCCGAGCTGAGCCTGAGCGCGACCGACTTCGGCGTCGCTGTCTCGGCCTTTTTTTGGGTCTATGCGCCCGTCCAGCTGCTCGTTGGGTGGCTGTGCGACCGCTTCTCCGTCTACAAGCTCATGGCTGGGGGCATCGTGCTTTGGGCGGGCAGTACGCTGCTCATGGGCTTCGTCGGCGGGTTCCTGTCGCTCCTCGTGTTGCGAATCATGCTCGGGGTCGGCGAAAGCATCGCCTTCCCGGGAAGCTCGAAGATCATCGCGCGCCATATCCCGCCTGAGCGCCGCGGAGTCGCCAATGCCGCGGTCGCCGCCGGAATCGCGCTCGGCCCGGCGATCGGTACGCTCGCCGGAGGGCTGATCGTCGCATCATGGGGCTGGCGGGCCATGTTCTTCGCCTTCGGCCTGGCGACCTTGATCTGGCTCGCGCCTTGGCAGAGGACGGTCCGCACGCTCTCGACGACAGGGTACGGCGACGACGGGCCGCGCGTTCCGGCCGGCAAATTGCTCGGCAAATGGGCCTTGTGGTCGATGTCCATCGTCCACTGCGCTGGGAATTACTGTTTCTATTTTCTGCTTGCCTGGCTGCCGCTCTACCTGGTTCAGGCGCGTGGCTTCACGATCACGCAGATGACCTTTCTGGCGACGATCGGCTATGCAGTGCAGGCGGTGTGCGCGCTCACCTATGGCCATTTCTCCGACTGGTGGACACGCTCCGGGCGCTCCGAAGCTGCGTGCCGTCGATGGATGATGGTGGCGAGCCAGCTCGCGGCTGCGGTTGCGATCCTCGGCCTCGCTTATGCGGAAAATGCTCTGCCGATCGCGCTACTCCTGTGTCTGGCGGGCGCGGCGAGCGCATCCTTGTCGCTCAACCTCTATGCGGTGGCGCAGATATTCGCAGGTCCGCGCGCGGCGGGAACATGGGTCGGCGTGCAGAACGCGTTAGGCAATCTTTCGGGGATCTTCGGCCCGATTATCACTGGGGTGATCGTCGACCGTGCAGGGTACGGGAGCGCCTTCGTCCTCACCGCGGCGGTCGCCGCTTTCGGCGCGATCTGGTGGGCGTTCGGTGTGCCTCGCATCGAACAGGTCGAGCTCGACTGAACTTCGTCAGATGTTCGCGGGGAGGCTGGCCGAATGCTAATGACTCCTGCGGAGAGTGCAGGATGGAGAATGATTCGGTACGGACGAGCGGCGCGAACACGCTCGTGGACATGTGGATCGAGGGCAAGCTGCGCTCCATTTCCATATCGCGGGAGGCGATCGATGACTTCCTCCGCCTGCCGCCCGACCGCGCGGCAGCCATATCCGATCACGACCGGCGCGAATTCGTGCGGACGCATTTGACGCTGGTGATGACTGCAGCGGCCGACCGGCTTCGCAAAACCGAACCGGGCGCCGACACCGTCAGGATCGACGTGGGGCACCTCGGTGGCCAGATGACCGCGCAGGCCGGTGGACCAACCAGCGATCGTCGACGGGAGGATCGTCGGAAAGGCGATCGTCGAAAGATTAATTTAGGGCCGCCGCGCTCAGGCGAGCGGAGGCGGTAGCGGTTGTCTCGCGATCTATTCAGTCGATTGACCTGGCAAATTTAATCAATTGGACCGCGGGGTCCTGCTCGGCCCATGGCAACCTGCGTCGGGCCGCGAAGCTATCGACGCGTTCCGGGTGCCGCTGCCCGAGCGCACCGAATTCCGTGCTGAGTTCCAGACAGAGAGCATCGATGATGCAAGACGTCGAATGGCTGATCATTCCGTTTCTCATCGAGATGGCCATTCTTGGCTACGTGCTTCTGTTCAGCGACGACCATGAGGCAGCGGGGCGGTAGCGAGCCCTGTAAGCCGGCGACGACGTGCTCGGTAGCTCCTTACGCAACCATGTTGGCATAAGCGGCACTCACCGTCGCAAATGCCGTTTCGGTCGCGGGGGTCTGCGTGAACCTCTGGATCGCACGATCGAAATGATCCCACAGATTGCCGCCAAGAGGTTCGGGCACTCCGAGCCTCCAGCACGCGTCGAATGTGTGCCATTGACCGAAATCGCCGCGCCGATGAACGAGCTGCTGCGGCGATCGGATCGTTGGATAGACGTTGATGTCGGTGAAGAAAGCGCGATCGTCGCTTCCTCGCCTCACGAAATCGACGGCAAAGAAATCGAGCTCCAGCAGTTGGGCGATCCGGCGGATTTGCCGCTCTTCCTCGGAGGAGAGATTGAACCCGTATTGCACCTGCTGTGCGTTGCGCAGGCAGACATTCCAGTGATCACTATGGAAGACTTCGCTCGGCCGCACGAGGCCCAGAAAATAATGAGCCCGGAAACGCCGATGGAGACCTTCCGAATCCGCTGAGTCGATGAGCTCGAACGCGGCCATACCGGGAAAGTCGCCCCGGTACGGGACATTGCGCTTCTGCCCTGCCTGACAACCAGTCTCCTTATAGATGACCCGCGTAACACCCACGTCTGCATCGGTGAAGCTGCTGCGCGGGACGCTGACCCCGTGAGCCGCGAGCAGGCGGAACGTCGCGATCCCGTGATAGCCGTTGTAAGTGGACAGTCGGTTGATCACCTTGGCGTCGGACCGGGCCTTGGTTCGAATCAAGTCGGAGATCCTGTCGCGCTCGTCGAGTGCAATGGGATCCTGAGCGCAGATCCACACGATGTCCGCTTTCTGCAAACCTGTGTCGATCGAAGCCGAGCAAAGCTTGCTGCGCTGATTGATTGTCCAGGCCGTTAAGGGCGCCATCTTTACCCGATCGCTGCCGCACGTGAGCAGGCAGATGTGGACATTGCGCCGCTGCAAGGCGTGGCCGGTCGAACGCAACCAGGTGAGTGGGCCTTTTCCGTACCCTACGCGGTCCGGCGAAATCCCCGCCGCGAACGAGAGCCACTGAGCAGCGAATTCCTTGGCGGACGACTTTGCGCCGATGGACCACGGTTGCGGCGTTCGGCAGAGCGGCTGGACCACTGACAAATTCAATCCCCTCCGATGGGGAGAGCAATGCAGCGTGGCGGCGAAGATTTGCAGTGCCCTGGAAAGGCGTGTCCCACGTTGAAACGGTGCCGTCCCAGAGGCTCTCCGTCGCGCGCGGACGCCTCTAGTGAGAGGTCATGACGGCCGACTTCAGAGACCGGATCAATGCGTGCCGCTTCCTGCTGATCGTCGGGCTCGTTTTCCTGCATTTCGGAGCGTACCCGGGGTCAGAAGTATCGCCCTTTCGGGGCATGCAAAGCGGCGGCTACGCGCTTGCGACGTTCGTCAATTCTTTCTTCCTTTTCTTTTTTCTGAGTGCGGTCCCGCTGCTGAGCGCGATCTCCGGCTATCTGTTCTTCCGCGAGGCCGATTATTCTCGGGGCTTCTTCGTGAAGCGATGGAAGTCGCGCGCGCAGTCGATTCTGTTGCCGATGATCTCGTGGAACCTGCTGGCCCTGCTTCTGTTCACGGCAATTGCGTGGCTCGATCCAGCGAGCTCGCTGCTCGGCATCGTCAAGTACGACGTGCGCTCGATGGACTTGCGCGATCTGGTGAACGCGTTGCTCGGTATCCGACGGCATCCCATCATTTTCCAATTCTGGTTCCTGAGGGATCTGCTCCTCACGATTCTGCTGACACCGGTGCTGGCTTTGCTTCTCAGACGGATTCCCTGGCTTGGGTTAGCGGGTCTGTTCCTGGTCTGGATGACGGATTCCGACCTCGGGATCTTCTTCCGCACCGACGTGCTGTTCTTTTTCTATGCTGGCGCCCTGCTTCAGGTGCGTGGCAAGACCCCCCCAGTTCTGGCGCCGAACGTGGCACTTTGGACGCTCGCTGCCTACGTGATCCTGGTCGCATGCCGAACAGCGGCGCCGCTCGTGGTGCCGGAAAGCAGTGGCGTGGGCACAATCCTCTACGGCCCCGGCGCCAAGCTCCTAAGGGTGCTCGGGGTCGTAGTTGCGTGGAACGTTGCGCCCCTGATTCTGCGCGGCCGCATTGGGCCGGCGCTGCTATTTGTCGCGCCGTCCGCGTTCTTCCTGCACGCCATCCACTGGCCGATGAACCAATTCGTGAAGGTCGCGGTCGCGCATATCCTGGGGAGCGACAGCAACCCGGCACTGGTGGCGATCTACCTGGTGACGGTGGCAGTCACGATCGCACTGTCGCTCGCAGTGGCCATGGGATTAAGCCGGTTCACGCCCGCTTTGTTCAAGCATCTGAGCGGCGGCAGATTGTTGCCCACGGCCAGTGCTCGGCCTCAGATCCAGACGGACGCAACGTCTGGCCGCCCGGGGCAGCCGTACAACCGATACGGCTAGGTCGCGGCGGAACCTGTGGATAAGTGAGTCTTTCAAGAGACAGTGATCCCCAGAATTTTCGTCCGCGTTAACTTTTTTGCTTGGCTTGGAACTATTGTTGATTCAAAGATTCATACTGAAGGCTCAAAGCGTTGCTGCTGTTGGGGGGAATTAGGTCATGAGCATCGATTTCATCCGGCCGGAAGTTGACGAGCTCCGCCCGCGGATCAGCGTGATCGGCGTCGGCGGCGCGGGCGGCAACGCCATCGCCAACATGATGCGCGCCGACGTGCAGGGCGTGGACTTCGTAGTCGCCAACACGGATGCGCAGGCACTCAACACCTCGGTCGCCGATCGTCGGATCCAGCTCGGCCTGAAAATCACCCAGGGCCTCGGAGCGGGCTCGCGGCCGGAGATCGGGCGCGCGGCTGCGGAAGAGACGCTCGACGAGATCGTCTTGGCGCTCGATGGCGCACATATGTGCTTCATCGCCGCCGGTATGGGCGGCGGCACCGGTACCGGCGCCGCTCCCGTCATTGCAAAAGCGGCGCGCGACAAGGGGATCCTCACCGTCGGCGTGGTCACCAAGCCGTTCGCGTTCGAGGGCGCGCGCCGCGCCCGTTCCGCCGACGCCGGGATCCAGGAGCTTCAGCAGCACGTCGATACGCTGATCGTTATACCCAACCAGAACCTGTTCCGGCTCGCCAATTCGGAGACGACCTTCAAGGAAGCCTTCGAAATGGCGGACGAGGTGCTTCAGCAGGGCGTGCGCGGGATCACCGACCTGATGGTCATGCCCGGTCTCATCAATCTCGATTTCGCCGACGTGCGCTCGGTGATGAGCGAGATGGGCAAGGCCATGATGGGCACCGGTGAAGCCGACGGCGACAACCGCGCGATCGAGGCCGCCGAGAAGGCGATCTCCAACCCGCTGCTCGACGGTGTCAGCATGAAGGGCGCCAAAGGGGTCATCATCTCGATCACCGGCGGCGAGGACATGCGCCTGATGGAGGTCGACGAGGCCGCGAGCCACATCAAGGAATTGGTCGACCCGGATGCGAACATCATCTGGGGATCGGCCTTCAACAACGACCTCGGCGGCAAGATCCGCGTGTCGGTCGTCGCGACCGGCATCGACGCGGACGCCGGTGCCCAGCCGCAACCGGCGAAGGTCTTTACCTTCCCCGGAAGGACGGCAGCTGCAACGCAGGTTGCGCCCGCTCCGGCGCCGCAGGCTGCCAAGCCCGAGGAAGAGGCGGACGCCCTCGAACTGACTGATGAAGTGGAGGGCGACGAACTCATGCTCGACCCCGACGACATCCTGACCACGCCGGTCGGCGCTCCGCCAATCAACCCGCCGGAGGACGAAGATTCCGGCGACGAGGCGGCCGCGGCAGCCGGCCGCACCTTGTTCGAGCGGATGTCGAACATCGCTCGGGGCGCGCCCAAGGCGCAGATCGACGAAGACGAAACGGACTATCGGCGCGATCCGATCGAAATCCCGCGCTTCCTCAACCGCCAAAATAATCAGTAGACCAAGAAGCGGGGGATAAAATACGGGCAGTCCCGAAGCCGGGGCTGCCCTTCTCCTTTATTTCCTATTTTGGCGGCTTGCTGATTGGCGTCTCACCGGCTTGTCGGCACGCCTTATCGTAAACCCTCTAGCCAGAAAGCATTCCGCAAGATTCACTGTGCATCGGGAGGATCATGCGGGGATTGTTTTTGCCATTGCGCGCGGCCGGGCTGGTGCTCGCCTGCGGAGCGGCGGCCGTTGCCGGTGCGCCGGCGACCGCCCAGACGAGCTATTCGCCTTATGCGGAGACCGCCGCAGGAGCGCTCGCGCGCTATGTGCGGACGCTCGCGTCAAATCCCCAGGACTTCAGCACGCTGATAGGCGCCGGCCGCGCCGCACTCGCACTCGGTGATACGCAGGCCGCCGCGGGCTTCTTCGCGCGTGCTGACGAGGTGAACCCGCGCAGCCCCTTACCGCAGGCCGGCATGGGCGCCGTATCCGTCGCCAATGGTGAACCTCAGGTGGCGCTCCCCTATTTCACTCGAGCGCAACAGTTGGGCGCCGCCGTAGCGAGCTTTGGAGCCGACCGCGGCCTTGCCTACGACCTGATGGGCCAGCAAGCGAATGCGCAGACCGATTACCGCGCTGCGCTTGGCGGCCCGGACGGCGACGAGGCGCGCCGCCGCCTTGCGCTGAGCCTCGCCATTAGCGGCGACCGGGCGGGAGCGTTGCAGACGATCGCGCCCCTCACGGCGCGGGGCGATGTCGCATGCCAGCGGGTCCGAGCGCTGGTGCTTGCGCTCACCGGCGATTCCAGCGGCGCGATGATCGCGATCGACAAGGCGATGCCCGGCAGCTGGTCAAGCGTCGGCCCGTTCCTGCAGCGCCTGCCGAAGTTGCAGCCCGGCCAGAAAGCCGCAGCAGTCAACCTCGGCATTTTCCCGGACGCGGGGACGACCGCTTATGCTTCCTCGGGTCCTGCGACCGCAGCATCAGTGCTTCCTTCGACCGGAACCGCTCTCGTGAGCTTCGACCGCCTGGCCGAAATGGACGATCTGCTGCGTGGGCCGGACGCGGCTGCTCCGCAACCGCCAAAAGCCTCAACTCAGGTCGCTTACGCGGCACCGCCGAAGTCGAAACAGTCCGTGGCGTCGAAGGCCGCTCCGGCGCGCTCCCGCAAGATCTGGTTGCAGCTGGCCAGCGGTCCCAATCCGCAGTCGCTTCCCTCTCAATTCCAGCGCATGAAGTCGCGCCATCGCGACATTTTCGACGGCATCAGCGGTTATGTCGCCAAGGGGCCCGGCCGCGCGCGGCTGGTGATCGGTCCTTTCCGCAGCGCGGATGACGCCGACACGTTCGCCGAGGACCTGGAGTCCGTCGACGTGAACGCCTTCAAATGGAGCAATTCCGAATCCGATACGATTGTGCCACTCGGCACGGAATGACGCTCCCAGAGGCTGTCGCCGCCCGTCCCGCCCAATCTCGCGGCCGCCTCCACTCCGAAACCAGCTCAGGGCCGCGCGGCCCTCGCGACATCTACCAGCGCGACCGCGACCGGATAATCCATTCGGTCGCCTTCCGCCGGCTTCGTCACAAGACACAGGTATTCGTCGCGCCAGACGGCGATCATTTCCGAGTGCGGCTCACGCACAGCATCGAGGTCGCGCAGATCGGCCGCACGATGGCGCGGGCCCTCGGTCTCAACGAGGATCTCACCGAAGCCTTGTGCCTCGCTCACGACCTCGGTCATCCGCCGTTCGGACATGCCGGCGAGCATGTGCTGAGCGCGGCGCTCGCTGATGCAGGCGGGTTCGACCACAACGCCCACACGCTGCGCATCGTTACCAAGCTCGAAACGCCATATCCGGATTGCGACGGGCTCAATCTCAGCTGGGAAGCGCTGGAAGGCCTCGCCAAGCATAACGGCCCGCTGCTCGATCCGACCTGGGCCATGGCCGAGGCCAATTCCGAGTGGGATCTCGAGCTCGACACATGGCCCAGCCTTGAGGCACAAATCGCGGCGATCGCCGACGATATCGCCTATGACAATCACGACGTGGACGATGGCCTTCGGGCCGGCCTGCTCGACATCGACGAGCTCGTCGAGCTGCCGATTGTCCGCCGTCTCTGGTCGGCGATTGCCGAGCGCCACCCCCACATTTCGCCCGAGAAAAGGCAGAGGGCGTTGGTGCGTGACATGATTGGGGCGATGGTCGCCGACGTGCTTGCCGAGACAGAGCGGCGAATCCATGTGTCCGGAGTTCAAGCGATTGATGATGTGCGCGCGGCGGGCCACGCATTGGCCGGCTTCTCGGATGCGCTTGCGGCAGAGGAGCGCGAACTCAAGGGCTTCCTCTACGCGCGGCTGTACGGTGCGCCGGAGCTCAAGCCAGTTCGCGAGCAGGCCGAGTGGATCGTTTCCAACCTCGCAGCCGCCTACCGGGCAGATCCGTCGCTGCTTCCCGAGCCCTGGCGGCGCGGAAATGACCGCGTCGAACAGCTACGCACCATCGGCGACTTCATTGCCGGCATGACAGACCGCTTCGCCATTGCCCGACACGAAGAACTGGTCGGGCCCGTCAACCTGCTCGCGGACCGATTCTAGGAAAAGCAGGCGAATGTCCGGTTTGGGCGGAAAGCGGACCTTCAAGACGCGCTATTTGCGTGACAAGCGAATAACCGCGCTTTGCGGTCATGCCATCGCTTAGGGGTCACAGAACGACGCAACCAGAACACCCGTGAGTTCCGGTGACCATGCACTGCAGAACCCTGCACGTTACCCAAAGCGGGCCAAGCACTCGCGCATGACCGCGATCGGCGGGCCTGCCTTCGCAATCGTTGCAAGCGCCTTCCGCCGCTGCTCCTCTTGGGCACGTAGGTCCGCGCCGGCGCGGCTGCGCAGTCCGGTCCCCAGCGTGACGTCGAGCTTCATGCTGAGGTCGCTATATTGGGCCAGTTCATTTGTATATTCAGTCTGCTCCTCCAGCGCGGTGCGCAGGAAGTCTCCCAGTTCGTCGCAGCCCAGCTGAGCATCAAAGCGATCGACCGGCAGCTTCACCCGCTCCACCGCAGTAGCCGGAAAGGCGGCCCGACACGCCGGGATCAGCTCCTGCCATTTGCCCTCGCTGATGCGATCCTGGAGCTCGGTCATGCGGGTCTGCACGTGCGCAGCTGTTTCAGGGGAAAAGCTTCCTCCGGTCGAGCCTGCCAACAGCGGATAATGAATGATTCGGCCTATCGCATCGAACGAAAGAGGCGCTTGAATATCGCGCGTCGCAAGCCGGGCGGAATCGGCGGCGACTACGCCGCACGTGGCAGCTCTGTCGACTAACTGCTCGGGGAACACCAGCGGCTTCGGCCCACATGAAGCGAGCAGCAATGTGCTCGTTATCAGCAATGGTCTGATCATATCGCGAATCATATAACAGAGGCGTGCCCAAGGTCAGCAATGGGTGGAAAGCAGACGTGACAGCTGGAGGGAAAGCCATGGTGCACGTCGTCGGGATCGATCACCTCGTCATTCGGGTGAGCGATCTAGAAGTCTCGAAAACCTTCTATCACCGGCTCTTCACCTTCCTCGGCTTCGAGGTTCTCGGCGATTATGACGAGATGGTCGGCTGGACCAACCAGAAGACCCGGTTCTGGATTGGCCAGGCTGATGAGGAGGGCCGCAAGCGTCGATATCGGATCGGTGATGTCGGGTTCCATCACTACGCGTTTGAGCTGCGCAGTCGCAAGGATGTCGACGCCCTTCAGGCGTTCCTGGAGGAGACTGGCACGACTATCGTCGACCCGGCGGATGAATATTATGACGATTATTACGCCGTCTTCTTTCTCGATCCGGATGGGTTGAAGCTTGAGGGCATGAAATTTGGAGAGAAGGCGGCACGCCGCGCGAAGCCGCGGCGATAGCCATTAGGCTGGGCAGCAATGGGCGCAAAGCAGCTGCTGGACTTGCCCGATCCGAATGACCGCAATGGGTCGAAAACGGACATAAGAGTTCCGCAGGTGACGCGCGGGTGATGCTGCGCTAGAGGGCCACGCTTTCCGCCAAACGTGGACCGAAATTGAGCCTCTACGCCCAATATGCCGCGCTTCTCGATGGAGTGCTCGACGACCTTGTTGCCGAAGGCGTGCTGCCGGCCGACCTCGACCGGCGGAACGTGACCGTCGAGCCGCCGCGCGATGCGGCGCACGGCGACCTTGCTACCAATGCGGCGATGGTGCTCGCCAAGAGCGCGGGCACGAACCCTCGAGCACTCGCCGAGGCGATCAGGCCCAAGCTCGAAGCGCTTCCCCCAGTCACATCGGTGGAAATCGCAGGGCCGGGCTTCATCAATCTCCGCCTGACGTCCGACGCCTGGCGCGACGAGCTGCGCACCATTCTGCGCGAGGGCGACGAATACGGTCTCTCGACCGTGGGCCAGAACGAGCGGGTCAATGTCGAATATGTCTCGGCGAACCCCACAGGACCGCTGCACATGGGCCACTGCCGCGGCGCGGTGGTCGGCGACAGCCTCGCGCGGGTGCTCGAAGCGGCGGGTTTCCGGGTCACAAAGGAATATTATGTCAATGACGCCGGCGCGCAGGTCGCCACGCTCGCTCGGTCGGTGCACCTCAGGTACCGCGAATGTCTCGGCGAGGAGATCGGCGACATTCCGGAGGGAATGTACCCGGGCGATTACCTTGAGCCCGTAGGAGCTCTGCTCGTCGCGGAGTTCGGCGACCGGTACGTCGAAGCCCCGGAGGACGAATGGCTGCCGGTCTTTCGAGATCGAGCGATCAAGGCAATGCTCGACCTCATCCGTCATGACCTCGGGCTGCTCGGAATCCATCACGACAAGTTCGCGTCCGAGGCCGAGTTCCAGCGGACTGGAGCGGTCGACCGCGCAATGGAGGTGCTGCGAGAGAAGGGCCTCGTCTACGAAGGCGAGCTCGAGCGGCCCAAGAGCCTCGACCCGCACGACGAGTGGGAGCCGGTAGAGCTGACCTTGTTTCGTTCGGCCGAGTTCGGCGACGACCAGGACCGGCCGATGAAGAAATCGGACGGCAGCTGGACCTATTTCGGCTCGGACGCCGCTTATCATTGGGAGAAGGCGCAGGGCGCCGATCACCTGGTCAACATCTGGGGCGCGGATCACGCCGGCACGGTCAAGCGCGTGCAAGCCGCAGTCAGGGCGCTCACCGGCGGCCGCGTCGACCTTGATGTGAAGCTCGTCCAGATGGTGCGGCTGTTCCGCGCCGGAGAGCCGGTGAAGATGTCCAAGCGTGCCGGCGACTTCGTCACGCTCGCCGAGGTCGTCAACGAGGTTGGCCGGGACGTCGTGCGCTTCATGATGCTGACGCGCCGTTCCGACGCGCCGCTCGATTTCGACTTCATGAAGGTGGTCGAAGCATCGAAGGACAATCCGGTCTTCTACGTTCAGTATGCCCATGCGCGGATCTCGTCGCTGAAACGTAAGGCCGCGGACGCCGGCGTGGATCTCGCCACGGACGCCGACCTCTCGCTTCTCGACGAGGAGGAGCTCGCGCTGGTCAAGCGGGCGGCGCAATATCCGCGCGTCGTCGAAAGCGCTGCGGTGGCCCACGAACCGCATCGGATCGCTTTCTACCTCTACGACCTCGCCGCCGAATTCCACGCGCTCTGGAACCGCGGCAACGACGATCCCTCGCGCCGCTTCCTCGTTGAGAACAATCCACAACTTTCTCGGGCCCGTCTGGAACTCTCAGCCGGCATCGGGCAGATCATACGCAGCGGATTGAACCTGATGGGGGTCGCTGCGACCGAGGAGATGCGCTGACATGACCGACACCCGGGTGGCGCTGGGGTCAGACCGGCTGCCATGGCTCACCGACGAACTGACAAGGCCGCGCAAGCGGGGGGCGCGCGGACTGTTGCTATGGGGCGCCGCCGCGATCGCGCTGGTTGCGGGCGCGTCTTATTGGCTTGGCATGCAGACCCAGACGAGCGAACCGGAATCCACAGTCGCGTTTCAGCAGGCGCTTCCTCCTGCAACGAGCGCACGTCCGGAGGCACAAGTCCTGCCGCCTGCCGACCAAGTCCAGCTCGCGCCGCCTCCGGAGGTCCGCCCCGCTCCGGCGCCCGAAGTGCGCTCGGCACCGTCGCCGGTCGTCCGTCCAGCTCCCGAGCGACGCGCTATCGCAAGCACTGAGGAGGCAGCCGCGAGCGTAGCGGCTACGGAAGACACATCCGAGAACTCGCAATCCTCGCCTGCTACGGAGGAGGAGACCGCGCCGGCAGCATCTGAAGCCGCGACTGCTTCAAAGGCCGCGAGGCTCCCGGCAATTGCTCCCGCCAAGTCGCTAACCTACTGGCCGTCGCGCGTAACGTCCGGCGCTTCCGGACGCGTAGTGCAGATCGGCGCATTCGGCAGCCGAGACCAAGCCAAGAACGGGTGGGCACACATGGCGCGAGCCTATCCCGGCGTGAAACGGCTCCCCGCGGTGGTGGTCGAGACTCGTAACTCGAAAGGCCGCCCCTTCTACCGCTTCCAGATCGGCACTACCTCCCAGGCGCATTCGGAAGTGCTCTGCCAGCGGATGCAGAAGATCAGCTTCAGCTGCGCGGTTGTCGGCTTGCCGTGGAAGCCCAAGGGCGTGGAGAGGTGACGGACGAGCGCCAGTCGTACGATGAAGGACAATTGCCGTGGCTCCAGGCGGTCGAGGACGAAGACGAACCGCGTGGGGTCTCGGCGCGAAAGATGCTGGCCGCGCTTCTCGTGGTCCTGCTCGCCGCGGCGATGGTCGCTGGAACCTTCTTCTGGCTCGGCCGGCGCGATGCAGTGGTGAGCGGCCCGCCGGAGCTGATCCGCGCCGAGCCGGGTCCTTACAAGGTCAAGCCGACGGATCCTGGCGGCCTCGACGTGGCGGGAGAAAGCGAGACGGCGTTCGAGACCAGCTCCGGCGCAGACACTGATGCGCAGCTCGATCTCAGCAAGCTTCCGGAGCAACCGGTCGCCAAGCCGCCGAAGGACGAGCCGAAACGGTTTCCTCCGAATGAGACCAAGGTCCCGGTCCCGCCCGAGCCCGCGCCTCCGCCTCAAAAGCCGAGCGGCGGATCGGGCAGCGTGATCCAGCTCGGCGCCTTCGCCAACCAGGCGCAGGCCGAGCGTGCGTGGTCCGCATTGTCGGCGCGATTCCCCTCGGTCGGAGCGATGAACAAGATGATCGTGCCTTTCTCGGGCGGAATCCGGCTTCGCGCCGGCGCCGCATCTCCGGCCGAAGCGCGGCAGGCGTGCCAGAAGCTCAAGGCCGCGGGCGAGAATTGCTTCGTAGCGCAGTAGGCGGGTTGTGATGCAGGCGGCGATCTACGGCCTGGAAGGCCTCGAACTTACCGCGGACGAGCGCGCGTTTTTCCGCGATGCCGAGCCGGCTGGGTTCATCCTGTTCAAGCGCAATTGCGGCGATCAGCAGCAGCTCTTGCGGCTGACAGATTCGCTGCGCGACCTGACAGGACGTCCCGATCTGCCAGTCCTGATCGATCAGGAAGGCGGGCGTGTCGCGCGAATGCGGCCGCCAGAGTGGCCCGCATTTCCCGCTGCCGAGCGCTTTGCCAACCTCTATCAGGCGGCGCCCTCCTCCGCGATCGAGGCGGTACGGTCCAATGCCCGGGCGCTCGCGTTGATGCTTCGGTCGGTGGGCGTCAACGTGAATGCGCTGCCCCTTCTCGACGTGCGTCAGGAAGGCGCGAGCGACATCATTGGCGACCGCGCGCTCGGATCGGACCCGATGCAAGTCGCGGCGCTGGGGCGGGCAGTGCTCGACGGAATGGCCTCAGCCGGCGTGGTCGGGATCGTGAAACATATTCCCGGTCACGGCCGCGCTTTGGTCGACAGCCACAAGGAATTGCCGGTGGTCACGGCGAGCGCAGAGGAGTTGGAGATCGACCTCGAACCATTCGAGCGGCTGGCGTCGGCGCCAATGGGGATGACTGCGCATGTGGTCTACACGGCCTGGGATCCGGGCCACCCGGCAAGCATGTCGCCGATCGTGATCAACGAGGTCATCCGCGGACGGATCGGCTTCGACGGCTTGCTGATGAGCGACGACATCGGGATGGAAGCGCTCGCCGGCGACTTCGGCAGTCGAGCGGCGGGCGTGGTCGATGCAGGGTGCGACGTGGCGCTGCACTGTTCGGGCAAGATGGACGAAATGGCTGCGGTGGCCGCGGCCGTGCCGGCGATGAGCCCGGAGGGCGAAGCGCGGCTCTCTCGGGCGATGGCGACGACGATGATCGAGCCGGAAGGCCCGGACTTCGCCGAGGCTGTCGCCAAGCGCGACACGCTCCTGGCGCTTGTCTAAGCCGCTACGAAGGTCCCGGGCGGTTCACCGCTGACAGCCCGAACCCGATGGCGAGCGCGGTCACGATGAGGATGAGCCATTCGAGCGCAAGGGCCGAGCTGTCCACGGAGAACTCCGGCACCTTGTATCTCGCATCGAAACGCGAATCCAGGAACCAGGCGAACCTCTGCTGACCGTCGCCCCTTGCGACGATCGGCGGAAACACCGATGCGAGCAGCGCCAGAACGCCCGCCCCAAGCATCGGCGCCCGGAACGGCGCAATCGGGCGCGGCAGTGGCCGCACGCCGGTGCCGAAGGAGAGATATGCCGCGGTCGCGATCACGGCTGCCTGGAGCAGCAGCCCGACCCATCCCCATCCCCACGCGAAAATGAACGTGTACAGCAGGCTGAACAGCCACATCGCCCCAAGCCAGGCGAGCTCAGGTCGGACCGCCCCCTGTCGAGTGCTGCGCGACGAGCGGACCGCGCCGGTCAGCGCGCCGGCGACGAAGCCGACCGGGCCCGTGATAAAGATTCCGAGCAGGGGCGCGAGGTTGGACCCTGGGTAAAGAACGAACGAGCCGAAAAACCCGAGGGCGAAGGCGATCCCGCCGACGATCAGCGCTAGGCCGCCGATCGACGCAGCGAAAGCGCGGGGTAGCGGGTACACGTCCATCTGCGCCGAGCCTATCATAGACGCGGTTTGAATCGGAGCCGCGACTTATCCACAATTGGCAGGGCACCCGCCTTCGCACATTGAGGAGTTGGGGCTAATCTCGGTTCGTGGACGATTTCGACACGCCGCCGGTCCGGCCATCGGACGAGTTGACGCTCAGTCTCGATGGCTGGGAGGGACCGCTTGACCTGCTTCTGAACCTGGCGAGGGCGCAGAAGGTCGACCTTGCGCAAATTTCGATCCTGCAGCTGGTCGAGCAATATCTCGCCTATTTGGCCGAGGTTCGGGCGCTGAAACTCGAGATTGCGGCGGATTATCTCGTGATGGCGGCCTGGCTCGCTTATCTTAAGTCCTGCCTGCTTCTGCCCAAAGATCCGGAAGCGGATCCGAGCCCGGAGGAGATCGCGCTTCGACTGCAGATGCGGCTGCAGCGGCTCGACGCGATGCGCGAGGCTGGGGCGCGGCTGCTTGGCCGCGACCGTGTCGGCCGCGACGTCTTTCTGCGCGGCGCGCCGGAGGGCCTGCGACTGATCCGGAAGGCAGCTTGGCAGGTTCGCGACTTCGACCTGTTCGCTGCGTATGGCGCAGTCCGGGCTCGCACTGCGCCGGCTATGCATGTGGTTCACGCCCGCTCAGTGATGACCCTTGAGGAAGCGATTGAGCGCGTCGGGCGGATGATTGGCATGGCGCTCGAGTGGACTTTCCTCGAAACCTTCCTGCCTTCGACCCAGGACCCGCAATTCCGCCGTTCGTGCCTGGCGTCGAGTTTCCTTGCCATGCTGGAGCTTGCGCGACGCGGGCGACTGGAATTCGTCCAGGATGAGGCGTTCGCGCCGATCAAACTGAAGGCAGCGTGATGGACGACTTCGTTAGAGCTGTGGAAGCGACGCTGTTCGCCTCTGCGACCCCGCTCAGCGTCGAGGAAATTGTTGAACACGTCGGTGAGGGCGAGGTCGAGATTGCGCTCGGCGAGCTCGCGGCCCAATACGAGGGTCGCGGGATCGAGCTGGTCGAGCGCGGCGGGCGCTGGCACTTCCAGACTGCGCCAGATCTAGCGCATCTGCTGCGTCGCACCCGTGAGGAGCCGCGACGTCTGTCGCGCGCCGCGACCGAGACTCTGGCAATCATCGCCTATCATGAGCCGGTTAGCCGCGCGGAGATCGAGGCGATCCGCGGAGTCCAGATCTCGAAAGGCACGCTCGACGTGCTGATGGACGCCGGCTGGGTGCGTCCAGCGGGCCGCCGCGAAGGGCCGGGACGGCCCCTGCTCTATGCGACCACGCACGAATTCCTGACCCATTTCGGGCTGACCTCCCGGCGCGACCTGCCTGGCATCGACGACCTTAAAGCGGCTGGCTTGCTCGACCCGCTCGACGAAGCAGTCTTCCAACTCCAACTGGAAAGCGAAGTCGAGGAAGACTAGATACGCCCCAAAGGAGTTTCCAATGGGCGGTTTCAGCATCTGGCATATCCTGATCTTCGCGATCATCGTCCTGCTTCTGTTCGGCGGGAACCGCTTCTCGGCGATGATGGGCGACGTCGCCAAAGGCCTCAAAAGCTTCAAGCAGGGCATGGCCGATGAGGAAGAGGACAAGCGCAAGGCCTATGACGAGCAGCGTCGTTCGGAACCTCGCCAGCTTCCGCGCGATCAGACGCGCCCGCAGGAACCGATCGACGTGACTCCACGGCCGGCCGAGCCCGCCGCTCCACCGCCGCAAGACGACGAAGCCCGCTGATTCCGTAAAGGGCCGGCATGTTCGGCGTTGACTCCACTGAATTAGCAGTCGTCGCGATCCTCGCGCTGATCTTCATCGGCCCCAAGGACCTGCCAAGGGTGCTGCGGACCATCGGTTATTGGGTGGGACGAATGCGCGGCATGGCGCGACACTTCACGTCCGGCATCGAGAACATGATGCGAGAGGCGGAGCTTGAGGAAATGGAGAAGAAGTGGCGTGAGGAGAATGAGCGCATCATGCGTCTGCATCCGCCCGAAGCCCATTATCCCGAGCCGGGCCAGCCTGATGAAATGCCCCCCATCGTCAATCCCGAGCCTCCGGGTGAAGGGGAGCTTCCACCCGAGAAGCGCCCGCTGCCGTGAGGGATATCGACGATACCAAGCAACCGCTGCTCGAGCATCTGATCGAGCTCAGGCGCCGGCTCCTGTGGTGCTTCGCCACTCTGGTGGTGGCGTTTTTCATCTGCCTGACCTTTGCGAAGGACATTTTTGCGATCCTCGTGCAGCCCTTGCTGAAGGCGGGGCAGGGCAAGCTCATCTACACCGACATTTTCGAGGCCTTCTTCGTCCAGGTGAAGGTTGCCCTGTTTGCCGCGCTGATGCTGAGCTTTCCGGTCATCGCGACCCAGCTGTGGCGGTTCGTCGCGCCCGGCTTGTACGTGAAGGAGAAGAAGGCTTTCCTGCCCTTCCTACTGATGACCCCAGTCTTCTTCGGGGCCGGCGCCTGCTTTGCCTATTTCGTCGCCATGCCCTGGGCGCTGCATTTCCTGCTGAGCTTTCAGGGGAATATCGGCGGCATCAACCAGGAGGCCCTGCCCGGCGTCGGCAATTACCTGACCTTCGTCACCCGATTCCTCTTTGGCTTCGGCGCCGCATTCCTGCTGCCGATCCTGCTGATGATCCTCGAGCGCGCGGGACTGGTCACGCGCGAGCAGCTGGGGAAGTCCCGACGCTATGCCATCGTCGGCGCGGCCGCGGTGTCGGCGGTGCTGACGCCCCCCGACGTGGTCTCCATGCTCATGCTTCTCGTGCCGCTCTATGGCCTGTACGAGTTCGCGATCCTCGCCATTCGCCTGACGCACTGGCGCGCGGCACGGAAGGCCGCTCGGTCAAATGCTGCTGTTTCGGAACCCCGGACGGAAGAGGGCCCGGAAGCGCCACCGGGGGGGGGGAGGGTTGGCGGTTCCGGGCCCATTTAAACGGATAGCGAGAGCGGGGGGGCAAAAGGTCACTATCCGAGTTGCATAACGCCCCTCCGTCTCGAACAGTTCCGAGCGATCATAACATTTTTTCTTCGAACGCGTAACGACTCTCGAGTTCAAATCATATCGGCGGAAACACAGGTAAATCAACGCTGTAGCGGCCGAGTTTTCGCTCGAGTGTCGAACGTAGCTGCTTGGCGAGACCCCCGACGATCCGCTCAAACTGGACTTTTTCGGGATTGTCCGACTCGTCCGGTACCAGGACTCGGCTCGCCAGCGTGAGCCGGGCGGTCAGCTCGCTCGCCCGTCTCAGCGACACTTCGATCGGGTCCTGCGGGCAGTGGAGCATCGCATATTCGACGATCTCCGTGATCAGGAAGGCGACCGCAACGGCGACGTCTTGCGTCGTGTAGACAGGCTCGAGCTCGAGATCGATGCGAAGGCCGCGCGCACTGTCCGGTGCGCCGGCGCGAAGTTCGGCCGCGAGCTCTGTGAGCAATGGACGCAGCGCAATACCGCGATTTTCCTCCATCTCGGCGAAATGGTTGCGGTGGACCATCGACAGTGCGCCGACCCGGCGGCTGATTCCGGCATAAGCGGCACGGGCCTCGATTGTCTCTGCGCTTCGTCCGTGGATGTTGAGCAGCGACGCGACAACCTGAAGGTTGTTCTTCACTCGGTGGTGCACTTCACGAACCAGCCGCCGCTGGCCCTCGAGCGCCCCCGTAATCTCGCGCTCCGATTCATCGACTCGGCCCACGGCTCGGGCGAAGGCATCACGAAGCTCCTGGATCTCGGTTGACGGGCCGAGCTTTCGGGGCAAGTCAAGCGAAGCGTTCCCAGGCTGATACTCGAGGACCGCACGTTCCAGCCGTTTGAGCGGCCGGATCAGGAGCCGGGTAACCAGAAGCCAGGTGATCAATGCCGCGGCGACCCACATCAAGACTGGCAGGAGCAGCGTCAGCTGGTCGGCTGTGGTGACCCGCTTTTGAAGAATGCCGATACGAACGGAAAGCAAACCGTTTCCAATAGGCCATTCGCTGGTTGCCAACCGCGCGGCTGGCGTGCGGTCTGGAGTGATCAATCGGAGTTCACGTGCGCCGTCGTGAAGCGCGACTAGACGAATATCGCCGCCGACGCCGGTGACCGCGTCGTGTAACTCCCGCGCCGAGACACGTTCGGTCGCCATTCCTCCGATCACTCCGACGCGGATCGCGATCGCATTGCCATCCGGCGTAACGCGGACCCGGATATCGCCGGGTGCGACGAGTGGCAGCGCGCCTATCTCCGCGACCTCGCCCGCGGCGCATAACGGCTGGCCCTCAGTCGTCTCGAGCTCGAAGTCCTGCGCTACCGCAGGCGCAATCGCGAGTGAGCGGTGAGCGCGATCGCACGCAGTTCGAGTTCCGCCCGCAAGCGCACCGTTCGCAGCAACTCGAAGCGCGAGCGCATTGCGCGCGATCAGGCTCTCAATGGCTCCGGCGGCGGCACGTGCCTGGTCCTGGCCCCGGCCCTCGAGCGCACTGTTCGCCTGCTGAATCCCGCTCTGGCCAATGAAGGTCAAAGCAATTCCGATCGGAAGAATTGCCGCCGTGAGGATTAGCAAAAGTTTGGCGGCAGTCGGGAGGCGGGCGAAGCGCTGGGATGCGCTCATGTCCGCCGTTCCAGCGGCATCTGCTCAGCTGAGCTTGCCGATGAGATTGATGAAATCGTCGGGGACCGATTCGCGCAGGGTGTCGTCGTAGATAGAGCGCAGCGCCCGGCCGAGGTCGGCCGACCGCTGCTTTCCAGCCTTCTTGTCCGAAGCCCGCGGGCTCTTTGCCGAGCGCGTTGAATCGCCCGATCCTCCCGACTCGCTTCGCTTCTTCGCACTCAACCTCTCGTCCCCCCTGACGCGCGGGCACTGCCGCGCGTCATACAAATCCTGTCTTTGGGCGCAACGCCTTGCCAGAGCGTCGTCTCGATCCCGGATACGTCTCGGGCCGGGACGCTGCGCCGAGTAAGTGATTATCAAGCATTGCAGCAGGAGCCGGCCCACCGGGGAAACCAAATGCCCGGTCCTTTGTTCCAGAGGGAATTCACAGTTTGGGGGCGGTGGAATACCAGGCCGAGCGAAGTCCTTGCAGGCTTGCAACAATTCCGACCGGTCGCCAAAGACGGGTCCAAACCTATATTCGACGGAGAAACACCCCCTATGTCCCTTGGCCAGGAACTTGCACCGCACCTGCCGTTTCTGCGCCGCTATGCGCGCGCCCTGACGGGCAGCCAGGCACACGGCGACGCGTTCGTCCGCGCCACTCTGGAAGCCATCGTCGCAAAACCGGACGAGTTTCCGCGCGACGTCGACCCCCGGCTGGGATTGTACAAGACATTCCATGCGATCTGGTCGACCGCGAACGTCGAGGAAGGCGAGGATCCCTCACGCAATCCAACTGGGCCGGAGGGCATCGCCCAGGCGCGCCTGTCACGGATCACGCCGCTGTCACGGCAGGCGCTGCTGCTGACCTCGCTCGAGGGCTTTTCGTCGGACGACACCGGCTACCTGATCGGCGCGTCGCCCTCCGACGTCGATTCGCTGGTCGCCGAAGCGCTTGAGGAGATTGAGCGTCAGACCCTCGCCGACGTCCTCATCATCGAGGACGAGCCGATCATCGCGATGGACATCGAGACGATCGTCCGAGACCTCGGCCACAATGTGACGGGCGTTGCGGTGACCCGCGACGAAGCCGTAGCCCAAGCTCGCCAGAATCCGCCGGGGCTAGTGCTCGCGGACATTCAGCTCGCCGACGATTCGAGCGGAATTGACGCGGTGAAGGACATCCTCGCCGAATTTTCGGTGCCAGTGATCTTCATCACCGCTTTCCCGGAGCGGCTGCTCACCGGCACTCGGCCGGAGCCGACCTTCCTCATCACCAAGCCCTTCCAGCGATCGACCGTGAAGGCGGCGATCGCTCAGGCCTTGTTCTTCGACGCTGCGACCGTACCCGCGGCCTGATCGCTCCAAATCGGTTGGGAACAGGCCTCCGGCCAGCGCGTTGGCCGGAGGAATGGCGATTTCGTGACGAGAACATAATGGCCGACCTAGGCGAGTCCGAACCTTCAGTGAGAGAAACCACTACGGAGGCGCGCGCAGGCTCAACGCCCGGCGTTGCCCGCAACGTTTTGGTCATCGGGACGCTGCTGGTGGTGATTTTATTCGCTGTGATCGTCTTGGTTGGACGGTCCTGAGCACCTAGCTTCTGTCACAGCCGCTATTCATGTTGGATCAAACTGCGCGCAGCCATGGCCGCGTGCGGGCACAGGGTGGGGTCTAGTCTTGACAGTAGATCGGAAAGAGGAACGATCGGACGACGCTTCGTCGGAGCCTGTTCCGTTATCCGATCCGGAGTTCAAGGAGCAGCTGGCGGCGGTGATTCCGCACCTGCGCGCTTTCGGCCGTTCCTTGTCGGGCAGCCGTGATCTGGCCGACGATCTGGTGCAGGAAACCTTGCTCAAGGCTTGGGCCGCCCGCAAGCGCTTCCAGGCCGGCACCAACATGCGCGCATGGACGTTCATCATCCTCAGGAACCTGTTCCTCAGCCAGATGCGGCGGGCGCGCTTCAAGGGCGAATGGGACGACATCACCGCGTCCAAGATTCTCGCCGCTCCGGCGAGCCAAGACCGGCATATCGAGCTTGGAGACATGCAGCGCGCGCTGATGCATTTGCCCCAGCCGCAGCGCGAGGCGCTGATCCTCGTCGGTGCCGGCGGATTCGCCTATGAGGAAGCGGCAGAAATCTGCGGCTGCGCCGTGGGCACGATCAAGAGCCGAGTTGCGCGCGGCCGCGTCGCGCTCGAGCAGCTGCTGACGAGCGGGAAGCTGCCGTCACGCCGCCAACACCGCACGGATCCGGACAAGTCCGCATTGCAGACGATCATGGGAGAGGTCGACGAGCTCAGCCGCGATCACGAGTGATCGCGCGGCGCGGGTCAATTCAGTTTGCGCAGCAACTCCGCGAAATCGCGGTCACTCGGCTCCGCCGCCGCTGCTTCGAAAGCACGGCGGAGCGCGGCGGTTATGCCGGCGTGCGCTGGCGGGATTTCAACACAGATGACTCGTCGGTCCATGCCATTCAAATCCGGCGTCACAACGTCTTCACGATCCATCTTCATGGAAATTTCAAACGACTAGATCCCTCGGGAAGTTTCGTGCGCCGGGATTTTGTCCAATGAATTCGGGGCAATGAGTCGGCAAGACTTGATCAGTCGAAGAGAGGGCGCCCTCGCTCGAGCGAGAGATCATTCGCCCTTCCTCCGCGAATCGTTGCGCTCGCGCAGCGACATCGGCGACGGGTTTCGGGCAAGCGGCGCGATGCAGGCCGTGCAGCTCGCCCTTTCGGCGGGCGGGGAAGAAGTCGAAACGGAGTTGCGACGGCAGAGGCAGGGGCTCGCACTCGCGGTGGCGCTCGGCGATCTCGCCGGCGAGCTTTCGCTCGAGCAGCTCACCCGAATCCTGTCCGACTTTGCCGATGAAGCAATCGATCGCGCTGTCGGGGCCGCGATTACGGAGCGTGTGCCGGACGCCGAGCCGCAGGGGTTTGCGGTGATCGCCATGGGCAAGCTCGGCAGCCGCGAGCTCAACTATTCGTCCGACGTCGACCTGCTGTTGCTGTTCGATCCAGCGACCTTGCCTCGGCGGACCCGGGACGATGCCGGCGAAAGCGCGGTCCGGATCGGGCGCCGCCTGGTCGAAATCCTGCAGAGGCGCACCGCCGACGGTTATGTCCAGCGGGTCGACCTGCGCCTGCGTCCTTCGCCCGAGGTGACGCCGATTGCCCTCCCCATCGACGCCGCAATCTCTCATTATGAATCGAGCGCGTTGCCTTGGGAGCGCGCCGCTTTCATTCGAGCCCGGGCTTGCGGGGGCGACGTCGCACTCGGGCAGCGCTTCCTTGACTCGATCCGGCCGTTTGTCTGGCGGCGCGCGCTCGACTTCGGCGTCATCGAGGAAGTCCGGCAGATTTCTGCGCGCATCCGCGATCATTTCGCCCAGGGGGCGAGCATCGGTCCAGGCTATGACCTCAAGCGGGGCCGCGGCGGCATCCGTGAGGTCGAATTCTTCGTCCAGATCCAGCAGATGATCCACGGCGGGCGTGATCCTGCCATCCGCGCCCCAGCGACGCTCGACGCGATCGATGCGCTGCTCGAGGCCGGACATCTCGACGAGCCGACGGCGCGCGAGCTGGCCGAGACCTATCGCCTCCTGCGCACGATCGAGCATCGGGTGCAGATGGTGGACGATGCGCAAACACATATCCTGCCGCCCGACCGCGAAGCGCTCGACAATGTTGCTGAGCTGCACGCGCTCCAAGATGGTGACGCGCTTCTTCGGCTGCTCGAGCCTCACGTGGAGCGCGCAGGTGCGATCTTCGACGGTCTTGCGCCCGGCGAGCGGCAGCAGCTCTCGAATGACCCCGACATACTGCAGCGCGAGCTGCTAGCGATGGGCTTTGACGAGCCGGGCGACGCGGCGCGTTATGTCGCCGATTGGCGGTCAGGGAAGGCGCGCTCGCTGCGCTCACCGGCGGCTCAGCAGGCGTTCGAAGCGATGCTCCCCGGCCTTATGCAGGCACTTGCCGCGGGCGCCGACCCTGCCCATGCGCTCAATCGCCTGAGCGATATCGTCGAACGGCTGTCCAGCGGCGTCAATTTCTTCCGACTGCTCGAAGCGCGGCCGGCGCTCGCGAGGTTGCTTGCCAAGGTGCTTGCGCATGCGCCTGCACTCGCCGACCAGCTCGCCCGCCGGCCGGAGCTGTTCGAAGGCCTTTTTGACGCGTCCAGCTTCGCCATGCCTCCGTCGGCCGACGAATTCGCCGGCCTTCTCAAAGAAGCGATGCGAGGGCAGCCCTATGACGTCGCGCTCGATCGCGCGCGGCGGCTTGTCAACGAGCGACGCTTCGCGCTCGGCGTACAGTTGATTGATCGCCATCGCGATCCGCTCGAAGTCGCGAACGGCTATTCGCGCGTCGCCGAAGGCGCGTTGATCGCGCTCGGCCAGACGGCGGCCCATGAGTTCGAAGAGGCGCATGGCCGTTTCCCGGGCGATGAATTGGTGATCCTTGGGCTCGGGCGGCTCGGTGGCTGCGCACTGACTCACGCTTCCGATCTCGACATCATTTACCTGCACAGCGGCTCGAGCGAGGGCGTGTCCGACGGCACGAAACCGCTGGGACCCAATGATTATTTCAACCGGCTCGCCAACCGTGTCACTGCGGCGCTGAGTGTCCCTACCGCTGCGGGCCCGCTTTACGAAGTCGACACTCGGCTGCGGCCGGAAGGTGCGACGGGGATGCTCATCGTCTCGCTCAAGGCCTTCGAGCACTATCAGCAGGAAACAGCCTGGACCTGGGAACATATGGCCCTGTGCCGGGCCCGCCCCGTGTTCGGATCGCCGGAAGGACGTGCGCTCGCACAGGAGGTGATCGACGCGATCCTGCGCATTCCTCGCGACCCGAAGAAGACTGCCGCCGACGCCGCGAAGATGCGGGCCGAGATGGAGCGTCACAAGCCGCCGCAAAGCGCGCTCGACGTCAAGCTCGGCCCGGGCGGTCTGGTCGATCTCGAATTTGCAGTGCACGTGCTGCAGCTAACCCGCCACGTCGGCTTAGACCCGCGGCTCGACGCGGCTGTGGAGGCCCTGGCCGCCGAATCTTTAATCCCGACAAACATTGTCGAAGCGCAAAAATTGCTCACACGGATGCTGGTGATGATGCGCCTCGTGGCGCCCGGCAGCATCAAGCCAACCGATGAAACCTGGCAGCTGGTCGCCGAAGCGTGTGGCGCGGCGAGCTGGGACGCGCTGCTTGCCGAGCACGACGCGGCGCGGCAGAGCATTTCCGAACTGTGGGATCGCATCAAGGCGGAGGCATGAAATGATCCAAGAAGGCGACAAGGCACCCGCAATCACGATCATTGCAAGCGATGGCACAAACATCGACCTCGCTTCTCCAGGCCGGCTGCTCGTGCTCTATTTCTATCCGAAGGACGACACGTCCGGCTGCACCCGCGAGGCGCAGGATTTCACCTCCCTCACTCCCGAGTTCGAAAAAGCAGGCGTCCGAGTGATCGGCGTCTCCCGCGATCCGATGAAGAGCCACGAGAAGTTCATCGGCAAATACGGGCTCGCGATCCCGCTCGCGTCCGATGAGGACGGGCGCATCTCCGACGCGTTCGGCACCTGGGTCGAAAAGTCGATGTACGGCCGCAAATATATGGGGATGGAGCGTGCGACCTATCTGATCGGCGCCGACGGCCGCGTCCTCAAGGCATGGCGCAAGGTCAAGGTGCCGAAGCACGCCGAAGAGGTGCTCAAGGCCGCGCAGACTATTCGCCAACCCACCACCGCATAGAATCGGCCTCGCGACTCGGGGGGCGATCCATGCACGCGCAATTCCGTTACCAGCTGGGCAAAGACGAATATGTCATCGGGCTTGGCGCGCTGATGAATGAGCTCGGCCGGCAGGATACTGGCCGCACGCGCCGGCTGCTCGAACAGCTGGCCATGGTCGTTCTGGTCCTTGCCGTAATCACTATCGTCTTCCCCGACGCCCTGGTCGGACTTCTAGTCGCCACAGTCCTGTTTGCCATTCTCGCGGGAGGAATTCGGACACACTGGCTGAGGGCGGCGACCGGGCAAAGCTATGACCCGACTGTCGCCGATCACGATGTCGAGATGACCGACGATGGCATCATCGCATTGTCTGCGCTGCGTGAGCGGCGGTGGAGTTGGGATGCGGTTCGCCGGATTCACGACCTCAAGCAGGCGATCGTCCTAGAGCTTGCCGGCTGGGACATGCTCGTCCTGCCAAACCGGCTATGGGGCAGTAGTGACGATCGGCTCGCGTTCCTCGATGGAGCTCGTGGGCTGGCGACCGATGCTGTGCCTGCCGAGGCGCCGCGATCGAAGGCGTCATCCCATACGCGCGACCTGGTCGTAATCGGCGCTTTCGGCGCGGCGGTCGACGTCTTTGCGCTCGTCGTGTTTGCGCTGCCCGTTCACAAGGGCCCAACACCTCCGATCAGCGACGCAGCGTTCGTAGGCACGTTCGCGGCTATGCTGCTGCTTGGCCTCGCTCTCGCCTACGCAGTGTTCCGCCTCGTCCGCCGCGCGCTTGCCCGCCTGCATGATAGATCCCCGGCGCTAGCGACGACCATCGCCCAGGCACTGATCTGGGCGGTGCCGCTGTACATGCTCACCGCCCATTTCGGCTGGATATGATCCCCGCGCGTCAGCTCGCCAGATCGCGGACCATCGATTCCCAGTGCATCACATTGTCCCACAGCGACTGGACCGGAATCCGCTCGTCCTTGCCGTGGGCGCGCTCGTCGTCGGGTGAGACGCCCCACTGGCCGTCAACGCCATAGACAGGAATGCCTCGGGCACGGAACTCGAGCCCGTCGGAAGCCCCCGTCGACATCTGCGGAATGATCATTTGGTTGGGGAAGCGCGCCTTCACGGCTTTGGTGTAGGCGCTCACTACATCCGGCCGGAGCGGCGACACAGGCGTCACGCGGCCCGCGTCCGGGGCCGGCGTGACCTCGACTTTCGGTCCGACCACCTGCTTGAGCTCGGCTTCTACCAGCTTCGGCTCTACGCCCGCCATGATGCGGCAATTGACGGTGGCCTCGGCAAGCTGCGGCAGTGCGTTCTCGGCGTGGCCGCCCTTGAGCATCGTCGCGACGCAGCGCGTGCGCGTCAGGCCCACTTCGAGCGGATTGGCCTCGATCGTGTCCGCCGCCGCGCCGTCATTGGGATTGGCGAGCCAGGCGCGCATTGCTCTCCCAAGCGGGCTGTTGCCCTCCTGTTCGGCTCGCGCGGTGAAATAGGCACGCGTCGTCTCGGTGAGCATCGGCTGGAAGCGATGGTTCTGCAACTTCTTCAACGCGTCGGCGAGCTCGTAGATCGCATTGTCCGGCCGTGGTCGGGAGCTGTGGCCGCCGGGATTGCGGACCCGAAAGAAATAGGTCTGGAACGTCTTCTCCGACGTCTGCAGGCCATAACCCAGCGGCTTACCGTCCCGGGTGAATGCGCCACCGCCGCCATCGGCATTGAGGGCAAACTCGGCTTCTGTCCACTTGCGCCATTCGGTCGCGCCAAGCTCCGCGCCCTTTCCCTGCGTCTCTTCATCACCCGTGAAAATGAGGACGATGTCGCGGTTCGGCTTGAAGCCCTCGGCACGTAGCTTCATCAGCGCGACCATGGCCGGGATGCCGCCGCCTTTGTCGTCGCCGCTGCCGCGCCCGTAAAAATAGCCATCCTTCTCGACTAGCTTGAAGGGATCGGTCGTCCAGTCGCTCGGCAGGGCCTCGACCACGTCCATGTGCGCCATAATCAGGATCGGCTTGGCCTTGGGGTTGGCCGACGGCCATCGCGCGATCAGGGCCGCAGTCTTGTTCCCGGGCGGCCCTTCGTAGGGAAGCACGTGGATGTCCTTGGCGGCCCAGCCTGCGGCCTTCAGCTTGGCCGCGAGATAGTTTTGGAGCTTCGGCAGCTGACCGCGGCCCATGACCGTCGGGGTCTCAACGGCCGTCTTGTAAATCTCGCGTGCCGTCGCTTCCCACTTAGGCGGCAGCTTCTTCGCGCCTTCGAGGGTCGCCGGCGGCGGGCTGCTGATCGGCTGCCCTTCCTCTTGTGCGATTGCAGCGGTGGCGGTGAAGGTCAGCAAAACAGCAAGCGAACGGCGCATGGATTTCCTCTCCCCGGAAAGCGGACGCACGCTAGGGTGCTCGGCCCATGCGTCAAGCGGTTGGATTGCCGTTCGTCGGCTCAGCTCGCAAGTTCGCGGATGATTGTCTCCCAGTGCAGCACGTCGTCGTACATCGCGCGCACCGGGATGCGCTCGTCGAGACCGTGCGCGCGCTCGTCATCGGGCGAGATGCCCCAGCTTCCGTCGACATCGTAGACCGGGATTCCCTGCGCCCGGAAGAACGACCCGTCGCTCGCTCCCGTCTGCATCATCGGGAACACGTGCATGTCCGGGCCCTGGAAGCGCTGGATGGCGTCGGTCACCGCTTTGAGCACCTCGGGACGAAGCGGTGATGCGGGTGTCGGAACACCGATATAGTTCGGATCTGGCGTCACCTCGACTTTCGGGCCGGCCATCTTCTGAAGCTCGGCCTGGACCTCCTTCGGCTGCACGCCAGGCATGATCCGGCAGTTGACCGTTGCCTTTGCGGTTTGCGGAAGCGCGTTATCCGCGTGGCCGGCCTGAAGCATTGTCGCGACGCAGCGCGTGCGCGTGAGTCCAACCTCGAGCGGATTGGCCTCGACCGCGTCGGCTGCTTCTCCATCGTTCGGATTGGCGAGCCAGCGGCGGATCGCGGCCCCAAGCGGAGTGTTTCCCTCCTGGCGAGCACGCTCTTCGAAATAGCCGCGGCTGGCGTCGTTCAGCATCGGCTGGAAGCGATGCTTTTGAAGCGCCTTAAGAGCATCGGCCAAATCGTAGATCGCGTTGTCGGGCCTCGGCCGCGAGCTATGCCCCCCGGGATTGTGCGTCGTGAAGAAGTAGGTCTGGAACGTCTTCTCCGCCGTTGAAATGCCGCATCCCAATGCCTTGAACTTGGGATCGTAGGATGCGCAGCCACCGTCGGCGTTTAGCCCGAATTCGGCGTCGGTCAGATTGCGCCACTTGGTCGAGGCCAGCGTCGCACCTTCGCCCTTCGTCTCCTCGTCGCCGCTGTAGAAGAAGATGACGTCGCGATTGGGCTTGAACCCTTGCGACATGAGCTTGACCGCCGCCATCGTCGTGGCGACGTCGCCATTCTTCATGTCGCTCGTGCCGCGGCCGTAGAAATAGCCGCCTTCCTCGCGGAACACGAATGGGTCGTACTTCCAATCGTCGCGCTTGGCTTCGACGACGTCCATGTGGCCAAGAATCAGCATCGGTTTTTTGGTCGGATTCGCCGAACGCCAGCGCACGATGAGCGCCGCCGTCTTGTCGCCCGGCAGCGCCTCATAGGGCATGATGTGGATGTCGGATTGAGGGATTCCTGCAGCCCGGAACTGGTCGGCCAACAGCTTTGCCATGCGCGGCATTTCCCCGCGGTGATGAACCGTCGGAATTTCGATTGCCTGCTTGAACAAGGCGCGGGTCCTGGCCTGCCACGTAGGGTCGAGCTTGGTCGGGACTGTCCGCGGATCGGTCGCGGCAAAAGCAGTGGTGGCGCTAAACGCGAGCAGGACGGCGAGCAACTTACGCATCGGCGAGTCTCCAAAAAGGAAGCGCACGCTAGGCGTGCCCCTGCGGTGGTCAAGCAACGACGCCGTGACCCTCCGCCAGATATTCTGCGCTGCGCATCTCCTCGAGGCGGCTTACGGTGCGCTGGAACTCGAACCTGCCGTCACCCGCGGGATAGAGACCTTCGGGCTCCGCGTCGGCCGCGGCGAGCAGCTTTACCCGATGCTCGTAGAGCGCGTCGATCAAGGTCACGAAGCGCGCCGCCTCGTTGCGCATCTCCGGCCCCATGACCGGAATGCCGACGATGATGACGGTGTGATATCGCCGTGCGATCGCGAGATAGTCGGCGGCGCCTCGCGGCTCGCCGCACAGCCGTTTGAACGAGAAGACCGCGACGCCCTTGAGGCTCTTGGGCACGTGGATCATCCGCCCGCCGCCGACATCAAGCTCTTCGGACGGGACTTTTGCGCGGTCCTCGACAGGATAGTCGGTCAGCTGGAAGAAGGCTCGGGACAACTCGGCAGTGGCCCGGGGTCCGTTCGGAACATGCCAGACCTCGACTCCTTCGAGGCGGTCGAGACGATAATCGGTTGGGCCGTTTACCTCGACGACCAGCATCCGCCTCTCGATCAGCTCGATGAAGGGAATGAACAGCTCGCGGTTGAGCCCGCCCTGATAAAGGTCGCGAGGCGGCCTGTTCGAGGTCGTGACGACCTTCACGCCTTGCTCGAGCAATTTCCCGAACAAGCGGGAGAGGATCAACGCGTCGGCCGGGTCGGTCACGTGCAGCTCGTCGAAGCAGAGCAGCTTAGTCCCGTCCGCGATCTGCTCGGCGACCGGTTCGATGGGGTCGCCGTCCTCGCTCTCGCGCGCTTTGCGCAGGCGAGCGTGCGTCTGGAGCATGAATTCGTGGAAGTGGACGCGGCGCTTGGGATGGATGTCGATATGCTCGAAGGCGAGATCCATCAGCATCGACTTGCCGCGCCCGACCCCGCCCCACAGGTAAACACCGGCTGGCCCATCGGCTCGCGGTCCGAACAGCCGGGAGAAGAACCCCTCATCTGCGTCGATGCTCGCTGCCAGTCGATCGAGCGCGGCGACGGCGCGCTCCTGCGCCGGGTCCGGTTTCAGTTCGCCCGCTTGTCGCAGCTGGTCGTAAGCCGACCTGACGGGACCGGTCATGCCGGCGCGTTGCGCTCGCGGATGCGCTTCAGGGTCCCGCTGAAGCTGTAGCAATTATGGCCGTCCTGCTTGACCACCCCCTGCAGGAAGGCGTGGCCGCGCGTCTGCCGCACGAGCTCGACATAGGCATCGAGCGGGGAGCCAGGCTTGCCGCGCGCGAGGAAATGGGTGGTGAGGTGCAGCGTGACATAGTGCCCTCGCTCCATCCCCGCGCACAGCCCTCCGGCGAACATCGACATGTCGATGAAGCTCATCACCGCGCCGCCGTGGATCGACCCGCCCATGTTCATATGCACCTCGGTCGGGAACATGCGCGCCATGCCGCGTCCCGGCCCGTCCGGCTTGAACAGCAGCCGCCCGGTCGCCGCTGCGAACGACCCGCGCGGGAAATCGCCCCAGCTGAACCAGCCGGGGTTGTCCGGATCGGGCATCGCGCCCGTGGGGACGCCGACGTCCTCCATCAGGCCCTCGCTGTTGTTCGGCTTTTCGCTCACCCGGCGCGTTCTGCGATCAGCTTCTTGGTCTCCGCGATCGCCTTCGCGGGATTGAGGCCTTTGGGGCAGACGTTCGCGCAGTTCATGATCGTATGGCAGCGATAGAGCCGGAAGGGGTCCTCGAGCTGGTCGAGCCGCTCGCCGGTCGCCTCGTCGCGGCTGTCGGCGAGCCAGCGATAAGCCTGAAGTAGGATCGCTGGCCCAAGGAACTTATCGGCGTTCCACCAGTAGCTCGGGCAGCTGGTCGAACAGCAGAAGCACAGGATGCACTCGTAGAGGCCGTCGAGCTTCTCGCGATCCTCGGGCGACTGCAGGCGCTCCCGCGACGGCGCGGGGCTTGCCGTCTTCAGCCAGGGCTGGATCAACGTGTATTGCGCGTAAGCGTTGGTGAGGTCCGGGACGAGGTCCTTGACCACATCCATGTGCGGCAACGGCGTAATCTGTATGTCCCCCTTGAGGCCCTCGATCGCGGTTGTGCAGGCGAGGCCGTTGCGGCCGTCCATGTTCATTGAGCACGACCCACAAATTCCCTCGCGGCACGAGCGGCGGAAGGTCAGAGTCGGGTCGATCTCGTTCTTAATTTTTATGAGCGCGTCGAGAACCATCGGGCCGCATTTGTCGAGGTCGATGGTGTAGCGGTCCCAACGCGGGTTGGCGCCGCTGTCCGGATCGTAGCGGTAGATCTTGAACGTCCTGAGGCGCTTGCCCTCCTCGGGCTTCCATTCGCGTCCCCGCTTGATGGTGCTGTTCTTGGGAAGGAAAAACTCGGCCAAGCCATGACTCCTTGCTTGGCCGAGCCGCTAGCACGCGCTCGAGGCGTTTTCAAAAGCTACGAAGCGGGAGGTCCGATCACCGCAGGAGCGCGGCGACAACCTGCTGGATCATCATCGTGCGCGGATTGACGCGGTAGATGTATCCGTCGCCGTAATAATAGCGATAACCGGGATCGAAGGCGTAGCGCGCACGCAGATCATAGGGGATCTGGTTGTAGCTCCACGCCGCCCCGTAGCCGCGGGGGAAGCGCTGGCCGACATTATAGAGCTTCTTCGCCTGGCCGGGCGGCACGCACGGATTCGCCTTCTTCGCGAGCCCGGGCGGACAGCCGCCTACGCCATAACCCTTGGGCCCGTGGCCGTAGCCATGACCAGGCTTTGTGAAAGCCGGCCCGGCGAAAAGTAGCGCTGCCGCGCCCACGAGAAGAAGCTGTTTCATGGTTCGACCCTATCTCGAAGAGATGAACGAGGTTTGACCGGAAATGGTTTCGCGATGCTTCGAGGAACGCACTCGCTGCGGGCCCGTTCGTCCTGTTTCACCAGAGGAGGAACATGATGCTTGGAAAAGCCGACGCAATGCCGATGATCGCCGTCAAGGACCTCGACCGGGCGCGCAAATTCTATGAGGACACTTTGGGCCTGAAGACCAAGGACGAATGGGGCGGCGAGGGTGCGACGCTGAAGAGCGGCGACACCTTAATCAACGTCTATCGTTCCGAGTTCGCCGGAACCAACAAGGCAACGGCGCTGACCTTCGAAGTCGACGATATCGACAAGGAGGTCCGCGAGCTGAAAGAGAAGGGGATCTTCTTTGAGCATTATGACCTGCCCGGTCTGAAGCAGCAGGGCGACCTCCATGTCGCAGAGGGATTCAAGACCGCATGGTTTAAGGACCCGGACGGCAACATCCTGAGCCTGATCGAAGAGGACTAACTCGCGTCAGGACGAAAAAAGGGCCGCCGGAAGCCGGCGGCCCTTTTCTCCATAATTTGCAGTCCGTTTAGCGAGGAACCTCGATGACTCGCGTCACCGCATAGGTCGACGGGTCGACGACATAGACGTAGCCGTCGCTGGAAACGTACCGGTAATCCGGGCCCAGCTTATACTGCACGACAACCGGCTGCGGCAGGTCGCTCACTGTAGTGTAGGTATAGTTCGGTCCGAACACGTAACCGACCTTATACCCCGGGGTGCCCCTGACCTTGTGGGTCGAGACACAGACGCCATCCTTGTACTTGGTGCAGGTTTCGCCCGTCACCGGTGGATCGGCAGCGGCGGCAGCGGCCGTCATGGCCATAGCGGCGCCCGAAAGTGCGAAAAGTATTTTCCTCATGACAGTCTCTCCTACGATGAGGACCGAAACGAATTATGGCGGGAGTTATGCCCATTTGTGCGTCCGCAGTGGCGGCCGCGCCGTTTCGGTTTCAGTGTCAACGATTGGCCAAAATCAAGGTTTCTCGCCTGTTCATCTGGCAGAAAGGTAAGGGCGCGAGCGGTCGCGTTTCGAACCCGTTTGCCCGACTCGAGGAACGACAGCGAGACGACCCGCTAATCGCGAGGGTATCTGCCAGCGCGGGAACCCGCCGACTGAGCCGGCGGTCCCCGATCTGAGATCGGTCAGCCAGGAATGGCGCGGACCACTCGGTACGTACGCGGATTCACCACATAGACGTAACCGTCGTGCTCCACGTATTTGAAGTTGCTTCGGAGGTGATAGCGAGCGACGACCGGCTGAGGCAGGGCTGTGAACTCGGTGTAGCCATAGTGGGGCCCGAATGCGTAGCCTACCCGATACGCCTCGCCCCGAGCCCGCGCGCGCGTCAGGTTACGCGACTCCACGCAGCGATGGTTTTCCCACTTCGTGCACCTCATTTCGTTCGTGTGTTGCTTCGCCGCGACGGGGATTGCGGTGACTGCGACGGCCGAGCCGGCGAGCGCGAGAACTGCGATTTTCATTGCTTCTCACTCCTTATGGGGCGCGCTTCGAAACGTGCTTCAGCGGCCGCAGTTGCCGAGTTCATCGAGCTGCAATCATCATTTAATCTCGCGGCGCCGACGGGCACCGCGGTTGCGGCGCGCTGGTCACCTCGCTAATCGGGCGCCGCGCTCCTCGAAGGCGGCGACTCCCCAGATCCGCCGCGGTAAAAACAGAAAGGTTGGAAAGCGGCCTCATGGCTCGGAAGAAGATCGCCCTGATCGGCGCTGGAATGATCGGCGGAACCCTTGCCCACCTCGCCGCGATGCGCGAGCTCGGCGACATCGTCCTGTTCGACATCGTCGAGGGCATTCCGGAGGGCAAGGCGCTCGACATCGCCCAGGCGGGGCCGGTCGATGACTTCGATGCGAAGCTCAAAGGCACGTCGGACTATGCCGACATCGAAGGCGCGGACGTGTGCATCGTCACCGCCGGAGTGCCGCGCAAGCCGGGCATGAGCCGCGACGACCTGCTCGGGATCAACCTCAAAGTGATGAGGGCTGTCGGCGAGGGCATCAAGAAGCATGCCCCCAACAGCTTCGTCATCTGCATCACCAACCCCCTGGACGCGATGGTCTGGGCGCTGCGCGAATTTTCGGGACTTCCGCACAACATGGTCGTCGGCATGGCCGGTGTGCTCGACAGCGCGCGCTTTCGCCACTTCCTCGCCGAGGAATTCAACGTCAGCGTCGAGGACGTGACTGCCTTCGTGCTCGGCGGCCACGGCGACACGATGGTGCCGATCGTCGAATATTCGACCGTCGCCGGAGTCCCGATCCCCGACCTGGTCAAGATGGGCTGGTCGACGCAGGATCGGATCAACGAAATCGTGAAACGCACTCGCGGCGGGGGCGGCGAGATCGTCGCGCTGCTGAAGACCGGCTCGGCTTATTATGCCCCGGCCACCAGCGCGATCGCGATGGCCGAGAGCTTCTTGAAGGACAAGAAACGCGTCCTGCCCTGCGCCGCGCATCTGACAGGACAGTATGGCGTCAACGACCTTTATGTCGGAGTGCCGGTCGTGATCGGAGCAGAAGGCGTCGAGCGGGTCGTCGAGATCGAACTCGACGAGGCCGCGCGCGCCAATTTCGACGCGAGCGTCGATGCGGTGAAGGAGCTGCTCGTCGCCTGCAAGCAAATCGACAACAGCCTCTCCGAAGAGGCAGTTGCCTAGATGGAATCACTCCTCCTTTTCTGCGTACTTGTGGGGGCGCCGTTCTTTGGTTTGGGCTACTACCGTAGCTGGAAGGTGGCTGGAGCCGTCATCTTGGTAGTCGCGGCAATATCCGGCTTCTATGCATACGGACTTGCGACGGCAGCTCCGGATGACCCAGCCGCCAATGAGTGGGGAGCACAGGCCGCGCCCGCTTTCTTTGGATGGATGGCTGTCGTCCTTGCCGTTGCCTTTGCTCTCGGTGTTGGAACGCGCCTGGCAGTTGATCGCAAACGCAGCCTTGTGAAGCCGCGGGACGGAGACGTCAGCAAATGAGCATCCTGGTCGACAGCAACACCAAGGTCATCACCCAGGGAATGACCGGCGAGACCGGCACGTTCCACACGCGCCAGGCGCTCGACTACGGGACGCAGATGGTTGCTGGCGTCACGCCTGGGAAAGGGGGAACGACCCACCTTGGCCTGCCGGTGTTCAACACCGTGCACGAGGCCGTCGCGGCGACCGGTGCGACGGCGAGCGTGATCTATGTCCCGCCGCCCTTCGCCGCGGACTCGATTCTCGAGGCGATCGACGCCGAAGTGCCGCTGATCGTCACGATCACCGAGGGCATTCCGGTGCTCGACATGGTCAGGGTCAAGCGCGCCCTCGACGGGTCGAAGTCCCGGCTGATAGGGCCAAACTGCCCGGGGGTCCTTACGCCCGGCGAGTGCAAGATCGGCATCATGCCCGGCAACATCTTCAAGAAGGGCAGCGTCGGCGTCGTCAGCCGCTCGGGGACGCTGACCTATGAAGCGGTGTTCCAGACCACCAACGAGGGCCTCGGCCAGTCGACCGCGGTCGGCATCGGGGGCGATCCGGTGAAGGGCACCGAGTTCATCGACATCCTCGAGAAGTTCCTCGATGACGATGAAACTCAGTCGATCATCATGATCGGCGAGATCGGCGGAAGCGCCGAGGAGGATGCCGCGCAGTTCCTCGCCGACGAGGCGAAACGCGGGCGCAAGAAACCGGTCGTAGGCTTTATCGCCGGACGCACTGCTCCGCCGGGCCGCCGAATGGGCCATGCCGGTGCGATCGTCTCGGGCGGCAAGGGCGACGCCGAGAGCAAGATCGTGGCGATGGAGGCGGCTGGAATTACCGTGAGCCCGAGCCCATCTGAATTGGGCAAGACGCTGAAGGAGTTGCTCGCAGTGGCGTAGTTCCCCGGCGAAGGCCGGGGCCCAGGAGCCCGAAGGGCTTCGAACGAGTGGAGGATGGATGAAGAACGGGTTCGTCTACATCATGGCGAACCGCAAGAATGGAACGATCTACATCGGAGTCACCAGCGATTTGATCGGACGAGTCCATGCACATCGCGAAGGCTTGGTTTCAGGATTCACCAAGCGTTACGGATGCAAGCTGCTGGTCTGGTTCGAAGTGCATGAGGACCTGCAGGAAGCGCGCTGGCGCGAGCTGCAAATGAAGGAATGGAAACGGGCTTGGAAAACTCGGCTGATCGAGGAACAAAATCTTGACTGGAAAGACCTCTACCCGTCGTTGTTTGACCCCGGCTCCGCCGGGCCTGGACCCCGGCCTTCGCCGGGGCACGATGTAGCATGAACGAAGTCGCCACCGGATTTGTCGAACGGGAGCAAGGTCCGAGCTGGGCGCGGCCGAACTGGCCGATATCCGAGCTCGATGAGCTGAACCTCGGTCTCGATCCGACCCAGGCTACGATCGAGAAGTTCAAGGCTGCGGCTTCAGAACGCGCGGCGGCAACCGGCGCGAGTGCTGATGAGGTCCGCCGAGCGGCAGAGGACAGCATCCGCGCGATGATGCTGATCCGCACGTACCGCGTGCGCGGACACCTTGCCGCCGATCTCGACCCACTCGGCCTGATCCGCCGCGAAGTGCCCGCGGACCTTACCCCCGCTTATCACGGCTTTTCCGAGAAGGATCTCGACCGGCCGATCTGGGTCGCCGGAGCGCTCGGCTTCGAGCAGGCGACCGTGCGTGAGATCGTGCACGTGCTCCAGGCGACCTACTGCGGCCACATCGGCTTCGAGTACATGCACATCAACGAGGTCGAGGAACGGCGCTTCATCCAGGACCGGATCGAAAGTGCCGAGGACACGGTCCAGTTCACACCCGAAGGCAAGCAGTCGATCCTCACCAAGGTGATCCACGCCGAGCAGTGGGAGAAATTCCTCGCCAGGAAGTATGTCGGAACGAAGCGCTTCGGTCTCGACGGTGGAGAGGGCGCGGTCCCGGCGCTCGAAGCGGTGATCAAATATGGCGGTCTGCTCGGAGTCGAGGAGATCGACGTCGGCATGGCCCACCGCGGCAGGCTCAACATCCTCACCAACGTGATGGGCAAATCCGCGCAGGCAATCTTCCACGAGTTTGCCGGAGGCGCGACCAACCCGGCGGACGTCGGCGGGTCGGGCGACGTCAAATATCACCTCGGCACCTCGTCGGACCGGGAGTTCGACGGCATCAAGGTGCACCTGTCGCTGTTGCCCAACCCGTCCCACCTCGAGGCGGTCGACCCAGTTGTGCTGGGCAAGGTGCGGGCATCGCAGACGCTCAAGGGCGACGCGCAAGGCGACAAGGTCCTGCCGATGCTGCTTCACGGCGATGCGGCCTTTGCCGGCCAGGGCGTGGTCTGGGAGTGCCTGAGCTTCTCGGGCCTGCCCGGCTACGGGACCGGCGGGACCGTCCATTTCATCATCAACAACCAGGTCGGCTTCACGACCAGCCCGCAGTTCGGACGTTCTTCGCCTTACCCGTCGGACGTGGCCAAGGGCATCCAGGCGCCGATCCTGCACGTCAACGGCGACGACCCCGAAGCCGTGACCTTTTGCTGCAAGCTCGCCACCGAGTTCCGTCAGACGTTCAACCGCGACATCGTCATCGACATGTGGTGCTACCGCCGCTTCGGTCACAACGAGGGCGACGAGCCGAGCTTCACGCAGCCTGAGATGTATGCGGAGATCAAGAAGCACCCGCCGATCAGCGAGATCTACGGCCAGCGGCTGATCGCGGAAGGCATCGTCGATAAGGCATGGATCGACGGGCAGACCGGCGACTATGTCGCCCATCTGGAGGAGGACTTTCAGGCCGCCGTCTCTTATCTGCCCAACAAGGCCGACTGGTTCGAGGGCCGCTGGGCGGGGCTCGGCCGCCCGGATGAGCCTGTGCTCGGCCGCCGCAACACCCCGACTGCGATCGATGACGAGGAGATGCGCCGTCTCGGCGATATCCTGACGCGCGTCCCCGAGGGATTCACGATCCACAAGACTCTGCAGCGCATCCTCGATGCGAAAAAGGAAATGTTCGTGAGCGGCGAAGGCTTCGACTGGGCGACCGCCGAGGCGCTCGCCTTCGGCAGCCTCGTCGCGGACGGGCAGGGCGTGCGCCTCTCCGGCCAGGACAGCGGCCGCGGCACGTTCAGCCAGCGCCACGCCGTCTGGGTCGATCAGCAGTCCGGCGAGAAATATATCCCGCTCTGCCATGTCGACGGCGGCCGCTTCGAGGTCCGCGACAGTCCGCTTTCGGAGTTTGGCGTCCTCGGCTTCGAATATGGCTATTCGCTCGCCGACCCGCGCTGCCTGGTGTTGTGGGAAGCGCAATTCGGCGACTTCGCCAATGGCGCGCAGCCCATCATCGATCAGTTCATCGCCGCGGGCGAAGCCAAGTGGTTGCGCGCGAGCGGCCTCGTCATGCTTCTCCCGCACGGCTTCGAAGGGCAGGGGCCGGAGCATAGCTCCGCACGGCTCGAGCGCTATCTGCAGCTGTGCGCCGACGACAATATGCAGGTCGCCAATTGCACCACGCCCGCGAATTACTTCCACATCCTTCGGCGGCAGATGCGGCGCGATTTCCGCAAGCCGCTGATCATGATGACTCCCAAATCGCTGCTGCGACA
>JBKPMC010000028.1:0-37077 GCA_046731955.1 Pseudomonadota bacterium | reverse complement strand
TTCGCCTCGATCACGTCCGCCGTATTCTCGGCGTTGGCCTCAATCTGATCAGCCCGATTTTCCTGGGGGCTTTGGTTGCAAGCAGCGAGTGCGGTGAAACCCACAGCAACCGCGAAGGTGGTGGCGATCTTCATACGCTTTCCTTTTTCCTGAAAGTGCTGACAGCCGATCATGTGCCGCGCCCGGGGGCGAAAATTGATCAGATTACCCCGAGAAGCCACAGAACTAAGATCAGAAGAATGATGCCTCCAAGGCCCATCCCAATATACATGGGCTCCTCCTTTCCAGCAGCGCACAACTTCTGTCTCAGACTTGGAGTTCCACCGACCCGTTCCCGCACACGAAAAACGAAAGCGGCCTGGTGTCCGCTTTCCACCCAAAGCAGACATTAGCTCGCCAGCAGATGCTTCGCCGACGCGAGGGATCTCGATATGGTGTTGAACCGGCAAAGTTAATGACGAGCGCGCGTACGCGTGTTGTCTCGGATTGACGCAGCCCTCGGCAGCCGAGCCACCGCACCACTCACCTCGGCGTAAACTCCCAGCTCGAACTCGAGATGCGCGTTTCTGCACTCACTCCGATTGCAGGGGAGTTAAAAATGCAGACGCTTATGGAGTATGTCGATCAGTGCAACGCTGAACTAGAGGCTGCCAAGAATGCTCCCGCGGGGGATGTGCGGTTTGCCCACCTTCAACGGGCGTACCGGTACGCATGGCTCGCCGTTGAGGAGCGGGCGAAAGAGTCCAATGTCACTCAATGGCATGCTGGTCGTCGCGAGCGGGCGCGCGTCACTTACGGCAGCCCTGTGGGCATGAGCTTCAGGACCGATGGCGACTTGGTGTCGAACCGGCCGCTATTTGGATCGTGGACGGCTCCGACTGATTAACAGCTTTCAAGCGTTGGTTTGTCGAGCCGATCTCTCAAGGGAGTGCCACGGCGACCTTCGCTATCGCGTGATACTCCGGCTGCTCTCGCTGCGGTTAACGCGCCTGTTCCCCTTCGAAGCGCGCTACTCTCTTGGAGTGGCGCCATAGTTCGACGGGATTTGGAAAGAGCGGGTGCGCCGCAGGCCAAACCGAAGGTTGATTAGCCCCGACCTTCGCGACGAGACTTCGTTCGTTCCAAATCTGACAAATGCGTCCGGGATTGTCGGCTAGAACAGCGGTCAGCACATGCTCGTCGGTGTCGGCGTCGATAAGTTGGAAATCCAGAAGCCAGCCAGAACTATCGAGGAAATAAACGCGGTACTGCATACGCCAACCCTGTTCAGTGGGACGGCCCGGCGGGAAGTAGTCTCAAAACCGACCCGTCAAGTCGTCCCGGTGCTTAACAGCGCCGGACTGGCGGATGTTCCCATTGCTAACTTGGGTTTGCGAGAGTGGCGGTCCAGCACGACGGACGGAGACACCGAACCGCCACCTGCGGTGAGACTCGCGAAGCCAGCGCTGCTGAGCGCAGGAATCGCGAGATTATGGTCGCGCGTCGTTTTGGTTTGCGACCGGTCCGCGCGTCAGCGGCAGCATATCGGCACGCGCCACTAGCGCCTCATAATGTCTGGCCAACTCCTGGTGTGCGTTGGCCGCTTCAGGGTCGTCGGTCTTCGCGGCGCGCTCCCGCTCCTCGATTGCACGACGACGGTAGTACTCAACATCATCCAACGACATGATCCCCCACGGGACTGTGACCAGATTTCTGCGGTGATTTGCGCAAAGTTTGCAGCGTTTGCAAGAGCTTGTGCCTTTCGACGCTTCAAGCGTTGAGGCGGCATGAAGCTCACCAGCGACAAGCTGAACCGCCATCCCTCCAAGAGGGGCAAGTCGCCTGAGCTCGAGCCTGAGCCCGAAGACGATGGCGTACACTTCTATACCTGCAAGGCATGCGGCCAGGCGGTCGATAAGCGCAGGCTATGTGACGTGATCCACCATGAACACGAGGAACACGAAGAACACGAGCCGATCTAAGGCGGTAGGAACTTTAACTCAATCAATGAGTTAGCGGCATACCGGCGGAGAGTAGTCCCCGTTTCCGTCGTGCGTTCTAAGAGGGCGGCTCCCCCGGGGCCGCCCCTTTTTAATCGCGTGACGGAGCGAGGGACCACGCGTTAGATGAAGGATGTTGACGAGAATGGTCCGCCCCCACGGCTGCTGCCGTGCATCGTCCTCGCGGGCCTAATTCTGCTCGTCTGCTACGGGCTATACCGCCTCATCTTCTGAGAAAACGGCCCGGTCAGGGGAATAATCCGACCGGGCCGCCCATTCCCGAGGGTGAGGCTCGCGATCTTGGGGCTCTTTGCGCCGAACCTTTTGGGCCGCGAGTCTCCTAGCCGACATAACGCAAAGTGATAACGAGTCCACAGCTTGCGGCGCTCGAAAAGAAGGCCCGCCCCTCGCGTAAACGGGCGGGCCTTCCAAGCCAGCCCTGGGGCGTCGGGGCTTTCGGGCTGGACGGGGCAAAACTACCGTGAAACGAATGAGCGAAAAGCTAGCGAAAGTTAGCGCGCCAGCAGAGAAAAAAGCGGCCCGGCCTCCGCGAAATAAACAAGCACCTGTGTTCACGAATCGTTCCACTCAGCATACGTCCGCGGAATGTCGTTCAAGCACATACGCACGGCCGGCGATCTCGCCCGTTTCAAATGCGCTCTCAGGATCGAATGCGAGCGTTGCTACAATGCCGTGACACTGACCGGCTTCGACGTTGCCAAAGTGATTGGCACTCAAGACTTCTGGCGCCTTCAGAAACGGCTCAAATGCTCGCTCTGTGGCGCGAAGGAAGCCCGGCTCACGGTCCTGACGCCGGATCCTCCGCGGAACTAAACACCCCCCTAGACTCACCGGCCAGTGGGGTCGGCAATATCCATTAGGTGCTCACCAACAGTCGAGGATTGTTCAAGCCACCTGCCGTCGGGATCGACCAACTCAACCAGGCTTTCGGGATGTATACGATCTTTCGAGCACTTATTTTGGATGAGCCGCGCGGCCAGAAGCCATGCGCTGTCCTCGGTATCGGCTTCGACCAGCCCTAACGGCGTAGTATTCTTTCCAGGTGGTGTGACGTAGACCGTATAGTGACTGATCCCAGACATGCGCGCATCATACGCAGACGCCGCGGCTTGTGTTCCTTGGCGAGACGGCCAGCGCCCATTGGAAGGTCGCGATGTTTGCGCTGCTGCCTCGCTAGAGTGGGAGAACCCCGTGTCCGCTTTGGGTTGAAAGCGGACACCCGGAGGCGCGTTGCCGGAGCAACCGAAAGAACGCGAACTCAGTTTGCGATTTCCCAGGAGTTGGAGACTTCACCTCCCACGAACCGCTGTTTTGCGCTCGGCTGTGGAGAGATTCAATGCGATCGGGAGAGCTAAACCGGTCGAGCCACCTGGAGCGGCCTGCAGCGGGAACAGACGTCGGTGCGGTCTCTGTTCCGGGATTTAGCCGTCGCCAAGGCCTCGCCTGCCGTTTCAAACGGACCGTGCCAGGTACTGCTATCGGATGTGTCCCGACCGTGGATCCCCCGCCCTTCATTGCAAAAGGAGCACTCGCCACGGTGCACGATCGCTTTGTCGGTAATGCGATTTTCGTAGACGTAGAACGCCATCGCCGTTCCCCCGGGTTAATATCCCAGGCGTCCAACCAATATTAATCCCGAATAAGCATAAAATCACGCGGTAAATCAGTGGCCTCACGGATATCTCAGCCTCTACGGCCACGCCGATGGAAGAAGGCTGGTAGGGGCGTCCGTCGGTCTAATGTCCGAAATGGGTCGAAAGCAGACATTAGCAACAGCGGCTTAGGCTGAGGCACAGGGTCGCACCTCCCACCATTCCGGCCAATGCACGTGTCCCGGGTTCCGCGTGGCCTTGAGGACGATTTCCTGCTCGGCCGTAGTGAGCCCCCGATTGCCTATTCGCGCCAATGCCATTTGGACCAGCCAAGGCTTGAGCTCGTAGTGAGCGGCGTCCGAGTACTTGTTCAACTTCGTCGCCATGCCGAGAGCATCAAGAGCGCAGCCGACGCTTCCCGGACTGACGGTCTTGCACACAATGCAGAGGACCGTCGCTGTTTCGCAGGAGCGACGCGAACGCGCAGCTTCGATCGCAGCAAGCGAGGCGCGTGCGCAGGCGCTGTCCCCCTCCATGCCGCGCTTGGTGATATGCAGCACAAAGGCCTCGGCTGCGGTGACACGCCGTTCTCGACCGTCCTCACGAACCGTGACCATCTGGCCCAGCAACTGGTCGTAAGGGATTTCGGTCCGCCGACCCTTCGGCCGCCCCTTCGGCCGCCCCTTCGGGTTGCCGCTCTGCCCCTTCTTGAAACGAGTCGACTTCGGCGGGCTCTGGTAGCCCACGGACTCGCCCTGAGCCTCATTCACTGCGACACCCCCGAGGCCATTTCAGTGCGTCAGGATTGAGCGTCACGCGCCTGATGTCGTCCATCGACTTGGGATCAAGCTGTCTGCGTCCAGGTCTGCTCAACGCAGCCTGCGCGGCCCACGTCGAAAGCTTCATGCGAGCGCCATATTGGCAGTCCCCTCCTTCCCATTGCTGATCGGGAACAGTGATGCCAAGCAGAAGCATTGCTGCATCAGCATTGCGAGGGTCCTGCTCCCACCGCCACTCGGCGGGCCTCCGTTCCGGAGGCGGCGACGACTTTGCGAGCGCTATCTCGCGCTTCTCGATCATATTAAGCACCTGCCGAATCGCCATGCGCTGGCCCTTCAGCGCAGCCTGGTAGGTCTGCAGCTGCAGCACCTCGTCCACGCTAAGCTCTTGGGCGACGCCGTTCTGTGTCAAGGTGAGAGTCTTGTCGAAAATGACGTCGAACGCGGAGACTTTCGGTCGGCGTTTCCTGGGGCGGCCCGTGGGATTCCCGCTTTGCCCCTTTTGCCAGCGCCCGCTCATGGCCGCTCCAGAACTGGCGCGCCGCCAGTTAGATTGGTCCAGCGCTCGACAGCGACATCGACATAAGCGGGATCGATATCGCAGCCCCGGAACTTCCGTCCGATCCGCTCAGCGGCGATGAGGGTCGTACCCGAGCCGGAGAACATGTCGAACACGATCTCGCCGCGCCTGGTCACGTCCTGCAGTGCATCGGCAACTAGAGCGACCGGTTTGACGGTCGGATGCAGCGCCAGGTCTTCGCGACGACTTCCAGCCATCGAGTTGACGGACGGGTAGTCCCAAACGTTCGTGCGGTTGCGGCCGTGCCTACCGAGCTCGACGGCATTGAAATGCGGTTCGGAGCCAACCTTATAGACGAAGACAATCTCGTGCTTGGAGCGGTAGAGTGAGCCCATGCCAGCATTGCTCTTGTTCCAGACGCACAAATTCAGCAGCTCGCTGTAGATCCCGTCGGTTGCGGCGCTCACGTCGTCGAGGTGGCGCCAGTCCATGCACGCGAAGTGAACCGCGCCGTCTCGCGAGACCTCGGCCGCAGCACCAAGCGTCTCCGCGAGGAAGTTGCGGAACTAATCGGTCGTCATCTCGCCGGACGCCATCGCAAACTCGCGATGGCGCCCTGCCACATTCGCGTGGCCGTTGATCTTTACGTTGTAGGGTGGGTCGAGAAATGCGGCATCTATCGCTATACCCTGCCCGACGACCCTCTTGAGGAAGTCGAGGTCTCGTCCATCGCCGCAGCCAAGCCGGTGCTCGCCGAGTACCCAGATATCGCCAAGCCTGGTCCTCGGTTCCTGCGGGACTGCAGGGATGATTTCGTCGTCCGGATCATTGGCTACCCTGAGAGCGACGTCGATCTCGCCCGATGAGAAACCGGTTAGCGTCAGATCGAAGTCGACGTCGAGCTCCCCGATGGCATCGAGTTCGAGCTTCAGGATTTCGAGGTCCAAGCCGGCGTTCAGAGCGATTTTGTTGTCGGCAAGACGAAGTGCCCTCTTCTGGGCATCACTAAGTCCTTCAAGCGTGATCGTCGGAACTTCGGCGAGACCGATCTGCTTTGCAGCGCGTAACCGCCCGTGCCCCGCAATGAGTAGGCCGCCTTCATCGATCAGAACTGGGTTGGTGAACCCGAACTCTCTGATCGATTGCACCAGCTGATCAATCTGGCGCTTGGAATGCGTCCGCGCGTTCCGCGGATCGGGTTTCGGGGAGCTGACAGGGCGATACACGACTGCCAACCTGGGCGAAGAGGGGCCGACCCTCGCGGTGCTCTGGCTCATGTATCTTGGAACATAAGCAGAACAAGGCGATCTGCAATAGCCAAAGGCAAACTAGCTGTGGATTGCAGAAGCACCGAAACGCCTGTTCCGGCAGATATTCGTGCCTGATAACGGCGAGCCCGCACCCTGTTATTACGAATCGATTGCCTGTTTTGACGAAGAACAGGGAAGTGCCCCTGGCACTTCGCGAGCCCCAGAAATCAGCCGTTCTCGATCGACTCTGAGCACCCGATTCTGCTGCCGATGCCTGTTTTTGGAGCCGATTCGAGTGATTTTCCCTGTTATTCGGCCGAAAGCAGGGAAGAGACGGGTTCTCGAGTGACTGCAAGCCGCACCAGGCCTTCGTCCAATCTATACGGGGCACGCCTGCGCCCTAGCCTCTCCAGAATTGCGGATATTTGCGCTTGAGCTCCTCGATTTTGGGCAGGTCATTGATCACGACGTAGGGCGTTTGAGGATGCTGGCGTACATAATCCTGGTGTCCCGGCTCAGCGACATCGAAGCCGCCCGACTCAATACGCGTGGCGATCGGCCTCCGAACTGATGCGCGCAGCCGAGCGAGGAGTTCTTCGGCAACCTGACGCTGTTGTTGGTTCTGGGGAAAGATCGCGGAGCGATATCTTGGTCCGATGTCCGGGCCCTGGCGATCGACCTGCGTCGGGTCGTGCGCGACCGCCATGAAGATCTCGAGCAATTGATTGTAGCTAATCTGGGCGGGATCATAGTTTATCCGTACCGCCTCGGCGAAACCGTCCCGCTGCCCAACAGTCCGGTCAAAACGCCCTCCAGCATAACCAGACACGACGTTCTGCACGCCTTTCACATGCTCGAAAACGGCCTCGACTCCCCAGAAGCAGCCGCCGGCGAGGACGGCCGTTTGAGTGTTGCCGGCAGCGGCGAGCGGTTGCGAGCTCAAGAGCGTGAAAGAGGCAAGGATCGTTCCGAGCTCCGCCATGCGCACTGGGACTCTACCCGCGAATCTCGACGATCTTCGGATGAGAGGTCTCGACAAGAGGGCCATGCAGCGCGGGGAAGATTGCGCTGCATGGCCCTCGCGCCCGTTCTGCCGCACTGGCAGGTGCCGGTCTGGCGAGCCCATCGATCGCACTGCGATTGAAGTTTGCGTTGGCTCGTCCGGCACGGGATCCTCCTAGAAGTTGACGGTTGCGCCGGCGTAGATGTAGCGGCCGAGCGCGTCCCAGGTGCCCGGATAGGTGTTGCCGTTGCACGGACCAGTCGGGCAGAGGTTCGACCCCCCTCGCCCTGCGTTTCCGCTGGTCACCAGCGGGGGCTGCTTGTCGAACACGTTGTTGACGCCGATCCGGAGGCCATAGTGGTCGCCGATCGTGAAGGTCGACGCGAGATCGAAATAGTTGAACGCCTTGATGTGCAGGCCCGGGTCGAAGTTGAAATCACCGTGCAGGGTTTCGCTGTCGTCGAGCGTCTCTGCCATGACCTTGCCGATGTGGCGCCACTGCAGCGACAGGCCGATGCCGTTGGGCATTTGCAGGCCGATGCGCGCCTTGTGCCTCCACTTTGGCATTGGAGCAGAGCTTGCGACAATCGAGCCGCTGCAGACAGGGCCGTAGAGGCCGGCGCAGTCATAGGCACCACCCTCCAGGCCGTTGTTGACCTTATATTTGTGCAGATACGTGCCGATGAAGTTGGCCGACAGATTGCCAATCCCGCCGAGGCGATGGCTGTACGAACTGCTGATGTCGATGCCGTCGGTCTTGATCCGGCCCGAGTTGCTGGGGACGTCAGTGACAAAGCCCGTCGGGGTCAGCCACAGTGACCCAGCCGGATTGCGATGGATCAGGGAGCAGGACGGAGCGATCGATGTTGCCGTCGAGTGCGCGACACAGTTGTTCACGATCGCGTCGGCGCCGAAGCCCTGGATCGCGTCCTTGAGGTCGATGTTCCAATAGTCGACCGTGAGCGAGAGGCGCGGAATGAACCGCGGCTGCAGGACAACGCCGACCGTCTTGGTGGTCGCTTTCTCCGGCGTCAGGTCGGGATTGCCTCCGATCAGGCCATTGTACTGGCCAGCGGGGTTGGGGGTCGGGCTCTGTCCGACGACGAGACCTTGCGCGAGGCAGCCGAAGTCCTCCGCGGTAATCTCCTTGGCGCACGGATCGACGCTTCCATCGAGTCCAACTGTCTGGGGCGCAAACAGCTCCTGGATGTTGGGAGCACGGACCGCGCGGTTGTAGGACCCGCGGAAGCGCACGTCCGCGATGGGCGCGAGCTCGCCTGCGATCTTGTAGGTATTCGTGCTGTATTCACGCCCGTTGCTCAGCCTGTACCAGGACTTGCGATAGCCGGCGTTGATCGAGAACTCCTCAATGAACGAGTGACGGATGATCGGGATCTGGGTCTCGCCGAACACCTCCAGCACGCGGAAGCTGCCGTTGACCGGAAGTGTCGCACCGCCCTGGCCGGTGAGATCACCGGTCTGGAACGATTGGTCGGGGTTGAGCTCGAGCGACTCTTTCCGATACTCGGAGCCGAGGTTCACGCCCACGCCTTCGTCTGACCAAGGCGTCTGGATGCCCATCTCGCCAAGCGCGCCGGTGAAATTCACGTCGGCGATCTGCTCCGACGTCTGGCCCTGCATAACGCCGAACACGTTGAGGTAATTGATCGCGGCTTGCGAAGGTCCATTCGGCCCGAAGACGTCATAGGGAATGCATGCCGGGTCCACACCAGTCAGGACGGAACGGCAGACCGCCTGACCGAACGTCGGACTGCCCTCACGCGTATCAGTGACTGCGTCGAGAGCCCGGCCAAGTCGCGCGGCTGAGAACTCGTTCTTGAAGACCTGAGTGTAGTTGGTGCGGCCGTACTGGAAGTAAGCGTCGTATGACCAGACCTTGCTGAGGTCGCCGCGTGTCCCCAGTACTCCGCGATAGCTCTCGTGCTTGAGGTCGGCGATACGCGGGCCGCCCTCCGTGTTGCGACGCAGCAGGTTGAAATAGGCGTTGTTGTGGGTCTCGCCCGTCAGCGGGTCGAAGAAGTCGATCGGCGCATCGCCCGGGTTCGGATTGTACGGCGCCCCGACCGCTACCGGGAAATTGCCGATGAAGCCGTTGATCAGGTTGTTCGGGTTACAGATCGTAGCGAGTTGCTCCGCGCTCATCAGCGGATTGTCGCAGTTGACGGTGAAAGTGTTGCCGAAATCTCCCGACGGAGCGATCTGCGCCAGCGTCCGGTCGTCCATGAACATGAACTCGAGGTAGGGCTTGATCGCGCTGTTGATCTCATAGTCGGCAAAGCCGCCCGCGATGTAGCGTTCGTCCGGCCGCTGATAGTAATTGAGCGGCGCGAAGTTGTAGATGTTCTGCGCGCCCGGAGTGATCGTTCCGGGCCCCAACGCCGCGATCGTTGAGGTCGTGGTGCCCGGCGTGAAGATCAAAGCGTTGCCCGGGTTTGCGGTCGCCGAACCGCCGCATTGCGGAACGCCGGCACGGCTGTTCTGGATGACGCACGTGCTGTAATCACGGCGAGCCTGCGTCACCGCGTTGACCTTGCGGTAGCCGAAATAGGCGATGGCGTGGCCGCGGTTGTCGTCGAACGCCGCGCCGAGCGAGACTGTCCCGTCGAACGTGCCGCCATCCGCGACGCTGCCGCTCGGAAAGCCGAAGCCCCGGGCGTCGAGGATATCTCTGACGTCAAGGCCGCCACCTACGCTCGGATTGCGGTTGTCATGCTGATAGAAGCTGTACTGGCCGTCGAACCGGATACCGGTGAAGGTGGTATCCATGATGAAGTTGACGACGCCGGCAACGGCGTCCGCGCCGTACACCGACGAGGCGCCGCCCGTCAGAACTTCGACACGCTTGATCAGCGAAGCCGGAATGATGTTGAGGTCGGCGGCCTGCGTCGTGCTTGTGGGATCTCCTGGAGTCAAACGACGCCCGTTGACGAGACTGAGGGTGCGCTTCGAACCAAGGTAGCGAAGGTCGACTTCCGCAGTACCAGACGCACCGTTCGCCATTCCCGAAGCCTGCGAGGCACCGACCGACGGCAGCTGGTTGAGCAGGTCCTCAACGCGGGTCGTGCCGGTCAGCTTCACGTCCTGGCTGTTGAGCACCGTCACCGGCGCTGCGGATGTCAGGTTCGGCTGCGGGATGCGCGTGCCGGTAACGATGATGTCCTGGCCGCTCTGGACCGGAGCGCCCTCGGCTCCGACCGACGGCGACGGCTGCGCCTCGACCGGGCCGCTAGGATTGGCCTGAACGTCGGTCGGCGGAGCGTCCGTCGGAGGCGCGGCAGGCTGCGCCGCATCTTGCGCGTAGGCCGGAGTGGCGAGAGCGGCAACGCCGACCAAGAGCGTGGTCGTGAGTAGACGCTGGCGGAAATGGAGCATCCTCGTAAGCCTTTCAGGTTATGGCGGCAGCCGATGGCCGGAACATTGGAAGCGCCGCGCTCACACTGAGCGCGGAAGAGCGGCGCTGAATCGGGCAACGGCGACTAACGCCCCTTGAGCGAAATGCTCCGGGTGCAACACGAGCGTGTTGGGACTTGCCGTTACTGGCGCGCATCGATGTGGCCCCTGCCTCCTCTTGGCGCAGCTTCGGGCAGGGCCGGTGAGCTTATGAAGCAGGTTGCGGCCAAACGTCCGCGTTCGATGCCCGGACGACCGCACTAGCGGTTGAACGTCGCAAAACTGCGGACGAACGGCGGTCGACATCGCCTGGAACGGGGCGCATCCTCGGTCGAATGGCGGTCCGAAGCATCCATCCGGTCCAGGGTGAGGATTCTGCGCCACACCTGACCCTGCAAAATTTGCAGAATTTGCAGGGTCAGCGCGTCCAGGCGGTCGTGTGGCTCACCTTGATTTTCTGGGGCTCACACTTCCTTCTGGCGACGCTGCAGACGGCTCTCGAAGACAATGAGTATCTCGGCCAGGTCACCGCTACGCGCTTGTTGACGACCTTATTGGGTGTGGGCTTCTGCTTCCTGATCCACCTGATGCTCAAAAACCCGCGGTTCGACACTGCCCGCAAGCGACTGATCGCGCTCGCGATCGCCGCGCCGATTGCCGCAGAGATTTTCGCCTGGGTGCGCTTCTTCGCCGAGGCGGCGGTGGACCCTCATCTCTCGCTTCAGAACTTCACCTGGGGTGGCGCCGTTCGAACCGTTTCCTTCTACACCTGGTTTTTCCTCGCCTGGGCCGGGCTGTACCTCGCACTCTCATACAGCTTCGACGTGCGCGAGGAGCAGCAGCGGACGGCGGAAATCCGTGAGCGAGCCCATTTCGCTCAGCTTCGGGCGCTCCACAGTCAGATCAATCCGCATTTTCTGTTCAACAGCCTCAACTCGGTTTCGGCGCTGATCCTCGATGGAAAGGTGGCGCAGGCCGACGAGATGGTGACCAAGCTAGCCCAATTCCTTCGGCTCGGACTCGCCGCGGATCCCTCGCAGACGATTCCGCTCTCCTCCGAGCTTGAGCTGCAGCGGACATATTTGTCGATCGAACAGCTGCGCTATGAAGATCTGAGGGTGTCGGTTCAGGTTCCCGAGGATCTGTTGGGCGCAACGGTTCCGGCGCTCATCCTTCAGCCGATCATCGAGAATGCGGTAAAATATGGGGTCGCGAGCGCGCCGCCGCCTGCGACGATCGACATCAAGGCCTGGCGTGCCGAGCGAGAATTGCACATTCAGGTGACTGACAGCGGCAAGACCTCCGCGCCCAAGTCGAGCGGTGTCGGCATTGGACTTTCCAACGTCCTCCAGCGCTTGCAGCTAATTTACGGTGAAACTCGAACGAAGCTCGACACCACAAAGCTTGCCAATGGAAGCTTTCAGGTTGAGCTCGCCTTTCCGCTGGAGCTGCAATGAATCACCTTCGAGTCCTCACTGTCGACGACGAAATGCTGGCTCTGCGACGGCTCAAACTGCTGCTGCAGGGCATACCGAACGTGGAGCATGTCGGCGAGGCGGCATCCTGTGCGGAGGGCATCGCGGCCATTCGGGATTCGTCGCCCGATGCGGTGCTCCTCGACATCAAGATGCGCGACGGCGACGGCTTCGGGATTGTGGAGTGGCTTAGCAGCCGTACGAACCCTCCGGCGGTCATCTTTGCAACCGCGTTCGACCATTATGCGACGAGGGCATTTGAGGTTGCGGTCGTCGATTATCTTCTAAAGCCGATCGAGCGCGACCGACTGGTCCACGCGTTGAGCAGGGTCCGACATCAGCTGCGGGCGATGGATGCCGAGCAACGGATCAGCGAAATGCAGGCGATCGTGAGGAACCTGCGGCTGGCGGCAGCAGGGCGCAGCGATGCACCTTTCGAAACTGAATTCTGGCTTCGCGGCGCGACGGGAATTGTGCGCGTGCCGCTCGAAGCGATCGAAAGCGTCAGCATTGAAGACGACTATGTCGCGATCCACTCGGCGAGCGGGTCCCACCTGTTGCGCGGCTCGCTTCGCCAGTTCGAAAGCCGGGTCGAGCCTGGCCATTTCGTTCGCGTGCACCGCCGCTGGCTGATCCGGAAGTCGGAGATCGAGGAGCTTCGAACGCCTCGCTTCGGTGGAGCCGAGGTCCTCCTGAGATCCGGCAAGAAGATGCCCGTCGGTCGGGTCTATCTGAAGCAACTCAGGGACAGCCTGCGACGGCCGGCTGGCTTCTAGTTCTCCCTCAAATGTCGCGTCTTGTGAGCGCGTTCGGCGACGGAGTCGAACGTGTCGCCCGTGCGGTAGAGCCAGGACCCGCCGACGCAGAGCACGGATTCGAGAGCGAGCCATTCGGCCGCGGTATCTGGGCGGATTCCGCCGGTCGGGCAGAAGCGGGCGCTGGCGAAAGGTGCGGACAACGCCTTGAGGGCCGCGATGCCGCCCGAAGCCTCGGCAGGAAAGAATTTGAACCGGTCGAGGCCGAGGTCGAGGCCGCGCATGATCTCGCCGGCCGTGGCGACTCCGGGGAGATAGGCGACACCCGACGCGATCACTGTCTTCGCGAGTGGCTCGGTCAGGCCGGGCGAGACGATGAACTGGCTGCCGGCATCGATCGCTTGCCCCAACTGAACCTCGTTCAGCACGGTGCCCGCGCCGACGATCGCGCCGGGCACCTGACTCATCTGCCGGATCGCCTGGAGCGCCACCGACGTACGCAAAGTCACTTCGAGAACCGGAAGGCATGCCGTCACGAACGTTTCGGCCAATCCCGCCCAGTCGGCCTCCCCTTCGAGCACCATCACCGGGATGACCGGTGCGGTTCGCATGATCTCGTCGATGGTCATGGATATTCTCTGGCAAAGGCCGCGGCCGCGCCGAACAGGCCCGGCTCGGGATGGGTGATCAGCTTCACCGGCATGTCGTCCATCCGCCGCTCGAACCGCCCCTTGGCGATGAAGCGGTCGCGAAAACCCGACCGCGGCAGATAGTCGGCGATTCGCCGTCCGACTCCGCCGGCGATCACGACCGCGACTGCACCCTGGGCGAGCGCCATGTCGCCCGCCACTGCGCCGAGCGTCAGGCACAGCCGGTCGAGCGCGGCATTGGCGAGGCTGTCGCCGCCGGCCAGCGCCGCAGACCACAACTCTTTTTCGTCGTGGAAGGCGAGCTTCCGCTCTTCGATCGCGCCGAGCGCCTCGTAAAGGTTCCACAGGCCCCGCCCCGATGCGATGCGCTCGACCGAGACCCGGCGGAAGCTCTTCCGCAGCTGCTGCAGGACCTCGTCCTCGAGGTCGTCGAGCGGCGCGAAGTCGATGTGGCCGCCCTCCGTCTCGATCACCTCGTAATGGTCCGATTTGCGCAAGAGCGCAGCAACCCCGAGGCCCGTGCCGGGGCCGACAATCGAAATCACGCCATGACGCGGAAGCGACCGCTCCGGTCCGCAGATGTGACTGAAATCCCCAGCCGGGAGAGTTGCGACAGCATAAGCTACTGCACCGAAATCGTTCACGATCGTATAGCGATCCACGCCGAGCCGTTCGTTGATCAGCGCCGGGCGGATTACCCACGGGTTGTTGGTGAGCTTCAGCACCTCACCGCCCACGGGTCCCGCGAAGGCTATCGCGAGCGCATCGGGGAGCCCGATCTCACGCCTCCGTCCGAACTCCTCCCACGCGGTCTGGAAACTCGCATGCCCGGCTGTCTTTAGGGTCACCGGATCTTCGAGCGAGATGACGCGTCCATCTTCTACTTCGGCCAGCGCGAAACGCGCATGCGTGCCCCCGACATCGGCGACGGCAATGCGCGTCACGCCCGTTCCGCTTCCATCGCCGCGAGCATCGCCGACGCACCTGCTTCGGCCTCATTGGCGTGCAGCCGCATCATCGCGAACAGCTCGCGTCCGGTGCCGACCGGCGGCGGCGGAGAATTAGCGGGCGGGCGCGATGCGAGATCGACGCCCAACGCTTCGAGAGTGCCGTTCCCCGCATCGAGGCGGACGACGTCTCCGTCGCGAACGCGGGCCAGCGGGCCATCGGGCAGCGCCTCAGGCGAGACATGGATGGCAGCGGGAACCTTGCCGCTCGCGCCCGACATGCGGCCGTCCGTGATGAGCGCGACCTTGTGACCGCGATCCTGGAGCACGCCCAGCGTCGGCGTCAGCTTGTGCAGCTCCGGCATGCCGTTGGCGCGGGGTCCCTGGAAGCGCACGATTACGGCGACGTCGCCGTCCAGATCGCCAGCCTTGAAGGCCTCGAGCACTTCGTTCTGGTCCGCGAAGCAGCGCGCCGGTGCCTCGACCAACCAGCGCTCCTCGTCGACCGCGCTGGTCTTGAAGATCGCCCGGCCGAGATTGCCCTGGACAAGCCGCATGCCGCCGTCGGGCCGAAACGGTTCGCGCACGGGGCGCAGCATGTCGATGTCGGCGCTTTCCTCGGCGGACTTCCAGATGAGCTCGTCGCCGTGCAGTTCGGGATTGCCGATCCAGGCGTCCATCGAATCCGCACCGGCGGTCAACGTGTCGGTGTGGATGAGCCCCTCGCCAGAAAGCGTATAAGTGACAAACGCCATCCCGCCCGCGTCCTGGAAGTCGTTCACGTCCTTCGATCCGTTGGGGTAGATGCGCGCAATCAGCGGCACCGCCGATGAAAGCCCCGCGAAATCCTGCCAGTCGATGACGATTCCAGCCGCGCGCGCGATTGCCGGCAAATGGATGAAATGGTTGGTCGAGCCGCCGGTCGCGACGAGGCCGACCATCGCGTTCACGATCGCCTTCTCGTCTACGACCTGGGCGAGCGGCCGCTCGCCGCTATGCGCCAGCTGCGCGACGCGATGCACCGCAGCGCGAGTCAGCGCCTGACGAAGCGGCGTGCCGGGATTGATGAAGGCGGCGTTGGGAATGTGCAGCCCCATCAGCTCCATCATCATCTGATTGGAGTTGGCCGTGCCATAGAAAGTGCAAGTGCCGGGCGAATGATAAGAGCGGCTTTCGGCCTGAAGCAGTTCGTCCTTGCCGACCTTCCCTTCCGCATACAGTTGCCGGATGCGCTGCTTTTCTTTGTTTGGAAGCCCGGAGGGCATTGGCCCGCCCGGCACGAGTAGCACCGGCAGATGTCCGAAACGCAGCGCGCCGATCAGAAGGCCGGGTACGATCTTGTCGCAGATGCCCAGCAAAGCCGCTGCGTCGAACATGCCGTGGCTCAATGCGATTGCGGTACCCATCGCGATCACGTCGCGGCTGAACAGCGACAGGTCCATTCCCGGCTGGCCCTGAGTGACTCCGTCGCACATGGCCGGCACGCCGCCCGCCACCTGCGCCGTCGCTCCCACCTCGCGTGCAAAGATCTTCATCTGCTCCGGGTAGCGCCCGTAGGGCTGGTGGGCCGAGAGCATATCATTGTAGGCGGTGACGATGCCAATGTTCGGCCCGGCAAACGTGCTGATCGCGTACTTGTCCTCGTCTGAAGCGGCAAAGCCGTGCGCGAAATTGCCGCAGCTAAGGCGCGGGCGATTGATCCCCCGCTCCTTCTGCTCGGCCATCAGTTCGAGGTAGCGGCGGCGAGTCGGTTTCGACCGCTCGATGATCCGGTCGGTAACGCTGGCGATGATAGGGTTGAGGGTCATGGCGCCTATCTGGGCCTTCGCGCTTACTCGTGCCAGCTAATGCCGTCGCGCTCGGTCAGCGCGATGGCGGCGGACGGACCCCAGGTTCCGGCGGAATAGGGACGCGGAGTCATGCCCTTCTCCACCCAGGCGGCGCGGATGCGATCGATCCAGGCCCATTGCGCCTCGACCTCGTCACGGCGGACGAACAGGGTCGGGTCGCCTTCAATCAGGTCGAGCAGCAACCGCTCGTAAGCGATGCGACGGCGGTATTCGCTGAATGCATTGACCAGCCCGATGTCGAGCGGGATCTCACGCAGGCGAACTCCCTGCCGGTCGAGTCCCGGCGTCTTCGACATCATGAACAGGCTGATCGTCTCTTCGGGCTGAAGACCGATGACCAGCTTGTTCGGTTTGGTCGTCGCGCCGCGCGAGGCGAAGATCGAATAAGGCACGTCCTTGAACTGGATGAAAATCTCGGTGTCGCGCTCGGGCATCCGTTTCCCAGTGCGGAGGTAGAAAGGCACGCCCTTCCAGCGCCAATTGTCGACATGGGCCTTCAAGGCGACGAAGGTTTCCGTGTCGCTCTCGCGCCCGATCTCCTCGGCATAGCCCGGCACTGGCTCGCCATCGATCGCGCCGCGCGTGTACTGGCCGATAACTGTGTTGGCCTCGACGTCGGCCGCCGTGATCGGGCGGAGCGCGCGCAGCACCTTGACCTTCTCATCGCGCACGGCGGTCGCGTCGAAATCGGTCGGCGGCTCCATCGCGACCAGCGAGAGCAGCTGGAGCATATGGTTCTGGACCATGTCGCGCAGCGCGCCGGTGCTGTCGTAATAATCGCCGCGGCCTTCCAGCCCGATCGTCTCGGCGACCGTGATCTGGACGTGGTCGATATGCGCGCTGTTCCACAGCGGCTCGAACAGCAGATTGGCGAAGCGCAGCGCCAGGAGGTTCTGCACGGTTTCCTTGCCGAGATAATGGTCGATCCGGAAGATCCGGTCCTCGGGGAAGGCGGCTCCCACCGCGTCGTTGATCTCGCGGCTGGATTCGAGGTCTGTCCCGAGCGGTTTTTCGAGCGCCATGCGCACCGTCGGGCAGGCGAGCCCGGCCGCTTCGAGCCCGTTGATGGTCGGCTTGAATAGCGACGGCGCAGTCGAAAGGAAAATCGCGACGCCATGGCAGGGATCGCCGATGGTCGCCGCAAGGCGCTCGAAACCGGCCGGGTCGTTGATGTCGAGCGGGACGTAGTGGAGGCGGTCCAGGAAGCGATCGGCGACGCCGGCTTCGAAATGTCCGGCGGGGAGATATTCGTGAAGCGCGGCTTTCGCCCGCTCGCGAAATTCGCAGTCGTCGAGCTCGGTCCGAGCGGTGCCAACAATCCGCAGATCGTCGGGAAGCAGCCCATCGGCATCGAGGCCGTAGAGCGATGGGAGGAGCATCCGCCGGGAGAGGTCGCCGGTGGCTCCGAAAAGCAACAGGGTCGAGGCTTTGACCTTCACCGGACTGCCGTTAGCCGGTGAACGTCGCCTACGTAAATCCGTACCGGCAAGCCTGCATCCCGGTTGCAGCGAATGTGCGCGCGTCGGGGTCTAATCGCGCAGGTCGCGGACCGCTCAATGATGCCAGACCGTGCCCACGAGCGGCTCGAGCAGATATTGCAGCGCAGTGCGCTTGCGAACGGCGAGGATGGCCTCGACCGGCAGTCCGGGCCTCAGCTCTCCCCGGCCGAGCAGGTCGCGCACCTGCTCCATCTCCGACGGCGGAACTTCGATCTCCGCGCGGAAGTAGGAGCGGCCGGTCTCCTCATTGGTGAAGCTGTCGGCCGAGATGGTGCGAACGCGTCCATCGAGCAGCGGGAGCGAACTGTCGCGTTGACTCCGGAACCGAATCCGCGCGGGCTGTCCCGGAAAGACGTCGTCAGCATCATTCGGCTGGACCTGCGTCTGGACGACCAGCATCTTGCCTTCGGGTACGACCTCCATCAGCGTCTGACCCGGAGTCACAACGCCGCCGACCGTGAAGGCCGTGAGACCGACGACGCGGCCGGTCGCGGGCGAACGGACCATCGAGCGCTGCAGCTTCTCGCGCGAGGCGATGAGCTTGGGAACGGTTTCCGACAGCTTGGCCTGCGTGTCGCGAAGGTCGGACGCGATCTGTTCGATGTTCGACCGAGTCAGGGTCAGCGACTGCATCCGCGTCTCGCCCATGCCTTCACCGGCGCGGGCATATTCGGCGACCATCTGCGCCTCCTGCGACTTGAGGTCCGCCTCGGCGCGTTCGAGCGCACGGATCCGGTTGAGCGAGGCAAAGCCCTTCTGCTGCAATTGCCTTAGGCTGGCGAGTTCCTCCGCAATAAGCCGCTGTTGTTCCTGAAGTGAGGCACGCTGCTTCGAATAACCCGACTGCTGCTCACCGAGTTCGAGCGAGCGCTGGCGCCACACCGATTGCTGGGCCGCAAGCGAGGACCCGTGCGCACGCATCTGGGCGCGCTGGAGCTGCATCACCTGCGCCGCAAGCTCTCGATCCGCCGGCGGCAACGAAGCGAATTCGGGCGGGGGAGCGAAGTCGCTCTCCCCTGCGCGCTCGGCGAGCAGTCGGGCTCGTTGGGCGAGCAGCGAGAGATAATCGCTGGTCAGCGAGCGTTCCTCGGCGCGCAATTCGGGTGTCGCAAGCTCGATGAGCACCTGCCCCGCATGCACATGATCGCCATCGCGGACGTGAAGCGCGGTGACGATCCCGCCTTCCTTGTGCTGCACCGCCTGACGGTTGCCGAGGACCGCGATCGCGCCTTCGGCATGAACCCCGGCGTTAAGGGGGATTAGCGCCGCCGCGCCGAGGAGCACGATGAAAAAGACAAAGGCGATGGCCGCGCCGGTGACGATCTCCCGCCTTGGGTCGCCCACTCGCGCCTCAGCTTCGGGGGTATAGGTGATCAGCGCGGTCACGCGTCGGTCCCGGTTGCCTGCGGGGGGTTCGCCAGCCGCGCAACCACGTCGCGCGCTGGGCCGATCATCTTGGGCCGGCCGGATTCCATGACGAGAAGCCGATCAGCGGCCTCGAGCACGCCTCGGCGATGGGCGATGACGATCACCGTTGCGCCGCGACCGCGCGCAGCGGCCATGGCACGAACGAGATTGGCTTCGCCGTCGGCATCCATGAAAGCATTTGGCTCGTCGAGGACCAGGACCTGCGGCAAGCCGTAAAGTGCTCGGGCAAAAGCTACACGCTGCGCCTGCCCCGCCGACAAGCCGTTTCCGGCAAGGCCCAACCGAGTGTCGTAGCCGTTAGGAAGCTGCAGGATCAGCTCATGCACCCCCGCTTCCTTCGCCGCGGCGACCACCGCTTCGTCCACCTGCACCGGGTCCAAGCCAGGAACGTCGGGGTCGAACCGCGCGATATTTTCCTTGATGGTGCCGTCGAATAGGGATGGCTCCTGCGGCATGTAGCCGAAGTGGTGTCCGAGCCGGTCCGGATCCCAGTCGCTGAGCTGGGCGCCGTCAATCCGCACCGTACCGACGCTGGCTTCGAGCGCACCGACGATGATCTTGCCGAGCGTGGTCTTGCCCGAACCGCTTGGGCCAACGATGCCGAGAATGTGGGCCGGCTCGGCGCGGAAGGAGACGCCGAGCAGGATTGGCCGGCCGTCGGCAGCTCGGAAACCTACCTGCTCAAGCTCGATCTCGCCACGCGGGGCCGGCAGGACCGTGTAAATCCGCTCCGGACCGCTGTTCTGAAGCACCATCGACAGGCGGTGGGCTGCGGCGCGGGCCGACGTGAGCGCCGCCCAGCCGCCGATCAGGCTTTCGACCGGCTGGAGCGCGCGGCTGAGCAGGATCGACGCGGCGATGATCGCGCCCGCCGAAATGTAACCCGCGATCGCAAGCAGCGCGCCCAGACCGAGCGCAAGCGACTGCACCAGCAGACGAAAGAATCGGCTGACGGCCGACAGCCGCCCGCCCGCGAATTGTGCCGTCGTCGTGTTGGCGATGCCGATCCCGCGGTGCGTCAGCTGGCGCGCGATTATCGCTCCGCGCATGCCGAGACCGCGGATCGTGCTGGCATGCATAGCGGCCGCCTGTTGCGAATTGTGTGCAGCCGCCATTGCCTGGGTAGCGATTTCCATGCGCTGCTGGGTCGAGCGCTGGTTGAGCCACGCGAGCCCGACTAGGATCGCCGCCGACACGATGGCGAGGATGCCGATCCAGAAGTGCAGCAGGAACGCCGTGAGCAGGAAGACCGGCATCCATGGAACGTCGAACAAGGCCCCCGCCACAGGGCTGGCGATTGTCGAACGGATGGTGTCGAAGTCCCGCATCGCCTGACTCGCCGCAGCCGCGTTGGTCGATGTCGCCTGCTGGAGGATCTTCGGCGCGAGCAAGGCATCCAGCCTGAGGCTGACGCGCACGAGCAGCCGGTTGCGCAGCATGTCGAGCGCGCACAATGTGAGCAAGGCGAGAGCCAGCGCGATCGTCACGAACAAAAGCGTCATCTTGCCGCCGGTCGCAACCACGCGATCGTAGACCTGCAGCATGTAGATCGCCGGGGCGAGATAGAGCAGGTTGATCAGAAAGCTGAACGCCGCGGCCGCCATGAAATGCGGCCGGCAGCTTTGCACGGCGTCCGCCATCACCGGCGGAAGCTCAAGTCCCGCGATCTTCATTGATCCAACATAGACGCGGTCAGCGCCCCCTTACAGTTCACGGAACGACCGCCACAAATTGGTTGCGACCGGGCCAAAGATCATTTGCAGAGCGGTGCGCTTGCGCACAGAAAGCACCACTTCGACGGGGAGGCCGGGCCGTAATTTACCGCGGCCGAGCGACCGGCTCACGCGGTTGAGTTCGCTTTCCGGCACCACGACTTCGGAGCGAAAATAGGACCGCCCGGTCTTCTTGTCCGCGAAGCTGTCGGCGGAGATGGTTCTGACGGTCCCGTCAAACGTTGGAAGCGTCCGGTCGTGCACGCTCAAGAATCGTACCTGGGCCAACTCGCCTTCCACGACCTCGTCGGCATCCGATGGGTCGACTTGCGCCTGGATGATCAGCGAACGTCCGTCCGGAACGATCTCCATCACCGCCTGGCCGGGCTCAATCACTCCGCCAACGGTGAAGATGTTGAGGCCGACGACCGCGCCGCTTGCCGGCGCTCGTAAGCGCGATCGCTCGAGCTGCTCCCGTGCGGCGATCAGCTTGGGCAGCAATTCCGAGAGCTTCTCCTGCGTGTCGCGGAAATCGGTCGCGATCTCGTCCTGAGTCTTGCGGACGAGGCTAAGGTCCTGCATCCGCGTCTCGCGGATGCTCTGACCGGCACTTGCATGTTGGGCCACCAGCGCCGCCTGCTGGCGCTGGAGATCGGCCTGGGCGCGCTCAAGGGCCTTGACCCGCGAGAGCGGCGCGAGGTCCTTCGCCTGCAACTGCTTCTGGCCCGCCAGCTCATCAGCCACCAGCTGCTCCTGTTGCTTCGCATAGGTGCGCTGGCTGGCGTAGCCCGATCGCTGTTCAGCAAGCTGGCGTGAGCGCTGAACCAGGACGGATTTCTGTGCGGCGAGCGCCTCGCCCCGCGCCCGCATCTGCGCCCGCTGCAGCTGCAGCGCCTGATCGGCGAGTTGGTGGTCCTCCTGCGAGAGGCTGGCAAATTCAGCCGGCGGAGCAAGGTCCCGCTGACCTGCGCGCTCGGCAAGCAGCCGCGCCCGCTGTGCAAGCAAAGTCAGATAGTCGCTGGTGAGCGCCCGCTCAGCAGCCTGAAGCTCCGGCGCGGCAAGATCTACGAGCGGCTGGCCGGCTCGCACCTTCTGGCCTTCGCGTACGTGGATCGCGGTGACGACACCGCCGTCCCGGTGCTGGACGGCCTGGCGATTGCCCGAGACGGCGATCACGCCGTGCGCGTGAACCCCGTCGTCGAGCGGCACGATCGCGGCCCACACGAACAATGCGAATAGGAACGCCAGGCCAACGAGCAGACCGTGGCGGAGCTCCCGCTTTGGATCACTCTCCTCGAGCTCCGCTGGGGTTGAGAGGGTAAGGGCCGTGCTCATGTAAATCGAACATTAACCGCGTCGACGCACAAGCGCCACCGCAGCCCCCCTCCGACAATTTGCACGAACAATCCTCCCGCAGTGAATCGAACGCGCGGACTTGGGGCTTTACCGAGCCAAGTCAAGGGCTTGAACAGCCGGCTGGTCCAGCCCTTCCAATCCGATCGGCGCTAACGTAGCAGTCAATTCACTGCTGAATTGTGAAAGTTCGAGAGCATGAGCGACGAGGACGAGATCGGGGCAATAGTCGACGAGATGTACGCCATGATCTCCGGTCCCGCCGGTCCGCGCGATTGGTCGCGTCAGGAAAAATGTTTTCTCCCCGAGGCGCGGCAGGTCCGGACGTGGGTCGATGATCAGGGACGGCCGCAAATGAAAAGCATGACGCTCGAAGACTACGAGCGCGATACAACCCCCTTCTTCGCAGCGAAACCCTTCTACGAAATCGAAACCAGCCGGCGGATCGATCTCTTTGGCAACATGGCGCACGTGTGGAGCGCTTATGAAGCCAGGCGCTCGCCCGAGGATCGCGAGCCCGAACGGCGCGGGATCAACTCGATCCAGCTCTTCCGCCATCCCGAGCATGGTTGGCGGATCATCCACATGATCTGGGATAACGAGCGCTAGGTCAGCCCATTTCGCCGCACTCGCGGTTCGCGGGCACGGCGACATCCATCATCCTGGGGCGCGGCAGTTTCAAATCGCCCATGATCGCCACGAACTCTTCGAGCGTCCTCGCGCCGCCGAGACGCGGGTTGCGCGCGCGCTCCTGGCCCACGCTGCTCACGCGCCGATTCTGGTAATCGTGGCCGGGGTAAATGAGAGTCTCATCCGGCAAGGAGAAAATCTTGTCGTGAACCGACCGGTAGAGCGTCGGCGCATCGCCGTTCTGGAAATCGGTGCGGCCACATCCGTCGATCAGCAGCGTATCGCCGGTGAAGAGGCGCGCCACGTCGGGGCGATCAAGCAGGTAGACATGGTGATCATCAGTGTGCCCCGGCGTGTAGAGCGGATATAGGCGGCACCCTCCGACGACGATCGGCTCTCCTTCACGAACGGGAAGATCCACCTGATCGGCGGCGCTCAACTCGGGAACAGCTGCTTTAGAGCCGGTGAGCTCGCGCAGCCGCGCTGCACCCGTCACATGATCGGCGTGGATGTGGGTCTCGATCGTGTATTCGAGCGTGAGCCCAAGCTCATGCAGCAGCTCAAGATCGCGATCGACCGTTTCCAGGACAGGGTCGATCAGCGCCGCCTGGCGGGTGTCTTCGCAGCCGATCAGATAGGTGTAAGCCGATGACTGCGGCTCGAACAATTGGCGAAACAACACTTGAATGGTCCCTCCGTTCGATCGTTTAGCAGCCGGACCACGGAGGAGCCATGCCGGTAACCAGCGAATTGAATATCTGCGTGGTGGGAGCGGGTGCGATCGGCGGATGGATCGCGGCGAGATTAGCCGGCGCCGGAAACGCGGTCATGGCGCTCACTAGTCGCGGACCGCTCGACATCATCGAGATCAGCGAAGGGGACGCTACCGACACCATCCGCCTGGCACAGTTCGACGGCCCGGCGGATGTGCTGATCGTCGCGGTGAAGGCGCCTGCGCTGCCAACCGTGGCCGGCAGCCTGTCGCCGCTGACTGCGCCTGAGACGCTGATCATTCCGATGCTCAACGGCGTCCCCTGGTGGTTCGTCGAAGGGCATGAGCTCAAGTCGGTCGACCCTGACGGCAGCATCGCCGCAGCGGTTTGGATGGAGCAGGTCGTCGGCTGCGTCGTCCACGCCTCGTGCAGCCGCTCCACGCCGAACCGCATCGCAGTGAAGCATGCTGACAAGTTGATCCTGGGCGAGCCTCAAGGGGGCGCCAGCGAGCGAGTGCAGCGACTGTGTGGCCTGTTCGAGGAGAGCGGCATCCGCTGCGAAGTCAGCGACGATGTGCGGCGCGCGATTTGGTACAAGCTTTGGGGCAATGCCACGATCAACCCGCTGTCCGCGCTCACGCGCGCGCGCGCGGACAGAATACTTGCCGACCCCGAGTGCTGCGCCTGGATGCTCGAGGGCATGGCCGAACTCGCTGCCGTCGGTGCAGCGATCGGCTGCCCGATCAGCGAGAGCGGCGAGGACCGGATGGCGGTTACGGCGCGGCTCGGGGCGTTCAAGACCTCGATGCTGCAGGACGTCGAGGCAGGGCGGCCGATCGAGCTAGAGGCGCTGGTCGGCGCCCCGCGCGAGATTGCTCGCAATCTGGGCATTGAAACGCCCGCGCTTGACCGACTCTACGGTCTGACTCAGCTGATGGCGAAGAGCTTAGGCTTGGCCTAGGCGGCTGGCACGATCCGACCGACGCAGTCGCCGAAACCGATTCGGACGGCGCCCTCCGCCTCGCACCAAGCGCGCAGCGTGATCTCGTCGCCGTCTTCGAGGAAACTGCGCGTTTCGCCGGTTGGAAGCTGGAGCGGCTGCTTGCCGCCCTGACCGATCTCCAGCAGCGAGCCGAGGCCCCCGTCGCTGTCGGTCGACAAGGTGCCCGTCCCGATAAGGTCGCCAGGCTGGAGGTTGCAGCCGTTCGAGCTGTGGTGCGCGACGATTTGCGCTGCGCTCCAGTACATCGCCGCGTCGGCTGACCCACGCGACAGGATGTGGGGCGCGAGGCCGGCGCCGCGCATCTGATCGGTCGATAGCGTCACCTCGAGCTGGATCGCCAGCGCGCCGCGATCACGATCCGCCGGATCGTCGAGATAAGGGAGGGGCTCCGGATCGTCGGACCGCCGCGACGGCATCGCTTTGCGGAACGGCGCAAGCGCTTGGCCGCTCACGATCCAAGGTGACACGCTCGTCAGGAAATTCTTGGCGAGAAACGGGCCCAGCGGCTGGTACTCCCAGGCCTGAAGGTCGCGTGCCGACCAGTCGTTCAAGATGCAATAGCCCGCGATATGATCGCCCGCTTCCGCGACCGGGATTGGTGAGCCCAAGTCATTGCCGCGGCCGATCCAGATCCCAAGCTCCAGCTCATAATCGAGGCGGCCGCTCGGACCATATTCCGGCTCGTCCGCGTCGGTCGCCTTGCGCTGACCGTTTGGGCGGATCAGGGGCTCGCCCGACGCGCGAACCGAGCTCGCGCGGCCGTGGTAGCCGATCGGCACATATTTGTAGTTGGGTAGCAGCGGATTGTCGGGACGGAACAGCTTGCCAACATTTGTCGCGTGGTGAATGCCGACGTAGAAATCGGTGTAATCGCCGATCAAGCACGGGACGTGCAGCCGGACCTCGCTCTGACCGATCAGTTGCGGCTCGACATCGTCGCGGTAGCGTTCGTCCGAGAGCAACTCGGAGAGGCGCAGGCGAAGCTCGCGCTGGGCCTCTGAGCCGCGCGCCAGCCACGCGTTGAGCACCGGCTGCGACAAGTCCTCCCGCCAGTCCTCGTCGAGGAGGTCGGCAATGCCCGCGAGATCGAGCACATAGTCACCGATCGCTACTCCCGGACGGCGCCTGCCCTTCGCCTCGGAGAAAATTCCGAGCGGCAGGTTCTGGATCGGAAAGTCGCTGCCGTTAGCCCCCGTCACCCAGCTCGTGCGGTTGGGATCGTTGCTCTCATCAGTGAGGCTCACGGCAGTTTCGCCTTGGGGAAGCCTGCCCAGGCCTGATCGTAATCGGGCTGCGCTCGATCCATCGCGAAGCGCGTGGGAACATACGGCCAAAAACTCTCAACCATGAAGGCCATCGTTCCGGTGATCTTCACCGGCTTTAACTCTGCCTCGCTCGCCTTGCGCCAGCTTTCGAGATCTGGCCCGTGGCCGCTCATCAGGTTGTGCAGCGACAGGCCACCCGGCGCGAAGCCTTCGGCCTTGGCATCATAGGCGCCCTGGATCAGCCCCATGGCCTCGCTCATAATGTTGCGGTGGAACCAGGGCGGACGGAACGTGTCCTCAGCGACCATCCAGCGCGGCGGGAAGATCACGAAATCGGCGTTGGCGCGGCCCGGCGTGTCGCTCGGGCTGGTGAGGACGGTGAAGATCGAGGGGTCGGGATGGTCGAAGCTCACCGTGCCGATCGTGTTGAACCGCGACAGGTCGTAGCGGCACGGTGCGAGATTGCCGTGCCACGCCACGACGTCGAGCGGACTGTGATCGAGCGTCGTCGTCCACAGCGCGCGCATATATTTTTGGACGAGCTCGTGTTCGCCATCGACGTCCTCGAAGGCGGCGACCGGCACTTCGAAGTCCCGTGCGTTGGCAAGCCCATTCGAACCGAGGGGGCCAAGCTCCGGGAGCCGGAACAGTGCGCCGTGATTCTCTGCGACATAGCCGCGCGATTCTTCCGCCACGTCCACCCGGAAACGCACGCCACGCGGGATCAAGCCGATCGAGCCCGGCGCGACGTCCATCCGCCCCAATTCGGTTGCGATGTGCAGCGTTCCCGACTGCGGGATGATCAGCAGCTCGCCGTCGGCATCGGCGAATAGCCGCCGCTCCATCGAGCGGCTGGCGCGATAGAGGTGAATGGCAACTCCGGCGAGGTCGGTTGGGGGACGGCTCGCCAGCATCGTCACCATGCCGTCGACAAAATCCTTGCCCTCTGGCAGGTCGGTGGGCGGATCCCAGCGGAGGCGATTGGGCGGGACCGGTTCCTGGACGACTCCGGGAGCGAACATCGGCGCGCCCTCGTAGCGGCTGAAAGGGCGGTGATCCGCGGTCGGCCGCATTCGGTACAGCCAAGACCGGCGATTCTCGTGCCGCGGCGAGGTGAAGGAGCTGCCGGACAGCTGCTCGGTGTACAGGCCAAACGCGGGACGCTGCGGCGAATTGCGGCCCCTGGGGAGAGCGCCCTCGACGGCCTCGCTCTCAAAATGGCCGCCGAAACCCGTCATGTAGCGCAGTGCGTCGGTCATGCGCGCCGGTTAGTGCGTCCGCCCCACAAACTCAAACGGGCGCGACTCCGAGGAGCCGCGCCCGCGCCCGGACGGGGACTCGCAACCCGCCCGCGCTCGACCGAAGTCAGTTCTGGTTAACGTTGACGTCGATCTTGTCGGGAACCTCGACTGTAGTTTTGCTCCCGCCGAGGCCCAGCTGGCCACGGAACAAGAACAAAAGCACCAACACGACAATGATCAGGAGGACGACCGCGAGCACTCCTCCGCCGCCTCCACCGCCAGTTTCCACGATGGTCGTCTTTTCGTCGCGATCATCGGCCATGGAAACTCTCCCTGTCTTCCCTGTTGTAGCGGCGAAACGAACGAACCGTGGCCGACGCGGTTCCCCGAGGAGGTTGGCGCATGAGGCCCACGATCACGACGATGACTGCGGTTTCTCTGGCATTATGTGCATGCGGCAGGACGGCCGAGCAGCCCCAGAACAATGTATCGACAGCGCCCTCCGCCGAGGCCCTCCCCCAAGCGGCAACAACCAATGGAGCTCAATCGGATGACCGCGAGCCCCTTGCCGAACCGATAGGCCCTATCGATCCGAAGAGCGCAGAGGCGGCCGGCCAGGTGGTGCAGCATTACGGCGCCCTGATCGAGCGGCGCCGGTTCGCCGAAGCCGAAAAACTTTGGGGCAACGCAGACCCAGCAGCGCAATTCACGCTTCAGTTGAAACGCTATCCTGAAGCGCACATCGAGATCGGCAAGCCGGGCGACAGCGAAGGCGCGGCCGGATCGATCTACGTGACCGTCCCCGTGGTTTTTTATGGCAAGGACCAGAACGCCGTGGACTTTCGGCGGTCGGCAGACGTGATCCTGCGCCGGGTCAATGACGTCCCCGGCTCCACCGAGGAGCAGCGGCGCTGGCATGTCGAGCGGATCGACTGGAAGGCAGCCTAGAGGCCGTTCAGCGCCTGCTCGAACTTCTTTTCGTCATCGGGAGTAACGGGCGCGCCCATCAGGTCTGTCTGCTGCTCCGCGTTGTTGGATGTGTTGGAAGTCTGCGAAGCCGAGCCGGCCACGTCATGGGCCAGCCAAAGGATCCCGGCGGCCCATAGGAGCGCCATCCAGCGACTCTTGAAAATCGTGCTGTGCTTCATCGGGATCATGCAAGCGTTTCTCGCAGCCAGGCTTTAAGAATGGGTTGCCTGGCCGTGATCCTCGTGCACGACCTCGCGGTGCGGAAAGCGGTCGCGGATGCGGGTGTTGAAATAGACGCCCTTGGCGAAGGCAGAGCCGAGCGCCGCGGCGACGTGCGGAGGCACTCCGGAATAGACGTAGCGGCGGCCGGTGACGAACTCGACCCACAATTCCTCGGCAGACTGGTCGTAAGCGTAGCGACGGATGACGGTGGAAGGCATGTGCTCCCAACGCACGGGCGCGCTCATCGTGGCCGCCAGATTATGTTACATTTTGCCGAAGACGAGGAACGCCCGTTCGAGTCGCAAATGCGCCAAGGCCCATGGAGGAGCAGGCGATGATCAATTCAATCAAAATCCTGGCATGCGTCAGCTTCATTACGGTGGTGGGTTGTGCAGCGCCATCGATCGGCACATCCGAGGCCATTGGGCAATCAAGCGCTCCGCAATGCTTCCTGGCGAACGAGGTCGACAGCTATACCCCAGGCCCCGACGGGTTCGTGAATGTGAGGGTCGGCCACGACCGCTGGTTCGGGCTACACCTCAGCAGCGACTGCCCGAGCATGGACTGGTTGATGCAAATCGCCATCAGGCCCAGAGACTCGAACTGGCTTTGCGAAGACCAGGGCTCCTACCTGATCGCGCCTGATCCGGCCGGGTTGAACCGCAGCTGCTACGTCAGCGGAATCCGGCGGCTGACGCCCGACGAGGTCGCGTTGGCCCGCGCGGTTTCTCGACCGACGGGCGCGAGCTGACGGAGGATGGCAATGAACGGATCGACTCTCGTCATCGCAATCTTCGGCGCAGCGCTCACGGGCTGCGCTGCGCAACCCGGAGGCGCCCCGACGGCCCAGTCGCAGAGCGGTCGCCAGTGCTTCATCCCAAGCGAGGTCAACAGCTTCGAGGCGACGAAGGACGGCAATGTGAACGTCCGGGTCGGAGCGAACCGCTATTTCCGGCTCGACCTTGGAGGCGGCTGTTCGAACTTCATCAATTTCGCGACGGGTGTCGGCATTCGGGCGACGGGCGGCGGTTCATTTGTGTGCGAAGGCTATGACGCCGAGCTGATCGTGCCCGATCCTTCGGGAACGCAGCGTTGCCCGGTCAGCGGCGTGCGTGCGATCACAAAGGAACAATATCTCGCCGATCGCAAGACCTAGCAGAACAAGTCAGGCTGCGTCTGGCGCGGGAACGACGGCACGCGGACGGCTCAGCGCGCCGACCATTCCGCCAAGCGCGAGCACTGCTCCCGCCACCGCGAGCGGCGTCCAGCGATAGCCTTCGAGCGCGGTGGAAAAGCCCATGGCGATGATCGGCACGAGCACGCTCGAATATGCCGCCTTTGCTGGTCCGATCTTGCGCACGACCGGATAATAGAGGCTGAAGGTCACTACCGACGCGGGCATCGCAAGATAGAGCAGCCCAAGCCAGTAAGCAGCGCGCATGTCGATCACAGGTGGACCCGTCATCGCGAAGGCGATCACGGCGTCGATGACCGCTCCCGCCGCCATCGACCAGGCGAGCAGGCTGAACAAAGGGAATCGGCGAATTTCGTCGCGCGCCTGGAAGACGTTCGCGGCAGACGCGCCGACCATGCCGACCAAGGTGAGGCCAATGCCCGCCACGATCTCGCCGGCACGCGCCGAATGCTGCTGGAACTCGTGGAGGAACAGCAGGGCGATTCCGGTGATCGCGACCAGCGAGCTCCACAGGAAACGGTTGGTCGGCTTGTGGCCGAGGAAGGCCCAGGCCAGCAACGTGCTGGGAATCAGAAGCAAGGCGAAAATAGTCGCGACGACGCCCGACGTGATGTGCTGTTCGGCAAGATAGACGGCGTTGAAATTGATGCAGAATTGCGTGAAGCCGAGGAAGACGGCTGCGGCGATGCCGCGGCGGCCGATCCGCAGGCTGTGACCCTTGAGCAGCGCGACCGCCGCCATCGCGGCCGCCGCGATGACGAACCGGTAAGCGACCGACCATTGCGGCGGCACCACCCCGAGCTGACCGCGGATGACGATCCAGGTCGAGCCCCAGATCGCGGTGAAGATGATGAAGGGGAGAGTGACGGTCCGAAAGTGGGACGCGTGGTGCTCGCTCACAGAGCGGCGATCGCCGTTGCGAGGCGCTCGACCGATTCGCACTGCTGGTCCCAGCTTGTGACGAAACGGACTTGGCCCGGACCCCATTCATAGAAATCGAAGCCTTGGGCGCGGAGATTCGCCGCCTCGTCGTCGGTAACGCGCAGGAACAGCTCGTTAGCTTCCACCGGATAGACCAGGCGGTCCGGCGCGGCCTTGGCTAGAGCTTGAGCTGCGGCATTCGCGGCTCGCGCATTATCGAGCCACAATCCATCTTCGAGCAGGGCTAGGATCTGCGCAGCAAGCATCCGGCCCTTGGACAGAAGATGACCCGCACGCTTGCGGCGTACCGCGATCTCGTCGGCAAGCTCGGTCCTGAACAGGATCAGAGCCTCGGCATTGAGCCCGCCATTCTTGACGAAGCCGAATGACAAAGCATCGACGCCTGCGCGCCAGGTGACGTCGGCAGGGCTCTCTCCGGTAGTCGCGAGCGCATTGGCAAAGCGCGCACCATCCATGTGGAGGGCGAGGCCACGTATTTTGGCGAGTTCGCCGAGCGCCGCGACGTCTGATGCTCGGTACACTAGGCCATATTCGGTAGCGTTCGTGATTGAGATCGCGGCCGGCTGGACCTGATGGACGTCGTTGCGGATACCGTCGCACGCCCCAGCGACTGCGTCCGGCGTGATCCTTGCGCCGGGGCCGTCGAGCAGGATGAGTTTGGCGCCGCCGGTGAAGAAGCCCGGTGCGCCCGCCTCGTCGACCTCGATGTGCGCGTCCCTGTGGCAGATAATTCCGCGATGGGGCGGGCATAAGGCCGCGAGCGCGAGGCAATTGGCCGCGGTGCCTGTCGTCACCCAGAAGGCGCGCACCTCTTTCTCGAACAGCTCGGAGAAGGCACCGTCGAGCCGCTGGCTCCACTCGTCGCCGTCATAGGCCGTGTCGATCCTGTTCGAAGCGGCGATTGCCTCGATCACCTTGGGGTGCGCGGCCGACGCATTGTCCGAGAAGAAGCGCATGCGCTGGCCGAATGGCGGTGGTGACGCGGGGCGTCAATCGGACTTGTCGGGCTTGTCCTGGCGGATTTCGCGTGCCTGGTTCTTCCGGCGCTTCAGATTTTCCCTGAGCGCCGCCGCGAGACGCTCTTCCCGCTCCTTTTCTTTCGCCGCCATGGCAACCACATGCCGTCAGCGTCAGTCCCCTGCAACCGGGTTGACGCGCACGGCCCGCCGTCATAGGCGCGCCACTCCGCTTAAAAGTGCTGCCGTAGCTCAGTGGTAGAGCGCATCCTTGGTAAGGCTGAGGTCGTGAGTTCAATCCTCACCGGCAGCACCATCGCCTCCCGTTAGGCCGGCGTGCCCTCTTTCACGCCCTGCCTCAATTGCACCCTCAGTTCCGGACTGTCCTGATGGCCGTGCACCTTGACCGCGTGCTGCGCGGCCGCCTCGACCACTTCGTCTTCGCTATCGGCTGAAATCGCGATCGTGCAACCGGACTCGCTAGGGAACTCGCGGCAATCGATATATTTGCGGCTCATGTAGGCCTCCCTGACACGTGCGCCGCGGGCCATACTCTTCTTTCCGCCCGCAATCTAACGCGGCTTGTCGCTTATCAGGCCGGCTCGATCGGCGCGCAGGCCCTCTTCAGCCATTCGAGGTCACTCCCCGACAGCCTGGGACCGATGCGCGCCATGACGTGCGCGTGATAGCAATTGAGCCACACCAACTCCTCGGGCTCGAGCATTTCGGTGTCGATCAGCCGGCGGTCGATCGGAGCGAAAGTCAGTGTCTCGAACCCAAGCATCTCCTTTTCGGCGCCGTCGACCCGTCGTTCCACAACGAGCACCAGATTCTCGATCCGGATGCCGTACTCGCCGGTCTTGTAATAGCCCGGCTCGTTAGAAAGGATCATGCCTGGCTGAAGCGGCTCATCGCCACCGCTCTGCGAGCTTCCCACCGGTGAAATGCGCTGCGGCCCCTCATGGACCGACAGGAAGCTTCCGACTCCGTGGCCCGTGCCATGGGCGTAGTCGAGCCCCGCTTCCCACAGCGGCCGGCGGGCGAAACTGTCTAGCTGGCTTCCACGCGTGCCCTTGGGAAAGAGGGCGGTCGCGATCGCAATATGGCCCTTGAGCACCCGGGTGAACCGGTCGAGCATCTCCGCGGTCGGCTCGCCGATCGGCACCGTCCGCGTGATGTCGGTCGTGCCGTCCACATACTGCCCGCCGGAATCGATCAAATAAAGCGTCCCCTTCTCGAGCTTGCGGTTGGTCTTCTCGCTAGAGCGGTAATGGACGATCGCTCCGTTCGGTCCGGCGCCCGAGATGCTGTCGAACGACAGGTCGCGCAGCTCGGGATTCTCGCGGCGAAGCGATTCGAGCTTGTCCGACGCGCGTAGCTCGTCGACTTCGCCCGAGGGAGCTTCCTCGTCGACCCAGTGGAGGAAACGCGCGATCACCGCGCCGTCGCGTTCCTGTGCCGTTTTCTGCCCGGCAATCTCGGCCGGGTTCTTGATCGCCTTGGGAAGAACGACCGGGTCGCGCATCGACAGGACCTTGGCGCCTGCGCCTTCCAGCGCCTCGAAGATCGCAGCGACTGCCCGTTCGGGGTCCACGACCACCGTCTTGCCCTTTAGCTCACCGAGCGCGCTCTCGAACTCGGACCGCTCGTGCAGGCGGACGCCGTTGCCGAGATGCTGGCGAACGTCCGGGCCAATCTTCTCCGAGGCGACAAACAGGTCGGCGGTGCCGTCGGCATGAACCAGCGCATAGGCGAGCGCGACCGGAGTGTGGCTGACGTCCTGGCCGCGGATGTTGAACGCCCAGGCGATCGAATCCAAAGCGGAAAGCACTGCGGCGTCGGCGTGCTGCTTGTGCAGCCAGTCGCCGATCTCGGTGCGCTTCTCGGCCGCTGATTTGCCCGCATATTCGTCGGGCTGCACGACAAGCCTGGCCTTCGATGCTTCAGGACGGTCGGTCCAGATCTCGTCGATCGGGTTGCGCTCGACGGGAACCAGCTCGGCGCCGCGGCCTGCGAGCGCTTCCTTCGCCTTCTTCACCCAGTCACGCGTGTGCAGCCACGGGTCGTAGCCAATCCGCGCGTCCTCCGGTGCATGCTCCTTCAGCCAGTCGGTGGTGCTCGTTTCGGGCACCGACTGGTAGCTCCATTCGGTCGGGCTGACCTGCTGGCGGACCTGCAGCGTGTAGCGGCCATCGACGAAGATCGCGGCCTCCTCCGGCAGCACCACCGCCGAGCCAGCCGAGCCTTCGAAGCCCGTGAGCCAGGCAAGCCGCTGGGCGTAGCTCCCGACATATTCGCTCATATGCTCGTCGGTGAGCGGGACGACGAAGCCGTCGAGCTTGTCGGCTTTGAGCTGTTCGCGAAGGGCTTTCAGGCGGTCTGCATAGCTGGACATGGGCTACTCCGTTGATGCCGAGCTAATCCAAGCGCGGCTATTCTTAAAGCCCCGCCGCCGTCGAGCGCGTCCGAATGGTCCCAATGTTCGCAGTGACGAGCATGAATTCGCCAAGGATTTGCCTGGGCAGGAATAAGGCGCGGACTCAATGAGCCGAACCCAATCACAGCCGACGCCGTGTAGGACAGCGAAATCTCGGTTGTCGCTAATGTCTTCTTTCGACCCATTGCGGAAATTCGACCAATCCGGCAGTCTAACGCAGCAAAAGGCAGGGAGCCGCAGTGAACCTTAGAGGCCTCAGCACGCGCTCCAAGGTACTGTATTCGGTCTATGGCGTTCTGGTTGCTGTTAGTGTCGCGCTTGTTCTAGCGGTTCTGATTAGCCTTGGCGGCTACTACATCGCGGGCTGGGAGAGAGCGCCAGTTCCGGACATGGCCGGGCGGCTGGTGGCTTGGGTATTGTATGCGTTGGTGCCGCTGCTTGCACTGCGGTTCGCGGTCATCTGGTCAATCAAGAAAGACCGCGCCGAGCGTTAGGCTCATGTCCGCTTTCCACCCATTGCGGACATTGGCGTAGTTTCTGCTTTCGACCCAAAGCAGACATAAGAAAGCCGCTAGCGGACGGGAACTCGACGACGTGACGGCCTGAAGCTAACCGCCGTCCTTCAGATGCTGTTCGATATGCGCGATCAGCTCTTTGGCGAGAGCGGCCTGACTCTCACTGTCCCGGCGGACGCGCTCCTGGTGCGCGGCCATACCGATCAACATGCTCGATAAGCGCGGATGCGAGCGGGCAGCCTGCCAGATAGCCCGATCCTCACTGAGAGATAATGTGGGCTCGGTCCCGCGGACCGCTGCTCGGAGTACAGGACGTGGCAAGACGCCGGCGGTCTCCGCCCAATAGTCGCTCTGCTGGTCACGCAGCAGCCCATCCCATTGGCGCTCCCTGTCGAAGGTCCCGTAATAGTTTGCGATCTCGGACTTGAGCTTGAGATTGCGCAGCAAGCCCAGGTTTCCCGTGCTGACGAGCTCATTATAGGTGCCGCGTGACGCGTAGGGGATATAGATGAATCCGGCATGGTGAACGGCAGTCGCCATTCGACCCGGAGAAGCGTGAGGTGGGTCTTTACCGCCGAGCCGGTCGATCACTAGCTGAGCGGCCTCGTCGTTCATATCCGCCCGCTTTTCGGCCTGCGAAAACGTTTCCAAATCGGCCCGCAAATCGATCAGCAGTTGGCCATAATAGCGCCGCTCTTCCTGGCGGTCCTGCCGGGCCTGGTTCCAATTAGCGACTTCGATGCCGACAAAGACGCCCATGACGACGATGAAGAAGTCGAGCGTCACCGCGAACCAGTTCTGGGTTTTGGCATGCTCGACTACGCGTCTGAGAATCATGCGGCCCCCCGTCTAGCGAACCTTGATTGCATGCTATGGAAGGCTGGTCGGACGCGCAATCGCATTTGACCTGCACGCCAAGGCGACATCCGTTCTCCGGCCCAGTCGGCAATGGCCGTTGATCGTTTGCCGCTGAGGTCGACCCTCGGACCCCTTATGTCTGCCTTCGGCCCAAAGCGGACACTAGCTTGCCCCGACCGTCCCGCTCGCGCGCGGTCGCCTCTTCAAGATTTCGGGCTGATGACCGTTCTATTGGATGATCCGAAAACGGGCGATCCCTGATATTCTCGCCGGACGCCCGAGGTTTTGGTCGCGATGTCATCCCATGCCGGGAATGGCGAGCCTGCGCTCCAGCCGCCGCGCGGCGAGGACGACGACCGAAACCAGCAATAGATAGACGAATGCCGTGAAAAGATAGGTCTTGAAGAACAGGAACGTTCGCGACGCGACTTCCTGCATCTGCGCGAAGAATTCGATGTACTGGATCAGGAATACGATCGAGCTGTCCTTGAGGTTCTGAATTGCCTGGTTGGTCAGGGACGGAACCGACATCCGGAGCGACTGCGTTGCCGTGATCAGGCGAAAAACCTGGAAACGAGAGAAGCCCTGCGCGCGCGCGGATTCCAGTTCGGCCTGGTCGAGTCCCCTGTACGCGATCGTCAGGTAGCGCGCGTTGTATGCCGATACGTTGAACGTGAAGCCGAATACGGCGATCACGAACGGCGACAGCGTCACGCCCAGATTGGGAAGGCCGTAGTACAGGAGGAACAGGAAGACGATCAGCGGCGTCCCGATGAACAAGGATATGTAGCTTTGAGTGACGAAGCGGACGAGCTTGCTTGGGCTGAGCGCAAGGCCGAAAACCACGATCCCACCAATCAGGCCCGTCGCCGTGATCGTGATGGACAGCAGGATCGTATCCCGCAGGCCCTTCACGATCTGGGGCCAGTAACTGATCAGGTCGGCGAAGAAGGGGTAGGCGTCGGTCACATCCAACCTTCACCGCCAAAGAATTCGTCGATGATCGGGTCGGATTCCCGATCGAGCAGGTTTTCGACGAGATCCTCGGCGTAGACCCTGCCGCGATCGAGAAACACGATCCGATCGGAAATGTATCTTGCAAGAGACAGGTCGTGGGTGACGCAGAGGATGGTGACATTGTCGAGATAGAGGCGATTGATCAGCGTCACCACCTCGCGGACCATGATCGGATCCAACGCGGAGGTCGGCTCATCGAAGAACAGAACCTTCGGATCCATTGCAAGCGCGCGCGCGATCGCGACCCGTTGGCTCTGTCCTCCGGAAAGCGCCGCCGGATAGGCATCCCGTTTTTCGGCCATTTCCATGCGATCGAGCTCGTGCAACGCACGTTCGTCCGCCTCGCGCTTGGGGACCTTCTTCAACCGGCGCAGGGCAAGCGTCACATTGTCCAGCACCGACATGTGGCGGTACAGCGCGAAATTCTGGAAAACGAAGCCGATCCGGCTGCGCAGCGCCCGAACGTCGACACCCGGACGGGTGACATCCTCTCCGTCGAACAGGATGGCTCCCGATGTTGGTTCGATGAGCAGGTTGAGGCAACGCAGCAAGGTCGACTTGCCGCAGCCGGACGGCCCCATGATGACTTTGGCCTCGCCTTCCTCGAGGTCGAAGCTGACGCCGTCGAGCACCCTCCTGTCGCCGTAGGATTTCACCAGGCTCCTGACTTCGAGAAGGGCCATCTTCGTGCCTCTCACTCCTGCGCGAAACCAGCGATGCTGTATCGCCTCTCGATCAACCGAACGGCGCCCAGCAGCAGGCGGTAGATGGCAAAATAGATCAGACCGATCGCGGCATAGATTTCCAATCCGCGCATGGTCGTGGCGACGAGCGCCATCGCCTGCTTGGTGATTTCCGGGATGCCCACCGTATAGGCGAAGGGCGAATAT
>JBKPMC010000027.1:0-4334 GCA_046731955.1 Pseudomonadota bacterium | reverse complement strand
ATCCAATCGGCCGATATCGCGATGGCCGGAATGGTCGATTTGCTGAAGTATCGGGATCCGTTGCCGGAGCGGTTCAACCCTTACCTGGCAGAGACGGTCAGTTCGCTACCTCAGCTTCGCGAGATCGGCGTGCTCGATGTCGACGGCAAATGGCGATATTCGTCATTGCCGGAAACGCCGCGGCACAACAACTCCGACCGAGGCTACTTCATCTATCATCGTGACAAACCAGGAAGCGCACTGCGCATCAACGAACCCCTGCAATCGCGCTTGACCGGACGGTCCACGATCATCCTGTCGAAACGCATCGACAAGCAGGACGGCAGCTTCGCCGGCGTCCTCACCGCCGCGATCGACAGCGACTACTTCAATCGCTTCTACAAGACCTTCCAGCTCGGTCCCGACGGCAGCATCAGCCTGTTACGGGACGACGGCGCCGTCCTGATCCGCTGGCCGTTCTCGGACAGGAGCACGAATCTTGCCGGGACCGACCTGTTTTCGCGATACCTGAAGCTCAGTTCCGTCGGGTACTACAGGATCATCTCCCCCTTCGACGGTATCGCGAAATACTTCGGCTACGAGCAAACACCGCATTATCCGACGGTCGTCACCCTGGCGATGTCGGAAGACTGGCTGCTGGCGGATTGGCGGAGAACGCTACGGACCGACGCCATCGTTGCCGGCGTGCTGCTGTGCATGATCGTTCTGCTGGCCGCGCTACTCTCCCTGCAACTCCGCTCCCGCACAAGGACTGTGCGTGCATTGCGCCAGAGCGAGGCTCATTACCGCCTGCTCGCAGACAACATCGCCGACATCATCATCCTGATCGATGCCCGCGGCCTGTTGCGTTATGTTTCGCGGTCGGCCGAACCGGTGCTGGGATTGCGCCCAGCGGATATTGTCGGCAAATCATGCTTTGACCTGGTGCATCCCGACGACAGGGAAAGCGTCAAATCGGCGACCATGCGGCTCGATGGAGTCGACGGCGTCAGCACCGTCGTGTTTCGACACTATCGCGGCGACGGGACGCTCGCATGGGTGGAAAGCAAGTTCAAGCTGGCGTCGGAACCGAGCGAACCCGCTCGGACGGAGTTTCTCTGCGTCATCCGCGATGTGACCGAGCGCAAGCGGATGGAGGACGAGCTGACCCAGCTCAACCGCCGCCTCACCCAGCTCGCGGCGACCGACGGACTGACCGGGCTGACCAACCGGCGCACCTTCGACGGCTTCCTGCGGCGCGAATACGAAGCCAGCGACGAGATTTCGGTGCTGCTGCTCGATATCGACAATTTCAAGGGCTACAACGACACCTACGGACACCAGGCCGGCGACCGTTGCCTGCAGGCGGTTGCGAAAGCCATCGGCGATGCGACCGCCAATACGTCAGGCCTGGCCTCGCGCTACGGCGGCGAGGAATTCGCCGTCGTGTTGCCGAACACTTCGGAAAACGCCGCCCTGAAGCTCGCCGAGAGCATTCGGTTGACGATTCGGGCGCTGGGCATTCCGAACACGGCCTCCAGCCGCGGATACATCACCATCAGCGTGGGCGTTGCCGCCAGAACCCGTTCGACGCTCGACGAGGCCGCGCTGGTGGGGGAAGCCGACACCGCGCTCTACGAAGCCAAGCGTCTCGGCCGCAATCGCAGCATCGTGTATTCCTCCCTCGACCTGCGATATGTCGAGAGCGCCTCGATTCAGCACGACGGCGAGTTCGCGCCGGGTGAACGGACGTCTTAGAGCGTTTTCCAGTGAAACCCACCCCGGACTTGATCCGGTTTCACGTCAAGAAGTCCGGCGATCATTTAGCCAACTGGTGAGCCAGCTCACATTCATGCAAAGCCTTCCGCGCTATCCGTTGCACGTGCGCCGACGCATGGAGGTCACGGATGACTACTATCGCACGGGCGTTTTCGCGCGCCATTACTACCGTCAACGAGATCGAGATTCTCAAACAGATCGTGCTTCTCGGGGCGGCCGGCCTGTTCGTTTCCCTGTTGATGCTGACCTACGGCCTCGATCTGAGCCCGGGCTTCTTCTAGGCGTTTACTGATCAGCCGACTGAAAAGTATTGGCAGCGTAGCCGGTATCCGCTGTAAACGGACCTCGAAGGCCAGGACCGCGCATGGCTGCTCAAGACCCGGAACGGACAACAGGAAGCGCGGCGCTACAGTTTCCGATGTTTGGCGTTCCAGTGCTTCTCAAGGTTGACGATAAGCTGGTCGCTAAGATGACAGAACACCTGCTCGAATGCGTATGTTGTCAGATATCTACGGAAAGCTTCCAGTGGCTCGGTTTGTTGGCGGATTGCCTTGCGGTTGGCGCCAGGGCTGATCATTCCCGATCCGATCGCACTTTCCACGCAGCGCGAGACCGCAAAATCCATTTTGTCCGACGGCACCACTTCATTGGCAATGAGGCGGCCCTCCGGCGTGTCGGCGAGAAACGTACGGTCGAATAGAAGCGCCTCGCGCGCCAATCGTTCGCCGAGAAGTCGCGGCAACCGCATATTCGAGGTGCCAGGCAAAAAGCCTTCTTTGCGCGCGGGCAGGCTGAAGTAAGAGCCGGTTTCGGCGATCACATAATCTGCAACGAGTAAAAGTTGACAACCTCCGCCGATGGCGAATTTATCGACCACAGCGATCCATAGCTTTTCCAGTGTGCGTTCTGGTTCGTCGAGCGGCGCATGCAGGCAGTCGGGTTCGTGCTCGACCAGCACTCCCCGGTACAGCTTGCTGTGCAGCCCCATATTGCGAAACAAGAACGACAGATAACTCTGCTTCCCTTGGTACATGCGCGTCAGGTTGATCCCCGAGCAAAACACACGCTGACCTTGGTACTTGGGATGGTCCACCACGCTCCCACGCAGGACGCCGATCTTAACTTCCGGATGCAGTAACGCGAGATCCGTCGCGATCTCCAGTGGACCTACCACAGTGTCGTCTTCAGAGTTGAGATACCGTTCGTTATGGATGGTTACATGGCTCGCGCCGCCTCGTACCTCGATGCGAGCAGTCCCCAGATCGGCGTAGCCCCTCTCAACGAACTGCGGCAACAGCTCAAGTGATTCAGTCCGGGGGCGCAGCATAGAGCGTATCAAGTGATGCCCTGCCTGCGGATTGGCCATGATCTGGCTAACGAACAGGCCCTGATGAATTTCGAGGCCGTCCTTATCGGCTTGCATGCGACCGCTCTCGGCGACGAGTTCGGCCTGAGTAGGCAGAATGTCAGGCCAGCGCGACGCGGCCTCCCAAAGAAGCTCATCGACGCGGATGGACCGCGCGCCTTCGCGCGTGAGTTCGTGGTACATCGACACGGCATGGCGGCGGAAAAATCGCCACGTGGCATCGGCCGTCAGATGAACAATCGCCTCACCAGCAGCCTTCTGGGGCGGTGTCCGCCGCGAGCGCAGCGGCATGCGAGCCAGCAGCGTGCGGCCGTTGCGGATCGCCGTGCGCAAGTCGGCGGCGGTGAGCGTCGCGACAGCGTGGTCGCGGGTGAGCAGAAACGCTTCGGACTCGGCGCGCGGCAGCGCGGCAGCGAGAACACGAGAATGTTGATCGCGGGGAAGCGAAAGCATCGGACACCCTCGGAATGGGATAGGAGTGTAGGGCGACGGACGCCTTACGGAAATAAGAAACTGTCGCAAAGCCGCCAAAAGCTATCGACATCAGTCGAAAGGACGGCGCGCGTCCAACAAGCGCAATAGCCACTTCCGCTATCGGGTGCAAAGCCGACAACTGGGTCAGGGCATCATCTCGAATTAGTACTCGCCCTAACGCCTCGCTGGTCCTAGCGCGCCGGGCCGCCACGAGAGGTCATCGGACAGCACATAGATCGTGATCGCGGCCAGGCACATCACGACCCCGACCCAGAAGATCGGGGAATGATGGATTCGTCTCCAATCGCGTCCAGGGTGTTGCGGCTTCATTCAGTCACCTCGTGGGGGCGTCTCAGCCTTGTCAGGGCGTCAGATCGTCGGCAGCACCGAGAACCGCTCGCCTGCCTCCCGCAGCTTCAGCATGTCGGGATTGGCGGCTTCGTCCCGTAGCGCGTCGACCCGCGCCGATGACGGCCCTCGGCGGCAGGCCGCGATCATGGTTGCAACGGCTCCCGCGGGGCCGGCAAACACCGCCTCGACGCTGCCGTCGCGGCGATTGCGCACCCAGCCTTCGAGATCACGCGACCGCGCCTCGTGTTCGACAAAGTAGCGATAGCCGACGCCCTGTACCCGCCCGCTGATCGTGACATGGCGGATCGTGTCGGTCACGGCTTCTTCAATCCGAGCAATGCGCCGCTGCGCGTCTTCACGTCCGCCTCGCGCATCGTCCTGCCGG
>JBKPMC010000026.1:0-3128 GCA_046731955.1 Pseudomonadota bacterium | reverse complement strand
GCGCCGAACAGGCCGGTGACGCGGCCCTGGCTTTCGAACGCGGCTTCAAGCGAGAATTCGCCGAGCTGTTTGCTGACGTCGACCCGCAACATGGTCAGTTCCCGTGCAGGCGCTTGGTGGCGCGCCGCGCGAACCATTCGGACGCGATGAGCGCGCCCATCGCGATCACGATGGAGATCAGCACCAGCCGCGCCGCCGCGGTGTCGCCATCGGGGGTCTGGATCAGCGAATAGATCGCGGACGAAATGGTCTGGGTTTCGCCGGGAATGTTGGAGACGAAGGTGATGGTGGCGCCGAACTCGCCGATTGCCTTGGCAAAGCCGAGCACCATGCCGGCCAGTATGCCCGGCAGCGCCAGCGGCAGGGTCACGGTCGCAAACACCTGCCAGGGAGCGGCGCCAAGCGTGCTCGAGGCCTGCTCCAGCCGGCGGTCGATCGCCTCGATCGAGAGCCGGATCGGCCTCACCAGCAATGGAAACGACATCACGCCGCAGGCGAGCGCGGCACCGGTCCAGCGAAACGCGAACACGATGCCGAGGTTATCGGCGAGCCATGCGCCGACCAGGCCGCGGCGGCCGAAGGTCAGCAGCAATAGATATCCGGTGACGACTGGCGGCAGCACCAACGGCAGATGGACCAGGGCATCGAGGATGGATTTGCCCCAGAATTCATACCGCGCCAGCAGCCATGCCAGCGCGATACCGAACGGCGTTGCCACCAGCGTTGCAATGACGGCCACCCGCAGCGACAGCAGGATGGCCGTCCATTCGGCCGGTGATATCTCGAACATCAGGTCGATGGGCTGACGAGAAACTTGAAGCCGTATTTCTCGAGGATGTTCTTCGCCGCCGTCGAGCGCAGGAAGGCGAGATAGTCCGTCGTCTCCGGTTTTGCGGTCGTGGTCGCCGCGACGGGATAGATAATCGCCGGGTGGGAATCGGCCGGGAAGGTGCCGACCACCTTGACGCCCGGTTCAACCTTGGCGTCGGTGGAGTAAACGATGCCGAGTGCCGCTTCACCACGCGCCACCAGCGTCAGCGCGGCGCGCACGCTTTCGGCCATCGCAAATTTCGGCTCGGCGGCCTGCCATGAACCGAGCTTCTCCAGCGCCGCCTTCGCATACTTGCCGACCGGCACGGACTTGACGTCGCCGGTGGCGATCTTGCCGTCGCCGGCAAGCTTGGCGAGGTCGAAACCGGCGCCGATGTTGACGTTGTCGATCTTGGAATCCTTCGGCGCGATCAGCACGATGCTGTTGCCGAGCAGATTGACCCGGGTCGGCTCATTGATGTTCTTTTTGCCGATCGCGTAATCCATCCAGTCGGTGTCGGCGGAGATGAACACGTCAGCCGGCGCACCCTGTTCGATCTGTTTTGCCAATGCCGAGCTTGCGGCATAGCTCACGGTGACCTTGACGCCCGTCTTGGCGGTATAGGCGGCGTCGATGTCGTCGAGCGCGTTCTTCATCGAGGCCGCGGCGAAGACCGTGACGGTCTTGTCCTGTGCGGCGGCGGGTGAGTGGGCTGCGCCGAACAGAATGACAAAAGCAGAAAAAATTCCGGCAAAACGATACATGAGTGCGCTCCGTGCGTGTTTGCAGCGCGGATTTCACGCGCAAATCAGGCGTTGGTTGGGTCAGGAATGCGACCGGCGGAAGCGCTGTTCCGGCAATCCCGATAGGCTTACGGCCGGTCGGGATATCGCACCGCAAACATAACAGGCTGGCGGGCCGGGTAAAGGTGACCGTTTGTCTACCCGAGGCCTATTCGGCCGGCAGGATCGCAATCGAGATCGAATCTTCCTTGGTCCCGCTGACCTGCACCACAAACGGCGCGGCCGAAAGCTCAAATTTAACGGTCTTGCGGATGCCGTCGCAATCGGTGGCCCCGCTAAAGGCCTTGGGCTTCAGGAAATGACCGTCCTGCACCACGTCGAGCCAGCCGCCCGAGGACAGGCTGACCGTGTACAGGCCTGCTTTGGGCGCAGCCTTGATGGTGGCGAAGCCGGCAAAGGTGCCTTCCTTGGGCACGCGCTCCGGCGGCGTCGGCAGTTTGGCGTCGGCCGGCGTGACCAGAGCAAGCGTCACGCCGGATGACGGCAAAGCCGCAAGTTCACTGCCCGACGCCAGCTTGGCGCGATCGGGTGCGGTCAGCGCTGCGCGCTCACGCTCGATCGGCCATTTGAACTTGTCGCAGCCGCTCGGTTCTTCGGCCGCCCATGCAGGCGCAGCCCCCAGCAACAGCAACGCGACGAACAATGAAATGCGCATGTCAGTCCACCGCTATCATGACGTCAGAGGCTTTCACCACCACGGTGGCTTTGCCACCGGCCTTGATGCCGAGCTCATCGACCGCTTCATTGGTGATCGACGAGGTGATGATCTGACCGTTGCCGATGTCGACGCGGACATGCGAGGTGGTCGCGCCCTTCTTGACTTCGACGACGGTGCCCTTGATCTGGTTACGTGCACTGATGCGCATAATGAATCCTTCGCAAAATTATCCCGCGCATGTACGACGGCTCGCATCGACAAATCGGGGATGGGGGGATCAGAAGCCCTGATCCGTGGCATGATCGCGCTTACGGCGCGATGTCCGCTATACTAGCCCATCCCGCCGCCGAATGAAAATACCGTTCTGGCGCTACGGCTTCGTATCCGGTGCGTTCAGCACCGCCTTGCAGGCAGGCGGCAGCGACGCCATCGTCATCGGCGGTTTCGGCTTCGGCGGCACCTTGGGCGGTTTCGGATGCAGCACCGCATCGCTGAACCAGTAGGCGAGATCGCCGGTGCTGCAGCCTTCGCCCTCGTTCGGATCGGGCTGGCTGTCGCATTCGCCGGCGCCGGGCGGGCATTTGATGCGGATGTGGAAGTGATAGTCGTGGCCGTACATCGGCCGCACCTTGTGGAGCCAGTAGCGATCACCTTTGGCCTCGCGACACAGCGCCTTCTTGATCGCGGCATTGACGAAGATGCGCTGCACGGTGGGCTCCAGTGCGGCGGCGCGGATCACCGCGAGATGAGAAGGCGTCCAGGCGTGCGGATCGATGTCGAGCCGGTCAGTTCGCACCATCATGACGGCTGACATTTCTTCGCGCTCGTTGCGCGACAATTGACGGCCCGGCATCGG
>JBKPMC010000025.1:0-3342 GCA_046731955.1 Pseudomonadota bacterium | reverse complement strand
CCGCATCCGATATCGATCACCCGCATTCCCGGCCGCAGCGCCAGGTAATCGGCGATCGCCTTGACGCGGGCGCCGAAGAAGCCGCCGGCATTCTGGTAGGCCTGATAGAGCGCAGGATGGCTCAGGATCGCTTTCATCACGAGGCCTCGTCGTAGGCGTGGCTGCGCGCCTTCGGTCCCGACTGGGCCAGCAGGGTGTTGAACGCTGTCGCTTCCATGTCGCTCTCGCCGTCGGCCGCGCTGTGCGGCAGCCGTCCACGCCGGTGAATATGCGAGATCACGAACAGCGGGCGGTTCTTCGACTGGATGTAGATGCGGCCGATATATTCCCCGATCAGACCCAGCACGAGAAGCTGGACCGAGGAGATCATGACGACCAGTAGCGTCAGACTGGTCCATCCGGGCACGGTGCCTGACAGGATCCAGCTGATCACCGCGCCAATGCCGACAAAGGTGAGAACGGCGGTCAGCAGCGCGCCGACATAGGTCGCGATCCGCAGCGGCACCATCGAGAAGCTGATCAGCGCGTCGCCCGCAAAGCTGATCATCTTCGCCAGCGGATATTTGGTCGAGCCGGCGTAACGCGGTTTGCGGTCGTATTCATAGGCGACCTGCTTGTAGCCGAGCCATGCCACCATGCCGCGGATGAAGCGGTCATGCTCCGGCATCTGCACGAGCTGGTCGGAAATGCGCCGGCTCATCAGCCGGAAATCGCCGGTGTCCACCGGGATATGGACCCGCGTGATGCGCGCGAGCAGGCGATAGAAGGCCTCGGCCGATTTCTTCTTGAAGCGGGTTTCGCCGGCGCGGCTGCGCCGCAGGCCATAGACGACGTCGGCGCTTTCCCGCGCCATCATCTCGTACATCGGCGTCAGCAGTTCGGGCGGATCCTGCAGGTCGGCATCGATGACCAGCACGAGGTCGCCGCGTACCGTCGACAGCCCCGCGGTCAGCGCCAGTTGATGTCCGTGGTTGCGGGAGAGCCGTACGGCTACGACGTTGCGGTCTTCCACCGCGAGCTGGTTGATCAGCTTCCAGGTGTCGTCGGTCGAGCCGTCATCGATCAGGATCAGCTCGAACCGATGGCCGCACAGCGCACGCGCCGCGGCCGTCATATGATGGTGGAATTCGCGCAGGCCTTCCTCTTCGTTGTAGCAGGGTACAACGATGGACAGAAACATCTTGCCAGGGCGTGGCGTCCCGTCCTGAATTTCCATGGGTCTGGCGGCCTGTCCGGCAATGAATCGGTTCGAAGTGCTGCCTGCGATAATCAATGAAGCCCGGTTAATTGTTCATCAATTTTTAGAGCCGCGGGCGTACGATTCGTCGAAGCGCGCTGCGGCTGAATTAATCAAATGTTTAGGCGCTATCTAAACGTTGCGTCACGATGCAGCACCGGCCGTTGTTTGCGGCAAGGGCGGGCCGGCGTCATTCGGGTAGATGGATCGCTGATATGGACAAGGCCGAATTCGATCGCTTCGCCGACGCCTATTACGACCAGCATCGTGAGAACGTTGCGGTCACCGGCGAGGGCCCGGAATATTTCGCCGAATACAAGATCAGGCAGCTCCGGGCGATCGTCGAACGCGAGCAGATCGGCGTGTCGCGGATCTGCGACTTCGGCAGCGGGATCGGCAATTCCATTCCGTTCTTCCGAAAATACTTTCCCGATGCGGCGCTGACATCATCTGATGTCTCGGATCGCAGCCTCACGCTCGGCAAGCAGCGTTATCCCGGAGACGGCACCTATGTTCTGATCGAGGGCAGCCGCATCCCCTGCGAAGCCGGCGCGTTCGATGTCGCATTCTCGGCCTGCGTGTTCCACCACATCCCCCACGAGGAGCATGTGACGTGGTTGAAGGAGCTGCATCGGATCACGCGTATCGGTGGCCTGATCGCGATCTTCGAGCACAATCCGCTCAACCCGCTGACCGTTCATGCGGTGAATACGTGTCCGTTCGACGAGAACGCCAGATTGATCTTTGCGCGCAGTCTGGCGAAGCGATTGAGCGCCGCGGGATGGGCAGCGCCCCGCATTCAATACAATCTGTTTTTCCCGCGCGGCCTCGCCCGGCTGCGCCCGCTCGAAGCCAGCCTCGGTTGGCTTCCGTTCGGTGCGCAATATGTGGCCTTCGCGCGCAAGGCATAGCCGCAATGGTGGCTGCCTTACTCCGGCTTGAGGCCGCCGGTGCGGACCACCTTGCCCCACTTCTCGGTTTCGTCTGCGATCAGTCTGCCGAAATCGGCCGCTGAGCCCGGCATCGGTTCGCCGCCGATGGCGGCAAGCTTTGCCTTCAGGCCGGGATCGGCGATCGCTACATTGATTTCCCTGTTGAGCTTGTCGACGATCTCGGCCGGCGTGTTTTTCGGGGCGGCGAAGCCGTACCACTGGCTGGCTTCATAATTCGCCACGGTATCCGCCACCGTCGGAACCTCCGGGAGATCCGGCATCCGCGCGGCGGTGGTCACCGCGAGCGCACGCAGCTTGCCGGTCTTGACGTACTCGGCGGTGCCCGGCGCGGCCGCGAACAGAATCTGCACCTGGCCGCCGAGCAAATCCGATAGCGCCGGCCCCTGGCCGCGATAGGGGACGTGGACCATGTCGACGCCGGCCATCATCTTGAACAACTCGCCCGCCATGTGCGGCGCGCTGCCGCTGCCGGCCGAGGCCATGTTGACCTTTCCGGGGTTGGCTTTGGCGTAAGTGATGAATTCGGCCAGCGTTTGCGCCGGCACCGAGGGGTGGACCAGCACCACCATCGGCACCCGAATGACGCCGGCGACCGGCGCGATATCGCGGACGAAATTGAAGTTGAGCTTTTCGTAGAGCGAGGCGTTCACCGCATTCGGGACGGTTGCCAGCAGCAGCGTGTAGCCGTCGGGCGCCGCGTTCACGACCGCCTCGGTGCCGATATTGCCGCCGGCGCCGGTGCGGTTCTCGATCACGAAGGGTTGTCCGAGGTGATCGGCCAGCCACTGGCCGATCAGGCGCGCGGTAATGTCGACGCCGCCGCCGGCGGCGAAGCCCGCGACGATTTTCGTCGGCCGCGTCGGATAATCGAGCGCGGACGCCAGTCGCAGCAAGGCGGGCATAGCTATGAGTGCGCCGGCGAGTTTGAGGAAATTCCGGCGAAGAAGAAGTTTCATGTCGAGCGCCCCCCTGTTGACAGAAGCCTATCCCAATTGCGGCTGCCCGAGTAAAGACCATCAGCGGATCAGCCGCGCGCGCCCTGTTCCGGCGGCATGGGGACATGCCGATTCCCCATGCCAAAGATGCTTGCTGACGCCCCGGCGTTGGTCATATTCTCAAGGCAGGTCGTCCATTCCGGGCGGCCGATGTTCT